>NZ_JBHEBG010000001.1:1254251-1320568 GCF_046557915.1 Spongiimicrobium sp. 3-5
CCTGACGGAGGACGGCACGGATTTGATCCTTACCGACAGCGACGGCAATACGGTGACCCTGGCATTGGCCGATCTTGCGGGCACAGCGGCGGACACCAATACCACAAATACAAGCCTTACCGAAGATGGAACCAACCTTATCCTTACAGATAGTGATAGTAACACGGTAACCTTGCCTTTAGCAGATATAGCCGCTGTAAACGAACCATGGTTCGGTATGGATGATGATGCAGGTGCTACCCTTAATACCGAAGACATATACACCATGGGTAAAGTGGCAATTGGTCGTGCAACCATGTACGGGACACCTGCAGCAGAACGATTGGCAGTGGACGGAACTATACGTACAGCCGGTAGTTCATATGCGGATTATGTGTTTGAGGATTATTTGGATGGCTTTTCCACGATAAAAGATGATTACAAATTTAAAAGCTTGGATGAGGTAGAAACCTTTATCAGGGCCAATAAACATTTACCGGGAGTAACCTCCATTAAGGATTTGCCAAGAACAGAGGATGGTGATTACTCCTTCAATATTACCGAACTATCTATCCAAAGTCTTGAAAAAATAGAGGAACTCTACTTGCATACCATTGAACAACAAAAACTGATCAAGGAGCAAAAGGAAGATATACAAATGCTTAAAACACGCTTGGCAGAACTTGAAAGACTGGTGAGAAAATAAGTAAGTACCTATTAAAGAGTGGTTTTTGGAACCCACGGCAGCTTAGAAGTTGTACGGTCGTAAAGATCACTCTTCAATAGACCCTAATAAAATACCCATGCAAAGCATAAGTACAACAACATTTTTGATCGCAACGGCCCATATAGGCTTCACCAGAACAGGGATGGAAGTTGTAACCCCTTCTTACGTTTTTGAACACAACGTAGTAAGGAAAAAAATAATCAATAGGGACTATACCCAAAGGTCCTTGGATGTAGGCCAGTTTATAAGCACCTACAACTACTTACCTAGTGTAACCGGCATTGACGAACTCCAAATAATTGCTACTGGTTACACCACGAACAGAACCGACTTTTCCATGGAGACCTTGGAAAGGGTAGAAGAAAACTACCTATACACTATTGCGAAAGAACGCAATAATGAAGATCTCCACTCGGAAAACAATGAATTAAAGACCAGAATGGCAAATATAGAGGCTCTTCTAAACACAGTGTTAAAAGAGTAACAGTATTTACGGACATGGCTTTTAGTATACAAGCTTGTTCTACCCGAGCAGGAGGATACAGGTACACTAAAAATTATGATAACCAAAAGAAGCGTAATGAAAAAGGTTTTGATTACATCGGTCATACTAATGTTGGGGATGGCCACATATGCACAAACAGGGGTAGGAACAGTTACTCCAGATCCGGATGCCGCTTTGGAGGTGGCAGCGGCCGATAAAGGCTTATTATTGCCTCGCGTAGCGCTTACAGCTACGGTTAATACTGCCCCTTTGAGTGCCCATGTTGCGGGCATGGCGGTATACAATACCGCCACAGTGGCAGATGTTACACCAGGCTACTATTATAATGATGGTGGCCAATGGGTACGTCTTGCCAGCGGTACTGCTGAGACCGTAACCACCTTTACGGCGCAGGCAGACCCAAATAATTACCAATATACAAGTGAAAATGGCACACAGACCACTATTAGCCCAGATTTGAGGCAAATAGGGGATAGTCATATCACCAAAGATGCAGGCCCCGGAAGTAACGGTACATCGGCCGGTGCGGGGACGCGTAACTATTTAATAGGCGAAAACGTTGGGTCATCATTAACCTCGGGAGCCGCCAATGTCTTTATGGGAGCACAAGCGGGCCAAGATGTTACTTCAGGAAACTCAAATGTGTTCTTAGGGGCCCAATCCGGATTTCAAGCTACCATTGGCGATCAAAATACTTATGTAGGTACTTCCGCCGGATCGTTAAATACATCAGGAGAGGAAAATACATTTTTGGGTTACGGAGCGGGTCAAGTGATCACAGGTTCTGATAATAATGTTTTGGTAGGACATTCCGCAGGTTTACGTGCAGGAAATAGAAATGTATTTCTTGGCGCTGGTACGGGGACATTTGCCACGGGTTCGGGTAATATAATAATAGGTGAAAAAGCCAATTTCTCGTCTACAACGGTCAACAATAGCCTTAATATTGGGAATCTTATCTATGGAAACGGACTGGATGGCCCGGAGTTGGGTCTCCCAGCAGTAATAAGTACAGGAAACATAGGTATAGGTATAGAAACTCCCACCGAAAAATTACACGTAGACGGTAATATATTGGCCACTGGGACCATTACCCCAGACTACGTTTTTGAGTCTTTCTACAATGGGGTATCCAATAGTAACCCCAATTACAAAATGCTATCACTAAAGGAAATAGAGGCCTTTACCAAGGTCCATAAGCATTTACCCGGTATCCCTTCGGCTTCGGAAGTGGCCAAAAAAGGCGGTATTGTACTAAACAGGGCCTCGGAGCTTCAGCTAGAAAAAATTGAAGAACTCTATCTCCATACCATAGCACAGCAAAAACAAATTTCGGAAAAAGATAAAATGATCAAGGAGTTACAGGGTCGCCTAGCACGGTTAGAATCCGTAGTGGAAACATTGATCCGATAACAAACTCTTATAAATAAGAATAGAGTACAAGAAAATGAAAAAACTGATTTACAATACATTGTTTTTATTGGGATATGGACTTGCGCATGCCCAAACAGGGATAGGTACAACAACACCAAACCCCGACGCGGCCTTGGAAATAGAAGCGGTAGACAAAGGCTTGCTATTACCACGTGTGGCACTTATAAACACTACCAATGCAGCGCCATTATCGGCACATGTGGCGGGGATGTGCGTTTACAATACAACAAATTCCGTGGTTTTAGATCCCGGATACTACTTTAATGATGGTACCCAATGGGTAAGCTTAGTTTCTAAAGGAGACCTTCAAAGCTTACCAACAGAAACCAATACCACACTAAGTTTTAACGATACAACTGGAGAGTTAATATACACCAACGAAGTTGGAAACAATGCACCAATGTCTATCGCAGCTGCAGAACCCTGGTTTGGCACAGACGATAATACAGGAGCAACCAGCAACACAGAAAATATCTATACGCTTGGTAAAGTAGGAATAGGAGATACAAACCCCATTGCAAAGTTATCGCTAGGCAGTGACGCAAACACAGACAAGATTCATCTTTTTAGAAGCGCCAACGGACAAAGTGCATATGGGCTAGGAATAGGTAGTTACCAGTTACAAATCTATACACCTAATACTGCGAGCGATCGCATAGCATTTGGACTTAGACAAGCTGACGGATCCTTTTTGGAAAGGATGAGGTTAAGAAGTAATGGCAGGTTGGGAATAGGCGATACCAATCCTATTGCAAGATTATCGTTAGGCGCTTCAGTAAGTACAGATAAACTCCATGTTTTCCCACGGTATGGATTCGGGATTAGTAGTTACCAACTGGAAATGTATACGGACGATGGACCTTCTGATCATATCTCCTTTGGTTATAGAGCATCTAACGGAACCTTTGTAGAAAAAATGCGTTTAAACACAGTTACTGGCGGCAGTTTAGGGATAGGCACCACAACTCCCACCGAAAAATTACACGTAAGCGGCAACATAAAAGCAACAGGAAATCTACAATCGGGTACCGCCACTTACCCCGACTATGTGTTTGAAAACTATTTGGAAGGAGAAAGCACCCTTAACAAGGACTACACTTTTAAATCCTTGGATCAGGTAGAGCGGTTTATCAAAACCAATAAACATCTGCCCGGGGTTACCTGCATAAGCGAACTCGAAAAAACCGAGAGCGGTTACAATATCAATATGACGGCACTGTCCGTACAGACCTTGGAAAAGGTAGAGGAACTCTATCTGCATACCATAGCACAGCAAAAACAAATTTCGGCAAAAGATAAAATGATCCAGGAATTACAGGGGCGACTCTCACGGTTAGAGTCTGTTGTGGAAACGTTGGTCTATAACGAAAACAAATAAATAAGAATAACAAGAATAGCGTACAAAAGAATGAAAAAACTGGTTTACAATACATTGTTTTTATTGGGATATGGACTTACACATGCCCAAATAGGGATAGGCACTACAACCCCAAATCCGGATGCGGCCTTGGAAATAGCGGCAGTGGACAAAGGCTTGCTATTGCCGCGTGTGGCACTCACAGGTACTAATAACGCTTCGCCCCTGTCCGCCCATGTAGAAGGGATGGTTGTCTACAACACCACAAATTCCTCGAATCTAGATCCCGGATACTATTTTAATGATGGTAGCAAATGGGTAAAGTTGGCCATAGATTCCGGAAATAGGGTAATCAGCAACCTTATAGATAACGGCAATGGTACGGTAACCTATACCGATGGGACCGGAACGCAAAATGTGGTGACCATCACAGCCCTTTCAGAAAATGTTTTCATCCAAGACGGAACCGTGGATATCAACGGGGACGGCATGCCCAATAACAATGTAACGCTACAGAATTTCATAGATAGCATCGGCACAGTGGTAAAGGCCCAAGAGACCAATACCACACTAACGTTCAACGATGCAACGGGAGAGTTGATATACACCAATGAAAAAGGGGATAATGCACCGGTGTCTATCGCAGCTGCGGAACCTTGGTTTGGTACAGATGATAATTTAGGGGCAACCAGTAACACAGAAAACATCTATACACTTGGTAACGTGGCCATAGGGGAAACAAAGCCCCTTGCTACGGCAACCTTATCATTAGGGTCTGGCACATCTTGGAGCAATTTGGATAAGATTCACCTTTGGAATAATGGCGTGAATGCATTTGGATTGGGTACGTCCCATGGTCAAATGAACATATACACGGGCGATTGGGCGCACGACCGTATCGCATTTGGATATAGGGATCCGTCGGGTAATTTTCATGAAAGCATGCGTTTAAAAACGGTTACGGGACAGTTAGGTATAGGAGTAGGTGACCCCAAAGAAAAACTGGAAGTAGCAGGCAACATCAAAGCATCGGGCAACTTACAGTCAGGTACCAAGGTCTATCCGGATTATGTGTTTGAAAACTATTTGGAAGGAGAAAGCACCCTTAACAAGGACTACACCTTTAAATCCTTGGATCAGGTAGAACGGTTTATCAAAACTAACAAACATCTGCCCGGCGTAACCGGTATAAGCCAACTCCAAAAAACAGAGAACGGCTATAACATTAACATGACGGCACTATCCGTACAGACCTTGGAAAAAGTAGAGGAACTCTATCTGCATACCATTGAACAACAAAAATTACACCAACAAAAAGATACGCTGATCAAGGAATTGCAAGACCGCCTTTCCCAATTAGAATTAGCCATGGCTTCCTTAAAACTTAATCACCAAAATAATGGAAAAGATGAAAAAACTAATCTTTAGCATAGCATTTTTATTTACGGCGTGCCTATTGCACGCACAAGTAGGGATCGGCACCATAATGCCCGATGGATCTACCCAGTTGGATGTGGTTTCCACGGACCGGGGAATACTTATCCCTAGAGTGGAACTTCAAAGTGCAACGGACGCCACTACCATAAACAATGGCAACAAGCTTAGCCTTTTGGTGTTCAATACCAATACCATGGCCACGGACCTGGCAGCAGGTTATTGCTATTGGGACGGTGCCAAATGGCAACGCCTTACCAATGCCGACGACCTTGCCGCATTGGAGACCCTCACTTCTCTGGTAGACAATGGCGATGGTACGCTTACCTATACCGATGAGGCCGGTACGGCCAATGTGGTACCGGTATCCGCCCTTGCGGGCAATGTAGCGGTAACCGATGGCACGGTAGATATAGATAATGACGGTACACCGGACAATGGCGTAAACCTACAGGATGTCATTGACAACCTCAACAATATAGTACAGGGCAATGAGAGCCTTACCACCTTGGGGATGAACGCGGACGGTATTAATCTGGACTACCGGGACGAGGAGGGCAATACCTCACAGATAGACCTATCCACGGTTATAGCCGCTTCTGCGGATATCACCACCGATGCTTGGGTAGACGGCGCGGGCCTTGTAGAACTGGGCACATTAAGCGATGGTGTAACGGCAAGGCCGGTAGGCACCGAGTTTGTAGCCTTGGACAATGGTAATGTAGGGATTGGGACTACTACACCTATTGAACCATTGACTATTTCTGATAATGATGCAGCAGTTAATAATACATTAATAAGACTGTCTAACAATTTAACTTCAATTAATACAGGAGTTTCTATTAAGGCTCAAACTAATGCAGTAGATACAGATGGAGGGTTGCTTAGCTTTATAAATAGTGGACATCAAGGATATGCCGAGTTATCTTATACCTCCCAAGGAACCGCTGGAGATGAGTTATTTTTTAAGCTTCAAGCTACAGGAGTTAGGTTTGGGGGATTATTATTACCTAAATATGTAGGTGCCAACTTCGATGAAACCAATCCCAACTACGTATTATCCACAAACGGTGCCACGGGAGACATCACCAAAACGAGTATTGCAGATTTGGCGGCAGCATCACAAACCAACACCACCTTGGCGTTGGACAACCCAACCGGTGTGCTCACCTATACCAATGAGGATAACGATAACCCAACTGTAAACCTAGCAGCCATAGAACCTTGGTTTGGCACAGATAACAATGCTGGGGCAACTGAGAATACAGAGGATATTTATACACTAGGTAATGTAGGGATTGGTACGGAAACTCCTGCTGTGCCTCTAGACATAGGTGTACAAGGTGATGATTTTCCTGTAGTTCGTTTGACACGAACTGGTGGAATTACAAGAACTGATGGATCGTGGCAATTTAATATTGGATCTGATGGTAGATTTGTACTGGATGATGTTACTAACGGAAGAAGTGTCTTTGGTTTTGATCAAGGAGTCGCAACGAATACATTATACGTTAATTCCAATAGTAATGTTGCAATAGGAATACTTTCTGGAAACGCAACTGAAAAACTAGATGTAAACGGTAAAGTCCGTGTACGTAATTTAACAGAGACAGATTTACCAACAGATGTTATTGTTACCGCAGATGCTACAACCGGTGTACTTAAAGAAGGCGGTACAGTAGCCGATTTGGTAAACAATGCAGAAACCAACACCACCTTGGCGTTGGACAACCCAACAGGGGTATTAACCTACACCAATGAAGACAACGACAACCCAACGGTAGACCTTACCGCCATAGAACCATGGTTTGGTACCGATAACAATGCCGGGGCAACTTTAAACACCGAGGATATTTATACCACAGGGTTTGTAGGGATTGGAGATCCTACTCCAGATTCACAATTAAGTGTAAGTGATGGTGGCACTCAAGGTGTAACAATAGGTCATTTACCAAGAGTGGAGGCACTTGCTTTTAATAGAGATGTTCTAACAGGTCAAATTTTTGATACTTCCAGACCATCATTTCAAATTTCGAATAATGCAAATCTTGGTCCCAATAAACTTGTATATGAAGTTTATAATAATACTACTAATGTAAGAACATTAGGTTTGGTAATTGATCAAGATAGTAATATTGGAATAAATCAAGTAAATCCATCTGCTCGTTTAGACGTATCAGGAGGCGATGTACAGTTTGAAAGCTACCCAAATACCCGTGACGATAGCGGCGCAACAGCCGTAAACAATGTACTGTATACCGATGCTACGGGTAACATCCTTTCGGCACCATTAACAGCAGTAAGCGCACCACAAACCAACACCACCTTGGCGTTGGACAACCCAACAGGGGTACTCACCTATACCAATGAGGATAACGATAACCCAACTGTAAACCTAGCAGCTATAGAACCTTGGTTTGGTACAGATGATAATGCAGGAGCTACAGATAATACGGAAGATATTTATACACTAGGTAATGTGGGTATTGGTAGGACTGCAACACCTACTATTGACTTAGCAATAGAAGACCTTTCTGGAGGTTCAGCTGTTGTTGATGTAGTATCTAACTTAGTTTCTGGTTTTACTTCTGAGGCATATAGAAATAGTCCTAATACGCATATTTTATTTAGAGGTTTTGCGGCAAGAGGAACCAAAGCAGCTCCGTTAGCATTAAATGCAGGGGATGATATGTTATATCTTGATGTAGAAGGGCATAACGGAACAACCTTTAGTGGTTTATCTACTGGTAGAATTGGATTTGAAGCTGCAGAAAACTTCACACCAACTGCTAATGGATTAGACATTTTCTTTATTACCACAGGTTTAGGTACAACAGCTGCGACTGAAAAAATGCGTATCGCCGCCGATGGTCAACTCACCTTTAATACCTATACAGGTACCAATTGGGACGAAGCCAATCCTAACTATGTACTCTCAACAAATGGTACAACTGGTGAGGTTACCAAAACCAGTATTGCAGATTTAGCGGCAGCGTCTCAAACCAACACCACCCTGGCGTTGGACAACCCAACCGGTGTGCTCACCTATACCAATGAGGATAACGATAACCCAACTGTAAACCTAGCAGCTATAGAACCTTGGTTTGGTACAGATGATAATGCAGGAGCTACAGACAACACCGAGGATATTTATACACTAGGTAATGTAGGGATTGGAACAAGTACTATTTTTAATCAAACTAGATTTCAATCTGATGCACCTAACACTGGTTTTGCTGCGCTTTTTAGAACAGACAATGTTGGTAGAGGTTTTGCCTTAACAGATCAATTTACATCTGAAGCACTTCAATTTAATCAACTTCCAGGGTATTCATCAATACAGGCTTTAAATGACTTAGTTAGTGCTACTACTGGTAATAGTTTAGTACTTCAATCGGCAGGAGGCAATGTCGGTATCGGCACCACCACCCCTAACGAAAAATTGGAAGTAAACGGTAAAGTTCGTGTAAGCGACCTTACAGGCGCAGACTTAGCAACCGATGTTATAGTAACCGCAGATGCCACCACAGGCGAGCTTAAAGAGGCAGGCACCATAGCAACACTTATAGCCGCTTCGGCAGATGCCACTACCGATGCATGGGTAGATGCGGCAGGACGTGTAGAACTAGGCACCCAAAGCGATGGTACAACAGCAAGACCTAATGGTACGCAGTTTGTAGCCTTGGATAATGGCGATGTCGGTATCGGCATCACAGCACCAACAGCTAAAACGCATATATCTGGAATTGCTACTCCAACAACAACTAAATTAAGAGTTGATGGATACTTTACAGGTAGTAATGTAGAAAAAACAGTAGTATTTGCCCAAGATTTGGATAATGGCGGGGAAGAAGATCAACTATTAAGATTAGAGAACAGTACATCGGCAGGAGGTACTCCAACAGGTTATTTAATGAAAGCCTTTGGAGATAACCAAAGTGTGGGTACTGCTTCAGATCTGGATGAGATTTTTGCTATAAGAACAAGCGGCGAAGTACGTGTTAACACAGACCAATTGGTAGTGCAACCAGCAGGTAATGTCGGCATCGGCACCACGACCCCCAACGAAAAATTAGATGTAAACGGTAAAGTCCGTGTACGTAATTTAACAGAGACAGATTTACCAACAGATGTTATTGTTACCGCAGATGCTACAACCGGTGTACTTAAAGAGGCAGGCACTATTGCTAGTGTTGCAGCAGCCGCTGCCGATGGCGATGCCTGGGGTGTAACTGGCGAAGACCTAACAAGTGCTATTACAAGAACAGGCGATGTAACCCTAAATGGTGGTGATTTAACATTAAGCAAAGGCAATAATGTATTCCTTAATATGATACGCCCGGGCGCTGGAAACGACTTTAGGTTTAATTCAGAAGGCGGTTTTTTCTATTTAGAGGTAGGAACAGATGATACAAATTTCCCAACAAGAATTCTTAGAACTTTTGGATCGGGGCAATTACAATTTTCGCAATACACCGGCACCAACTTCGATGAAACCAACCCCAACTACGTATTATCCACAAACGGTACCACGGGAGACATCACCAAAACCAGTATCGCAGATATAGCAGCTGCCTCCGCAGACGGCGACGCCTGGGCTGTAACGGGAGAAGACCAAACGAGTAATATAGGCAGAACAGGTAATGTAGGTATTGGTGGAGCCGCAACCACTGCTGCCAAACTAGATGTTAGTAACTCGGGCACCGAAGATATATTAAACTTACGTGATAATGGTACCGAGGTAATGACGGTGCTTGATGGTGGTGATGTGGGCATAGGTACCATAGCACCTACAGCTAAGACGCATATTGTTGATAATGTGCCGTCGTCTACCGCATTATTGGTGGAGGGCTATACGGGGAATAGTAATGCCTCAGTACTGGTAGACCTTAAGCAGAATATACAGGCTGGTGGAGAGAATGATATGGTATTACGTTTGGAAGACACCAATCCAGCTGGCATAGTTCCTACAGGCTACCTAATGAAAGCCTTTGGCGATAACCAAAATGTGGGTACTGCTACAGATTTGGATGAGATTTTTGCTATCAGAACAAGTGGCGAGGTACGTGTTAATACAGACCATTTGGTGGTACAACCAGCAGGTAATGTAGGCATAGGTACTGCTGCACCAACAGCAAAAACACATATATCAGGAAGTACAACGCCATTAACTACTAAATTAAGAGTCGATGGATACTTTTCAGGCAGTACCATAGAAAAAACAGTGGTATTTGCCCAAGATTTGGATAATGGCGGGGAAGAAGACCAACTATTAAGATTAGAGAACAGTACGTCGGCAGGAGGCACCCCAACAGGCTATTTAATGAAAGCCTTTGGCGATAACCATAGTGTGGGTACTGCTACAGATTTGGATGAGATTTTTGCTATCAGAACAAGTGGCGAGGTACGTGTTAATACAGACCATTTGGTGGTACAACCAGCAGGTAATGTCGGTATCGGTACTACTGCACCAACAGAAAGGCTAGACGTATCAGGCAACATCAGAGCCACAGGTAACTTACAAAGTGGCACCACTACCTACCCAGATTATGTGTTTGAAGAATACTTAAAGGGCGAAAATACCCTTAACAAAACCTACACCTTTAAAACCTTGCCGGAAGTAGAGGCCTTTATAAAGGTAAATAAGCACTTACCGGGGGTAACAGGTATAGAGCAGTTAGAAAAAACAGAGAACGGCTATACCGTAAATATGACGGCTTTATCCATGCAAACCTTGGAAAAAGTAGAAGAACTCTACCTACACACCATTGCACAAGAAAAAAAGCTGGAAGCATTACAACAAGAAAACAATACCCTTAAAGCACGCTTGGCAAAAATAGAAGCGGCCTTGGGGTTAGATAAGTAATAAGTAAGCAGAAAGTATGAAGTGGAAAGAGAAAAGTATAAAGAGGAAAGTGAGTAGTAAGAGAGTATTGACTTTAAACTTTTTTCACTTTCAACTAGAGAATAAAAAAGATAAAAATGGTACGGTCACAGCAAATAAACTGGCAACAACGAGTCACAAGGAAAGAGCCAAACATGGTACCGGCAGGTAGTTTTAAGGAAAAACATATCGCTCAGGTACGGAGCTTTAATGCTGAAACTGAGTGCAACGAAAGGGAGTTGGTAGCGAAAGGGAAAGAAAAGTAGCAAAAACGCAAGTGTAAGGACTTTAAGCCAAGAAATGAAACCAAAAATGATGAAAAAACTAATCTTTAGCATAGCATTTTTATTTACAGCGTGCCTGGTACACGCACAAGTAGGGATCGGCACCATAATGCCCGATGGATCTACCCAGTTGGATGTGGTTTCCACGGACCGGGGAATACTTATCCCTAGAGTGGAACTTCAAAGTGCAACGGACGCCACTACCATAAACAATGGCAACAAGCTTAGCCTTTTGGTGTTCAATACCAATACCATGGCCACGGACCTGGCAGCAGGTTATTGCTATTGGGACGGTGCCAAATGGCAACGCCTTACCAATGCCGACGACCTTGCCGCATTGGAGACCCTCACTTCTCTGGTAGACAATGGCGATGGTACGCTTACCTATACCGATGAGGCCGGTACGGCCAATGTGGTACCGGTATCCGCCCTTGCGGGCAATGTAGCGGTAACCGATGGTACGGTGGATATAGATAATGACGGTACACCGGACAATGGCGTAAACCTGCAGGATGTCATTGACAACCTCAACAATATAGTACAGGGCAATGAGAGCCTTACCACCTTGGGGATGAACGCGGACGGTATTAATCTGGACTACCGGGACGAGGAGGGCAATACCTCACAGATAGACCTATCCACGGTAATAGCCGCTTCTGCGGATATCACCACCGATGCATGGGTAGACGGCGCGGGCCTTGTAGAACTGGGCACATTAAGCGATGGTGTAACGGCAAGGCCGGTAGGTACCGAGTTTGTAGCCTTGGACAATGGTAATGTAGGGATTGGTACCGCAACACCAACACAAATCTTAGAAGTTACAGATGAAGCCCTTATAGATGGTATGCGTGTGGGCGTGGGAGGTGTTAATAGTCCAAATGATAATGTTGCCGTAGGGCAAAATGCACTTACGAATAATACCGGTGTAGAAAATGTTGGTGTGGGTAATAACGCACTTGCAAGTACTACCACAGGTGTTTTTAATGTAGCAGTTGGTAGTGGCGCACTAGAAAATAATACCACGGGTCTCTATAATGTAGCTGTGGGCCGTGGCGCATTAGCTTCTAATACAATAGCAGTAAGTAACGTAGCGGTTGGTATGGATGCATTATCCAATAACATGGATGGAGTAAACAATATTGCTATTGGAGAATCTGCTTTATATAGTAACACCGGAGGACATGGAAATATTGCTATAGGGAGATTAGCATTGCAAAACGTAATTACCGGTTCTAATAATATTGCACTAGGTAATATGAGTGTAGGCGGTATAGTACCCAATAACCGTAACGGTAATGTATTTATAGGGCATCGCGATTTTGTTAGTACTCCTGTAACCGAGGATAATACCATGTTTTTTTCATTAGATCATATAGAGCGCATGCGCATAGATGACGCGGGTAATCTAGGCATTGGCACCACAACTCCCAACGAAAGATTGGAAGTAAACGGTAAAGTACGTATCAGCGATCTTACAGGTGCAGACCTCGCAACAGATGTTATCGTAACCGCAGATGCCACCACAGGCGAGCTTAAAGAGGCAGGTACCGTAGCAAGTATAGGAGCTGCTACCGAACCTTGGTTTGGTACAGATGATAATGCAGGAGCCACAGACAACACCGAGGATATCTATACGCTGGGTAGCGTTGGGATTGGTACGTCAACCCCGCTCTCTGGAGCTAGATTAACAATTGAAAACTTGACAGGCGGAGCATTTATAGAAACAACTGCCAATGCTTCCAACGGAATTAATATTAACTCATACAGAAACCATGCTTTTACACATGCTACGTTTAGGGGAAGAGCCGGTAGAGGTACTCAAGCTGCCCCATTAGCGATCAATGCAGGTGATGACCTATTGTATCTAGATGCACAAGGGCATAATGGTACGGCCATGAGTGGTCTTGCAGCAAGTATCACCTATGAAGCTGCTGAAAATTTTACACCAGCAGCAAACGGTTCAAATATACTATTTACTACAACCAATTTAGGTGCAACAAACGGCACAGAGAAAATGAGAATTTCTGCTGATGGCAACGTCGGCATCGGCACCACCACCCCTAATGAAAAATTAGAAGTCAACGGTAAAGTACGTATCAGCGACCTTACAGGGGCAGACCTGGCCACCGATGTTATTGTAACGGCAGATGCCACCACTGGCGAGCTTAAAGAAGGTGGTTTAGTATCAGATTTAGTAACTGCTGCAGAAACCAACACCACCCTGGCGTTGGACAACCCAACAGGCGTACTCACCTATACCAATGAGGATAACGATAACCCAACCATAAACCTAGCAGCAATAGAACCTTGGTTTGGTACCGATGATAATGCAGGAGCTACAGATAATACGGAAGATATTTATACACTAGGTAATGTGGGGATTGGTACGGCAACACCAACGGAAAGATTAGATGTAGCAGGTAATATTAAAATTGGTCCAAATAATTTACGCTTGCAAAACCAAAATCTCTGGTCGAACGATGCGCTTAATAATTCACATACTCCAGCAGAACAAAAGATATTGTTATATCAAACAGCTCCTAATAGTTGGGCTGGGATAGGGAATGACAACGGTGGTAGAATCGTATTAGAGTCTCGTTGGTTAAATGGTGGGTTCGTTGTCAAAACTGGTACAGCGGGTGATGTAAGAATGTATATTAATCCATTAGGTAATATTGGTCTGGGCACCACAGCCCCCAACGAAAAATTGGAGGTAAACGGTAAAGTACGCGTTAGCGACCTCACCGGAGCAGACCTCGCAACCGATGTTATTGTAACCGCAGATGCCACCACAGGCGAGCTTAAAGAAGCGGGTACTTTGGCAGCGGTTATAGCCGCTTCGGCAGATGCTACCACCGATGCATGGGTAGATGCAGCAGGACGTGTAGAACTAGGGACCCAAAGTGATGGTTCAACAGCAAGACCGGCAGGCACCGAGTTTGTGGCCTTGGATAATGGCGATGTAGGCATAGGTACCACAGCACCAACAGCTAAGACGCATATTGTTGATAATGTGCCGTCGTCTACCGCATTATTGGTGGAGGGCTATACGGGGAATAGTAATGCCTCAGTACTGGTAGACCTTAAGCAGAATATACAGGCTGGAGGAGAGAATGATATGGTATTACGTTTGGAAGACACCAATCCAGCTGGTATAGTTCCTACAGGCTACCTAATGAAAGCCTTTGGCGATAACCAAAGTGTGGGTGCTGCTACAGATTTAGATGAGATTTTTGCTATCAGAACAAACGGCGAGGTACGTGTTAATACAGACCATTTGGTGGTACAACCAGCAGGTAATGTCGGTATCGGTACGGCAACGCCTAGCCAACGTTTAGACGTTTCTGGTGGCGATGTTCAGTTTGAAGATTATCCTAATACCAGAGACGATAGTGGTGCCACAGCGGTAAACAATGTGCTATATACAGATGCCACAGGTAATATTTTATCGGCACCCATAGCAGCGGTTAGCACAACCTATACAGCGGGCAACCTTATAGACATTACAGGAACTGTTATTAGCAAGGTAAACAATATACAAGTAGTAACGGTAGCACCTACAGTTACTATAGATGCCGCCAGTGTACCAGAAGGTATTTATAGGTACGATATGGCAGCACAAAACAATATAACTATCAACAATTTTATAAACCCGGTAGATGGAGGGGTGTATAATTTCCACTTTTTAAATGCAACGGCAGGTACGGTAACATTCCCGGCATCTTTTGTAAGAGAAGATGGTACGGCACTGGGCACCATGAATATTGCCACAGCAGAAATTCTAACATTCTATCATTACCAAGGAACCAATTACTCCTTGGAGCAATAATGTATAAACTAAAAACGATGAAACATCCATAACTAAAACTTGATACCCAAAGAAATGATTAAATGGATGTCGCATATGACAATTGAAAAAACAATAAATAATAACAGATGAAAAATTTTGTAACGCTTATCCTGCTCCTGCTTATAGCCCCCTTAGGGCTACAGGCTCAAATGGGTATGAGCTTACAAAACTCGAAGAATACTCCGTTTATTAGCACTTGGAACACCGCTAATCTTTTTGGTGCAGGTCCTACTAACGAAATAATCTTACCCTTAAAAGGGACTGGCGATTATGCCTTTACGGTAGATTGGGGCGATGGCAATACTAGTTTTGTTACCAATGCCAATATGCTCACGGCAGCCACACATACCTATGCCGCTGCGGGTATATATACCCTTACCATTACGGGTAAAATTAATGGCTGGCAGTTTACAGACCCATTAAACCCTGTAACAACAGGGCAACTTAAGATTATAGACGTTAGCCAATGGGGTTGCTTACAAGGTGCAGGAGAGGGAGCCTTTTGGGCTTGCAGTAATTTAGATGTAAGTGCTACCGATAGCTTAAATGTAGAAGGTATTACAAGTTTCCGTTCTCAATTTTTGGGATGTTCAAGTTTAACGAGTTTAAATGTTACTGACTGGGATGTAAGTCAGGGCACAGATTTCGCAAATCAATTCTTGGGGACAAGTTTAACCACTTTAGATGTAAGCAACTGGGATGTAAGCCAAGGGACTATTTTTGGTTCTCAATTCGGGAATTGTTCAAATTTAACCACTCTAGATGTAAGCAACTGGGATGTAAGCCAAGGGGATTATTTTGGTTGGCAATTCTGGGGTTGCTCTTCTTTGGTCAGCTTGGATGTCAGTAACTGGGATGTAAGTCAAGGCGTAGTTTTTGCCTCCCAATTTCAAGATTGTACAAGTCTAACCACCTTAGATGTAAGCAACTGGAATGTAGGTCAGGGGACATTTTTTAAAGAACAATTCGCTAGTTGCGTAAGCTTAACCACTTTAGATGTAAGCAACTGGGATGTAGGGCAAGGAACCAATTTTCAACAACAATTTACCAATTGTATAGGGCTTACCACGCTAGATGTAAGCAACTGGGATGTTGGTCAGGGAACTAATTTCCGAGCGCAATTTCAGGGTTGTACAGGGTTAACAAATCTAGATGTAAGCAACTGGGATGTAAGCCAGGCAACATCTATGACAAGTTTTATGCTGGGTGCCGCCACCACAACCATCCTATACGATCAAACCCTCATAAACTGGGAGGCGTTAACGCTTCAACCCGGTGTTAGCGTGCATTTTGGTAGCTCCCTATACACGGCAGGCGGCGCAGCAGATACAGCAAGAACAAATATAATAACCCTGGATAGCTGGACCATTACGGATGGTGGTAGTATCTAATAATATGAAATAAAAAACAACATGCTAAAAACAAGTTTGGTAAAAAAATAGAAAAAGCCTTGAGGTTAGATGGGTAGTGGGTAAGCAGAAAGTATGAAGTAGAAAGAGGAAAGTATGAAGAGGAAAGTATGAAGTATGAAGTGGAAAGTATGAGGTATGAAGTGGAAAGAGTAGAGTAGAAAGTGAAAAGAGGCGGAGAGGACTTTAAACTTTCCACTAACAACTTTAAGCTAAGAACTGGAAACTAAAAAGAGAAAAGCGAAAAGAAGAGAGTATAAAGAAGAAAAAGTAGAGCAGAAGAGTAGCGACTTTAAACTTCAAACATATAATCGGAATACAAATAAATGATCAATGAAAACAAAAATTAGACAAATGAAAACAAAGGCAAAACAAGGCACGGCCCTATACATTTTGGTGCTGTTGGCCATCCCGTTTTCTTTACGGGCACAGACTGTAAATACTGGCGACGTAATAATCTCCGAAGGCACGGTGGTTAGCATAGTCCCAGAATTCGACAACACGGCCACAGGTACCTTCATAAATCATGGGGATGTATATGCCTATAATAATTGGAACAACGATGGCAGTGTAGATCATACCCTGGATAGCGGAATAACCCGCTTTGTGGGTAACGATGCCCAACTTATTTCGGGGGCCAACTATAATTTCCTCTATGATGTACTGTTCAACAATGCATCCGCACAACCCGCATTTATGCTTACGGGCGGTTTTAGCATTGCAAATGAAAGTAGCTTCGAAAACGGTATTGTGGACAACGATAATTTTGGAGGCGAATTTATTTTTGAGCAGAATTCGGACCAGGTCTTAACCACCAATGACAGTCATGTAGACGGTCCGGTGGTTAAGATGGGAGATAACTCTTTTGAATTTCCGATAGGCGATGCCGGTTTCCACAGATGGGCGGCCATCTCTGCACCCGATACCTCGGCAGACCAGTTTGTGGGTAAATATTTCTTTGAAGATACCAATACCAACTATCCGGTGGCCAACGTAGGCCCTAATCTAGAGCTTATAGATAATGCCGAGCATTGGACCATAGAGCGCACCACGGGAAATAGCGATGTACTCGTTACACTTTCTTGGGATAACGACACTACTCCCGCGGCAATAACACAACTGCCGGCAGAGGGTATAACCATTGCCCGTTGGGATGAGGCCCAAAACCTCTGGATAGACGAAGGCGCAGTAGTAGATGCTACCGCACAAACGGTAACCACGGCAGTAGATGCCTACGGGGTATTTACTTTGGCCCGTGCCAAGACCGATGCCTTGCCTTGTGCACTTACGGTATTTAACCTTATTACCCCCGATGGCGATGGTATAAACGATTTTCTTGATATAAGACAGGCCATAGATGATGTTAGCTGTGCCAACAATGTAAATGTAAAAATATTCAACAGATGGGGTGTAAAGGTTTTTGAGCAAGATGATTATGACGAAAGCGCCAATACCTTCAAAGGCTTTTCCGATGCCAGGGCAACCATAGACAACAGCAACAGACTGCCAACAGGCACCTATTTCTACATACTCACTTTCGATTATCAAGGAACTACCGATGTTCGCGCCTATAAGAAAGCGGGCTATCTATACATAAATGGCAACTAACAAATACAACATAGACATGAAATTTAAACACTGTATAACACTAGCAATACTGTCCATAGTAAGTCTTGCGACCACCTATGGACAACAAGACTCGCAGTACACACAATATATGTATAACACAGAGACCATTAACCCGGCATATGCCGGTAACAGGGGCATGTTTAGCTTATATTCCTTGTACCGGGCTCAATGGGTAGGTTTAGAGGGCGCCCCAAGAACCGTAAATATATCCATGAATACCCCTGTAGGGTTTGGGGGCGTAGGATTGGGATTGTCCTTTTACCAAGACGAGATAGGTCCATCAAAAGAGAACAACTTAACGGCAGATTTCTCTTATACCATACAAACATCCGAGGATTCAAGATTGTCTTTTGGTATCAAAGGAGGGTTTAATTTGCTCGATGTCAACTTTTCCGACCTTGTTTTTAATCCCTTAGATCCCAATGCCGTTAATATAGACAACAGGTTCTCCCCGGTAGTAGGGGCGGGGGTGTACTTTCACTCTAGCGACAAATGGTACGTAGGTCTGTCTACGCCCAACTTTATAAACACGGAACATTACGAGGATGTAACCACGTCTACCGCTACGGAGAAGGCCCATTTTTATCTAATGGCCGGTTACGTTTTTAATTTAAGCGATTCCATAAAATTTAAACCCGCAGCATTGGCCAAGGCCGTTGTGGGCGCACCGTTGGCAGTAGATGCCACGGCAAGTTTTATGTTCAACAATGTCTTTACCCTGGGTGCCGCTTATAGATGGGATGCCGCGGTAAGTGCGTTGGTGGGCTTTCAGCTATCGGATAATCTGATGATAGGTTATGCCTACGATTATGATACTACGGAATTAGGGAACTATAATTCTGGTTCGCACGAAATCTTTTTACGTTTTGACCTGATCAATAAAGTCAGAAGAGCGGTCAACCCAAGATTCTTTTAACCAAATCACCATAAAGTTATGAATAACATAATAAGAACAACGCTGATCATCGCCATGCAGTTTGCCGTAATAGGCAGCGCAATGGCCCAGAACGCTAAAATGAACAGAGCGGACAAGAAGTACGATAGACTGGCCTTTATTTATGCGGCCGATGTCTATGAAGACGTGGCCAAATCCGGGTTTAAATCCGAAGAACTATTTAAAAAGCTGGGAAACACCCACTACTTTAATGCTAACTATGATGCCGCTGCCAAATGGTATGGAGAGTTGTTCGCTTTTAATCCATCCATAAAAGAGGCGGTCTACTACCTAAGGTATGCACAATCCTTAAAGGCCGTTGGAAAGGCAGACGAGTCAAAAAAATGGTTCAACACCTATATACAAAAGGCCGGCCTTCCAGACGGGGCCTATAAAAGCTCTAAGGATTATTTGGATATTATTGCCGAAAATTCGGGGCGATATGTAATGAAGACCATGGACATTAATACGGAGGGCATAGATTTTGGATCGGCCTTCGTAGGAGATAAAGTGGTCTTTGCATCCACAAAAGACACAGGATCCGTTGTTAAAAGACGTAGTTCCTGGGACGGACTGTCCTTCCTAGATCTTTATGAAGCAAGGATGAACGAGGATGGTAGCCTAGATCGCGCAACCAAACTTAAGGGAGATGTTAACACAAAGTTTCATGAGTCCAGTGCCGTGTTTACAAGAGACGGTAATACCGTATATTTTACAAGGAACAATACCTCGCCACGAAACAAACGCGGAAAGGATGAAATTCAGCACCTTAAGATATACAGGGCACATTTAATAGCGGGCAGATGGACCGATGTGGAAGACCTTTCTATCAATGGCGACAACTATTCCACCGCCCACCCCGCCTTAGGGACCAGGGAAAATGAACTCTACTTCGTGTCCGATAGGCCCGGGTCATTGGGCCAGACAGATATTTTTAAAGTACCCATAAGCTCTTCGGGTTCTCTAGGTAAGGTCGTTAACCTTGGGGCTGGAATAAATACACGGGGGCGCGAATCGTTTCCATATATCACAGAAGAAAACGAATTGTATTTCTCTTCCGATGGACATTATGGTCTGGGCGGTTACGATGTTTTCTATACCCAGTTGGGAGGCGATGGAAGCCTTATAAATGTGGGAAAACCCATAAACTCGGATGCGGACGATGTAGCCTTTGTGATAAAGAACAAGAAAGGTTATGTAAGTTCCAATAGACAGGGAGGCCTTGGGCGAGACGATATCTACAGCTTTGTAGAGACCAAGGATATTAAAGACCTCCTAAAAGGCAAACTCAATGGTATAGTTATCGACAAGAACACCAAGGTCCCTCTTGGCAATGCCCTGGTTATAGTATTGGATGAGGACAACAAAGAATTGGCCCGCGTAAACACCAATTCCAAAGGATATTACAGTACAGTGGCCGATATAAACAGAGCCTATGTGCTAAAGGTTACAAAGCAAGGTTATGGGGGAGAAGACGCCTATTCCGCAAAGGGGCTTAAGGATCGCGAGCACAACTTTGAACTTACCAAAGAAATTACTGAAGTAAGGCCCGGAGATGATATAGCCAATTTGCTGAACATTGTTATTTATTTCGATTTGGATAAATCCTACATCCGGCCCGATGCCAAGGTAGAGTTAGAAAAACTTGTGGCGGCCATGGATAGAAATAAAGGCCTAAAAGTAGATGTAAGATCACATACCGATAGTAGGGCGAATGATAGTTATAACCTATCCCTATCCGACAGAAGGGCACGGGCCACCTTAGAGTATTTAACCTCTAGGGGAATATCTAGAAACAGGCTTACCGCAAGAGGCTATGGAGAGTCACAATTGGTAAACAGATGCAGTAATGGGGTGTCTTGTACAGAAACGCAACATCAACAGAACAGACGTAGTGAATTTATTATAAAACAATAAAAAGAAGATGCTTTTTTCATAAGCGCCAAACCTCCTTTGGTCTTTCAGAAATGTGATTCCGATTAGATTAATGGTATTGGAAGGCCAGGGAGGTTTAAAGTAAACATATAATGAAGTTAACATTCCAGGTAGAATTGCCCCTATGATGTTCTATGGAACCAAACGAAATTGGATGAACGCGAATAGGATAAACATGAAATTTAGTTATGGGCGATTTTTTTGATTGGCTAGATGGCTTTACGGATATAGAGCTATTGTATGTGCAATGTGCGATACTCTTTTTAGGAATTATTGCAATGATTTTGATGTGGATTAGGGATCGGAAGTGGGAGAACAAAACCTTTAAAAAATATAAAGAACCAAAAAAAGAAGAAGATGCGCCAAAAATGGATAAGAAAACAATTTATGACAGGGCAGGGTAGCCTTGGAACAAAAATATTATAACCCCAAAGTGAATACAAGATAATGAAGCAATAAAGAATAAAGAGCGGCAGCGGAAAAATAAAGGTTTGTAAGCAACTTTATTTCTCTGGTAATTTTAGGTGGGGTTTTAATTACGCAATGTAGATACGCTGACCGCTCTTTTTTAATACGAACCCAAATGAAAAAACAATAAAACAAGTCAACAAAAAGAGGGAAGGCGGAAAGTAGAGCTTATAGGGGGCTCTATTTCTATCCGTAATTACGTGGGATAATGATTACTTCTAATAGATACGCCACCCTCCTTTTAAAAAGAATGATAACCAGGCAAAATTTAGATTTTTAGTTAAAGAGGGAAGGCGGAAAATTAGGGCTTATAGGGGGCTTTATTTCTATTGTAATTTTTCGGGATGAGTATTACACCAAATAGATACGCCACCCTCTCTTCTAAAAAAGAAACCATCAAAATTTAAGAATTTTTAGTTAAAGAGGGAATGCGGACAAGTAGAGCTTATAGGGGGCTCTGTTTCTTAAGTAATCTGGAAAATTCCATTTACTGTTCCTAGATACGCTTCCCTCTCTTCTAACGAGAAAAGCAATAAAAGTAACATCAAAAAAAAGGCCGGCGGGTATATAGACCGTCTTTGGTTTTGTTTCTAAGGTAGTTTTAGGTGGGGTTTTAATTACGCAACTTAGATACGCCGGCCTATTTTTCAACTTTATACACTATTTAATTTAATACTTAAACAATTATTGAAAATGAGAGTTATCAAATTAATTTCATCAATCGCGTTGATAAGCGCATTAATTTCATGTAATTCCGATGATGATTCGGAACCACAGGTAGATTTATCAAATGTTAGTACAGCCGTAGTTTTGGATTATGCTAAATTTTATTCCGACTATAGTTGGTATAATGCCAGTTATTATTCTTCGGAAGAGTTCTTTTCCCATTTGGGCAGGAACCACGTAATACACGGTAAAGGATTCGGCAGTACCGATGAGGTAAAGGTGTATTTGGTGAATGAACAAAAAACGGATAGCATAGAAATTCCTGCAACGGTTGTAGCAGATTCTTTAAGCTTTACCATACCAAATGATTATTTAGGCTCGGGCCCTGATGAACGACTTAAAAAAGCCTACGTAGGCATTAAAACCAAAAGTGCTTACCAATACATAATAAACGATTCAACTAGGACAATCCTTCAAAAAAAACCATTTCATAAGGCAGAACAACCCAATTTAAAGCTAAGGATTTTTAATACACAACCTTATATCAATAAAGTTACTTTGTCTCCGACTTCAGTTCCCTCTGCTTGTGCAAATGGAACAGATTTAACTTTTGAGGGAGATTTTTTAGGACTTAAAGAACGGTTTTATTGGACACCAGAAAGCTCCAAACTTGTTATTTTAAATTCAAACGATGAAGTATATGGCGAATATCCGTCTGGCTTAAGCCAGATGTCTTGCAATGGATTTCTTCTTAGTTGGGACCCGGATACTTTTGAGTATGGTGGACTTTTGGCATATCATCGAAACAATATGGGAAGCATTCAGCTCTCCAATTTACCGGTTGGCAACTATTCCGCAAAGATTGTTTTTCAGTTTGAAGATGGGGAAACAAGGGAAACCAATACAATCGGTTTCACCAAGGAGTAAACCTATTCATTTTTGAAGAGGGCAGGCGCACAGAGCTCTTACTAGAGGACTCTATTCTATAGTAGTTAAGTGGGGTTTAATTACGCAATCTAGATATGCCGCCCTCTTCTTTCTTAATAACACAATCTCATTTCTTTAAAAAAATCAAACCAAAAAAAGCATTTTAAAAGTGACTTTTTTGAAAAATAAGTGTCCTATAAGATACAGACTGTAATCATAATCCTACACCAAATATTTGTTACTTAACCTACCAACTTGCCTATGAGGTTAATTTTTACACTGGTTCTAATAGCGAACGGTTTTTTGTGTTTTTCAAACAGTCCTTCGATCAAACTTTGGGATAGTACTTATGTGGTGGATAATGGCACATCGCATAAGCATCGTCCGGAATTTAGCTGGGAAAATATTGAGCGCTGGTATCCAGTTTCCGATACCATTACAAAAGACCGGTCTATTGCAGCTGAAAGTTTCCGTGCCATAGAACAAAACAATACCTGGGTAAATTCCTTCACCCATGAAGATATACAAGTACTTCCGGTTGGCGTAAGGCTAACCCGTGGAAATCTGGAATACGCCATAGGTATTACCAAGGCGACCATCAATAAGGATTTCACCGAGCTTACCGTTTTTGCTAGGGTGCGCTTGCCCCAGACCAATAAAAATGGCTACCCCATAGAACTATTTTTTGGAGCCAACAACGTTAAATTATCCCATCAGGGAGGTATTGTGGGTGATGCCAATTTGGTACTACTGGGCGATGTATACATTCCCTTCAATGCTGGTAAATGGATGCTGACGTTGAAAGGAGGATTCAACTATAAGTCGGGCAATACCCGAAACAAAACCTATGTAACCATTAATTGTGATGGGGTACAAGAATTGGGAATAGAAGGTCTAGTAGAATTTTCGAGGGATTTGTTGTTGCCAGTAGAGTCGAATGGAGAGGTTAGGGAAACAAAAACCACTGTATCGAGGACCATAACAACGGACTTTGGTAAACAAAAGATTAAAATTCCACATAGGGTCAGGGGTGCGTTTAGTGCGGTAGCTTCCGATTGGAACGATATTTTAGTAGAAATTGACCTAAAGCCTTTTGTGTTGGCAAGAAAACGCAACAATGAAAATTATGACGGTAATTTTCAGTTCGATGTCAATCAGGCCATACTAGATTTTAGCGATTTAAGAAACGATTCCGGTGTCAACAAAGCATTTCCTGAGTATTATAGGGAACAGGGGTTGCTTTTGCCAAATCCGGAGGCTTGGCGTGGGGTCTATGTAAAAACTTTGGAAGTTGGTCTACCCAAAGAATTTAAAACTTCAAAAACAGCTACGGCCAATGAACGGGTGTTTTTTGGAGCCCATCATCTGATTGTGGATAACTATGGTGTTTCCGGAACTTTTTATGCAGATAACCTAATTCCCTTAGAGGAAGGAATAACCAACGATAGTAAAGCTTGGGCATACTCCGTTGATCACATAGAGGTGTCCCTTGCAGCCAACAACCTAATAGGTGCCGGTTTCGACGGACGTATTGTACTCCCGGTATCGAAACAGGAGAATTCTGACGATGATACCAAAAAGCTGGGACTCCGTTATCTAGGGCTCATTTCCGAAGAGGAATACTTGCTTAATGTTAGCACGGATTCTGTCATTGATTTTAACCTCTGGAAAGCCAAGGGACAGCTATTGCCCAACAGCGCCATAGAACTGGCAGTGAGGGACGGACAGTTTAGGCCCAAGGCAATTTTGCACGGACGTTTGGCGATCAGTGCCAATCAGGTAAACAGTTTGGAGAACGAAGATGATGAGGTTGAAACAACACAGGGTGATGCAAATAGCAAGCCAGAAAAAAAGCTTGTTGAGTTCAAAGGGATAGTCTTTCAGAACCTGGTCTTGCAAACAGAATCCCCAGTGTTTGCCGTTGATTATATGGGGTATCATGATGAAGTTAAGCTGGCAGGTTTTCCTGTATCTATCTCCAAGATCGGGATTACGGCCAACGAAACCAACGCCAACCTATATTTTGATTTGAATATCAATATGATGGAAGGCTCTCAAGGGTTTGGAGCATCAACAAAAATTGGAATAATTGGTAGTTTCAAAGAAGAAGACCATCTGCAAAAATGGAAGTTCCAGAAGCTCGAATTAGCAGGAATAGCCGTAAAAGCGGACATAGGGCCGGTGAAGTTTTATGGTAATATAAATATACTGGAGAATGATCCAAGATATGGAAAGGGTTTCGAAGGAATTGTTGATGTATCCTTGCTAAAAAAAGGTGCTCCATTAGGTAGTGCAAAAGCGGTATTTGCAAAAAAAGATGATCAACGGTTATGGTTCGTAGATTTTCTTGTTGCAACACCTGCCCCAATTCCTTTGGTTCCCCCATTGTCCATTTCAGCTATTGGGGGTGGAGTCTCCTATAAAATGAAAATGTCCTCTTTTCAAAACCCTGAGGCTTCAGGGTTTAATGAAATAAATTCTGATGGTACAAGTAACTCCATGACCGGTATCGATTATGTTTTTGATAAGAGTGTTGGGCTAAGCTTTAAAGCTGTTACTCTTTTAAACATTCCTGCTTCCAAAGCATTTCAGGGTAAAGCTTCTTTTGGTATGGAATTTAACTCTAATGGAGGGTTGAATAGTATGGAATTATATGGTTACGCCGAATTAATGGCAAAATTAGAAGGAAAACTTTCTGTAAGCTTAAACCTTACAGAGTTAATGCGAGAAGCTTTTGGAGTGCATATTGCCAAAAAGAATGAAGACATTGGAGTCAAGATCTTTGAAAAAGAGTTTTCTGTTGACTTAGGTGGCATTAAAGGAGATTTATTTATTTCATATGATTTTCAGAATAGTACACTTCACGGAGAGTCTAATATTTATATCAATGTTGCTAAAGGCATAATTGAAGGTCGAGGGAATAAAAGTAGGGCTGGGTGGTTGTCTTTCCATTTTGGTCCAGATAAATGGTATATCTATGCTGGTACACCAGAAGATCGCTTGGGTCTACGAATAGGGGTAGGCCCTATAAGCGTGGAATCAGGAGGATATTTTATGATCGGTTCCGTGTTGCCAGATTCGCCCCCGCCCCCGCCCATAGTAGCAGAAATCTTAGGGGTAGATGCCGATGTATTGGATTATATGCGCGATGAGAACGCTTTGGAAAGCGGTAGCGGTTTTGCCTTCGGGGCGGATATTGCCATAGATACGGGCGATTTACGGTTTTTAATTTTCTATGCCCGTTTCCAAGCCGGGGCAGGTTTTGATATTATGCTTCGCGATTATGGCGAGGCACAATGCTCCAATACTGGAAAACAGGTGGGGATAAACGGCTGGTATGCCAACGGACAGGCATATGCCTATTTACAAGGAGAATTGGGTATACGAATAAAACTGTTTTTCATAAAAAAGAAGATTCCCATTATCAAAGGAGGGGCCGCCGTGCTATTGCAGGCCAAAGCCCCTAATCCTATCTGGATGCGCGGGTATGCCGGAGGACATTTTAACCTTTTGGGCGGCCTTATCAAAGGGAGGTTCCGGTTTAAGATTACCATAGGGAAGGAATGCGAATTTGAAAACGCCTCGCCCTTGGGTGGACTTAAGATCATTACCGATCTATCTCCTGACAATGGTGTAAAGGATGTTGATGTATTTACAATTCCACAGGCCACTTTTAGTATGAAGGTAAACGTGCCCATTACAATACCCGAAGACGATGGCGATAAGACCTACAAGATCGTTTTACAGAAGTTTCGTGTAATGCATAAAGGTCGGGAGATTCCAGGAGCCCTTAAATGGTCAAACTTTAAGGATAGGGCAAATTTTATATCTACCGATATATTGCCTCCCGGAGAAGAGTTGAAAGTTGAGGTCGAAGTCAGTTTTATGGAACAGATCAATGGGGTCTTCCGCCCCATAATGGTCAATGGAACGCCCGCAAAAGAATTTGAAGAACGCTCCTTTATTACTGGGGGCGCCCCACAGGTGATCCCCTTACATAATATTACTTACGCATATCCGGTGTTGGAGCAGAAGTACTTTTTTGAAGATGAATATGATAAAGGATATGTGCAATTAACACGTGGACAAGATTATTTGTTCGATGATGAACAGTGGGAGAGTTTTCTGGTCTTTTCCAAGGAAGGGGAAACAGAAGATATGGAACTGAATTTTAACTACGACAAGGCGAACAACATCATATCCTATAACCTGCCCAATGTATCACAATCCGCTAAGTATCATCTGGCCATAGCTAGTAGCTCTAAAACAAATACATCGGTTTCTACAGGTGGAGAATACCGATATCGGGACGCAAATATTGGGGACGGTTCCGGAGAGAACAGTGCCTCTATCCATACCAATGAGGCGGAGAGCCTATCCCAGGATGGTCAGATCATTCGCTTGGCTTACAATTTTGGTACCTCGGAATACAAGTCGTTTAAGCGGAAGGTGAATTCAATGGACATTCAAGATCACAGCTGGGGTAAAATTTATTCCGATGTTATTTATTTAACCAATAAGGTAAAGAATCACGAACCTTTTGATATTCCTGAGCTTCTAGGTACACCCCATACCGCTGATGAGCCTTTGGTAAGTGTTGAGGCAACTTTGGAAGACCGTTATTTTAAGGACGATATTAATCCATCGCTCTATGCACGGTATCCTCTGGCAAATACATATCGATTTAAAAATAGGGATGATAAAGTTTTGGGTGCCCCGCCAAAATATGCCTTGCCCATTCTTTCAAAATACCTGACAAGTCTGGAATATGAGGTCAATGAAAATTGGGTGAAGACCACCCTCCCTTTCCGTTACAATTTAGGATTGGCCTACAAACACGATTGGGTGGATATGCAATCGCAATTGGTAAACGATTATGTGGACGGACATATTCCTTCCAACAGCAGTGTCCTAAGAATGCTCGATAAGGAATATCGCTTTATGCGCTATGGATATTACAATATCAAATTAACCTACATGCTTCCAGGAGAAATACCTGGGACCAGTGCAGTTCACAAGTTTAAAAACCCCATCAACTTTAGAAATTAATGATAAAGAACAACCGCAGGGCATTGCTCTAAATTTTAATCCGAATGTCTAACAATAAATTAAAAACAACCTATGAAAGAATAAACAACACAAACACAAACACCGAATAATCTTAAAGTAAAAAGTAAAATTTTAAAACAAAACAAATGAAAATAATTAATACAATGATTTTAGGTACAGTATCGGCCTTATGTACACTTTTTATTTCCTGTAAAAGTGATGACGATGGCTCAGATTTGGATCCGATAATAGGGAAGTGGCAAGTGGAGCAAGAATTTTCCAATGGGGTTTCTGAAAATATTCCAGCTTGTGAAAAAGAGGGCTATTGGGAGTTCAGCGCAGATGGAAAGTATAAAGGAATGGATATACGTCAGGGGTCGACAGGCACCTGTGGTAGCGACCCTTTTTCAGGAGATTGGAGAAACGCGGGGAATAATATTTATATAATTATTAGCGATTTTGATCCGTCTGAACAAATTGAGGAAGAACGGAATATCACATTTTCAAATGGGAAAATGACAATTACCTATGATAATAATTTTACTAGTGTTTATGTAAAGGTCAACTAATTGATTTAAAGGGAAAGTCGGGTTTTGTTGCTCGACTTTCCTATTATCACAAAAGACCAAAATCCCCAAATCGGTTCAACCACCTACTGTATGAAATATTTCAATACATCGGTAATCACCTGCTTACTATGCTGGGTGTTTCTCTTACCTCATTTAGGGGTATCACAAGCGATCCAAGACAGTATGCCATCGGTACGCATGCAGACGCGTGTACAAAAAGACTGCATCTTATTACGTTGGGGAGTTGATGGGCCTTTGGCATGGCACAAAAGCAATAAAGGTGGTTTTGTATTGGAGAAATATGTGTTGTCCGTAGATGGTAATCGTTTGCACAACCCGCAAAAAGTTTGGGAGAGAACAATCAAAGCAGACCCACTTGAAACTTGGCAAGATATTGTAGAAAAAGACAATTACGCTGCTATTATCGCACAAGCTATTTATGGTGAAAGTTTTTTGGTAGAAGGGAGTCAAGGAGAATTGGCAGATATCGTTAACCTATCCCAAGAGATAGAACAACGTTTTTCCTTTGCCCTGTTCGCAGCCGATATGAGTTTTAAAGCTGCCCAAAAAGCAGGCTGGGGTTATGTAGATGCCGATGTAAAATCTAATGAGCGTTATATCTACAAAGTAAGATCGGCCCTACCACCAGAACAGCTAACAATTAAAAGTACCGCGGCCCTGGCCGGATTGTCCGATTATGAATCTTTGCCAGCGCCAATTGACCTACAAGGCATTTTTGGAGATAAAAGTGTGATCGTTACCTGGGAGTATGAGCTCTTTAAAACCATATACACCTCATACAACCTAGAGCGCTCCGAGGACGGCAAAACCTTTGTTTCCCTTAGCCAAGAACCCTTGGTTAACTTAAACGACAAACCGGAAGCCCCAGCCAAACGCATGTTCTATGTAGATTCCCTGGCACAGAACAACAAGGTTTATCACTATCGGGTTAACGGCATTTCTCCTTTTGGGGAGCAGGGACCTTTTTCTGAAATCATTTCTGGAAAGGGGCAACCCGTTTTACCATTTACACCAAGGATTTCAGACTTCGAATTCACCGAAAAGCCCAATGAAGCGGTAATCAAATGGGAATTTCCTAAAGAAGGTGAAGCTATAACGGAAAAGTTTCAATTGAATCGTGCGGAAAAGGATTCGGGGCCTTTTACCGTGGTTGTGGACGATATTCCTGTAAACCAAAGGGAACTCAGGTATTCGAATCTATATCCGGCTAACTATTTCACTATTACGGCCGTTGGCAAAACTCCGGGTCAGAAGAAAACTTCATTTACAACTCTTATCCAACCTATAGATTCTATTCCCCCGTCCAAACCCTTGGCACTGACAGGCGCCATAGACACCTTAGGGATAGTAAGAATCAAATGGGAGAATAATAAAGAACAGGATATGTTGGGATATCGTGTTTTTAGGGCGTTCAATGCAAAAGAAGAACCGTCTCAACTTACCATTTCGCCCATTGAAAGCAACAAGTTTTTGGATACGGTTGAAATTAAAAGCCTTAACTCAAAGGTTTACTACCAAGTAGTGGCAGTGGACAAACGCTTTAACCATTCACAAATGTCCAAAGTGTTGGTGTTGGAAAAACCCGATGTAATTCCACCTACCGCACCCATATTTTCAAATTATAAAGTAGAAAAGGGCATGGTAAAGCTTAGTTGGGTGGGCTCTTCCGAACTAGAGGCCACGCATATCCTCTCTAGAAAAAACATTACCGATGATACGGAATGGGAAGAAGTTTATAAGGTGTTGGATACGGTGCAACGGTTTACGGATACCAACGTGGAAGCCAATAAAACCTATCGCTATAGCATACAGGCAATAGACAAAAGCGGTCTGCAATCTCTGCCTTCTACACCGCTTACCATTAAAGTAACCGATTTGAGTCCGCCAGACCTTATTAAGGAAGTCAATTTCAATGTAGATCGAGAAAACAATTATATAGAATTGTTCTGGCGTGTCGAAACTGATCGGATAGCGGAATATACCTTATACAAACAAACAGGGGAAGACCCTCCTTCTACTTGGCGTATTCTTCCGAAAGATAGTAAACGGGTGGTTGACTACAAGGTTACCCCCAATGACACCTATAAATATCACCTACGCGCCACGTTGGTAGATGGAAAATACTCAAAAGTCAAATCGGTAGCCATAAAATTTTAGACCATGAAGAGATTGATTATTGTTTCGTTGCTAATGTTTGGTTCCTCAATTTTAATCGGACAAGTAAATACCGGGGTAGCAAACTATAAAATAAAAATAAATGGTGCTACCCCAGGGGGCTGCTGTGGTTGTTGCGGTGGTTTGCGAGAGGTTTCGCTAAACATGCAATTGGGGCCAAAAGTCACGCTACAACATGAGATGAACGATACGGCTATAGAACATAGCCATTGGAATTTTGAATATACTTTCGGAAAAACAAATAAGGTGATGTCGGTCTATGTCAATACCAAAAATGGAAGTAATGACGGACCATGGAATAACAGAACTCAAGATGTAAACTTGTCGACTTGTATAAATACTGCCTTTACGGGACCCTTTGGGCGCAACCAGACGAAATTTCAGGTTATTGTACACCCAGAGATAGAACTCGTGGAGAATCAACTTTTTTTTAGTGATGATACACCTTTCCAGATAAACCTCGTTAGTCAGATTGAATCTTCGGAGATCAATTGGCAGTACACCACAGATCTATTGGATAATACTTCTTGGAAGGATTTACCCACTCCGTTCATTAACCAAACCAGCCTCAGTATCTATGGGCATGAATTTTTGGACGATGGTGATCATGGGCAGACGGTTTATTTTAGAAATGATTCTGGCTGTTCATTAAGTTATGACGAAATAACCGACACTAGTTTTGGTGCCATTCCTGTTGAGGTTGACCCTTATTCCAATGTTATCAAGGCCCTTTACCTAAAACCAGCCCCCCATATCCTTTCTGCCATACCCAACAATGTTAAATGTTACGACTCCAATAATGGAGAGGTAAAGATCAATTTTGATCGTGCTTTGCTTCCGGGAGAAACACTGAATATTCTAATAGAAGATTTGGATGATCAAATTGGTACGGCAAATGGCAATCCCATCTACGAAACGGTAAAGCGCGTTGAAAATATAGAAAATTTGGCAGCGGATAATTCATTTGTCTTTAACGAGGCAATCGGAAAGAGTCTGCCTACAGGTAATTTTCGGGTAACCCTAAGTGGATCTTATAATGGAGAGTCTACATATACGGATGGTCCTGACCATACTACAAGTTTTGTAATCAACAAGCCAACACCCATAACTTTTACAGCCAACAAACAAAACGATGTATGGTGTAATGGAGGTAACGATGGGCAAATACTGATTTCGGCCAGTGGTGGCGGGGCCGGCATCTATGAGTACCAAGTAAACAATGGGGATTGGAAACCTTTTACCAATGGAAACACCCATAATTTAAGTGGTTTGCCTCCTGCATCCTATGGAATAAAAGTACGTGACACCAATGGTTGTGTGGCCCGCGAGATTGCCTATGATACCAACGGAGATATAGTTGCGCTAGGTAACGAGATAGAACAGGAATTGACCATAGACCAGCCGGCCAACCCGGTAAATGTGGACTTTGTATTTTCTAGTCCGCCAACGGCCTTTGGCTTTTCGGATGGGTCTATTAGGGCACAGATTACAGATGGAACACCATTTCCGGACGGTACTTATACCTACGAATGGAAGAATGAAAATGGAATTGTCCAAACTACTATTGCCGAAGAATTGATTCCCGGGAACAACGGCTGGTTTCTTACCCTGCAAAATGTTCCGGCAGGTGTCTATGCCTTAACGGTTTATGATGCCAATTACAATGCAGCTGTCGATAAAGGTGGATGTACCGTATTTGAGAAAACCTTTATGCTAGAACAACCAGAACCCTTACAAGTAATCTTAAATACTCATCGCGAAATTTCATGTAACCAGAACAATATTTATGGTGACGAAACCGATACCACACCTTTGGACGGGCTAAGAGACGAATCCCAAGATGGCGCTATTATGGCGACCGTGACCGGAGGGGTTCCCTTTACCTCAGGGCAGCCCTACATATATCGTTGGAAAAAACAGTTGCCCAATGGAAGCTGGCAATTACTAAATGGCCAAACCAGCGAGATTGCCGTTCAATTGTCCGAAGGTACTTATGGTTTTAATGTAGAGGATGCCAACGGCATTGTCTTGGGCATGTACACCGGTAATGTTTTGATACAGGAGGTAGATGAGGTTTTTGATCTTATAGCTCCCGATCCTTTACAGGTAACCATGGAATCCCAACCCGTAAGTTGTGGTTCTGGTATAGATGGTGCTGCCAGGGCCATGGTAACAGGTGGTATTCCTCCCTACAACTATTCATGGTCTAATGGGCTTAGTGGTAATATGGATGAGATTACGGGTTTACAGACCGGAAATTATCTGGTCTTTATAACTGATAGCAACGGATGTCAGGTTCAGGGAAATATAACTGTGGACCAACCTAACGGCATGGAAGTTGTTACCGCAACAGTAACAGATCCTACATGTTTTCAGGGTGATGATGGCAGTATTGTACTTGATTTGGCCGGCGGAACCCCTCCTTATATTTTTAGCTGGGACACCGGTGCAACATCGCAAAACGTATCAGCACTTTCAGCTGGCGATTACACCCTAACCGTTACCGATGCCCAAGGATGTAGCCTCGTGGCCAAATATACCTTGGAAAACCCCGATGAGCTGGTTGTGGACCTAGGTGGTAACCGTTCTCTCTGCTCAGGACAATCACATATGCTGGATGCCACCATAGACGATATTAATGCAAACTATCAATGGACATCGACCAACGGATTTACATCTTTGGACCCCCAAATTACGGTGTCCGAAGCCGGGACCTATCACGTGGAAGTAATCTCGTCCCGAGGTTGTACCACGACGGCAGAGGTTACCATAAATACTTTGGATATACCAATAGATTCTGAGTTCTTACTTACCTCCCAAGCTTATGTGGGGGAAGAGGTGGTACTTATTAATGTTAGCGATCCCTTGGGAAGCACTACCCAGTGGAATGTTCCGCAAGATGTGGAGATCATTCATCAGTCGGAGATTGGCATAACCCTGCGTTTTCCTGAAGTAGGCACTTATGAAATTGGACTGCGTTCCACACAGGGCGATTGTTATGCGGAACAAAAAAAGAACATTGTTGTTGAGGAATCTAGTAGGCTTGCAGATCCCGGAGACACTCAAACGCCATTTATAGAAGCATTCAGAATAGCCCCGAACCCCAATAGCGGGCAGTTTGAGGTCTATGTGAAGTTGGCGGAAGAAAGCCCTATTTCCCTACGGATTTTTGATATAAACGGAGGAACCGTTCTAGGACAATTCCAAGGCCATAACGCTAGGGAATATACGGCTCCCTTTAATCTATTGATTGCATCGGCCACCTACTTTATTGTGTTGGAAACCGCTAAGGGTACCCAAGTTAAACGAATGATCGTACAATGATAAAGAATAAAACATCCCATACTTGGAAAATAGAGGCCCTGCTGATTGTTTTAATACTGCTCGGAGCATGCTATGAGGAATCGTTCATCGAAATAAAACCAGGATTCGAAACTGTTTTTGTAAATGATGACGAATCCGTTCCCGTGCAACTTGGGATATCCAACAACACGGAAGGGGCAGATACATTCCGTTGGACCTTTGAAGGTGCCCAACCCCCAAGTTCTACCGATGAGAATCCAGGGACTTTGGTGTATAGCAGACCTGGGACATATTCCATTACCTTGGAAGCAAGTAATGTAGACGGACAGCGCGAAACTGTTGAAAAGGCCATAACCGTTTATGATGCCATTGCCATTGATTTCAGCACGGAAATTTTGGAAAGTAATTACCCTCCTGTGGAAGTTGCACTTACCAATAATACCAATGGACAAGGTTTAAGTTATCAATGGTCCTTTGAAGGGGGCACGCCCGCCTCATCAACAAACGGGGAGCCGGTCAATGTGGTTTTTGAAACCCCGGGCAATCATGCCATATCCCTGACTGTTTCCAATGGTTTTGAGTCTTTTACCGACACTAAAACCATATCCGTAGCTGCAGATATTTTGGTCGATTTTGATATGGAGGTTGCATTTTTTGATGATGATTATCAAGCGCCTGTAAGTGTTGACCTAATAAATAATTCGATAAGTGCCACTGGTTACGAATGGACTTTTGAAGGAGGCATACCCGCCACTTCAACAGAGGAAAGTCCTACGGTAACCTTCAACGACCCCGGAATTCATACCATAAAATTAAAGGTCGGAAACGGAAAACGCACTTCGGAGATGGTGAAGACCTTGGAAGTACTTCCAAATACAAACCTAAGGACCTTTACGGATGTTGCCCTGGGAATAAATACGGCGCATAATAACAATGTAAAAGGGGCCTTTTTTTCAACTACGCTGCGACAAGTGTTTACGGCCGATGAGGTGGATGCCACTATTGGACAAGAAATCGATGTCGTGTTCTTTGGATTGAACGACAACTTTAGCTTCAATAAGTTTATATCCCCTAATAAAGCGCAGACCAGCGGCTTTGCTCAGATTCCCAATGCCGGCACTACAAAATTTATAAACTCCCAGGAGCTCTGCGGTTGCGGCTTTACTTTTTCCGAAGCACAGTTTGATGCTATGATAGACGATACCCCCTTACAATCACTTGTTATTATGGAAACACCGGGAGGTCTGCAGCAGTACAACAACACCCTGATACCTCGAATAGTTCTTTTTGAAACTCAGGATGGAAGAAAAGGGGCCATAAAAATAAAGGAATATGTTTTCGATGGTGCCAACTCACATATTGTTTGTGATGTCAAGGTGCAGAAAGCAGGAAGTTGGTAGTAGAAAATTAGCGAAGATATTTAAACAATAGACAAATACAAATGATAAGGAAAGGTTTTGTTCACCGTTTTTTGAGAAGATTTCAAAATATACGCATTGGGAAATCCAATGTTCAATGCCCGATCTGTAGAACTAACTTCTTTCTACCAACTATCAACTGTTCCTGGTCTTCAAATAGTCTACGGTTAATGAAATTTCTAGTACTTGGCTCACTGTTTTTTACCATAACCGCCACAGCCCAAGTGTTCCCTGTACAGGTAAGCCATAATCTGGTGCCGCCCTACAGCAGCAAGATCGGGGACTATGCCACGGGCCTCGGCACCAAGTTACAGCTCAGGCTCCTGCTCACCGATATCGGGGAGAGCAACCGGCAGGTGGGCCTACGGCTCAACATCAACGGCAACGGCATCAACGTGCGCTCGGCCCAGGTGGTGGTGGGCGCCCCCGCCATCTTCCTCAACGGGGGTGTGCTGCAACAGTTTACCAATGTGGAACTGGCGCCCTATTTTGAGCTGGCCAACCTTGTGGGGATAGGGCCTCGGGAATATGCCCGCCCCCTGCCCGACGGGGTGTACCGGATCTGCTGGGAGGTGTACGACCATTTCACGGGCAGGCCCATATCGCGCAACAGCTGTACTACGGCCTACCTGCTGCTCAACGATCCCCCGTTGCCCAATATCCCGGTACGGGGAGAACGGGTAGCGGACCGGGGCATCCCCAACATCATCTTCCAATGGACGCCCCGCCATGTGAACGCCATCAACGTCTCCTACGAGTTCGAGCTGCGCGAACTGTGGGACGATGGGATGGATCCTCAAGCGGCCTTTCTGGCCTCGCCCAACTACCATAGCGAGACCACCTTCGCCACCACGCTGCACTATGCCATCGGCAGGCCCGTACTATATCCCGGGCGTACCTATGGTTGGCGGGTAAGGGTGGTATCCACCACGGGGCTTGCGGAGAACGCCGTCTTCAAGAACAACGGCCATAGCGAGATCTACCACTTTACCATGGCGCGCGACTGTGACCCGCCCCTTTTTCCGCTCTCGGAGGCCCGGGGCCCCAAGAGCGTAAAGATCACCTGGCAGGACTCCCCCGATCACGGTGCCTACCACCTGCAGTACCGTAGGACAGGTGTGGAGGGCGCCCATTGGTTCGAGGTACATACAAAGAACGACCGGGCCACCCTTCAGGGCCTTTCCCCGGGGGCGGAATACGAGTTCCGAATAGGGGGCAGTTGCGACCCGCCCACGGAGCTGGCACCTGCGTACACCTATGGATCCATAACCCGTTTTACCATGCCCACCGAAGAAGGGGCCGCGGGCTACAACTGCGGCTTTGTGCCCAGGGTGGAGATCACCGATACGGAGCCACTGGACCATATAGGCGTCAACGAGGTCTTTACCGCCGGGGACTTCCCGGTAACGGTAAAGGAGGTGACCATGGACAATGGCAGGTTCACCGGCTGGGGCTACATTATAGTACCCTACCTGGCCGACACCCGCCTGAGGGTAAGCTTTAAGAACATCCGCATAAACACCGAGGGGCAGCTGATCGCAGGGAAGGTAACCACCGACTATGACCCCCAATGGGAAAACGTGGAGAGTGTGGAGGGGTTTGTACAGGATATCGCCAGCTTTTTGGAGGCCCTTGCCGGGATTTTCAAGGAAAGGGAGGAAAAACTTAAAGAATTGGGGGAGGTTCCCCCGAGCGATTACCAGAAATATGCCCCGGCGATCATAGCGGACCTCAATGCCTTATCCAACCGACTTAACGGTAACCAAAGCCTGCTGATCGGTTCTCCCTACGCCACCGAGGAACAGAAAAAGGAGTTGGAAGACCTGAAACTCTCCCAATATTATGTCGATAATAAAATTGACATAGCGAAGGAACGCAAGAACCAAAAGACGATAGAAACAAGGATACTGGCCATTGGGGAGGAAATAGAAAGGGCGGAGGACGAGGGCTTTACTGCAAATGCACTCGAGATTCTTAGGAAAGACCCCTTCTATGAAAGTACCCTTGAAAAGCTGAGGGCCCTTAACGCCTACCTTAAGGAGACCGCCCAATTATGCAAAGAGGAAGGTTGGGGCAGTTACAAGGATCAGGGGGTGGTGCCCCATTGCTTGTGGAAAAACGCGGGGATAGATCGGTTCTTTTACTATTCCGCGGCGGACATCCCCTATATGTCCGGACTGATGGACGGTATCTATTCCCAGGTGGAAGGGGTGGTATTGTTGCCCAAAATGCTCTATGATCTGGCCAACGGGGCCGGGGAGGTCGTTTTCGCCTATACGGCCGATCTATTGGCCTGTCACCCACAATTGCTGCGGTTGAACCAGAAGCGATTGGGGATGTTGTTGACAAGGTTGGAGGAGGAAGATAAAGGGGAAGGCCCATGGTCCTGGGCAAAGGAACAATGGGACCGGTTGGAGGTCTACAAGGCGGAAAGCTATGCGGAGCGTTGTGAAGGGGCGGAACAGCTTCGCGGGGAACTGGACGGTCTGTTGGAGTACCTGTCCGAAAGGGAGAACATAAAAGAACTCTTCCAATCCCTGGAAAAGAAGGTAAAGGAGTATTTGGGCACTTTGGTGGGAACGGACAACACGGCCAGATATCTGCATGGCAAAATGGTTATCTTTGTGGGGAGCAGCATGGTACCCGTTGCGGGGCAGCTCTCCAAGGTGGCCCGGGTAAAGCAGGTTCTGCAAGCCATACAGAAGTTCACCAAGGGACAGTGGGACGAGTTCCTGAGAAAACTGGACCAACGGTTGGTAAGGGGTATCAATAACGCGGGGGTTAGATTTATTGCTAAGTCTGGAGTTGAGTTAAAAACGTTCTTAAATGGTATAACTGACTTACCTGCTGGCGTTACTTATAAAGGGAAAATGTACCGCTCAATTGGTAATCAATACAACAATCCATTAGAAATCCATCTAGGAGCTGTAAGTTCTAATTACAGATATAGCAGACCAGGTGAAGGAGGTTTGTACTTGAGCAAAACCCGATCAGGAAATGTTACCGAAATCTCACACTATGGAGATATTTCAACTTATAAAACTTATGAATACTCAAATGTTCAAATAGACAATATGCTTGACTTAACAGATGATGTCGTCAGACAACAACTTGGAGTTGATTTTGATTTGCTGACGAGGTCGCAAAGTACGGGTGATGATTTTGTTGATGCTACTTTCAATTACGGATTAACTCATGAGATAGGAACGTGGGCGGTTAATAAAAGTTATAAAGGAATCATAGTCCCTGGGGCAAGAGGAAGTAAAAATTATGTCAATATAGTAATTTTCAAACAAAGTGATGTAGATGCTTCATTGATTAGCATTACTCCAAATATCATAAATAATTAATGGTGTTCAAATCAGAAATAGAAAAATACAAGGATTACCCAGAAGGGTCAGGTGGTAAAATGATGTATGATAAATATTTTATGACTACAAAAGATTTTTTCTCCAAGTATTATTTTGAAGCGGATTTAAAAGATTGGGACCGTTGGATGAATAATACAATCAACAAAGCTTGGAATAAAAATCATAGAGCAGAGTTTTTACAATCTTGGGGAGAGCGAATGAAGTATTTTGACTTTTTAGAAATGGAAAGATTTTATAAAGAAGAAAATTTATCCAAGTTTGATGAAGATGTTAAGAAATTTGTCAGTTTCTTGGCTGGTGACGGCTTTTTTTATAAAAACAAAATTACTCTTGAAAGTTGGATAACTTCTAAAAACTTTACAAACCCAATTAAAAATCATGAACAAGACATAAGAATAAGTCAGGCATTAAGTCTGAAGGGTGGAATGAATTATATTAGAATACAATTAGCAAATCTTCACTGGTGGAGACAATAGTATATTTACAGATAAACCCCACCTTGTAACAGTCAGAGTAAGAAAATACAAAGCGTAATGAGTAGAAAATATAAATTTCGTAACTGAGCAACAAGTTCTAATCTATCTGTTACCACCAGTTACTCAAGATAGCTATCGGGACTAACCGTAGCGGGGGGAATGCAGATGAACTAATAGAAAAATTAGCATTGCCAACAGAGCCAACGAGAATTGCAATTGTTGAAGTGCCTAAGAGTACCGGTCTGAGAAAATCAATAGCTGGTTCGCAGGAGTGGCCTAATGGACTTAAACAAATTGGCGGAGCAATTCAGTTTGAAATAAGAAATATTGATTTAAGAACTAAAGAGAATTGGTTTAGACCTATGGGTGATTTATCTGATTATTTACAATAAATATTAGACATGAGCAAACAAATGGTAACGTTACACGATAAAGACTCTTTCATGATAGGTGGTAGAGTCATATGTATGAAAAAAAAAATAAGACAATATTATGAATTTGAAAACTGCTTTATTGTTAGACTTGATGAAAGTGATGGAAACCCTAATCAGGACAAAGTATTAATAGCCCATTGCTATGCAGATAAAGATTATTCTGTAAAATGGGTATTCCCGTTTGATAACGTGGTTGGAATTACTCCCATCATTCCTGAACTAAAAAAGGAAGTCGATTTTATTACTCCTGAACATTACAGGAAGTATATTGAGAAATACAAAGGTAAAGAATTGCTTGAGGTTTATGCAGGTAGCTTTCGTTACGTAATAGATGCCAATACTGGGGAAATATATGATAAAATGGAAAGTCGTTAGTTACTTAGCAAAAATCAGTTTATTATTCCATTAGCGCAAGCGTCCCGCTCGTGACAACAAGAGTAAGAAGAAATGAAAGAGAGAGTAGAAAATATAAATTTCATAACAAACCAATAGAATTATATAAACAAAACACAGATTAACTATCCCAAGTTTAGGTTAGGACTAATCTAAGAATACTTTTTATCCCACCTAAAAGCATCCCTTTTTTTTAATACTCCCCTTAGGCCATTGCCGACATTCTTTCTTAAGCAATCGGGAAAGAAAAGAACGTTGTAGTGTAATTAAGTAATGGATAAAAGTGTACGATCCGTATGGCCAAGATATGACGGCCTTAAAGTGTTTTTTGTAATCGTTTTGGGGAGTATGTTAACAGCGGAGGCGCAAAACTTGGATGCAGAGGCCATTACCAAGGCTACTGCCCTTAAAGTCAGTGGCGGAGTCTCTGCCAATACCATATTTTATAATGCCAACACCCGAAATGCCAGAGAGCCGTTCACTTACTTTTTACAGGGAAACCTAAACCTGAGCTGGCTCACCTTTAGTATGCCCTTGAGTTATAGCTTTTCTAACCAAGGAACTAATTTGGGCTATGACCTTCCCTTTAATTTTAATCGCTTAAGTCTACATCCCAAATATAAATGGGTACAGGCCCATGTTGGGGATGTGGCCATGACTTTTTCGCCCTATACCTTAAGTGGTCATCAGTTTACGGGTGGTGGGCTAGAACTTACCCCCAAAGGACCTTTTAAGATCAGTGCCATGGCGGGGCGCCTGCTTAAGGCAACGGAAAACAATGGAAACCCGCAAACCTTGCCCGCCTTTAAACGTATGGGTTATGGATTGCAAATGGCCTATAAGAAAAACAATTACAATATTGGTCTTATCGGTTTTTATGCCAAGGATAAGGCAAATTCCATTGACCAAGTGCCGGATGATAAGAACATTGCTCCAAAAGAAAATTTGGTGCTCAGCATTGGTGGTGAGGCCACGTTTGCAAAAAACTATAGGTTACGCATGGAATATGCTTCTACGGCCATTGCGCAGGATACAAGGGCAGAATCTCAAGAAGGGTCGGGTCATGGATTAGCGGGATTGTTCTTTAGCGGTAAAGCCTCCACGGAGTATTATGATGCCATCAATACCGGTATAGACCTTAGCTTTTCGGAAATGCAATTGGGCTTGGGTTATGAGCGTATAGATCCAGGCTACGAGACACTGGGCGCCTATTTTTTTAACAACGATTTTGAAAATATAACCCTTAATGCCTCCCGGCCTTTTTTTAACAACAAACTCAATCTTTCCTTTAATGTGGGCTACCAAAGCGATAATCTAGACCATCAAAAATCACAGGACACCAATAGATTTGTGGGGTCTTTTAACGCAAGTTTGCAGGCCAGTGAGCGTATTACCATTACCGGAGGCTATTCTAACTTTTCTACCTTTACCAACCAAAGTCTAAATCAATTTGATGATATAAACGATAGCGACCTTACCGATGAGGATTTGGAAGCTTTGGATTTTAAACAGCTGGCGCAGAATGCCAACATCAACCTAAACTGGTTGTTGACGCAAGGCAAGAAAACTACCCAGAATATAAATCTAAACTATGCCCTGGCCTCGTCTGCCAACGAACAGGGCGGTGTTATTAGAATAGGACAGGCCAATAACTTCCATAACACCAACGCGGTTTATACTATTGGGCTTCCAAAGCGAAACCTAAACATTTCCTCTTCCCTGAACTATACGTACAGTGATGTGGGCAGGGACGATAGCACTGCTTGGGGAACCACGGTGGAGGTAGGTAAAAAGTTCTTTGAGAATAAATTGAACACTTCGCTTGGAATGGCCTACAATACCAGCAAAAATCTTACCGTAAAAACGGATGTCGTCAATTTTAGATACAATGCATCATTGACCGTGGCAAAAAAGCACAATTTTAACCTTAATGTGGTACAACTGTATAGAAACACAGCGGACCAGGCTACCTTAAATGAATTTACCCTGACTTTTGGATACGGATATACCTTTGATTTAGGGAAAGCTGCAGGGAGAAATTAGTACAGCAATTTCCCTAATCAAAACCGGCAAGAGCTTCTTCAAAAAACCGGTTTAAGGGCATCGCTTTTTTGTAATTGGCCACTAACTCCGCAATCAATTGCTCGTGGGTTAAATATCCGGGTTTCAGCTTAAAATACCAGTAAAAATTCTTGTTGGCGATCAGTGGCTGCTCGTTCACCAATTCCTTAAAAGGAGATGTTAGCCGTTTGTTTTTATCGCCTTGGACTTCCCCAAATATCTTGGTAAAGGATTTATCGCTGATCAAGGAGTTAAACTCGGCCAAATGTTCATAAATATGGGTGCGAACGGCTTGCAACTGCTCTTTTTCCAACATATGGGCACCAGAATATACCCGGATATCCTTATGGTTGGCCTGCACATAAAACCCGGGCTTGGTCTTGTTCTTCTTACCATTGGGCATAACCATCCCCGCCATATGTATCTTGTAGGGTGTCTTATCTGCACTGAACCTAATATCCCTATTAATTCGCATTATGGAATACTTGTCCGATAGATCGGTACCAGGATACAACTCTTGCAATTCTTGCGAAAGAGCAATTATAAAGTCCTTAAACGGTTTTTTTACGGATTTTTCGTAACGCTTGCGGTTTTCATCGAACCACGCTTTGCTATTATTCTTTTCCAGAGCTTCAAAAAACCTGGAAAAATCGTTGTCAAAATAGGCCATAGCTTAGCTTTTAGGGTGTTGTAGTTAAACGTAACTTCTTGTTATAAAGGTAAGAAGTAATCACTAAAAGTAGCGCGATCAACGCAGGTGCAAAGCCCCCGTCCCCAGCATTTATATGTGCGCTGGCGGCCAATATAAATACGTAGAAAAAACCTTTATAGGCAAGGTCCTTAAGAAAGTCACTTTTGTTGGTCAGGATTGCCAGCACCCCAAGTATTTTGGCGAGTGCCAAAGGATAAATAAGGTAGGCGGGGAATCCTAGACTGTTGAATATCTGGGTTGCCGTAGGGGTCTGTGTTAGGTAAAACATGGCCGAACCCAACATCATTAAGCTAAGGAGGCCCGTGGTAATCCAATATATAATTTTGTTTTTTTTCATGATTTTGTTTTTAGAATGAAGGGAGGTGCATAACACCTCCCAATGTTAAAAATTAAGAGGCAGAATGAAAGCCCACCAGATTCCCTTCGCTATCCATAGCCAAGGCAATGTTACCGAAGTCGCCAATATTCATTTTGGGCATTACTATTTGCCCGCCATTTTCTGATACCCTGGTTAGAACGGCATCTAAACGACCGTTGACATCAAAATAGATAGTAGTACCATCCATGCCCGGTTTTTGTTGAGGGTTGGACCCTATAGAACCACTTACACCACCCTCCTGAGGGTTAGAGAAGAAAGCATTTTCAAATCCGTCCGGACTGGGCATACGCATCATTTCTATTTCCAGTACAGCACTGTAGAATTTAATGGCCCTGTCAAAATCCTTTGATGGTAGATTAAACCAGTTGATCACATTTTTCATTTTACTGTTTTTAATTGTTTACCCTATTTAGACCGATAAACAATACAAAACGGACGAAAAATGATATAAAAATTTGATTTTCAGGTAGTTACTTTAATCTTTTCTTGTTGTTCCCGTGCCCAGTCGGGCGAGTTTTCCAAGAGGTAGTTGTGTAGGTCCGCACCTTCGGCCTGTAGTGGATCAATACTTTTTGATAACTGCAATCTAAGACTTAACAGCTCGTCATAATTTTTGTTACGGGCCTCTTTGATCATTTTGATCTTATTGATTTCTATCTGGGTGTCTTGCTCCGGATTAAAGCGGTTGTTGAGCCCTGTACACTGATGACAAATACCTTCTTTGTTGATAAGGGCGCATCGTTTCTCAAAAATACGGTTCATATCCTTTCTAGAATCGGCTATGGCATGCTTAATTTTGCCTTCCGAAAGCCCAGTGATCAACATTATTTCACTGATCTTAAAATTATAGACCTCTTTAAGCAAAAGACAAATTTGATGCGTCAGTAACAAGGTTTTGCTAACACAGCTAAGACAGTAGCTTATATGCTCGCGTATTACATATTTACCGTGTTCGGAAGTTTTGGAAACCTCAAATTTTTTCTGGAGCAACTGTTTGTTCTGAACGTGGGCATCTTTTACCAATTCCATCCAGTCCTCGCCCCACCGTTGTCTTGCCCTTAAACTGTCTTTTGCCAAATTGGTGGCAATGGCAAAGGTCCATGTTTTGAACGAAGAATTTCCCTTAAACGATTTAATGCTCTTAAATGCTTTTATATAGGTTTCTTGGACAATATCCTCTGTCTCTTGCCGATGGGTTACCAATCGGTATACAAATGATTTTAACTCGTCTTGGAACGATATAAATTCTTGCTGATACTGTGCTGTGTTTTTCATAAGACCCTACTCATAATTTAATGGCATAACCTAACCGTCCATGAAATTACGATTATAAATGTAGAAAATAATCGTTCATTTTGGGTAAGCAATTTCTAAAGAATTCTGAGAATGGACCTCTTTTTTCTATTCTTTTTCGGGGGATATCATTTTATAGACCCAGCCAGCCAATAGCGCACCTAAGATTGGGGCAACCCAAAAAAGCCATAACTGCCCTATGGCCCAATCTCCTGCAAATAATGCCTGGCTAGTACTACGTGCCGGATTTACCGAGGTATTGGTAACTGGTATACTGATGAGGTGTATAAGAGTCAATCCAAGGCCTATGGCCAAACCTGCAAAACCCTTGGGTGCTTTGGAATGTGTTGCGCCAAGAATGATGATCAAGAACATAAAAGTCATTACCACTTCCGTAACTAACGCAGCAACCATACTATACCCGTCCGGGGAATGCGCTCCATATCCGTTTGCGGCGAAGCCTCCTATTTCAAAACCTTCTTTTCCCGAGGCAATGAGATATAGTATGCCGGCACCGGCAATAGCTCCCAATACTTGGGCAAGTATATACGGAAACAATTCTTTTTTGTCAAATCTACCACCCATCCAAAGGCCTAAGGATACGGCCGGATTTAAATGACAGCCAGAAATATGGCCTATGGCATAGGCCATGGTAAGTACGGTAAGGCCAAAGGCCAAGGCCACTCCTACAAATCCAATGCCAAGTTCTGGGTAGGCCGCTGCCAGTACAGCGCTACCGCATCCGCCCAATACAAGCCAAAAGGTTCCGATAAATTCTGCAATTGATTTCTTCATAATGTTTGGTTTTTAGTTATTATTAAAGCTGCTGACTTTAATCCTGGGTGGGGAGGTATAAAAGCAGTAACGGGCCAAGACAAACACATCCTCACCCAAATACTAATATAGGTAAATATGTTAAATAATAGGATTTGGCTTAAAAAACCCTTTGTTAACTTACCAGAAAACAAAGCCACTGCCGGAATAATTTTAAATATTTTATAAAACTCTACTGGGATTTTTATAATTTTATAGTGTTATTCCCTATAAAACCCCTATAATGACAAGCTCAGTAGATTTACTGTCCCAAATACCCGACGTTATTGAAACCGCAAATTTTGAACACTATATCTCATCTATTGGTTATACCCATAAACCAGATTTGGATATAGGTGTTTTTAGGTGTTACCTTTTAAAACAAGACGAAAATTTACGAGATGTAATTTTCCTTGCCAAATTGGAAGGTGAAGAACGTTATTACAGTTTGGTGAAAAAGGATCAGGGAAATATTTTAAACTTCATTAAAAGAAGAATAGAGGATGGGGATAAGTTGATTAGCTTCAACCCTTCGAAAGACAATTTGATAGAGGCGAGTAATACGCTTGTGAATTTTCTTAAAGATGGTAATCCGCCTTTTAAATCGTCTTTGGAGAGCTACGGCAGTGGGGATTTGGATGATTTACTTAAAAATGCATTTTCTAGGTTTTACAAACTATACCCAATAGTTGATTTTGAGGTTATGGGTCATTATGGTATAGTTCCCGAAACTACCCAAAATATGGTGTTCCATAATTGCGCCTTTAATGCTAAACCTACTTTGAATTCTGTACTCGAGGAGCATGGCGTGCCAAATGTGGCTTTTCCTGTTGTGGACGAAAAAGGAAATCAGATCGGAATACATTTCTTGGATAATACGGACGATGCCGGTTTTAATGCCGATTTTACGGATTTATCGGGCTTATGGCTTACCAATGCCACTAAATTAAGTTATCATGAGAAAACACACTTTACCATGGTAAGCAAGCCTATTGAAGCCTATGCGCATTATCAATTCTTTCAAAAAAATAATGAAAGTATGGATAACCGAAGGTATTTCTGTCCTTTGTCTTTAAATGAAAACGCAATGCATCGCATAAGCAAACTATTGGAAAGTGAAAATAGCATACTTCATTTGGCCTGTAATGTTTCACATACGGATTTTCTGCGTGAAATACGACTGTTGATTTACCTAATGGCACAAAAGGACTACGGTATTCAACTTAACTATACCAATGAAACGGAGCTTGCCTTGCGCATTGGCCTGAAGGATGACCATGCCAAACTTTACGCGCAGTTCTTAAAGCGGATTTTAAAGTTCAACAGAGCAAGGGTGGAAGAGCTTACCATGAAATTGGGTAGGGAAGCAAATAACTTTGTAAAGACAGATATCATTAAGATAAATGAAAATAGGGCGAAAGGATTGATTAAAATTTTGGTGCCTTTAAACCATAAAACGCTCAATGCGTTTATTGGGATGTTGACGAAGAGTTTTCCTATAGGGTACACTGTTCACTTGGAAAAACCGCGATTTCTTAAATGGAGCAAACAGCAGCAGGCCGAAACGTGGCAAACGGAAAATGAAGATAACACCATAGATAAAGAGTCGGCTTTTATTACCATAATAAAATAACAATAAGATGTCCAAAAAAGAGAACAATTCCCATTTTCATTTAGTTGGGAAAAGAATATTTCATATCCGAAAAGAGATGAAACTGTCCCAAGAACAGTTTTCTCGGAAGGCGAACCTTAACAAAGGGGTTTTGCACCGAATTGAACATGGTACAGGGGGTACCATAGATAATTTTCTTAAGATTATGGTGTTCCTTCAGGAGAATCAGTACAATATAAAATGGCTCATTTATCAAAATAATGATTCGGAATTTATGACCGATGATGACCTTAGATTATATACTTTTCCCACAGGTGAGATTAAATCAAAAGCCAAGGAAATACTCAAAAATTCCCAATCACTGATAGATACGCTTAAAACAGTAGGGTTTTAGATTTTTTCAATATTGTTAGGGAGCCGCTCTAATGATTAAGGCTATAGTTGCTGCGAAGATCAATACCGCGATGCCCAACAAGATAGTGTCGCTTAATCCGGCCTTGTGCAAGTCTTCCGCGGTCAATGCAAATATCCAACTAAAAATAATTAGCTCCACAGTTGTTACAGTGCTACTAAACCTCATTTTTTTGGTCCGGGTGCCCTTGTTTGGTGTTCTTGCATTGGAAGATGTGGGTCTTTTTAGGGTAACCGCTTTCCCCAGTAAAAAACGATCAATAAGATAACTAAGGGCAATTTTGTCTTCGGCATTATCATTGGCATCGTACTGCTCCGAGTTTCTGTTTACGCGGGTTTTGGCCAAAAGATAACCCTGCGATGTCTGTTCTATCAATGTTTCGTAAATGCAGAAGCCAGTAGGACTTCTATGAAAAAAAAGCGTATTGTTTTCAACGAACGCAAACCATTTGTCCTCCATTTGTCTGGGCCTTATGCCTAAAATCAGTTGCTCATATTCGCTATTGGATATTTTTTTATTTAAGAGAAAGGAGGAAGTTTCCTTTGGCATAGGCAGATTTTTCCAATCTCCCCTTTGGACAATTGCATCGCTCATAAGGTATATAACATATCAGTTTTTGAATATAATTATATATAACATATAAATTTAAAAATTAAATTTAATATAATGTGTATTTATTTGTTTTATTACTAGTTTTGCCGCTCAAACACTAAAATTTAAATTAGAATGAAAAATGTTTTATTATTTACAACAGTGATCCTTTTTGCGTTGACAAGTGTTAGTGCCCAGGTTAAATTGGGTTTTGGATTGGGATATGCCTCACCCACGGGTGATGCGAAGGATTTTTTGGATGGTGGTATTTCCGGACATGCAGAACTAGGTTATGGCGTTACCGAGGACCTTGATGTTTCCTTGCTGTATCAGGGAGATTTTTTGGTAGGAGCTGAGTTGGATGGCGCTGGTGTTGGAAACCTTACTTTAAGTAGTTTTATGGCCAATACACGTTACTTTTTTACAAAATCCGGGTTTAGACCGTATGGGAGTCTGGGATTTGGTTTAACTAATGTTGGCGCAGTGGAACTAGAGGGGAGTGGGCTTTCCATTGAAGTTTTGGAAAGTACATCTAATTTCTCTTTCCGACCTGCGCTTGGCTTCAAATATGGGGTGCTAAATGTAAATGCCGCCTACTTAAGCGCCGGTAAAATTGGTGAGGGAGCCGCAGAACAGTCAATAGGTGATTTTACCTTCAACATTGGTCTTTTATTTACTATAGGAGGAGCTTAGTTTTTATTGCCGAGAGTTTAGTTTAGTAGTTAAAGCGGGAAAGTGCTAAAGCGTTCCCGCTTTTTTGTTTTGGAGTTTTGTCTATGATTTAAACTTTGGCAGCCAAAATTCGAAATAATTTTATGATAATATTTATATATTAAACGGAAAAGGTTAATCCAAAGTTATAAATAATATAAAAAAAATGTAATTATAGATAGGGTGCAAGGTGTTTGTGATAGTTTCGTTCCTTAAACAATAAAATATATTTGGAATGAAAAAATTAGTACTATTTGCAGCCTTGGTTTTCTTAGGGTCGGTTGCTACTTACGGACAGTTTAAAGTAGGTTTTGGGCTTGGATATATTACGCCTACGACCGAGATCAATGATGTTCTGGACAGCGGTATTTCGGGGCAATTGGAGTTGGGCTATGGCGTTACAGACAATCTGGATGTTTCCCTGTTGTTAATGCTTCACAGGTTAAGGGGCGGGGATGTCCTAAGTCCGTTCAGCAGTTTCGCTGAAATTGAAGATCTGTATGATCTATCTTACCTAGACGGTGATATGGCAAGTGCTATGATCCAAGGGCGGTATTACTTAACGAAATCGAAATCCAAATTTAAGTTTTATGTGGGGTTGGGGCTAGGTGTTACCCAAATTTTGTCCCTTGGGTATAAGTCTGGCAACACCTACATACCGCTTACCTATACGGCAACAAACTTTTCGTTTCGTCCCATGGTAGGGTTTACCTATGGAGTTCTTAATGTAAACCTTGCTTATTTGCATGCCGGAGCCATTGGCCCTAGCAGAATGAGGCAGTCGGTAGGGGGCTTAAGTCTCAATGTTGGACTTTTATTCAACTTATGGGATAAGAAACGTTAGTCCTTTACCAATCCGTACCCATAAATTATGTTTAAAAAAGGGGTCAGTGCTACGCATGCCCCTTTTTTATGTCTATTAGTTTTGCGATCCGGTAAAGAGTTTAATGGTATCATCGGATTGGTCTTCCCCCTTGGCTGCATCTGAGTACACCTCCCTCCAGAGATTGTCCCAGGCAAGATTCCAAATAGTATCGTAAACAGTGGAAGGAATATCTTCTTTGTTTATGGTTATCCTGATATCAATATTATTTAATAATTCATTGGGTTCCATATATTTAATGCTAAGCGCATCATATATGGCATTATAGTACAATTGAAGATGATAATTTCCCATTGGGACAACAAAGTCATAACCAATTACGCCAACGCCAAATTCGGTCTCAATGATTTCTGTCTTTTTTAATTTTTCGTTAACCTCATTCAGCAGTACCTGCCTAATACCCATGCGGAGTTTTTTTATTTTCATAAGTAAAACCTGTTTCATACTAATCCTTGTCAACAGTAACTTAAATGACCAAAGCAAGGAAATTTCCTACAAAAATATGTAATTAATACATATTATTAAAATATAAACAGATAATATTAATAAAATATATAAAAATTCTGAAAAGTAAATACCTTATTTAGGACTGAATTTGGAGTTGATACTAGAACGAAGATCTTGGCAATATCTGGGCTACGGGGTTACACAACTTATTATTAATGTATCTGTTGCAAGTCCTTATTATATAGTCCGATTAAGATACTGTTCCCATCAGCATCAATCTTAACCCCCCCGAACACGGCATTCTCAAACTTGTCGGCGTCTCCTTCCTGAAAGAAATAAGATTCGGCCCCAATGTTAATACTCCACTTGTCAGAAGTGTATTCAATAGGATGCTCGTTACGGTTTAAAGGAAGATTTTCCTTTTGAATTCTTACTCTTTCGGCAACTCCCCTTGAGTCTAACTTAACAATACAGAATCCTCGTTTAGAGATACTGTCATAGGCTACCCCCTCCGAAATCTTATAGCGCAACCGCATGTAATCTCCTTGCATCAATGACCTGGGATCTACTGGGGCCAGCTCCAATAGCACAAGCTGCCCGTCTGACAATAAAGCTTCTTTCTGGAAGATGGAATTGTTGAAGAGTACCAGCAAGATTATAAGATTGCCCAAAATAACAATCCGCCTATATTTTTTCATTTCTTTTTTTATTGCTTAACACATAACATAAGATAAATACGAGCCCAGTTGAAAAAAGAATCATAGATTTCGTAAGCAGGGTAAAACCCAAATCGTAATAATACTGCGAAATAAAATAAGCCAGTGCAACAATTCCCAAAGCAAAACTGGTTTTATAATTAACCAAAAACGACAGCAGAACAAGTACCATTGCTCCCAAAATAGAAGGGGAGAAAATAGTAGTGGCCAATATTAGGGTGGTTAATGAATAAATTAGGATTTTATCTCGCAAATTTTCAATACCAAGAATTTTAATAATTCTGTAGACTAGATATATCACTATAAACAACGCCGGGATAGCGGAAACCCAAACATAATCTATGCTTATCGGTATTAGATCTCTTTTTCCAATGCATACCAGGCCCACTAGCAAGGCCACGGCCAAACCTATCCGTATGGGATCGTATAATCTGGACATTTTTTTGCCCATGGTAATGATTTTTGCCTCATTAAGTACAACATAGGTAAGCAGCACCATTACACAGGTATTGTATAGATGAATAAAATCGTATAAAAAGTTAGACATCATTAATACCAGAGTACCAACTGCAATTGTTAAGAAGGTGATAAAGGATAGTACGTAAGTTTGGGTAAGCATCAGAGTGCCTGCTCCTATTGCTATAATACTGATGGTAATCAGATCTTCATTTGTATTAAACTGTGCCATACCAAAACCTAATAGGAGAAGCCCAATGATATACATTGAAATACTTAGGGTGTCTATGATTAGTTTGTCAAATACTTTGTTCAGCCAAATAGCGGCACCTATGAAGATGGATCCAAATAGCAGAAGCCCCATATCGGAATCATAAAGCCCAGCAATGAACAGGAATCCTAAAAATGCGATAGTAGCTAAAAATCCACCGAGGACAGACATTATTTTGATTGCTAAACCAGACCTGTTTGCATCTTTTTTTACATACTCCTCCAAAATGGCTTGTTCATCACCCTTAAAACCATCTCCTTCCGATTTGGAAATGGTCTTCAAGAAGTCCTGTACCTGAGCTTCCCTATTCATTGGCCCATTTTTTTTGAATGTTTATCAATGATTTAATTACGGCGGTAACGCTTGCAATTAAGAAAAGGCAGACTACTAAAAACATTCCTGGGTCGTCCGTTACATTTATTAAGAAGGCAGACACCATAACAATTAGACTAAAAGGAATAACAGCTAAGTAAAATATCCTTTTATGTGTCAAACCGTACCTCATACCAAGTGTAAAGGCTATTGCCGTTACAAGAAACAATATCCAAAAAAAAGTTCCTTGATCATCAAAAATGCCTACGGTAATACCGATTGTTGTTATACTTACCGCGGCCAATGCCAACACATTGGAGAACCATCGTGGGAAATGTGTTCCCGGTCTTACGTTGGACCCCCATAGTCCAAGTAACAGAAAGCTTGTATTAATTACAAAGAGCAATAAAAAAATAAAACTGCCAGACCAATTGTGGGCTACCTGTTCTGCATATAGCACTACGGTGGTATTTATTAAAGTAATGTATACCAACCATAGCGGTGCAAAATTTGCAACTAACACCCATAAGGTAATAAACATGGTCCAGCCCAAGAAAAAATCATAAGCATTGGCCCCTGTTTGATAGATTTGTCCGAAAACCGCGAACAGCACACCAACCAATACGGATATTCCGGTTAGAACAATGTTTTTGATCCCCAATTTTAATTTGGAGAACAATACTATTAATGTGGTAATTACAATAAGGCCTTCGATAAGACCAATTTTGGCAAACTTGTGAAGCTCCTGCCAATTATATGCAAAAAAGAAAATTATCCCGGCAGTGCTAAAAGTAACGCCCAAAGAAATAAACAACAGCCTAAGGAACTTACCCCAAGATACCGCATTGTTGTATACTCTTTCCTTAAGAAATTTATCTACCCCGTTTTCGGACCAATTGCTATGCCTGCCAATTATATAGATGTCATCACGTTCGATATTGGTGGTAGATGGACTGATTTTATTTGGCACCTTGTTTGGCAGTTTGGACATTCCTAAAAATAGCCAATTTTCATCAGAAATTCAGATTTTAATTAAACGCAATGATCTAATTGGAAGGTATCCGACCAGTTGGCGTAACGAATTTCCCACGGCCGGCATAGACCTTTACAATTACAGAAAACAACAATATACCCAATGGCTAAATCAGAGCTCTTCACAAAGAAATCCGCTACGCTCCAAGGCCGAAACGATGGCCACGGCAGGTAATTTTTGCGCTTCTACCCTGAGGATCTTATCGCAGTCCTCTAAATCAAAATTCCACCTCCCTTTAGGGTTCACCAAATTGTTCAATAAAGGCTTAAGTTGTCTTACTTCATTATCTTGGGTAACCGATGTTTTAAATACCAATACTGTTTTCATGATTGTGCTTTTTGTTGATGTGTTGTTGTTTTCATTTGCCAAATGACCTGTCAACTTTGTGTCTAACAAAATTAAATAAGCAGGGTGACAGCCCTTTGTCAGTAGGAAAAAACAAATTGAATGTTTTTGTGTTAAACAGCCGAAAGGGGTATAGTTTTCGCATTTATTTTTCCACGAAATCTTATCTTTGAGAGATATACCATTTCTTCATGAGCACGGACACGCTAAAGCGATTCGATAGAATCATTGCCATACTTATTCAGTTACAATCCAAACGAATAGTTAGGGCGCAAGAACTAGCAGATCGCTTTGAAGTAAGTCTTCGAACTATCTATCGCGATATACGTACTTTAGAATCTTCTGGTGTGCCCATTGTAAGCGAAGCGGGTATAGGATACTCTATAATGGACGGTTACCGTCTGCCGCCTGTAATGTTTACCAGGGAAGAGGCAGGTAGTTTTGTAGCGGCCGAAAAACTGATGCAAAAATTCACGGACAAAGCATTGGGGGCTTATTACGAGTCCGCAATGTACAAGGTGAAATCTGTTTTACAGGGGAAAGAAAAAGATTGGATCAATGCTTTGGAATCCCAAGTGCGCATAAATCCGGCACAAGATCTTTTTAATGAGAGTATTTCCGATGCCTTGGAAATCCTTTTCGAGAGCATTGCTGAAAAGACACAAGTATTCCTAAAATACCAATCCCTGCGTGAAGAAGATCCCAGAGAACGTATAATTGAGCCTGTGGGCCTGTTTCATGAGAACAATTTTTGGTATGTATTGGGTTATTGCCATATTAGGGCAGACTATAGACAATTCCGAACCGATCGCATTCTAAAAATTAGTAGAACAGGTCATTCATTTTTACAAGAACACCCATCACTCGATGAACTTCGGAGCTCTTGTGAGCTTTTACCAAAAACCAAAATTAGGATATCAGTAGACCAGAAGGTGGCCCGATACCTTAGTGCGGGGAGAAATCAATACGGTTTTGTTTCAGAGAAAACTGTAAAGGATAAGATTGAGATGACATTTATGGCCCCACATATGGAACACGGTTTTGCAAGATGGTATTTAATGTTCAGCGATTATGCTACCATTTTAGAGCCGGAAACCCTTAAAGACCAAATAAAGGACATGTTAAAACGGGCAACAGCGCAGTTAACCTAAGACAGCCAATTTACATAAAGAAAATTACAGCAAATTTAAGACCCAACGAACGTTCGGAAGGTAAGACTAATTCTGGGTGTTCTAACCTTTTTGGTTTTAGGAATACTATGGAGCCAGTTTTCTTGGGTATTATCTTTCATTACCAACAAACTGCCATGTTCCAAATGTATAGCGGTGTTTTCTTTAGTTTTTTTGTGTTTAAACATCAATTTACGTTCTGCACCTAGGCTAACCGCGGCAATTGTGGTGTTATGGCCCAAAGATTTTTCGTTATCACTATGCCAAGACATCCCTTCCTTACCAGAGTGGTAGAGGTTTAGCAAGCAAGAGTTAAACGTTACCCCTGTCTTTTGCTCAACCTTTTTTTTAAGGAGCATTATTTCAGGTATCCAAGGCAACGATTGTTTTGTGGTACCCGAATAGGTATACGAAAAATGACCATCGCCGTACCACGCTACCTTACGATCTGTAACGATTCGTTTTCCATAGATTACTGCTTCATCATGGACCCAGGAAATACACTCCAACAAATTTGTAAACTGTATAGAGGCTTCGTAATTTGATAAAATACTCCCGTAGTATATAACATTACCATCATAGGGCAACCTGTTTGAAAGGGGATCGGTATTAAATAAGTCCATCTTTCCAAATTTTATAATCACCTCTCATGCAATGCCCGCAAGGCCTGTAACCAGCACTTATGGCTTCTGCTTCCGAAGTAAAGAATACACGGTTGGTTTTTTTCATTCGCTTGCCTGATCTACAATGTAAAGTACCATAAATTTTTAAGTTTTTGTTGCCTCCCAGCACTATATTTTTTTGCTTTAATAGTCTAAAAAGAACAGTGTCAGAGATATCCTTATGGTAGTATATATTAACTCTGTGCATCATGAAAAATAATCCCTAGGGTATGCCTTTCTCCTTCCAATACCTCGCTAACACCATGCTTCATACTAACCCGATAATATCCCTTTTTTCCCCTTACAGGTCTAAAATTGGTGCAAAATATAAGCATATCACCTAATTTTGGACGTAAAACAATAGCCTTGGATTGTGCACGCGGTACCTGTTCAGTAAGTACAAATTCACCACCTTGATAGTCCTTGCCCTCTTCATTTAAGAACAGAACGGCCTGCATAGGAAAATAGATTTCCCCATATAAATCCTGATGTAATGTATTGTAGCCGCCTTTTCTATATTTTAGAATAAGCGGAGTGGCCAATTTTTGCCCTTGAGCAGCACATTTTTTTAATAGCGTGGTATGCTCCGCAGGAAAAGCCTTATCAATTTTAAGTGCTTTCATCCAGAGGTTTGCTATCGGAGCTAACTTGGGATAGACCAAAGTGCGAAGGGTTTGTATAATTTCGGGTAAGGGGTATCTAAAATAACGGTATTCCCCAGACCCAAATCTATAACGTTCCATAACAACGGTTTTACGAAAAAGCCCATCCTCTGAATAGCATGCTTTGAGTGTCTCACAATCTACTTTTGATAAGAGTCTCGGAATAATAGCATACCCTTTGGAGCTTAAAGATTGGGAAACGTATTCCCAGTCCTGAAGTTTTATTTTTTCTTGCAAGCCGATCATTTTGAGATGTAGTTTAAAAGTAATTGATTATTTAGTGTGTACTTTGGCAGCTTCCCACCCTAAAATGGCTGTTTTTCGTGTGCTGCCCCAATGATACTGGCCAATATTTCCTGTAGATTGTATAACCCTGTGACAAGGTATTAGGAAAGCAATTGGATTGCTCCCTATGGCCGTACCCACAGCCCTAGAAGCTTTTGGTTTTTTGATATGCTTGGCAATATCCCCGTAGGTAGACAACTGGCCCTGGGGAATTTTAAGTAATGACTCCCATACCTTAAGTTGAAAATCGGTGCCTTTTAAATGCAATTTTATTTCTGATAGCTGAGTCCAATCATTGGCAAAAACTAGCAAGGCGTTTACCTGACTTTGATCTACCCGTTGATAAAAACTGGCCTTTGGAAAATGTTTTTTAAGCTCGTACAGTGCCTTTTCCTCATCTTCCACAAAAGCAATATGGCAAATACCTTTTGAAGTAGATGCAATAATTACGGTGCCGAAAGGACTTAAGGAATAACTGTAATTAATGGAAAGATTTTCACCGCCATTTTTATACTCTCCCGGGGTCATTCCTTCAATATTAATAAACAAATCGTGTAATCTACTAGTGCCAGAAAGCCCAGTATCCATGGCTGCATCAAACAAAGTGGCATCTTTGTCGCTTAGAATGTTCTTGGCATGTTCCACACTGATATATTGTAGAAATTTTTTAGGGCTTATACCTGCCCACTCCCTAAACAAGCGTTGAAAATGATAAGGGCTTAAATGTACTTTCTCAGCAATTTCGTCCAAATTGGGCTGTTCCTTAAAGTTATCCCCTATATAGGATATGGCGTTAGCAATACGTTCGTAGTTGTATTTTTCTTGCTCGTTCATAACTGTTAAATTAGAATTACACTACAAAAATAGTCCTGAGGGATCTCTCTTAAAACCCGATTCTTGCGGTTATGAGCGTATGTCGGTTGCAAGGTTAAGCGTTTCTAAGCCTAATAAGATTAGGAAGCCTTAGGGTTGGGATAATTATCGCTCTGATCCTCATCCCTAATGTCTAGGCATACAAAGTCCTTTTCTACCAGTAGCAATAGTTCCTTTCCATTTGCCAAGATCATTTTGTGTTGATATCCAACAATTTCGGTGTTTGCCCAAACGTTTCTCCAGGAATCCGGAAAATATAGAGTTATAGTATCATCTCCAAAATCGGCTCCCAGATTTTCAATACCTTCAAGTGCTTTAATTTTATAATGGAAGGGTTTGGTATTAAATAGGGTCTTTTCCGAAAAAGATCCTTTACTACAAAATGTTTCCACCTCGGTTCGGCTAAGTCTATAGCGAATGGAGTTTCCTTTAATTCGAATTTTCATGTGCTCCTTTGTTTTAGTAGAATGGTGCTGATCACCTGCTGTCAAAGTTACAATATGACAGGTTTAGTTTTGTTCCTTTTTGTTTACCAAGCCCTTGGTAAACTCGTTAAGGGTTTCCACTTTTTCTTCAAAATCGCCCTTTATCGTTTTTCGGTAAAGGTTTAGGTTCTTCACCAAATCGTCTATATTGTCGGGGATGACATCTTCAAAAAATTGACGTAGGCGTTTTGCGGTCGTAGGAGATTTACCGTTGGTAGAGATGGCTACTTTTACATTACCTTTTGTTACAATACCCCCCATGTAGAAATCGCAAAAAGGAGGGTTGTCCGCAACATTTACCAAAATGTGCCTTGCCCTGCAATCTCTATACACCTGTTCGTTAACCCCAACATCATCGGTGGTTGCTACTACCATATGATTACCTTCTAAGTATTTTGGTTCGTAGGCCGCTGTTGTAAGCACTATATTGTGCTGCTTTGCCAATAGCGCGGTATCATCCAAAAACTCCAAGGCAATCATGGATACCTTTGCATTTGGACTGGATTTGAGTAAAAATGTCAGCTTTTCCAAAGCCACATTACCCCCTCCTACAATAAGTACATTTAACTGTGCTACTTTAAGAAATATGGGGTAAAGTTCATTACGTTCCATGCTATCAACTTTGTTTAAGAATAATATTTGCAACTTCCCTTATCTTCCTTATGCCAATGGCGTAATGCAATAAGGATCTGGTCGTTTTTTACTTTGTAGGTTAAAGATAGAGTATCAATTTTGAAGCGCCTTGGAAATAAGATCTAAAGTGACCTTGGAGAGCGGTAATTTTAGTGCCTCTTGTTGCCCTTTGGCAGACATCTTTTGCCAAGTCTTTTGTAAAATGCCTATTAATTTTGACGTATCGTGTTTTTGCATAAAAGGCTCAAAATAAAATTCTAAAAACACCAAACAGATTACATCTTCGAGAGTTTGCGTTTCTTCATTTTTCTTTAATTGTTTCTTCTCCAAAAGAAAAACTACCTTTTTTATGGTTTCCTCATCATACCCTACACGGTTTAAAATTTCACTGGCTTTCCCCGCATGGAACTTTTTTAGTTCTTGCCGCCATTTTAGATAGCCTACCCTGTTCATTTCGTAAGAATCCCTGGGAATCTCCCATCTGCAAATATGTTGACATCTTGCTGTGAGCTGTAAGGGTTCTGAAGCTTGCGAATCAAAACTTTCCAATCTATCCGTCATTCGCATGGCGTACAGCAACTCTTTGGGAATTAGTCTCCCTTCAAACTCTTCCTTGTTGGGGTCCTTGCCATTGGCCTCATCAAAAAGCTGAAAAGCCTTTAACATTTTATCGGATCTTGCCATATGTTCCTGCATTTTGATTAAAACTATTTAGAAAAATTAAAGTATACAAAGCTACGTCTTAATTTAAAATGTTTATATTTTCTGTTGTGAGTTGAGGATATGATTTAGAAGGGCACTAACTATCTTTAAGAAAGTTGGAGATATCATAATTCTTAAATTTAAATGTATGTTTCATCCTAGAATAAGACGATATTTTTGGCAAGTGCTCTCCTTTGGGATCATCTGGTTGTTTTTCGGGTTGCTTTACATTTCTCTGGAGCTGGGTCTGCTTGGGGACTCCACGGAATATCCTTCTACTGGAAACAAATACAATTTTTGGAACTCGCTGATATTTACTGGTACGGGTAGTTTTGTTGTTGGATTGTTGCAAGGTTGGATAGAAGTGACATGGTTTAAAAAGCTATTTATGCATAATCCTTTTTGGGCCAAAATTTTATTTAAGAGCGGTTTTTATCTGGTTTTTGTAATCGTATTTCTAGCTATTCTGGTCTTAACAGCCAATGCACAACTCGTTAATACCAGTATTTTAGATCCCGTAGTTACGGATAGTTTGTCCCAATTTATGAGAGACTGGTCTTTCTGGAGCGTTGTTATTTATAGTGGGGTAATTTTGGAGATTGCGCTTTTCTATTCCGAGGCTGTAGATTATATGGGTAGCGGGGTCATCTATAACTATTCTTTTGGAAAGTACCATAGACCTGTTCTAGAGGAAAGAATATTTATGTTTTTGGACATGAAATCCTCTACGTCCATTGCGGAAACTTTAGGTCATAAAATGTATTTCAATTTATTAAAAAACTATTATGCCGATATGACCAATGCAATTTTGGAAACGTCCGGGGAGATTTATCAGTATGTGGGAGATGAGATTGTGGTCTCTTGGTCGGTTAAAAATGGTCTGCGTAAAAACAATTGTATCCGCTGTTTTGCCAAAATTTCCAAAAGACTGCAGCAAAAAGAGGATAACTACATAGAACGATTTGGTCTGGTACCGGCTTTTAAGGCGGGTTATCATATAGGTGAAGTCACAACGGGTGAAATAGGTATAATAAAGCGAAATATCATTTATACTGGAGATGTACTTAATACTACTGCCCGTATACAGGCCCAATGTAATGAGCACAACACAAAAATACTCTTATCAAAAAAGTTGGCAGATCAATTGGAGACAGATAATAGCTTTTCTCTTAACAAGATAGGCGAAATGATGCTAAGAGGTAAAAAAGAACCGATTCAACTGTTGAGCATTAATTTTTCTTGAATTACATCCTGCATATAATCCAAATTCTGCAATGCCATTTTGGTAAACTGAAATAAACTTAGGCATCTGTCCAGATTTTGACCCTTGTAGGAAACCTTATAATATTTATCGTTTTCGAGATAATCTGTTAATGCCCTAAGGCCGTGTAAAAATGGCATTAACACCACACCTAGGTGCAAAGATTTTTTTTCTTGATCCGTAAGAAAAGAAGAATTTACGGCCAAACCATTCACAAATGCCCGGAACAATTCTTTTTCAAAGGTAATTTTGTGAAGTTCTCTTTCATCTTCTTGGGCAGTATTCACAATGGTTCTAACAGCATCTCCAAAATCAAAATAGAAGTACCCTTTCATTATAGTATCAAGATCTATAAGGCAAAGGCTTTTCGTTTCCTTTTTGGAAAACAGGATATTGTTCAGTTTGGTATCATTATGACATACTCTAGGTGGTAATTTTGCATTTTTAAGTGAAGCCAATCTTGGAAAGGTATCTTTTGCAAAATCTACCGCGGCGGTGGCGGTGTTCAACTTATCTTTTTCTGCATGCAATTGGGCTTGCTCAAATTGTTCTTGTCTAAGTTGAAGGTTATGAAAATTGGGTATGGTATCTACAAACTCGGTTACATCTGCCTGCTGCAATAGGGTGTGGAATTTTCCAATGATCCTTCCGGCTTCAAAGGCTATTTCGGGATTTGTTGTTGTATTGTAGGTTAAACTTTGATCTATGAAGGTCATAAGCCTCCAAAAACCCTCTTCTCCTTGTTCAAAAAAGGCTTTCCCGGTCCTTGTCTTTACCAGTTCTATAGGGCTATAGCCATCGCCTACAAGGTAGGTCAGGGCTTTTTCCACGTTTCCCATAAGACCTATGACATCTTGAAATACCGAAGGATTTATCCGCTGAAAAATATAGATAGGAGCCATGTTGTCCAAAACCAAATAGGTGTCATTTATGTACCCATTGTTAATGGCCTGTAGCTCATATTTTTTCTTTGTAATGTGAAAGTGTTCTAAAAGCGAATTTAATTCTGCCGCATCTAATCCCCCCATATTCATTGTACTATTACCATAAAGGCGATGTATATTTACCAGATTTGGTCATGGTTTTCAACTGCTGCATTGCTTTTTCCTTATCACTGGCATAAGTTACCCCAAACCAGTTTCCATCCGATTGGAGTACTTCTACTTGTGTTTGGCGCTGCTGTACCATTTCTTCAATTACAAAGGGCAAATAAATCTCGCCCTTGGCAATATTGTCCGCATTAGCTATAAACGTTCTAAGATCTTTTTCAATATGTTTAAAAATAGAAGGTCTACAGATCCAAAAATTCATACTCACCAATTCATCTCCGGTGAATTCGGTGCCAGAATCAAAATCTTTTACTATAAGACCTTGTTGCTCCAATTTGGTATGCTCTTTTACCGAAAGTAAAATGTTCCCTTCCATTTTACAAACTCCTCGGGATACGGAACCGTGGGCAGATAAGGTGTCCTTTAATGTATACCCCACTAGGGCATAGGCATTACCTTCCATATTATTGTTTAGAAAATCTGCCGTTTTTTTGAAGGCTAGTTTACCATAATAGTCATCTGCATTGATTACGACAAATGGGGTAGAAATCAAGTTTCTGGCAGACCATACAGCATGGGCGGTCCCCCATGGTTTTATACGCTCTCCGGTAAATTTGGAACCCTCTGGTAAATCCGTAATTTCTTGTGCAATTACATCTAGACCAATACCTTTTGGTAATCTAGTGCTTAGATGATCATGTAAGAATTCAACATTTTCTTGCTTGGTGACCACTACAATATGGTCAAAACCGTTTTCTAGGGCGTCGTAGATACTAAATTCCATCAAGAACTCCCCTTTCGGACCCAGGTCATCAAATTGTTTTAGCTTGCCATATCGGCTCCCGCTGCCTGCGGCCATTAAAAGTAAAACCATTTTTTTTCTTTATGGCAGTAAAAATAAGTTTTCTTATGCTATTATGTGCTACTTCATAAAGATTTTCATAATTTAACCCTTCAATTAATCGTTTCGGTTTTTATGGTGTACAAATATCTTGTGCCAGTGATCCCTGCGGTAAAATTTAAAATCATATGAATTCTAGAAGAAAATTTATTAAAGAGACTTCCGTCCTTGGGGCCGGGGTGTTGGTTACACCAAGTTTTGCTTTGGATGTTATTGGACAGGACACCGAAAAATTGAATGTTGCAATGATTGGTGTTGGTCTTAGGGGGACCAATCATCTTGAAAACCTTTTAAGAAGAAAAGATATAAACCTCACCGCCGTTTGCGATGTAGATCCGTCCCGTATTGCCATTGCGAAGGACTTAGTTATAAAATCCGGGAGAAAGGAGCCCTTGGTTTTCGGAAAGAACGATTATGATTATAGAAATTTATTGGAACTTAAAGAAGTAGATGCCGTAATAATAGCAACACCCTGGTTGTGGCATACGCGCATGGCCGTAGATGCCATGAAAGCTGGTAAATATGCCGGTATAGAGGTTTCTGCTGCTAATACGATGGAAGAATGTTGGGATCTGGTGAACACCCATGAGCATACAGGTACACATTTAATGATTTTGGAGAATGTAAATTATAGAAGGGATGTTTTGGCCGTATTGAACATGGTAAGGCAAAACGTTTTTGGGGAATTGGTTCACTTTAGATGCGGATATCAACACGATTTACGTGAAGTGAAATTCAATAACGGAAAGCAAGCTTATGGTGGGGGTGTAGAATTTGGGGAAAATGCCATTTCGGAAGCAAAATGGAGAACTAACCACTCCGTAAAGCGCAATGCCGATGTATATCCTACCCATGGCTTGGGCCCTATAGCCGTTATGGCAGATATAAACCGCGGTAACAGGTTTGTTTCTATGACCGCCAACGCCACAAAAGGGATTGGGCTTCATAATCATATTGTAAAACATGGAGGTAAAGACCATCCGAATGCCAAGGTTAAGTTTAAACAGGGAGATGTGATTACCTCTACCATAGAAACCTCTAACGGAGAAACCATAATAGTAACCCATGATTGCAATTTACCACGACCTTATTCTTTAGGATTTAGGGTACAGGGCGCCAATGGTCTTTGGGAAGTGGATGGTAATAGAATATATGTAGAAGGAAAATCTGAACCCCATGAATGGGATGCCGCTGACGAATGGCTTAAAAAGTATGATCATCCGCTTTGGAAAAAATTTGGCGAATATGCAGAAGGTGCTGGCCATGGAGGCATGGACTTTTTTGTTATAAATGCTTTTGTGGAATCTGCCAAACGCAAGGTGGCTCCCCCAATGGACGTATATGACGCCGCGGCATGGAGCGCCATTACACCGCTATCGGAAATATCCATAGAAAACAATGGGGCACCTCAAGATTTCCCCGACTTTACCAGAGGTCTCTGGATTAACAGAACGCCTTATAATTGGATGAAAGAGGATTATTGATCTTAAACTTCAAAGGAAACATAAGCTGTAGAATAAACAGCTAACCTGACTTTTATCATGTTTTTAGTTCTTGTAGGAGCCTATTTTTGAACGAAATAAAAGACACCTATGTGTGGATTGGTTCAGAAATACAATGTTGCAGGGCCCCGATATACAAGCTATCCTACGGTTCCGTACTGGAATGCCGATGCCTTTTCCGGCAAACAATGGAAACTTACGGTGCAAAAGAGTTTCGCCGAAAGTAATGCCAGCGAAGGAATAAGCCTTTATATACATCTTCCTTTTTGCGAAAGCATGTGCACTTTTTGTGGCTGTCATAAACGCATTACCAAGCGCCATGAAGTAGAGGTTCCATACATCAATGCCATTTTGAAGGAATGGAAACTCTATTGTGATCTTTTTGGTGCCAGGCCTAAGATAAAAGAACTTCATCTGGGCGGAGGAACTCCTACTTTTTTTAAACCAGAAAATTTAACCTTGCTGGTCAACGGATTGTTTAGAAGGGCCACTAGAGCTTCGGATTATGAATTTAGTTTTGAAGGCCACCCGAACAATACCACAAAAGCCCACCTAAAGGTACTTTACGATTTAGGTTTTAGAAGGGTGAGTTTTGGGGTCCAGGACTATAACGAAACTGTTCAGAAGGCCATACACAGGATACAGTCTTACGAAAAGGTTAAGCAAGTAACGGATACGGCCCGTGAAATAGGATACACCTCTATTGGGCATGATATTATTTTTGGTCTGCCATTTCAAACATTAAAACATGTAGAGCAGACTATTTTGAGAACCAAAGAGCTTATGCCAGACCGTTTGGCATTTTATAGTTATGCCCATGTGCCTTGGCTAAAAGGAAATGGACAGAGGGGGTATAAGGATACAGATTTACCATCTGCCCCTGAAAAGCGAGCGCAATATGAAAACGGTAAAAAACTGTTGGCTGAAGTAGGTTATACCGAAATAGGGATGGATCATTTTGCACTAAAGACGGATAGTTTGTACCAGTCTATGCAGAACGAAAAACTCCACAGGAATTTCATGGGGTATACAGCTTCCAAAACACAGCTAATGATTGGACTTGGGGCATCAAGTATTAGCGATAGTTGGTACGCATTTGCCCAGAATGTCAAAAGCTTAGAGGAGTACTATCACCTTCTGGAAAACGATTTTATACCTATTTATAGGGGCCATATATTAACAGAGGAAGATCAAATAATAAGAAGGCATATCCTAAACTTAATGTGCGGTTTAAACACTTCTTGGAGCGATACCTCGTCTTACTTCGACGCCTTACCCCAAGTGGTTGAAAGATTGGGCGAAATGGAAGTTGATGGCTTGGTCCAAATTAATTCCGATAGTGTTCTAGTTACTAAAAAGGGACGTCCTTTCGTGAGGAATATATGTATGGCGTTTGATGTGCGCTTGCATAGAAAAGCACCGGAAACACAGTTGTTTTCCATGACCATTTAAATTTTGTAACCCTAAATCTCGTTACCTATGAAAAAAATAATAGTACCCTTGGATTTTTCAGAACAGTCAGGATACGCATTAAAAGTGGCCGCATCCCTGGCCAAGAAGTACGAAGCAGAGATTTTTGCATTGCACATGTTAGAATTGTCCGATACTACCTTGTCCTCTAGTGGATTACCCCCGGAGCAAGCGGTGTTTCTTTTAAAGTTGGCAGAAAAAAGATTCAATGATTTTTTGGATAAGCCATTTTATAAGGGCGTAAAAATTACTCCTATCGTTAAACATTATAAGGTTTTGGCCGAGGTAAATGAAATTGCCAAGAAACATAACGCCGATCTTGTAGTTATGGGATCTCATGGAACAGATGGACTTAAGGAAATATTTATCGGTTCAAATGCGGAGAAAGTGGTACGTAACTCCGATATACCTGTATTAGTGGTAAAAAACGACCTCGCTGATTTTAAGATGGAAAACTTTGTTTTCGCATGCGATTTCAAAGACGATAGTTTGGTGGCATTCCAAAAGGCGAGATCCTTTGCCGATACCGTATCCGCAAAACTTCATTTGGTCTATATAAACACCCCGGGGGATAATTTTTTAAGTACATCGGATGCCTATAAACGAATATCCAGCTTTTTGCAAAAAGCGGGGGCAGGCAAGGAGGTAGCTATATACAATGACTACAGTGTGGAAAAAGGCGTTCTTAATTATAGCGAAAATATTAATGCGGATGTCATTGGTATCCCCACCCATGGTCGTAAAGGCCTTTCCCATTTCTTTATGGGCAGCATAGGGGAAGATTTGGCCAATCATGCCAATATACCAGTGTTGACGTTTAAAATCTAGCGATTCGATAGATTTGTTAGTTGATGTGTGAAGGAGGAAACTAATTGTGGTTTCCTCCTTCTTTTGTGCAAGTATTTGATAGATGAGCTGGGACCATATACTACAAGATTGACCTTAGAAACCGGTGTCTGTTTTGCTAAAATTGTCAGAGAGGTAA
>NZ_JBHEBG010000001.1:1320663-1809652 GCF_046557915.1 Spongiimicrobium sp. 3-5
GTTAAAAAAGATTGCCCTTTTTCCAATTCTGTAGACAAACTGTCTATGGTACGGGTTTCCAATTTTTCAACTAGTTCCTGCTTTTGTGCAAGTATTTGATAGATGGGCTGGGACCATATACTACAAGATTGACCTTAGAAACCGGTGTCTGTTTTGCTAAAATTGTCAGAGAGGTAAAAAAGATTGCCCTTTTTCCAATTCTGTAGACAAACTGTCTATGGTACGGGTTTCCAATTTTTCAACTAGTTCCTGTCTAGAAGCCGCTACCAGTGCATGCAATGGGCACGGTTTTTGCGCATTGCAATTTTCAAAACCCAGCAAGCAAGAAGTTATTCGGGCACCACCATCAATTACTTCTATGACGTTTATCAATGGTAGGTTCCTATTTGCCTCACTAAGATAAAACCCACCCTTAGGCCCCTTTGTTGAGGAAATTACACCTTGTCTGGCAAGCGCTTGTAAGAGTTTGGCAAGATAAGCAGGCGGCACATTAATAGGTTTGCCAATGTCCTTTACCTTTATTTTATTCTCGTAATCTGAATGGAGTGCCAACCATAGCACTGCTTTAATAGCATATTTTGAAGAAGTAGAAAGCATGGGCGCAAGGTACGAAATAAGTATAAAAAGATAAAAAGATAGTTTTATCTTAAATATGATATATGTCATGTTTTGAGAGGCTTACCCTTACTAAATTTGACCATAATTTCTAAACCACATCCAATGCATATCGGAATCAGATTCGTTAGCCTCTTGTCACTTTCACTTCTATTGAGTTGTGGGGGCAAGGAAGAAAAAAAAGAAGGATTTGTCATCAAATCCAAAAAAACGGAAGAAGTTTCAGCAAAAACTTCTGAAACACCATCAAATGTAGTTCCGGCGTCTAAACGGGTAGATCTTACCAACAAGGGCGTAGGGGCCGTTAAGGAGTTGAAATTGCCAGAAACCATAGACGAAACTATGGCAGCTACCGGGGCAGAACTTTTTAAAACAAATTGTACTGCATGCCACAGAACACATAAGAAGTTTATTGGCCCACCCCCTTTGGATATCCTAAAAAGACGTACCCCAGAATGGGTAATGAATATGATTTTGGATCCGGAGCTAATGGTAAAAGAAGATCCATTGGCCAAAGAACTTTTGGTAGAACACAACGGATCCCCTATGGCCAACCAGAGTCTTAATGAAGATGAGGCCCGTGCAATTCTGGAGTACTTCAGAACCATAAAAGCAGAAAATTAAAAACCACCTAATATGAAAACAATTGTGCGTTCGTTCTCTGTGCTATTGCTTGTGATCATGATCACAAGTTGTAAGACGGAGACAAAGCAAGCAGAACCCGTGTCCAATTCAGAAAATACCGTAGCCTCTAAAAAGCAGGGACAGGCGTTCGTAGAAGACGATGAGGCAAGACCCACCGTATTGCATATTGCAATTGGTTCACCAGATCATACCACCTTGGTAACTGCCGTTCAAACTGCAGAACTGGAAAATGCATTGGTAAACGCCGGCCCCTTAATGGTATTTGCACCTACCGATGAAGCTTTTGGGGCCCTTCCTGAAGGAACCGTGGAAGGTTTGCTGAAACCAGAGAACAGAAATGCTTTGGCAAATATTCTAAAGTACCATGTTACTCCGGGAAACTACTCGAAAGACTTTCTTAAAAAGTTCAAAAAATTAGGGCAATCCAATGGAGTAGACGTCTTGGTTTCTGTTAAGGGAGAGGATGTTTATATAGGAGATGCCAAAATTGTGGCTAGTGTTCCTGCCGGAAATGGTATCGTACACGTCATAGATAAAGTTTTATTACCACCATCAGAATAAATTCAAATAAAAAATCGAGACAATGAAAAAAATAATTAAATCTACCCTACTTATTGGCTTGGCATTGGTCTTGGCCAATTGTAACGGTGTTGACAAATCCAACAAAGGTGCAATTGCCTCCAATGTGGCCGAAAAAGTATATGTTGCCCCCGGAGAGCACGATGAATTCTATGCGTTCATTTCTGGAGGGTTTAGTGGCCAACTTTCTGTTTACGGACTTCCTTCCGGACGTTTGTTTAAAGTAATTCCCGTCTTTTCCCAAGATGCTGAAAAGGCTTATGGGTACAATGAGGAAACCAAGCCCATGTTGAACACTTCACATGGTTTTGTTCCTTGGGACGACTCCCACCATCCAGATATATCGCAGACCAATGGGGAACTAGACGGACGCTGGGTCTTTATCAACGGTAATAATACACCCAGAATTGCCAAGATAGACCTTACCACTTTTGAAACTACTGAAATTATAGAAGTACCCAATAGTGCTGGTAATCACAGTTCTTCTTTTGTGACCGAAAATACGGAATATGTTGTAGCGGGTACTAGGTTTTCTGTTCCAATTCCCCAGCGAGACATCTCAATAAAGGAATACAAAGGAAATTTTAAGGGATCCCTGTCCTTTATTAGTGTTGACCCCGAAGAAGGACATATGGATTTGGCTTTCCAGGTCCTTATGCCTGGGTTTGACTACGATTTAGCGCACCCTGGTAGGGGAGCCTCTCACGGATGGATGTTTTTCTCTACCTATAATTCTGAAGAGTCCCATACGCTTATGGAGGTGAATGCCTCTCAGAACGACAAGGATTTTATTGCTGCGGTAAACTGGAAAAAAGCAGAAGAGTATATTAAAGAAGGCAAGTTTAAAACCATGCCCGCCAATTATGCCCATAACGTTTATGATGAGAAGACCCATACTGCCACCTCTACCATGAAAAAAGAGGTTAGGGTGCTGGATGCCTCGGAGCTTCCCGGCTTGGTATATCTTTTGCCAACGCCAAAATCCCCTCACGGATGCGATGTTGACCCCACCGGAGAATATATTGTTGGAAACGGAAAACTTTCTGCGGATTTAACAGTACACTCCTTTAGTAAAATGTTGCAGGCCATAGAAAATAAAAAGTTTGATGGGGACGCTTATGGTATTCCAATCTTAAAGTTTGAAGATGTACTTGCCGGTTCTGTTGCCCAAGCTGGTCTTGGACCCTTACACACGGAATTTGATGCCAATGGATATGGGTATACCACATTTTTTATCTCCTCGGAAGTAGTAAAATGGAAGTTGGGTACCTGGGAGGTCATAGACCGCAAGCCCACCTATTATTCCGTGGGTCATATAATGATACCAGGCGGAAACTCTAGGAAACCCTTTGGTAAATATGCGGTAGCCATGAACAAGATTACCAAAGACCGTTATTTGCCTACAGGACCAGAGGTTACACAATCCGCACAGCTCTACGATATTACGGGAGAAAAGATGGAACTTTTACTCGATTTCCCCACTATTGGAGAACCCCATTATGCTGCAGGTATAGCTGCGGATATTGTAAAAGCCAATTCCAAAAAGATATTTAAGCTAGAGGAGAACAAACACAAATATGGAGTTCAGTCCGATGCCGGTGTACGAATAGAACGAAACGGCAAAGAGGTACATGTGTATATGACCATGATCCGAAGTCACTTTAACCCAGATAATATTGAAGGGATAAAAGTAGGCGATAAGGTATATTTCCACGTTACCAACCTAGAACAGGATTATGACGTACCTCATGGTATTAGTATGATAGGTGCCAACACTTCAGAATTGCTGATTATGCCCGGACAAACGGAAACTTTCGTTTGGGAGCCAAAACAAGTGGGTGTTTGGCCATTTTATTGTACAGATTTTTGCTCTGCCTTGCACCAAGAAATGCAAGGTTATGTGCGGGTATCCCCAGCATCCTCTGATTTGGACCTTTCTTGGTCCTTGGGAGAGGATTAAGGGAACCAATAGCGAAGAATATCTTAGTATCTATTTGCCTTGTAAAGCCGGGAGGTCATCTCCTCCCGGTTTTCTCTAAATCTCTCATTGTATATCATGAAAAAAAAGTCTAGAATTTTAATGCTGGTAGGCGCATTGTTGCCTTTGTTTCTCTTTGTGTTTCCGTTGTGGAACATTACCTTGGAAGCACCTCAATATCCCACACCCCTAGGGATGGATATTTATATCAATGATTTTGCCGATGCCAATCCGCACGACATTAAGAACATTAACTTAATGAACCACTATGTTGGGATGAAATACATTCCCGATGCCATCCCGGAATTTAAAATATTTCCGGCTGGGATTATAATCACCACCATTATCGGCCTTATTATTGCTTTCAAAGGCAACTATAAATGGTTTTTGGGTTGGTTTATTTTTATGGTATTGCTCAGTAGTGCCGGGATATACGATTTTTATCTGTGGGAGCACGATTATGGGCATAATCTTGATCCTAAGGCCATTATGAAGTTCACCAATCCCGATGGCTCTGTCATGGGATTTCAACCCCCACTGTTTGGATCCAAGGATATTCTAAATTTTAAAGCGCATTCCTACCCACAGTTGGGTGCTTATTTTCTTGGGTTGGGCATGGCCTTGCAGTTAGCCGCTTATTTTTTCGGCAAACGCGAAAACAAAAAAAATAAAGCCTAGAGCAATGAAAAACATAAAGGTAATCCAGACCATATTGTTCGTTATTATCATGCTACCCTTCAATTCTTGCAAAGTGGAAGCAGAGAAAATAGTTTATGGCGAGGATGGTTGCCATTTTTGTAGTATGACCGTTGTTGATAAAATCCATGGAGCCGAAATGGTGACCAAAAAAGGCAAGGTATTTAAGTTTGATGCAATGGAATGTTTAATTAACTTTAGCAAAGAGGTTAATCCGGAAGACGTTGCGCTTTATCTTACCAATCATTATAACGATCCGGAGGAACTTATTGATGCTACCAAAGCTACTTTTCTAATAAGTCAGGACCTTCCCAGCCCTATGGGAGCTTTTTTAACGGCTTTCGAGGATAAAAAGGATGCGGATGAGGTACACAAAGAAAAAGGGGGAGAGTTGTACTCTTGGGAAGAGCTTTTAATAAAATTAAAACCAGAATATAATAATGTATCAGATATCGGAGACTATAAACGACCTAAGTTACACTAAGCTACAGGTAAAAAAGCTGTTTCATAACGGACAGGCCGAAGTACTATGTATAAGTCTGGAAGAAGGAAACGAATTTCCGGAACATACCTCGCCCAGGGATGCTCTTTTGGTAATGTTGGATGGTGCGGTATCATTTCATATCAATGACACCGAGTTTGTATTGCAAAAGAACCAAACTTTTGATTTTCCTGCCAATGAACCACATTGGGTAAAGGCCCGTGCAGATGCCAAATTTCTGATCGTAAGATGAATTGCGCAAGAAACTGCTGCCTCCTGGTTGTGCAAGCACTTATAATGACATCGACACTAACAGCCAAAACTTTGGAAGTTTGTGGAGACTGCCAAGTAAGAACAATAAAAGAAGCTGTTGCCTTGGCAGAGGAAAGAGATACAGTGCTTATAAAAAAAGGCACCTATTACGAGTATAATATTCTAATAGATAAACCTCTGACCCTTTTGGGGCAAGGATACCCAGTTATAGACGGACAGTTAAAGGGAGAAATAATCAGGATAACTGCGGATAATGTAACCGTAGACGGACTGTTCCTTATAAATGTAGGCACTAGCTATACCGAAGATTATGCAGCTATAAGAGTAGTAAAAAGCGAGAACTTTTTAATACAAAACCTTGTTTTGGAGAAGTTGTTCTTTGGGATCTATCTGGAAAAATCTAACCATGGTAAGGTATTTCATAATAAGATTGTTGGCAATGCGGTACATGAACACAGTTCGGGAAATGGAATACAACTTTGGTATTCCCATAATATAGAAGTAGAAAATAACATAATTACCAAGGTTAGGGATGGTATTTATTTGGAGTTTGCAAACCACTGCAAAATAAAAAATAATACCAGTGCCAACAACCTCCGATATGGCCTGCATTTTATGTTTTCCAATGATGACCTCTACCAAGAAAATGTCTTTGAAAATAATGGAGCGGGGGTTGCCGTAATGTTTTCCAAAAGAATTAAAATGCTGAACAATACGTTTAGGAACAATTGGGGCACCGCTTCCTATGGTCTCTTGCTAAAGGAAATAAATGACGCGGAGATTCTTGGCAATACTTTTCATAAAAACACGGTAGGTATCAGTATTGAGGGTGCCAATAGGATTAACTATATCCACAACGATTTTTCTAACAATGGATGGGCCATAAAGGTTAGGGGTGCATGCTATGCAAATCAATTTACCAAAAACAATTTTCTACATAATTCATTTGATGTTGCCTACAATAGCAAATTAAACGATAATGGATTTGATCAGAACTATTGGAGCGAGTATACCGGTTACGATCTAAACGAAGATGGTTTAGGGGATGTGGCCTATCGTCCGGTGAAACTATTTTCTTATTTGGTAAATCAGACACCGGAGACCATTATTCTGATGCGGAGTCTGTTTATCAATATCATGGATTTTTCCGAAAAAGTATCGCCCATCTTTACGCCCGATAATCTGTTAGACCATCAACCCTTAATGCAACGTTTAGAATGATAACCATTAACAACTTACATAAACGATTTGGAAAGAATCAGGTGCTAAAAGGTGTTGACCTAGAGATAAAGGAGGGTGGTATTTTTGCTATTCTGGGTCCCAACGGATCTGGTAAGACCACTCTAATCAAATGCATCTTGGGAATGGCCCTACCCACCAAAGGCACAATTTTGGTGAAAGATCGTCCGGTGGCCAAACATTGGAAATATAGAAAAGAAATAGATTATTTGCCTCAAATAGCAAACTTTCCGGGAAATTTAAAAGTACGGGAGCTTATTGCAATGATAAAAGACCTTCGGGGTAGTACAGATGCGGATGAAGCCTTAATAAAGTCTTTTGATCTGGCTCCTTTTATGGACAAAAAATTGGGCAACCTTTCCGGAGGTACAAAACAAAAAGTAAATCTGGTGCTAACGTTTATGTTTAATAGCCCAATAATTATCCTAGATGAACCTACGGCAGGTTTAGACCCCATAGCCATGCTATTCTTAAAAGAATTGATAAATAAGGAAAGGGCAAGCGGAAAAACCGTATTGATAACCTCTCATATCATGAGTTTTGTAGAGGAAATTGCTGGTGAAATCGTGTTTCTTTTGGAAGGCAAAGTATACTTTAAAGGAGATATAGCTGCGCTAAAAGCAAAAACGGGTCAGAAGGATTTTGAACACGCAATAGCAACAATGTTAAAGGAGAATTATGCTTAAAATTTTAAAATATAGTTTTTACGATCTTATACGCAGTCGTTGGAGCTATGTATATCTTTTGTTTTACCTTTTATTGGGTGTGGTGCTTCTTTTTTTGAACAGTGATCTTTCCAAGGCGGTAATTACTTTAATGAATGTAATAATCATACTTGTACCACTTATAGGCACCATTTTTGGCGTAATGTACTATTACAATTCCAAGGAATTTACAGAACTATTGCTGGCACAACCCATAAAGCGGTCGTCTATCTTTTTGGGGCAATATCTAGGAGTTGCACTGTCTCTTTCCATGAGTTTGATCTTGGGTTTGGGGATTCCTTTTGTGGTTTATGGTCTTTTTGAATCGGATGCCATTTGGGATTTTTCCCTATTGCTGATTACGGGCACTTTTCTAACGCTGATCTTTACCGCACTGGCATTTAATATTGCCCTGTATAACGAAAATCGAATAAAGGGATTTAGTTATGCCATATTGTTATGGCTGTTTATGGCAGTTGTTTATGATGGATTGTTTTTGATGTCGCTTATCGTTTTTCAATCGTATCCCTTGGATACCTTTTCGGTAGGGGCTACGGTTTTTAATCCGATAGATCTCTCCAGGATATTGATTTTGCTTAAGTTGGATATTTCGGCTTTGTTGGGATACACCGGTGCGGTCTTTCAAAAATTCTTTGGTACGGGAACGGGAATACTCTTATCCGTATTGGCCCTATCCCTATGGTTCTTGCTTCCGGCCTACAACATTATGCGAAAGTCGAGCAAGAAAGATTTCTAGGGATTTATTCATTTCTATGTTCAAAAATCTTTAAGTATAACATGGTAGACATCTTTTGGGCGCGGTTTTTCGCTATCCAGGCAACATCGCCTTCAAAAAGTTCATCCAATGTCTCAAACCAAAGATTTAGCCATAAGCCAAAATGTTCTGATGTAATGCTTTGCTGCATCTTATCATCCACCATTTGATGCGCGCTTACCGGATTACCCTGATACTTTCTGTTGAGCAGCAATTGGGTCTCCCAAAAATCGGTAAGTAGCTCCAAATGCTCTTCCCAATCGGTAACAATGGTATTAAAGATAGGCCCTAGAACTTCATCGACCCTTACTTTGGTATAAAATGAAATGACAAGCAGGTTAATATCCGCTCTATTTTTTATTGTTATTTTTTTGTACATAGCGTTATTCCGAAATGTTTAGGGCAATGGCCACCATATCCTCAAAAGAAGTCTCGCGATCCTCAAAGGCAGTACGTTCTCCGGTTACCAATGAATCCGATATGGTTAAAATGGTAAGCGCTTTAACGTTGTTTTTTGCAGCGATGGTATAGAGGCCCGCCGTTTCCATTTCTACACATAGAACACCAAATTTGGCCCACAATTTATAGGTATCTGGATTATGCTCATAAAATTGGTCGGTAGAAAGCACGTTACCTGCAGTTATGCGGATTTGGTGAGTGTGGGCATACTGGGTTGCTTTCATAAACAGATCGAAACTGGCAGTAGGCGCGAAGCTCGCATTGGGAAAATCTAAATTGTTGAGCCCAGAATTTGTAGAGGCGGCCATAGCAATTACAATATCCCGAATCTTTACCTTTTTTTGATAAGATCCTGCACTACCTACGCGGATCAGGTTTTTTACATTATAGTCTTTAATTAATTCGTGGCAATAGATTAAGGTCGAAGGAATTCCCATACCGGTGCCCTGTACCGAAATACGCCTGCCATGGTACCAGCCGGTAAATCCCAACATGCCCCTAACATCATTATAGCAAAAAGCATCGGTTAAAAAACTTTCTGCAATCCATTTTGCCCTTAACGGATCGCCCGGTAACAATACGGTTTCCGCAATATCGCCCTTTTCGGCATTTATATGTACACTCATTTTTATAGGTTAAGTTCGGACAATACAATAGCTACTCCGGATGAGGTTCCAATTCTGTCAACACCCAAATCAATGTACCTCAAAGCGGTCTTAGCATCCTTTATACCTCCCGAGGCCTTTATACGCACATTGTTTCCTACAGTTTGCCGCATTAGTTCAATATCTTCAACGGTAGCACCACCAGATCCAAAACCGGTGGATGTTTTTATAAAATCGGCTTTTGCCTGGGTCACTAAACCACAGGCTTTTATCTTTTCTTCTTGTGTTAAATAACAAGTCTCAATAATCACCTTAAGGACTTGGTTGCCTACAACCGTTTTAATTGCCTTTAATTCATCCAAGACCAGATTAAATTTACCAGATTTAAGCCAACCCAAATTTATCACCATGTCTATTTCGTCCGCCCCATGCGCTATACAGATTTTGGCTTCACAGATTTTAGCCTTTGTACTTGTTGCTCCCAAAGGAAAGCCAATTACTGCAGCTATTTTTACTTGGGTGCCAACAAGTTGTTTTTTTACTAGGGGAAGATGACATCCGTTGACACAGACGGCATAGAAGTTATGTATTTTAGCTTCTTCGCAGAGTTGCACTATATCGGTGGTGCTTGCCACGGGTTTAAGCAAAGTATGATCTATATAATTGTTCAGCCGCATAATTCATGATAAGATAAGCCTAAATATTCTAATTAGTGGCATTCAATATCCGTACTGACCAATTCTATAACTGGTTCGGGAGAAATATATGGAATACCCAGTCCCAGCCCCCTAAGAATAAACAACAGACCAATAGCTACTACAAAAATGGGGATTAACTTTTGGATTTTACCCCTTCCCCAACCTTTTAGTGCACTGCTGAAATAGGCCACTCCGGTCATTAGGGGAATGGTGCCTATACCAAAGAGTACCATGTAGAGAGAACCTTGCCAAGGATTTCCCATAGCTGTAGCGCCTATTAGCGCCATATATACCAAGCCACATGGTAGAAAACCGTTTAAGAACCCTATAGTTAAAAAGGTATCTGGTGTTTTCTTTTGTAGCTCCTTTCCCAGTCTGTTCTTTAATTTGGAAATAATACCATAAATGGGTTTTGAAAAACTGTATCGATGCAACTTTTTATATGGTACAAGTACCAGCACAATCATTAATACACCAAGTACAATGGACAACTTTTGTTGCATTCCAAAGAGATACAACCCTTTGCCCAGCATGCCAAAAACAAGCCCCATAATGCTATATGCCAAGAGTCTCCCAAAATGGTAGATAAAAATCTGAAGCAATTTTTTGGTGTTCTTTGTATGGTCTACCGGTAGCATAAAGGCAATGGGCCCGCACATGCCAACGCAATGCAAACTTCCCATTAGACCCAATATAGCTGCCGATATCAACATTTTAATATGTTAAACTCTCTTTAAACAAATAGTTTTTACTTTTGTACTTCCAACTTATTTTAATGTCCCAGCGACCATCCAACAAACGTTCGTCAGGTATGAGCAAATGTGAATTGGATAGACTTATGGGTAAGTCAAAATCCAAGTGTTTATTGGATGGTCTGTAAAGGGACACTGTTCCTTCTATTTTTTGTTTTACCAGATCCTGGGGGAAATTAATTTGTAACCCCTCTGGCGTTTTTTTTATTTTTATTTTTGATTTTAACCTAAAGGCGTTGTTAGATGCGTCTATTTCTTTCTGATAACCAAGCTCTTCTTTGTAATATTCTTCCGTTACCAAATCGTGGTTAGCGCGGTAGTCCGTACTCATCCGAAGTACGAAAAACAGAATAAATCCAATGAACGCAATAAATGCCAGTACAATTCCTGTTCCCCAATTTATTTTCATATCGATGAATTTTTTGTCATTGCTATTTGTAACTTCTTGGGGCCAAAAAGGCCACTTTGGTCGTTTCTATGAGCTCGTCACCGCTATAGACGCCAATTTTAAGATTGTCCTTATCGCCTTTTAAAGCGGAATTGTTTATTGTGATGAACAATGTGCCCTCTGCTAATTCTTGGGCCGGAACTTTAAAATTTTCATGGGTCACCAATTCTATGTCTCCTTTATGGGACAACAGCTTAAAGCTAACATCATTTACGTCTGCGGTAGTTTTGTTCACCAGTTTATAGGTAAACACATTGCTAATAAGATTACCCTCTTTTCTTTCGTACAACTGTCCTGGTAATCTTAAGATATTGGCTTCTAAATCGTTCCGTAGAAAAAGCATGCCAACGAATACCCCTATTAAAATAGTCAATACCGCAGTATACCCCTTAAGCCTGGGAGTAAACTCAAACTTGGACTTTTTTTCAATATTATCCTCACTGGCATAGCGTATAAGTCCTTTAGGTAGGTTTACCTTCTCCATAATCGTATCGCATTCATCGATACAGGCGGTACAATTAACACATTCTAACTGTGTTCCATTACGTATGTCAATTCCTGTAGGGCATACGTTTACACATTGAAAGCAATCTATACAATCGCCATGGCCCAAAGCTTCGCGGTCTTCATTTTTTCGAAACTTTTTTCGTCCGTTTTCTCCTTCTCCCCTTTTGTGGTCATACGCCACTACAATAGATTTATTGTCCAATAAAACACCTTGCATTCTTCCATATGGGCAGGCGATTATACATACCTGCTCCCTAAACCATGCAAAAACAAAGTAAAACACCGCGGTAAAGATTAAAAGAGACACTAAGGTGCTAATATGTTGTAATGGCCCATCAACAATGTAGCGAATCAATCTATCGCTTCCGATTAAATAGGCCAAAAAGACGTTGGCTATTAGAAAAGAGATAATAAAAAAGATACTCCATTTAAGGGTTCGTTTCCTTATTTTCTTTCCGTTCCAAGGTTGCCTATCCAATTTAATCTGTGCCCCGCGATCACCATCTATCCAATACTCTATGCGTCTAAAGACCATTTCCAAAAAGATGGTCTGCGGGCACATCCATCCACAGAAAATACGTCCAAAGGCAACAGTAAACAGTGCTACAAAAATCACCCCAATGATCATGGAGATCACAAAAAGATGAAAGTCCTGGGGCCAGAACGGTAGGCCAAAAATATTGAAACGACGCTCCAGAACATTGAACATCAGAAACTGGTTACCATTTATTTTTACAAAGGGAGAGGCCAATAAAAATAGTAGCAACCCATAGCTGACCCATTTTCGGTATTCATAAAATTTGCCCACCGGCTTTTTTGGGAATACCCATGCCCTTTTACCCTCTTCATTGATGGTGCCTATTGAATCCCTAAAATTTTCATCTAACGCCATTGGATACTGTCATCAATTTTCTTTACTGGTTTTAACTATAAAACCTTTAATCCGTTAAGGAAGACCACACTTCTCAAATAGGGCCAGAATATTCTAGTTCAGTACTACCGAGGTAGTATCTGCCGGACTTTCTGGCGGTTCCTCTACTGGTGTTTCGGTTTGAGGGGCATTTTCATCTACCCAGATTTCCCCTTCTGCCGCTTTTGGGTTGGCGGCCGTTGTCCCCTGAAATTTTAACAGATAACTGGCTACTTGCGCAATTTCCAAGGGTTTAAGCGTTTGCTTCCATGAAATCATACCTTTTCCGTCTCTTCCTCCTTCGGAGATAGTATTGAAAACGTTTTTGATACCTCCGCCTAAAATCCAGTATTCATCTGTAAGGTTAGGGCCAATACCGCCACCTCCATCGGCCATATGGCAAACAACACAGCTCGCTGTAAAAATTTTCTCTCCGGCACTTAGATCCGAAGCTTCGGTAAGCAACTCTACAGTATTGGCATCTACCAAACCTTTTGCCGTTTTCTTATACTCTTCAATAGCTAGCTGGGCGGCAGCCACTTCCCTTTCATATTCAAGTTTTTGGTCATAGTCATTAAATATGTGAAAACGCACCAAATAGACGACCCCAAAAATTATGGTCGCATAGAACATATATACCCACCATGGCGGCAGTTTATTGTCTAATTCTTTAATACCGTCATAATTATGATCCAGGATAATCTCATGTTCTGCCTCCATGGGTTTGGAGCCCAACAGTTTCTTATACATTCTTTTACCCCATTTCCATTCCCATGGTTGAGATTTGGCGTTCAAATAACGTTCTTGGGCTTCTTCAGAAAGCGTCTGGAACATTACATTTTCTATGGCTTTCAGGATCAACTCAATCGCCACCAATATCATCAGTACCAAAAACAGGAACAGTTGGGTTATAGGGTACTCCACGATTGCCGGTTTTTCACCAGAATCTATAAAATATTCCATCAACCCAAAAACGAGAAAGAAGACTAAGGGGATACGGATCCACCAGGGTGACATATTTTTCATAACGAAGGTTCTTTATGTTGGTTATTATCATCAAATGGCAATTCACTTACTTCTTTGATATGCTCTTTACTGGCCGAAAAGACCCACCAAAAAAGCAGCGCGAAGAAGACAAAAAAGATCAGTAGGGATATCATTGGATAGGTTGCTATCCCCTCTATACTCTCCATATGGTTTTTTACAAATTTTAGCATAACCTATTGGTTTTTTGATATTAATTCTTCTGTTCCCTTTATTTTTATATCCGTACCCAAACGCTGTAGGTAGGCAATGAGTGCCACAATTTCCCTGTCCCTCATTTCCACAAAGGGCTGGCCATTGTCAGCTGCGTATTTCTTGTCTTCCTCATAGCCTTTGGCAAAGTCTGGATCGGAATAAAGGTTCTTTTCTATTTGTTGGGCCTGCTGGCCCATGGATGTTTGGGCATTGGCAATATCCTCTGGGGTATAGGGTACGCCCAAGGTTACCATGGCCTCCATTTTGGCAGTAATATTACTACGATCGTGTTCGTTTCTAACGAGCCATTGATAGGCGGGCATTATGGACCCGGATGAGGTGCTTTGGGGGTCGTACATATGGTTAAGGTGCCAATTGTCCGAGTATTTTCCGCCTATTCTATGCAAATCGGGACCTGTACGTTTACTACCCCATAGGAAAGGATGGTCGTATACAAACTCCCCAGCCTTGGAATACTCCCCATATCGTTCTACTTCACTACGGAAAGGCCGCACCATTTGTGAATGGCAACCTACACAACCCTCTCGTATATAGAGGTCCCTTCCTTCCAATTCCAGAGGGGTATATGGGGTTACGCTGGTTATGGTAGGGATATTGGATTTTACCAGGATTGTGGGTACAATTTGGATAATACCACCTATTAGGATAGCTACCGTTGCCAAAATGGTGAGCTGCACCGGTTTGCGTTCTAACCAGGTATGAAAAGTTTCTCCTGCAGTTCTTTTTCTAGATACGCGTGTTAGGGCAGCAGCTTCGGCCAATTCGTCCTCAACCTTACTGCCAGAACGTACTGTCTGCACCACGTTATACAGCATTACTATAAATCCTACAATGTACAAGCTGCCTCCAATGGCTCTCATCCAGTACATGGGAATGATTTCGTTTACGGTTTCCAAAAAGTTACCGTAGACCAGGGTTCCGTCCGGATTAAATTCTTTCCACATCAAGGCTTGCGCAAAGCCCGCAACATACATGGGCAGGGCATACAATATGATCCCTAGAGTACCTATCCAGAAATGGAAATTGGCCATGGGAGTAGAGTGCAGCCTTGTTTTAAACATTTTTGGTACCAACCAGTAAACCATACCGAAGGTGAGGAAACCGTTCCATGCCAAAGCGCCAACGTGTACGTGGGCAATAATCCAATCGCTAAAATGCGCAATGGCGTTTACATTTTTGAGCGATAGCATTGGTCCTTCAAAAGTGGCCATCCCGTATCCGGTAATCGCTACTACCATAAATTTTAGCACAGGACTGGTACGCACTTTGTCCCAAGCACCTCTAAGAGTAAGCAACCCGTTTATCATACCACCCCATGAAGGAGCTATCAGCATTATGGAAAAAGCAACACCTAAATTTTGGGCCCAATCTGGTAAGGAAGAATACAGTAAATGGTGAGGTCCTGCCCAGATATAGATGAATATCAACGACCAAAAGTGGACAATGGAAAGGCGATATGAATATACCGGTCTGTTTGCGGCTTTGGGCACAAAATAGTACATAAGACCCAAAAATGGCGTAGTTAAAAAGAAGGCCACCGCATTGTGACCATACCACCATTGTACCAAGGCATCTTGAACACCCGCGTAAACGGAATAACTTTTTAAGGCACTTACCGGTAGTTCTAGACTATTGAAAATATGGAGGACGGCTACAGTTACAAAAGTTGCCAAATAAAACCAGATGGCCACATATAAATGCCGCTGTCTTCTTTTGATCATAGTACCAATAAGATTCCAACCAAAGGCTACCCATACCAAGGCAATGGCCAAGTCAATGGGCCATTCCAATTCCGCGTATTCCTTAGACGTTGTGTATCCCAAGGGTAGCGTAATGGCGGCAGCTACAATAATGGCCTGCCAACCCCAAAAATTAAAATTGCTCAGCGCATCACTGAACATTCTGGCTTTTAATAATCGCTGGGTAGAATAATAGACTCCGGCAAAAATGGCATTGCCCACAAAGGCGAAGATCACCGCATTGGTATGGAGCGGTCTTAAACGACCAAAACTTAACCACGATATGCCGTCCGTTATGTTAGGGAATAAGAACATAAAGGCAAGCAAAAGCCCAACCAACATCCCTATAATTCCCCAGAACAAGGTGGCGTAGAGGAATTTCTTTACGATCTTATTGTCGTAATAAAACTGTTGTACTTCCATAATTACATTTTTTGACTTTTATTTAGTTGGATTGATTTCTCTACTTTCTTTTCATCGGTAGAAGACGGCTCTTTTACCAATTCGTCTTCGAACAACATCCGAACCGAAGGGGTATAGGAATCGTCATACTGTCCATTTTTAACTGAAAAAACGAACGCGATAAAAAAGATTATGGCTACTATTATACTGATGGTCAACAACATATAAATAACGCCCATACCTACCCGATTTTGGTTGTAAAAATATTCTTGTAAGGATTCTTAAAATATGACATATATCATCTTTTTTCATTTAAGTTTTCTTCCTATAAAATTGGTTGCCAAAGTGGTGAACGCCACAATACTTATAGAGCTCAAGGGCATTAAAATGGCTGCAATTACAGGTTCTAATTGCCCGGTTACGGCAAAATAGAGGCCAACCACATTATAAAGTAATGACAACACAAAACTTAGTTTAATTATTTGCATTGCTTTTTTAGAGGCCAATATGTATTGATATAACTGCGTAAATTTTGTGGCATCCAAAATTCCGTCACAGGCCGGTGAGAAAACATTAATGTTTTCGGAAATGGCGATGCCCACATTGCTTTGTGCCAAAGCACCTGCGTCGTTAAGGCCGTCCCCTACCATCAGCACTTTTTTATTTTCAGTTTGCAATGTTTTTATAAACTCTAGTTTGTCGTCTGGTTTTTGATCAAAATATAGCGGGGTAAGTTTAGGCAATAGCCGCTCCAAATTAGATTTTTCACCTGCATTATCACCAGAAAGCACGGCCAAATCCATTGTGTTTGCCATCGCTTTAAAGACTTGCGCAACTCCTTTGCGGTAACTATTGTGAAACACAAAACGGCCTTTGTAACAATCGTTGGCACTTACATGTACTTCTGTGTTCTGCTGATGATTTTCCTCCGGATTGCCTACAAAATTTGCGGACCCTATTTTTATTCGGTTTTCTTCTATAGTTCCTTCAATGCCTCTACCGGTATATTCCCCATAATCGTCCAGGGTAATGATGTTATGTTCCGAGAGCATTGCGTATAAGGTTCTGCTCAATGGATGATTAGATGCGCGTAGGGTATTCTTTAGCAGTGACTCTTCCTTAGGATCTAGCGCTACACCCTCGTAGCGTATTGCACTTTTTGTGGCCGTGGTTAGGGTTCCGGTCTTATCAAAAATGGCGGTGTCCACCGCAGCTAGTTGCTCTATGGTCTGGGTATCCTTAAGGTAAAATTTCTTCCGTCCAAAAATGCGAAGCAGGTTTCCGAGTGTAAATGGGGAAGCAAGGGCTATGGCACAGGGACAGGCAATGATAAGGACCGCGGTAAATACGTTAAGGGCCAAGCTAGGGTCGTATACCAACCAAAAGATTGTGGCAACCGTGGCTATGGTTAATACCGCAAGGGTAAAACGTTTTCCTATACTATCCGTTATTGTTTGGAACCTACTTGTTTTTTTGTTCTGAAAAACAGCGTTGCTCCACAATTGGGTTAGATAGCTTTGCGAAACCGATTTTAAGGCTTCCATTTCTACCGCACCGTTTAATTGTTTTCCACCAGCAAAAATACGCTCCCCGGATTCTTTGGTTACGGGTTCGGATTCGCCGGTGACAAAGCTATAATCTATTTGGGCCTTGCCCTTAATAAGAATTCCATCTACCGGGATAAGTTCTTCATTTCTAATGAGCAATCGATCCCCGGGGACAATATCGTACACTTGTACGGATGCTTCCTTTCCACTTTTGTTTATGCGGGTAATGGCGATGGGGAAATACGATTTGTAATCGCGTTCAAAAGAAAGAAAGGAGTAGGTCTTTTGTTGGAAAAATCGGCCTAATAGTAAAAAAAAGACCAAACCGGTAAGGCTATCGAAAAAGCCAGAACCCCAGTCCATGGCAATTTCCAAAGTACTTCTCAAAAAAAGAGTCAGGATACCCAGAGCTATGGGAACATCTATATTTAAAAGTTTAGAACGTAATCCTTTGAAGGCCGAAACAAAGTAGTCTTTGGCTGCAAAAAAAACAACGGGTAGGGAAAAAGTAAACATCAACCACCGAAAAAGAGTCTTGTATTGCTCTAGCCAATATTCCCCAACATCAAAATATTCCGGAAAGGAAAGAAACATTACGTTCCCAAAGGCAAAGCCTGCTACCCCCAATTTGTATATTAAGCTTCGATCTGTTGCTTTTTTGTCCGTGTCATAATCCTCTAACGAGATGTTTGGTTCATAACCAATTCTTGCAAGTAGGATAATCAATTCCTTTAGGGGTAATGTCTGTGGATTATAGGTAATCCTAACTTTCTTTTTTGGGAAATCTACCTGTGAACTGGTGACCGATCTGCTTAGCTTGTTCAGGTTCTCTAGAATCCAGATACAAGAGCTACAATGAATATGCGGGATGTAAAGATTTACAATTTGAACCCCATCTTGGTTAAAAGTTACTAATCTTTCAACAATAGTAGGATTATCGAGAAAATCGTACTTTCCTTTAATCGTTTTTGGAGTGGACCCAGCAGCCGATTGTAGGTCATAATAATAGGATAGGTCGTTACTCGAAAAAATTTCATAGACAGTTCTGCATCCATAACAACAGAAGTTTTTTTCATCGTATTGGACTGGCTTAGAGCTACAAGCGTCACCACAATGGTAACAATTAGTCGTATCCATAAACATTTGCTTACTACCTAAAGACAAAGATGTTCGTTAAGCTACTAATAAAATATGATATATATCAGGTTCTGTTTTTTTTTTACCTTGTAGCTTTGTCATAAGGGCAAAAGATATAACTATGGGTAGATGTGAAAACTGTATTATTCGCCAATTTAATGCCTTAAGGGCAATGAATAAGGAGGAACTGAAAAAGGTGTCCGACTCCAAAATCACCAAAATAGTTAAAAAAGGGGAGCCCATTTTTGAAGAGGGCGAACGGCTTAATGGAGTTTTTTGTATTAGGGAGGGAGTTTCCAAACTTTCCAAACTAAGTGCCAACGGTAGAGATCAGATTGTTAAATTGGCTACAAAAGGCGAGGTATTGGGCCAGCGTTCGGTAATTTCGGAAGAATTGGCCAATTTAAGCGCCGTTGCCGTAGATGATATGGAAGTTTGCTTTATTCCCAAGGAGGGTATAGTGCATACGCTTAATGCCAACCCCAATTTTACCTTGGAAGTACTTCGGCATATGGCCCATGATCTAAGAGAGGCCGACGATGTTATCGTAAACATGTCACAAAAGACCGTAAAACAGCGTATGGCCGAGGCTTTTTTGTACTTAAAGAACAACTTTGGCGAAGATCAGGACGGTTTTTTGAAACTTACACTGTCCAGAGAAGAATTGGCCAATGTTGTGGGCACGGCCACGGAATCTGCCATTCGCATTATTTCCGAATTTAAAAAGAAAGACCTGCTAAAAACATCGGGCAAACGTATAGGAATTGCCAATTCAAAAAAGCTAGAAGACTTGGTAGAAGGCTTTTAGGTACCATACCCATTAATCGTAATTTTTCGCTTTTAGCGCCTAAACCACGCTTGGTTCGTCCAAAACCTGACATAAGTCATTTTTTTCGCTTTAGCCTTCCGCTACTTTTATCGGTATAGTTTAAAGTAGCCCAAATGAAGAATATATTATTGCCCACAGACTTTTCCGACAATGCTAGGAATGCCATAAGGTATGCTATCAATTTATTCAAAGATGAAAAATGTGTTTTCCATTTACTAAATACCTATACACCTGTCATTGTCCATAGTCGTTTTATGGCTGCGAATCTAAAGGGGGGCATGGCAGAGGATACGGTACATCTTAGTTCTGAGGAAGGCTTGGAACATACCGTGGAAGAGATATTAAAAACACACAACTACCCCAACCACAGTTTTGAAACGGTTTCTTCCTTTAGTATTTTGGTTGATGAGGTTAAGGATATGGTAAAAACCCGTAATATAGATCTTGTGGTTACAGGTACCAAGGGTGCTTCAGGATTGGATGAGGTGTTTATGGGCACCAATACCATGCGAATCATAAATGGCGTAAAAACCTGTCCTGTTTTGGCCATACCACAGCATTATAGCTATGAGCAGCCTAAGGAAATAGCTTTTGTTACGGATTACAAGCGCAGTTTTGATGCCAGCACCGTTTTGCCCTTAATTTCCCTTGCATCTATGGCAAATGCTTCTATCCGTATTATGCACATTAACGAAGAAAGGGCCTTGGACAAAGTACAGGAATCCAATATGTATACATTAATGGAATACGTTTCCCCTCTTAACCATACCTTGCATTGGACGCCCAATTTTACTGGGAAGAGTACTACCATTAAATTGTTTTTAGACGAATTGGGGATAGATATGCTTACAATGATCAACTATAGGCACAGTTTTTTGGAAAAGCTGCTTCGCGAACCGGTGATAAAAAAAATAAGCTTTAACCTAGAGGTGCCATTTTTAGTAATACCCGATCCCGATTATTAATTGAAAACCAGTTTTAAAGGGCCGATTCAACAGTCCAAAATTTGTCTTCTGCCAGCACTTCTTTTTTCCTGAGAACATCGAAAGGGTCAAAGCCTAATCTTGCAAATAAGTACCATGTGCAGGAAGAAACAGCCGGGGTAAGGTCCGCGTGGTCCCACAAATCGGAAGAACCAAAAGTGCTGCCATGGTTTGAAGCATAAGGAACACCTTGGGAATAAGGAAACAAGGTACTGGCAATAAACGTTTTTTCAATCTCTTCCAATAGTCTATCGGCAGCATGGTCCATATTGGCATGCCGATAGGCCATGGCCATTTGGGAAGTGCCCTCTAGCCATACTACATCCTTGTCCTGATCAAAGCAATACCCATTTACTGCTTCTCCACTAACGGTGGCTATTTGTTTGGTGAGATATCTATCGGCATTGGACAAACTACTTGCAGGAAAATCATTGAAAATCTGATATCCCAAGGAATGCAAATCCAAGGCGTTGTTATAGGATGGGTTTTCTGGCCAGGCTACAATAATTTTTTCGTTGGCATCCCAACGTTGTTCTTTTAAATAATTCAATAAGTTCTTATGAAAATCATCGTATCCTTCAACTGCAATATATGTTGTAATGATACCTTCCGTAATTTTATGGATTTTACTGCCATCGGCGTTGTGGCCGCCATACAATCCGCCATCATCATCTTGCAGGGATCGCAACCAGTTTTCGAGTGCTACAATCAAAGTATCATATTCTTCATTTCCGGTAATTTTGCGATAATTGTGTAAGGCTATCAATAACCAGGCATTGTCCCCAATCCAAGTTCTACTGCCGTTCTCGCCATTTTTATTTCTGAATTGATAAAAGCCACCTGTACCATTCAGAAGTTCTACTTCAATACGGGTATTAAAAAAATCGAAAATGCGTTCTGCCTTACCATATTCCCCATTGGAAATAAATATCAAGGCTGCCAAGGAATTATCGTATAACGAGACAAAATTGCTGTTTTCCGTACTCTCCAAAAGCCCGTTTGACATTTGCATGTGCCGAAGCCAGTTCAGCGTTTTTAGAGTGGATTCCGAAATTTTATTTTCTTCAGCAGGAACACCTGCAATTTGCTCTGTCAGTACTTGATTCTCAGGGATAGAAGTAGAGGCACTATCTTCCTTGGAACAAGAAAGGAGTAGAAAAGCGAAGAATGATATAACCAGTAGCTTTATCCGCATAGACTATAATCTGGGTATGGTTTTATTGAAGTAAAATTATGGATGTTTAGATGAGGAAAGCGTATTTTACGACCATACGTAATTATGTTCGATAATCGATAAATATACTACGGGTCGTCCTAATTTTAGGGACTTCATCGGTGTACGGTATGCTGTGTTATTCTTTCCTTAATGTTTCTAAATACGGCTTAGGAATGCGTATTTTTGTATAAAATATACACATGAATTTTCCGGAGACCAAAAAACCTAGAATCGTAATCATTGGAGGCGGTTTTGCAGGGATATCCCTTGCCAAAAAGTTAAAAGATCTGGATATGCAATTGGTTATGATAGACAAGCGCAATTACCACACGTTTCAACCTTTGCTTTATCAGGTTTCTACCAGTGGTCTAGAGCCCGATTCTATTGCCTACCCCATTAGAAAAGTACTCCGAAATCTTGAGGATTTCCATTTTAGATGGGCAACCGTGGAAAGTATAGACCCAGTGGCACAAAAAGTTTTTACAGATAAAGGAAGCATTAATTTTGACTACTTGGTAATGGCAACGGGTACCCGGACCAACTTTTTTGGGAACAAAGCCATACAACAACATGCCATGCCCATGAAAACGGTGCCCCAAGCTTTGAACATTAGAAGTTTGATGCTACAGAATTTTGAAAAGGCAGACGACTCCCTTAATGAGGACGAAAGAATGGCTTTATTGAATTTTTGTATTGTGGGTGCCGGACCAACGGGAGTAGAGCTAGCAGGGGCATTTGCAGAACTTAAGAAAAATGTTTTCCCCAAGGATTATAGGCACCTTAACGTAGGAGAGATGCAGATTCACCTTTTTGAAGGTTCGGACAGGGTATTATCTCCAATGAGTAAAAAGGCATCCAAAAAGGCACATCAGTTTCTAAGACGATTGGGAGTTAATATACATCTAGGCACCATTGTTAAGGACTACGATGGAGAAGTACTGACCATGGATAGCGGGGAAACTATGAAAACCAAAAACTTTATATGGACGGCAGGTGTTACCGGAGCTTCCATTGACGGGTTTGAGGCCAATAAATTAATGGAAAGGCTTAATCGGTTTAAGGTAAACACTTTTAATCAGGTAGAGGGATATACCAATATCTTTGCCATTGGTGATATTGCCTATATGCAAACGCAGGCCTACCCCAAAGGACATCCACAGGTGGCCCAGCCCGCCATACAACAAGGGGAACATCTTGCCAAAAATTTGAAACACTTAGTTGATGGAAAACCCCTGGAACCTTTTAAATACTTTGATAAAGGCACTATGGCAACCATTGGTAGGAATAGGGCCGTCGCCGACATTAGTAAGTTGGAATTCGGAGGTTTTTTTGCATGGTTTATCTGGATGTTCGTACATCTAATGGCCTTGGTTGGTTTTAGAAACAAGGTCATTGTTTTTTTTAATTGGGCCTATAACTACATTAATTTTGACAAAGCCGCGCGTTTAATTGTTAGACCCTATAACCCAAAACCATAGTTTGGGAAAAGAATAGCACAAATAGAAAACCTTTGTTATATTTGCAACGTTGTGTTGTGTTCCAATTAATATTGGAACCGTGGTGTGGATATCGAACCCGATAATCGTCGGGAAAGATACCATCCAATGAAAGGCTTTCCTTATGGGAGGCTTTTTTTGTTATGAATTGTTCAAAAATAGTGCTGATTATCAGAAAACTATGCAACGCACGGCTTACTTCCTTCTAGATAATGTCCCAAAGAATAAAAAGCTATAGAGAAATCGTAATTCTTCCACGGGGCGAGGTCAAATACGGTAATTATCGTAATTTTAGAAGACGTTATTAAAGCAAGGTATTATGCCATTATATCACAAACTTGGGAACATTCCCCACAAAAGACATACTACATTTAAAAAGAAGGACGGCACATTACATTATGAGCAATTGTTCGGAACCATTGGTTTCGACGGTGTGTCCTCCTTAATGTATCATTTACATAGGCCTACCATGGTGAAAGAAGTAGGTAAAACAGTTGATGTATCGCCAAAAGCCGCGGTAGTACACAATATAAAATCCAGATTGTTGAAAGGATTTGAAGTAAGGCCAGAGGACGATTTCTTGGAGAGCAGGAAAACAGTACTTTTTAATGGTGACGTGCATGTTGGTTTGGCCGCCCCCAGAAAATCGATGACTGATTATTTTTATAAAAATGCCGATGCGGATGAGCTGCTCTTTGTACATAAGGGTACAGGGACCCTAAAAACTATACTGGGGGAAATCCCTTTTGAATATGGCGATTATATTTTGATCCCCAGGGGGATGATCTATCAAATAGAGTTTGACACCGAAGAGAATAGATTGTTGGTTACAGAATCTTATCACCCCATTTATACCCCAAAACGTTACCGAAACTGGTTTGGACAACATTTGGAGCATTCGCCCTTTTGCGAACGCGATTTTAAACTTCCCCAAAACCTACAGACCCATGATGCTATGGGCGAGTTTGTGATGAAAGTAAAAAAACAAGGACAATTACATCATATGGTTTATGCCTCCCATCCATTTGATGTTGTGGGTTGGGACGGATACAATTATCCGTATGCCTTTTCAATTCATGATTTTGAACCCATTACCGGAAGGGTGCACCAACCGCCACCGGTGCATCAGACTTTTGAGACAAGTACATTTGTTGTGTGCTCTTTCTGCCCTAGGTTGTATGATTATCATCCAGAGGCAATTCCGGCACCTTACAACCATTCCAATATAGATTCCGATGAGGTGCTTTATTATGTTGATGGGGATTTTATGAGTCGCAAAAGCATAGATCAGGGGTACATTTCCCTGCATCCGGCAGGTATTCCGCATGGCCCCCATCCGGGTACTTATGAAGCAAGTATCGGTAAGAGCAAAACCGAGGAACTGGCAGTAATGATAGATACTTTTAAGCCCTTACAGCTTACCCAAACGGCTTTGGATATAGACGACGGCACCTATTATCAATCATGGTTGGAGTAATTTAAGCCGGCTACCTGTTCTTTAAGGTCTCCATTGCCGATAAAAAGGTTTGTGTTATGGATACTTGTTGTTGGTGTACCCCAGCTCTGGTAATCAATTGTCCGTGTGAAATGGTGTTCAAATTTAAACTAGGATCTCCGGCATATACGATGGTAGAGGCAAGGTTCTCCATGGAAGAACTTGCAATTAAAGGTGCGGAAGCATCAATTACACAAGCGTTTAATGGTTGCCCGATCTTGAAGAAATCCGATGTAGTGTTGCCCATAGCTTTTCGGCCACTTAGGGTTGCCATTTCCAAGGCATGCATTCCACTGTCGCCATGAGTATGATAAGAATAGCTATTGCGATTATGGGAAGTTAACCGTTGCCCATAGTCTAATATTCGTAATTCCTCCACGGGACTTAGCCCAACATGACTGTCTGTGCCAATACTCCATTTTCCGCCATGCTCTTCGTATTTCCGTAATGGAAACAACCCATCCCCAAGGTTTCCTTCGGTACTTGGGCAAAGCACTACGTGCGTTTTGCTTTTGGCCAATCTGGCAATTTCGTCGTCGCTTAGATGTGTGGCATGTACCAGGTGAAATCTGTCGTTAAGACCTACGTTGTCCAATAACCATTGCACCGGCCTTTTACCCAAATATTCCATGGCATCGGCCACCTCTTTTTTCTGTTCCGAAACATGAATATGAAAGGGGAAGTCTTGTGGTCCGGATTTGGCAATTTCCACAATATCTAGAGGTTCTACCCCACGCATGGAATGTATACCCATAGCAATGTTAGCATGCGAATAATGTTTGCAAGCCGCTTTGCTTGCTTCCAAGAGCTTTAGATAGTCTTCAATGGTAGGGGAGATAAAACGTCTTTGTCTTTCGTTCGGTTCCAGTCCAAAACCGCCTTTTTGATAAAAAATGGGAACTAGGGTAATACCAAGGCCAACGGTTTTTGCCGCAGATATCAATCTGCTCCCCATTTCCGCCAAATTGGCGTAAGGTTTTCCATTTTTATCGTGGTGTACATAATGAAATTCGGCTACGTTGGTGTACCCATGTCTTGCCATTTCTGTGTAGAGCATAGTTGCCACGGCTTCCATCTGATCGGGGTCCAAGGAAAGCGCCAACTGGTACATGGCTTCGCGCCATCCCCAGAAATCATCTTGGGCAGCTTTGTTTTCATGTCTTTCCGCCAAGCCCGCCATAGCATATTGAAAGGCATGCGAATGTGCATTCTGAAAAGCAGGTAATGCATAACCACCAAGCACCTGTTGTGTTTGAATATTTGGGTCGAATGAAAAAATATCGGTCACGGTTCCGACGGTATTTACCGTAATCCCCATATTCGGCAGCCAGCCATTATTTTGTAGTATACCTTTGAACAGATAGGTTTTCATAAAGCGGTCTTCATGGTTTCGATAAGTGTTTCCATAGTGTGCTTAAGTACTTTTTGTACTTGTTTTGCACGCGTCTTGTTGTAAGTGATTTCATTGTCGTCCATATACAGTATTTTGTTCATTTCGAGCTGTAACGTATGGACATTCTCCTCAGGCTTTCCAAAATAACGGGTAATGTGTCCTCCTTTAAAAGGCGAATTATGACTTACCTTAAAATTCCCAGACCTCAATCCTTTGAGCGCTGTATTGATCAGCAATGGACTGGCAGTCTTTTCATCATTATTGCCCAATATCATATCTGGAAAAGGAGTTTCCTGAATGGTACTTACCCTATGGCGGATAGAGTGTGCATCCCAGAGAAGTACATGTCCAAATTGTTTCTTTCGCTCGGCCAGAAGAGCCATCAACTTGTCATAATAAGGGTTGTAATATGCTTTTAACCTGCGTGTCTTCTCTTCTTGGTCTGGTTCAAAACTAGAGGATTTGTAGATTTTGTTACCAAAAAAATCGGTTGTTGGGGTATTCGAGGTTATCAATCGTTGGTCGTTGTAGAGTGGAACACTTTTCGGGTCTCTATTAAGATCTATGACCCATCTACTAAGATTTGCCCTTATCAACGTAATGCCCAGGGAAGGGGCAAACTTATATAGCTTGTGCACATACCAATCCGTATCATCGAGGTGTTTGCGCATTCTTTTTTTGTAAAGACCCTTCACTTCTTTGGGAAAACCGGTGCCAGAATGCGGAACACTGATCACTATGGGCACCAAAGGTGACTTGGGCATTTTAATATTGAATACATCCATAGTTCCGCTACATTAAATTTTAATTAAATAGATTGTCCAACAGTCCATCCTCCACCAAATTGGGTAAGGTTACTTTTAGGTCGGGAGTTCTTTCCATTTCGCGTTTTATTGCAAATAAGGCTTCCTTATTTCTTGCCCAGCTTCTTCTAGATATACCATTATTAACATCATAGAACAACATGCTCTGTAAACGCCTCGAGGCTTCTTCCGAGCCATCGAGTACCATTCCGAATCCTCCATTGATCACTTCACCCCAACCTACACCACCGCCATTGTGGATAGATACCCAGGTAGCTCCTCTAAAACTATCGCCTATAACATTATGTATGGCCATGTCGGCAGTGAACTTGCTGCCGTCGTAGATGTTGCTGGTTTCCCTAAAGGGAGAATCCGTACCGCTAACATCGTGGTGATCGCGTCCTAGGACTACAGGGAAGGTAATCTCACCCGTATTTATGGCTTGATTAAATGCCTCCGCAATTTTTGCCCTGCCTTCGGCATCTGCATACAGTATTCTGGCTTGTGAACCTACTACTAATTTGTTGTTTTCTGCTTCTTCGATCCATGTGATATTGTCTTGCATTTGCTGTTGGATCTCTTCTGGGGCATCTTGCCTAATTTGTTTCATAACCGCTAGGGCGATAGCATCGGTCTTCTGAAGATCCTTTGGGTTGCCAGAGGTACAGACCCATCTGAACGGACCAAAGCCATAGTCAAAACACATCGGCCCTAAAATGTCTTGCACATAGGAAGGGTATTTAAAATCGATTTTATTCGCGGCCATAACATCAGCTCCGGCACGGGAAGCTTCTAGAAGAAAAGCATTGCCATAGTCAAAGAAATAAGTGCCTCTTTCCGTATGCTTGTTTATGGCTTCCGCTTGTCTTCGTAAGGATTTTTGCACGTGGTTCTTAAATGCTTCCGGGTTTTGGCTCATTAATCCGTTGGCTTCCTCAAAACTTAATCCAACCGGATAATACCCCCCGGACCAAGGGTTGTGCAGGGATGTTTGGTCGGACCCCAGATGAACAAACAGTTCTTCATCATAAAACTTTTCCCATACGTCTACCACATTTCCAAGAAAGGCAATAGAAACCACTTCATTTGCTTCTACGGCTCTTTTACAACGGGCAACAAGGGCATCCATATCATCCATCAACTCATCTACCCAACCTTGTTCGTGTCTTTTGTGGGCGGCGGCGGCGTTTACCTCGGCACAAACGGTGATACAACCGGCTATGTTTCCGGCCTTGGGCTGGGCACCGCTCATACCTCCCAGACCAGCGGTAAGGAATATCTTTCCGGCGGAAGACTCAGATTTCCCCAATACTTTTCTAAAAGCGTTCATTACCGTTATAGCTGTTCCATGAACAATGCCCTGAGGACCAATGTACATATAGGATCCGGCAGTCATTTGCCCGTACTGGGTTACGCCCAAAGCATTGTACTTTTCCCAATCGTCTGGTTTGGAATAATTGGGGATCATCATACCGTTGGTAACTACAACCCGTGGAGCTTCGGGTGATGATGGGAACAGTCCCATGGGATGACCAGAATAGATATGTAAGGTCTGTTCTTGGGTCATATTGGCCAGATATTGCATGGTGAGCAGGTATTGTGCCCAGTTTTGAAATACGGCACCGTTGCCCCCATAGGTAATTAATTCTTCGGGATGTTGCGCTACTTTTGGGTCCAGATTATTCTGTATCATCAGCATAATACAGGCCGCTTGATGCGACTTGGCCGGATATTCACCCACAGGTCTGGCGTACATTGCGTAATCTGGTTTAAAACGATGCATATAGATCCTACCGTATTCTTCCAATTCCGCGGCAAACTCCTGTGCCAATTCTTGGTGCCATTCTTTTGGAAAGTAGCGAAGGGCGTTACGAACGGCTAGTCTTTTTTCTTCCAAAGCAAGGATATCCTTTCGTTTAGGCGCACTGTTGGCGTTGTCGGGATATGGTTTCTTTTCCGGTAAATTGGCCGGAATGCCCTGTAATACTTGCGATTTAAAATCTAACTGCGTGGTACTTTCCATCTGTATTATGCTTTTTGTCCATTAAAAACCAAGTCTCCCTCTTTCCACACCATGCTGGGAATGAGCATCCCTTGCTGGTACAGAATTTCCTTGTAGTCGTGGGTGGGAAATATGGTAAGATCTGCCAAATGTCCAACCTCTAGGCTTCCCCTATCGGTTAGCTTTAATGCGGCAGCGGCCCTAGTGGTAATGCCCGCCAATATTTCTAAGTTGGTCAGTTTTTCAAAAGTTCCGAACACTGTGGCCTGCATCAATAAATTACCCATAGGTGCAGAACCAGGGTTCCAATCGCTTGCAATGGCCAATGTCCCACCGGCATCCAGAATTTTTCGGCCTGGTGTATAGTTGCAGCCCAAGCCCATGGATGCCCCAGGTAATGCGGTGGCTATTACATTACTGCTTGCCAAAAGATTAATTTCCTTTTCGGTGCTTGCCTCCAAATGATCGGCGCTGATTGCACCGATTTCCACAGCTATTTCACTACCTCCGGTAGAAAATTGATCTGCATGTACCGTTATGTCGAATCCCATGGATACCGCTTTTTCAAAATAGGGGCGAATTACTTCTTGGGAAAAAGCACTTTCCTCAATAAAAGCGTCTACGCGGTTGGTCAATTGCTCTTCTTTTAGTTTGGGAAAAAGTGATGTGGCTATTTCTGATAAGTATTCTTCTGCGGTACCGTTATAATCTTTTGGAAACATATGTGCCGCCAAACAGGTGGGTATTAGGCTTGCAGGGATGTTTTTATCCGCAGTTTTAATGGCGCGTAGCATTTTCAGTTCTTCATCAACGGAAAGACCATAACCACTTTTAACCTCTATAGTAGTGACCCCATGCCGAAGATGTCTGTTGGCCCGGGCAACTATACCTGTTGTAAGTTGCTCTTTACTGGCTTTTCTGGTCTGGGTTACCGTGTCCCAAATACCACCACCCGCTTTGGCAATTTCCAAATAAGACTTTCCGGCATTTCGCATGGCATAGTCGTTGGCCCTAGATCCGCCAAAGCAGATATGGGTATGGGTGTCTATAAAACCGGGTAAACAAACCACATCACCCGTCAACGTTACCAATTCTGCATTCAATGTTTTGGCTTGTGACATCAGGTCCGTGAACCTTCCTGTAGCATATATAACATTGTCCTCTACCAAAACGCCGCCATCTTCAATAATTAGGAGTTCTTCATCTTGCAAAGCGCCCCTAAGGGGCAATCCGGTCATGGGGAGTAGTTGTTTAAAAGGACCTATTAGTTTGATTTTTTTCATAGTATCAATATACTTCAAATTCGTGTGAAAAAGGCGTGCTTAGGGAGAGTTCTTCCTTGGCTAAGGTCTCGCTGATAACTTGTAGGATGGTTCCTTGTTTTATCATTTGAAGCCCTAGTTCAATATCGTCAGAAAAGACGCGATCTTTATCCGCAAAACTTACTTTACTCCTAACTTTTTGATGCACCATATCTAGAAGTATCCCAGATTTTAAAGGCTTTCTAAATTCAAAGGCCTGGGAGGCCGTCAACAATTCTATGGCCAATATTTTTTCAACATTTTCAATTACCTGAAGCGCTTTTCTGCCGCCGATGGATCCCATGCTTACGTGGTCTTCCTGTCCTAAAGAGGTTGGGATACTATCTGCACTGGAAGGAAAACACAATCCCTTATTTTCACTTGCGAGAGCGGCGGTTGTGTATTGCAAAATCATGTATCCCGAGTTGATACCTGTATCTTCCATAAGCAGTTTTGGCACTCCGGGGCTATTACCTTCAAGGGCCAGATAAATTCGGCGGTCAGAGATATTCCCTATTTCCGAGGCAGCCAAGCAGGCATAATCCAAGGCCATGGCCAAGGGTTGTCCGTGAAAACTGCCCCCACTTATAGTAAGTTCCTCATTTATGATAATGGGGTTGTCAGTAACAGAATTAAGTTCAATTTCTAGCAATTCCTTTAGATGCAACCACGCATTTCTAGAAGCGCCGTGTACTTGCGGAATACACCGCAGCGAGTAGGGGTCTTGCACACGTTCGCAATCTACATGGTCTTCCATGATTTCGGAGCCCTTTAAGAGCGATTTTACCCTAGAGGCCACATGTACATTGCCTTTAAAGGGCCTTAACGCATGTAGTTCATCATAAAAGGGTTTTATAGAACCCTGGAGGCCTTCGATCATCATGGCACCAATGATATCTGCCTGATTAAGGCAACTTTGTAGTTTATCAACCACCTTAACTGCATGGGCAGCAATAAATTGGGTGCCGTTTATAAGTGCCAGTCCTTCTTTGGGACCCAGCTCCAAGGTACCAAGCCCTGTTTTATTAAAAAACTCCTCTGTAGTTATGGTTTCACCCTTATAATTTACTTTTCCCAAACCAATAAGCGGAAGAAACAGATGGGAAAGAGGTGCCAGATCTCCCGAAGCTCCTACAGAACCTTGCGAGGGAACAACGGGAATGGCATCGTTGGTAATATGCCATAAAATACGGTCCAAAGTGGTTTCCGCTATCCCGGAATGTCCTTTGGAAAGCGAATGCACCTTAAGAATCAACATCAACTTTGCTATTTCGCTGGCTATGGGCTCGCCAACGCCAACGCTATGACTCTTTAAGATGTTGGTCTGTAGTATTTTTGTTTCGGCCTTGGAAATCTTTGTGGTACATAATGGTCCAAAACCCGTATTTATGCCGTAGACGGCTTCGCCCTGCTCTACAATGTTCTCTACAATTTGCCTGTTGGCCCTTATATTTTTTCTGGCCTCTCCGGATATTTCTCCTTGGACTTCTCCTCTACAAATTGCCAAGGCAATCCCTGCGGTAAGGTAATGTTCGCCAAATAAAAAATTCTTTGATATATCCATGCTGAAAACAGTTTTAACAATATAAAATTATTGATTAAGTTTGATAATTAAAAATACCATCTAAATCAATAATCAATAACTATGAGTTATCAATTGGAACTTCGACATTTTAATTATTTTTTGGCGGTGGCAGAAGAATTACATTACAGAAAAGCGGCGGAAAAGCTATTTATTTCCCAGCCGGGACTAAGCCGGCAAATAAAACAAATGGAAGAAATTTTGGGGACACAACTCTTTATCAGAAATAAAAAGAAAGTGAGCCTTACCGCGGCAGGGGAATATCTGAAGGGTGAAATTGAGTTTATTCAAAATCATTTAGAGCTTACCAAAAAAAATTTAAAACTTATCGATGAAGGCAATTCTGGGGAAATAAGAATAGGGTTTTTGGGGTCTGCCATGCAAAATGTTGTCCCTAAGTTGTTGGTAGAACTCAAAAATGGTTTTCCCGGCATTAAAACTAGCTTGGAAGAATTGTCTAACAATTCGCAAGTGAGCGCCATTGCCAAAGATCGTTTGGATATTGGTTTTGTTAGGTTGGAGAGGGTTCCCAAAGGAATAAATATCCAAAAGGTTTTTGAAGATACTTTTTCTTTGGTGCTTCCTATGGAACATCCTTTGGATACCGATAATTTTAGGGGTATGCGCCAGTTGATAAGTGAAGATTTCATTTTGTTTTCCCAAGATTACAGTCCGCTGTATTATGATACCGTTATGAGCATTTGCGAAAACGCCGGTTTTTCCCCCAATGTTTCCCATAAATCCGTTCATGCGCAAACTATTTTTAAATTGGTGGAGAACAAGTTGGGCGTTGCTATTGTTCCTACATCACTGCAGTATGGTTTTCAGATGGACGTAAAATTTATCGAATTAAAAAAAATACCTCAGAAAGCTGTACTCGCGGTAATCTGGAAAGAAGATAACAGAAACCCTGCTTTGGAACACTGTATAGATTTGTTGTTAAAAAGCTAACTATTGCACACAATGTTTTATCATTTCAATGACTTAACTTTGAAATTCTTTTAAAGGAGTGGTATGATTTTCGAATTAGTAAAGAACAGGCGTTCTGTATTTCCGGCACAATACAATGATAAACCCATAGCCAAGGCCGATATTGAGAAGATTTTGGAGGCGGCCACTTGGGCACCCACGCACAAAAAAACAGAACCTTGGCGGTTTAAAGTGTTACAGGGCGAGGCCAAAACCAAACTAGGACTGTTTCTGTCCTTAAAATATATGGACAACGAACCCAAGCCTAAGGAGTTCAAAGTCAAAAAATTGATGGAGAACCCAAAGAAGGCCGGCGCCATAATCGCTATATGTATGCAAAGGGATCCTTTGGAAAGCATACCGGAATGGGAAGAGATTGCCTCCGTGGCCATGGCGGTCCAAAACATGTGGCTCTGTTGTACCCAAATGGGTATTGGTTGTTATTGGAGTTCACCAAGTTTGATAAAGTATATGGATGATTTTTTTGCTTTGGCGAAGGGCGAAAAATGTCTGGGATTCTTTTACATGGGTTATTATGATGACAAGATTCCGGCAGTATCCAGATCAGCAATTGAAGAAAAAGTGGTTTGGTTAGAGTAGGGCGCTAATCGAAGAATGGAAAAAGTGCCCCTTTGTACTCCCAAGCCTTTGAAATAAAAAGCCCTAGGTAAACAACGGTTACCACAAACTTTAAAAAAGTACCGGTAAGAAAACCAATAAAGGATCCAAATGCGGCCTTTAAGGCCGTCTTATTGTCGGCCTTGTTGATCAGTTCTCCTACCAGGGCGCCTATAAAAGGCCATACAATAATGCCTAGAATCCCAAGAATAGGAAAAATTAGCGCCACTACCAGTCCAATGGTGGTGCCAAACATACCCGCTTTACTACCACCAAATTTTTTGGTGCCCATAGCCGGAATAATGTAATCCAAAGCAACCACAATTAAAGCTACAGCCAAGGTAATTCCCAATACAAACCAGTCGTCTGGTATTGCTTTTGTAAGATAAAGAAGTAGCAGCCCTACCCAACTTATTGGAGGCCCTGGAAGCACGGGAAGAAAGCTTCCCAAGATCCCTATGATCATTAAGAGAAGTCCAATAATAAGAAGTGTAATATCCATTCGTTTGTTTTCTGTTTGACGAAGATAGGACAGATTTGTTACAACCCTTTTAGGTTATACCGATAAAGTACGGCATCCAATTTAAATTGTTTAAAAAATCGTAATTTCCCGCAAAGAATTTTACGCTCATGCGGAAGTTGTGCGCTTTAGGGTTGTTATGTCTTTTCTCCTCGTGCGATTGGTTGGCCTCTAAAGAAGTAAAGACCAAGAAGTTGGTGAGTAAAGAAATGCAGAGCATCAATTGGAACGATGTGGATCAATATCCTTTATTCCTAGACTGTGATGAGACTGCTTCAAAAGAAGGGCAACGTGCGTGTTTTGAAAACACCTTGTTGACGCACTTTTCCATGGCCTTGCAAGATTTTGAATTTATTTTTGACGAAGAGTTCCAAGGTACCGCTTACGTGGATTTTTTAGTGGATAATGACGGTACCCTTAAAATGTTGAAAATAGAAAAACACGATTCCATAGATACGCAAATGCCAGAATTTGATGGCATTATTGCCCGAAGTCTTAAAAGTTTGCCACGGGTAGAACCAGCATTGAAAAGGGGAATCCCCGTAAGTGCCAAATTTCGCATACCCATAGTACTTACAACCAATTGAATATATTTTGACGAACGAAAAAATAATATTAGGGATAGATCCTGGTACCTCCATTATGGGTTTTGGTATTATCAAAGTAGTGGATAAGAAGATGACCTTTATCCAAATGAATGAGTTGGTCCTTAAAAAGTACAATGACCCCTACACCAAACTTAAACTTATATTTGATCGTACCCTAGAGCTTATAGAGACTTATCATCCTGATGAGATAGCTATAGAAGCCCCGTTTTATGGCAAAAATGTACAGTCTATGCTAAAGTTGGGCCGTGCCCAAGGTGTGGCGATGGCTGCTGGCCTTTCAAGACAAATACCAATAACGGAATATTTACCGAAAAAAATAAAAATGGCCATAACAGGGAACGGTAATGCCAGTAAAGAACAGGTTGCCAAAATGCTCCAAAGCGTATTGGCATTAAAATCGCTCCCCAAAAATTTGGACAGTACCGATGGCCTTGCCGCCGCCGTATGTCATTTTTATAACGAAGGTCGTGTAGAGGTAGGAAAATCCTATTCGGGCTGGGAAGCCTTTGTGAAACAAAATTCTGGCAAGATCGATAAGCAATGAACAATAAGCAATTATCAATGAGCAATTAGCAATAAACAATTATCAATTATCAATGAACGATGTGCTTTGCATGTTGGCCGTTAAGAATATCAAATTAAATAACCTACTTATTTTACTGAAAATGAAAGATAATCCTTTATCTAAAAAGTCGTATGCCTTTGCTTTAGAAATCGTTAAAATTTATAAGGAAGTGACTTTTAGGGAAAAAGAATTTGTGTTGTCAAAACAATTGTTGAAGGCAGGAACCTCTATCGGGGCAAACATATCTGAAGCAAACGGGGCTATTTCTAAAGCCGATTTTTCTTCCAAGATATCCATTGCGTATAAAGAAAGTCTTGAAACTAAGTATTGGCTAAACTTATTGAGGGATGCTGATTATATTCCTTCTGTCAAAGCCAACGGATTATTGGGTTTGGCCGATGAATTATCCAAAATTATGTTTTCGATATTAAAAACAACTAGGATCAATATAACGAATTAAGTGTTTAATCTTGCTAACTGCTAACTGCTAACTGCTAACTGCTAACTGCTAACTGCTAACTGCTAACTGCTAACTGCTAACTGCTAACTGAAATGAGCGGAATATACATCCATATCCCTTTTTGTAAACAGGCCTGCCATTACTGTGATTTCCATTTCTCTACAAGTATGGGAAAAAAGGAGTCCATGCTTTTAGCACTTCATAAGGAACTGGAGTTACGGAAGGGCGAATTTGAAAGTGAAGAAGTAGGCACCATTTATTTTGGTGGAGGTACGCCATCGGTTTTGAGCAGTACGGAAATAACCGGACTCATAGAAACGGTATACGTCAATTATAAGGTTACTGAAAATCCGGAGATTACCTTAGAGGCCAATCCGGATGATTTATCGATAAAAAAAATAAGGGAATTGGCAGCCTCCCCAATAAACCGTTTAAGCATTGGTATACAATCGTTTTTTGACGAAGACCTAAAGTTTATGAATCGCGCCCATTCTGCTGAACAAGCCAGCGCGTGCTTATCCGAGGTAGGATCACATTTTAAAAATATTTCTATTGATCTTATTTATGGACTACCGGACATGAGCCATGAGCGATGGGAACGGAATATAGAAAAGGCACTTGCCTACGGAATACCTCATATCTCTAGTTATGCCCTTACTGTAGAACCAAAAACGGCACTAGCAAATTTTATAGACAAGGGCCTTGTAGCTCCCTTAGATGATGGTGTTGCCGAAGAGCACTACGCCACACTTACTGGGTTGTTAGATGAGGCAGGGTATGTCTGTTATGAGATCTCAAATTTTGGCAAACCGGGATATTTCTCCCAGAACAACACGGCCTATTGGCTAGGGAAAAAGTACCTAGGTATTGGGCCGTCCGCACATTCGTATAATGGAAAGAGCAGAAGCTGGAATCTAAGCAACAATCCAAAATATATTAAAGCAATCAGCAATAACGAACTCCCCATGGAAACCGAAGTGCTATCCAAAAGGGATCGTTATAACGAGTATGTAATGACAGGCTTAAGGACTATTTGGGGGGTCTCCATACCCAAAATTAGATCTGAATTTGGTGAAAAATATCACGATTATTTGTTGCATCAGGCAGAAGCGAATTTAAAAAAAGGCCTTCTTTTCATGCAAAAGGACACCTTGGTAGTTTCAAAAAAAGGCAAGTTTTTAAGCGATGGAATTGCAAGTGACCTGTTTATGCTTAAATTAGAAGAGTAATTTTTATTTAGCAGTAATCCATAGTATCGATTTGATTTCGACCATAAATTATAATAACAAAGACTATAATATAGACCTGTCTAGACCCTTGGATATTTCAATACCACTTAGGGGAGATGGTTCTAATGTAAATGCTTGGTATGTAGACCCTCCTAGAATAGCGCCTCATAAAGCTGAAGGTTTTTTGGGGAAGGTGTCCGAAGGGGCGTCTACCAATTTCAATGACATCTATTTTAATCCTCATGCCCACGGCACGCATACGGAGTGCATAGGCCACATCACCAAAGAATTCCACTCTGTCAATGACCTACTCAGTTCTTTTTTCTTTTTTGCCCAGGTGATTACTATTGCCCCTGAAAAGTATCAAGAAGATTTTGTGATCTCTCGCAAACAGTTACAATATGCCATGGGAGATAAAAAACCGCAGGCCTTGGTTATAAGGACCCTGCCCAATTTTAATGAAAAAAAGACAAGGCAATATTCGCACACAAATCCGCCCTATCTATTGGAGCAGGCGGCAAAGTTTTTGGCTGAACAGGGCGTAGAGCATTTACTGATAGACCTACCGTCTGTAGATCGCGAAAAGGACAGTGGAGCTTTATTGGCACATAAAGCATTTTGGGATTTTGATGGTCCACGAAGGATGCATGCAACCATTACAGAGTTTGTTTTTATAGATAATTCTATTGTTGACGGGGACTATTTTTTAAATCTGCAGGTAGCGCCCTTTGAAAACGATGCTAGCCCTAGTAGACCCGTACTTTATAATATTCTAGAAGTATGAAACAATTGTTGAGGATAGAAGAACTGTTTATGTTTGGACTAGGCATTTATCTTTTTGGACTATTGCCATTTCAATGGTGGTGGTTTTTGGTATTAATACTTACCCCGGACATTGGTGCCGTGGGATACCTGTTTAATAATCGGGTAGGGGCATTTAGCTATAACCTATTTCATCATAAAGGCATAGCAATTTTAATCTACCTATTGGGAACCTATCTTTCATTACCTTTAGGTCAGTTACTAGGTGTTATATTGTTTTCGCATGCTTCTTTGGATAGGATCTTCGGATACGGTTTAAAATATAAAAAGGGATTTAAGTATACACATTTGGGGGAAATTGGCAATAATGGATAGTATATTGGAAGCTTTTCTGGGCCTCATCTTGGGGGCAATACTTATGTTCTGGATGTTTTCCTTTTTTCGGAAGAAAAAAAGCAAGGAATTAACGGAACATCAATCTATTGTATTGCTGGATAAAATTAGGAGCGTTTGCAAACTGGTTTCCGTTGAAGGGGATTTTGCAGAGATTTATAAATACGAAAACACTAAGGAACGCTTTATGAGTTTAGTAAGTAGCAAAAAGAAAGCGTTGATCGTAATAAATGCCAAAGCTCATATAGGCTATGACCTTAAAAAGGTAAAAATGCATGCGGACAATGCCCGAAAAAAAATTGTACTTACAAATTTTCCCGAACCTGAAGTACTGTCCATAGAACCCGAGCTTCAATTTTACGATATAAAAAATGGGCTCTTCAATGCTTTTTCACCCGATGACCTAACGGCTCTAAACTTGGAAGCCAAGCAACATATAAAAGAAAAAATACCCAATAGTGGCCTTATGGATACCGCGAAGCGCGAAGTATTGGAAGCAATATTACTTATCGAAAGTATTGCAGAGACCATAGGTTGGAAATTGGATTATAGCGCTTTGGAAATACCTCTTAAACAAGAACAACTAAAAAAATAATATTTTATATGAAAAAATACATCTGTACATTATTACTTTTGGCATTTGCCATTACAACCTATGCACAAGTCGAGAATACTATGAAAACATTTGATCCTTCCTTTGCCCATACCGTTTATTTTTGGTTTAAAAACCCTGATAATGAAGCGGATAGAGCCAGATTTGAGAAATCACTTCAACAGTTTTTAGATAATTCCAAGTTTGCCAAGACCGATTTTATCGGAAAACCGCCAAAAGCAAGTAGAGATGTGGTGGATGGCTCGTTTACCTACTCCCTGATCGTTACGTTCGAATCTGCAGCAGCCCAAGAAGGCTATCAAAAAGAAGAACCCCATCTATTGTTCATTGAAGAGTGCAAAGACCTTTGGGAAAAGGTCATTGTATATGATTCACAGGGGATAGCGCAATAATATCTTTGAGTGTATGAATATAGAGGAGTTTAGGAATTTTTGTATTTCGAAAAAGGGGGTCACCGAAGAATTCCCGTTCGATGAAAATACCCTGGTCTTTAAAGTGATGGGGAAAATGTTTGCTCTTACAGCATTGGAGCGTCTTCCGCCCCAAGCCAATTTAAAGTGCGATCCAGAACGTGCCATAACCTTGCGAGAAACCTATGATGGTAATATAATACCTGGTTATCATATGAGCAAGGTGCATTGGAATACCATTTTACTAGAGCATTTGGCCCCAGAACTGATTATGGAACTGATAGATCATTCCTATGAGCTGGTAATTTCCAAATTCACCAAAAAATTAAAGGCAGAGTACGATACTTTGGTCTAGGGTTAGAAGCTATATCTTTAACGTTTAATAAATTTTGGAACAGTTCCAATGGAAGACCCAATTTCTTTTTATACCAAACAAATAAGTCTACATCAAGAAGAATTGGCTAAGGTAAAAAAGCAGCTTTTAGTTTATAGTGTTTTGCGGATTTTGGTGTTTTTGTTAGCCATTCTAGGAGTTTATTTTGTGTTTGCAAGTGTTAAGATGCTATTGGGCGTAGTATTGATTACCGCTGTCCTTTTTGTTTTTCTGGTATCCAAATATACAGACCTTCAATACCGACGTAACAAAATGTTGGCGCTATTAAAAATAAACGAAACAGAAATAGAGGTGCTTAAGCGCAATTTTCATGAGCTTCCGACCGGAGAGGAATTTAAGGATCCCAAACATAGTTTCAGTCAGGATATAGATTTATTCGGAAGAGGATCTTTTTATCAATATGTAAATCGAACCAGTTTGGTGCAGGGCAGTAGGGTTTTTGCCAAATTGTTGACGGCAAATTCGGTAAATGGCATTATTGAAAAACAGCAAGCCATAGCGGAACTTTCCAAAATGCCCGAATGGCGGCAAGAATTCAGTGCCATAGCAACGTTGGTACAAGCAGAGACCCCTACCCATGTAATTGTAAAATGGTTTAAGACATATAGTTGTTTTGTGCCTAAGATCATGGGCTGGTTACCCTTTGTGTTTTCGGGTATTTCAATCACCCTTTTTACAGTTTACTTTCTGGATGGTATTTCGGGGTGGATCCTTTTTTACTGGTTCCTTTTGGGACTTGGGATTACTGGCGGATTTCTTGCTAGGATTAACAAATTATCAGAAGCAACGGGTAAAGTTCAAAGTACTTTTCGTCAATATCAGAGATTAATTCTAGAAATAGAACAACAAGGGTTTTCGGCGCAACTGCTAAAGGAAGAACAAGGGCAAATCTTAAGCGGTACCGAAAAGTCATCTACGGTACTAAAGCAGTTTTCGGATATTTTAGGTGCCTTGGATCAGCGCAACAATATGCTTTTCGGCTTTTTGGGCAATGGATTTTTATTATGGGACCTAGTACAATCATATAGAATTGAAAAATGGATCTTAAAAAATGGAACCAAGGTTGAACAGTGGTTTGATACCATTGCTTTTTTTGATGCCTACAACAGCTTAGGGAATTTTGGTTTTAACCATCCCACCTATTCATTCCCGATTTTATCAAAGGAAAGTACGGTTCTCAAAGCCAAAGATGCAGGGCATCCTTTATTGGATCCTGCACAAGGGGTCTTGAACGATGTACATATTGATAAAGAGAATTTTCTAATTATTACGGGTGCAAATATGGCGGGTAAGAGTACTTTTTTACGAACGGTGTCCTTACAAATAGTCATGGCCAATATGGGGCTTCCAGTGCACGCGTCGGTTATGGAATATTCACCTATTAAACTGATTACCAGTATGCGAACCTCTGATTCCCTAACGGATGATGAATCGTACTTTTTTTCGGAGTTGAAGAGGTTAAAATTCATAGTTGATGAAATTGAAAAAGACAACTATTTTATTGTGCTCGATGAAATCCTGAAAGGAACCAACAGTACGGACAAAGCGATCGGGTCCAAAAAATTTGTGGAAAAATTAGTGGTTTCAAAGTCTACAGGGATAATAGCTACCCACGATCTTAGCTTATGTGAGGTGGCAAAACAGATACCCCAAGTGGAAAATTATTTTTTTGATGCAGAAATAATCGATGACGAGCTGCATTTTGATTATAAATTTAAAAAAGGCATTTGCAAAAATATGAACGCTTCCTTTCTGCTTAAAAAAATGGAAATAGTATAACCGACCAAATATGGATTCGTTAACACAAATTGTATTGGGTGCTGCCGTTGGGGAGGCAGTTTTAGGAAAAAAGGTAGGGAACAAAGCTATGCTTTATGGTGCCATTGCCGGTACCATTCCCGATTTGGATATTTTTGTAGGTTACTTTGCCGATACCGTAACCACAATAGAGCAGCACAGGGGCTTTAGCCACTCTATACTCTTTAGTATACTTTGTGCACCGGTCTTTGGATTTTTGATATCGAAAATAGAACAAAAAAGTGCAGCGACCTGGAAAGACTGGGCCTCTTTAATGTTCTGGGGGTTGTTTACCCATCCCATTTTAGATGTTTTTACTACTTGGGGTACACAACTGTTCTGGCCCTTTAAGATACGGTTGGCATTTCAGAATATTTTTGTCATAGACCCACTTTATACCTTGCCGTTCTTAGTGTTTTTGGTGCTTGCGATGCGGAGAAAAAGAACGGACCCCAAACGTAGAAAATGGAACAATCTTGGCTTAATTGTTAGCAGTACATATTTATTGCTGACCTTAGTGCTAAAAGCAGTTACTTATCAAAAGTTCAAACAAAATTTGGAAGAACAACAAATAGCGTATACTGAAATTGCTACCAGGCCCACACCTTTTAACTCGCTGCTCTGGACCGCAAATGTGGATACCCAAGATGCCTACCTAATTGGGGATTATTCATTTTTTGATTCCAAACCCATTGCCTTTAGGTCATATCCAAAAAACCATGAACTGCTTGGTAGTTTAAGGGAAAAAGATAAGATAAAACGAATGATCAACATTGCGGAAGGATGGTTTACCATTTCCAATGATAAGGAACAGCTTTATTTTAATGATCTTAGGTTTGGTTTGATTAGTCTAGATCCGGAGGAGACACAGTTTGTGTTTAGTTATAAAATTCTTTTGGAAAAAGGAGCGGTTACCATGGAAGAGACCGAAAAGTTTGATACGGAAGGGCAAAAGTTACTCTCAGAGCTTTGGAAACGTATACTTGGAAACTAGTTCCATACAGTACCTCTGGACGTTGGTCAAATTCTTATATTTACCCGTTTAAAGCAATACTGATTATGCTAGGATTACGCACTGCAATTTATATGGTATCGGATATGGAAAAAGCCAAAACATGGTATTCCGAGGCCTTTGGGCAACAACCCTATTTTGAGGACCCTTTTTATATTGGGTTCAATATAGGGGGTTATGAACTGGGATTGAGGCCTGAAAAATCTAGCAATGAAAAGCCCGAAAGTGTACTTGCCTATTGGGGCGTTACCCAAATACAAAAGGAATACGATCGTCTACTAGGAATGGGCGCAACTTCGCACGAAGTTCCTGCCAATGTAGGAGGGGAATTAATGGTTGCAACGGTAAAAGACCCTTGGGGCAATATTTTGGGGTTGATCTACAATCCCTATTTTAAGCTTGTATAGAAGTACCTAAGGTTTTGCAAAAACAAAGACCGAAGGAAAAGTACCATTCGTCTACACTTAATTTCCATTCGTCTACACTTCACTTTTTTTTAATCCGTAATTTTAGAAGTTTACAACTTACCTTAACTTAAACCGCTATGGACGTATTATTTATTGAGGACGATACTATAGAGACTATGAAATTACAAAGAACGGTCTCCAAACTGCAGTTAAAACATCGTATCACCGAAACTAAGAATGGAGAGGAAGCATTGGAGGTATTAAAATCGGGCGCCAAACTCCCGGATATCATTCTGTTGGATCTAAATATGCCCAGGATGAGCGGTATTGAATTTCTTAAGGTCCTTAAGGCCGATGAGACTTTTAAATACTTACCCACCATTGTATTGACAACATCTGAAAATAGGGCCGATTTGTTGGAGTGCTACCGAATTGGAATTGCTGGCTACGTTATAAAGCCTTTAAAATATGAGGATTATGAAGAAAAACTGAAAAAGGTTTTTCAGTATTGGGAAGTAAATGAGCTAGTAAAAGCATAGCAAAAATCCTCATTTCACAACAATATTTTCCAACAAGGTACTAAAATTCCTACTTTAGGCCTATAAACCAAGTAGTACATGAAGGGAATAGTTTTCACAGAGTTTATGGACATGGTAGAATCTAACTTTGGGTTAGAAGTGGTCGATACCATAATTGAGGACTCGCAATTACAATCAGAAGGTATTTATACTTCGGTAGGTACATATGATTTTAATGAAATGGTAAGCCTTATTACCAATCTCAGTAACCAAGTAAAGGTGCCTGTGGACGACCTTGTTTATACTTTTGGACTATTTCTTTTCACAAGTTTGGGCAAAGCACACCCAGAGGTTATTCAGAGTTATACATCACCCATAAACCTCTTATATTCCATAGAAGATCATATACATGTACATGTAAAGAAACTCTATCCGGATGCTGAACTTCCCACGTTCAAAATTTTGGAAAAAACAGATACTTCCATTTCCATGATCTATACTTCCTCTAGAGGTTTGTATAGATTGGCCCATGGATTGATGCAAAAAGCGTTCGAACACTTTAATGGAAGCGCGGAGATTACCTATGAACTACTGAAGGAAGATGGTACCGAAGTAAAATTTGATATTGTCCAAAATGGATAGCAAAGAGGTTTTACTTCTAAAAAAAGCTCTGGACCGTCAAAAAAAGGCAAGGGCCATGGCCGAAAAAATATTGGAGGAAAAATCCAAGGAGCTATACGATACCGCACATCATCTTAAGGAAGCCAATAGCAGACTAGAGAACCTGCTAAGTGAAAAGACCTCGGAATTGGATGGTGTTTTCATCAATATCATTGATCCTTATGTGGTAATGGATTTGCAGTTCAACGTTATTAATATGAATGTGTCCGCTAAGAATTTCCTAGGCTATGACCACACCAAAGAACCAATAAACTTAGAGAACCTTGTGGCCAAGGAATATATACAATATACTGTAGAGTCTTTTGCTTCGCTTTTGAAAGTAGGGACTCTTAAAAATTATAGAGCCAAGATCATTGTTAAGGATGGATCAGAAAAATACGTGCAGATCAACAGTAGCTTAATTTACGATCAAAATGGAAAACCTATAGCCGCCCAAGGAATTATTCGCGATACTACTCAAGAAACGGAAATAAAACATTTGTTGGCCGAGCAAAAAAAACAGTTGGATATAATCATAGAGAATTCCCCCCTTAGTATTGTACTAACCGTAGACGGAGAAATAGAAAAGGCGAATAAGACCTTCATAGATTTATTGGGATATTCAGAGGCAGAACTAAAAAAACTTAGTGTAAAAGATATTTCCTCTCCCGAAGACATAGAGACTTCTGCCAATTTAATGGCCCAGATGAACAAAGGGGAGTTAGATAGCTTTTCGGTAGTTAAAAGGTACCTCAGAAAAAACGGCACCAGCCTTTTGGCAAAAACTTCGGTCAACGCCATAAAAAGTGAGGAAGGAAAATTGGAATATCAGGTGGCGATGATTGAGGATATTACCGATCAAAGAAATCTCGAAATACAAAAAGAAAGGCTTTTGAAAGAGTTAGAGACCAGTAACCAGGGGCTACAAGAGTACGCACATATTGTATCGCACGATCTTAAATCTCCCCTAAGAAGCCTGAGTGCATTGGCTACCTGGATGACTGAGGATTATAAGGAGGTACTAGACGATAATGGTTTATATAACCTTAGTATGATGCACGAGAAGATAGAAGCCATGGACAGACTAATCGATGGGGTGCTCAAATATTCTAGTATTACCAGTGAAACCTTAGAAAACAAGAAAGTGGATATAAACGAGGTGGTACAACATATTAGAGAAATCATCTTTATACCGGAACATGTCAATATTGTTATTATGAATACCCTGCCCACTATTAAGGCAGATCGTACCCAAATGCATCAATTGTTTCAAAATTTGATCAGTAATGCAGTGGTGAATATAGAGAAGAAAGAAGGTCTGGTAGAAGTAAGCAGTAAAGAGAAGGACCAATGTTGGGAGTTTCAAATCAAAGATAACGGTATAGGGATCGCAAAGGAATATCACGAAAAAATCTTTAAAATATTCCAATCTATTGGAGACGGAGAACGGTCTACCGGTATAGGCCTTTCCATCGTAAAGAAAATCATAGACCTATATCAAGGCAAAATATGGTTGAATTCAACGCAAGGTAAGGGCACTACCTTTCATTTTACCATTAAAAAACAACTATGAGGCAAGAACGCCCCAATATAGATTATATAAAGGAACTGGCAGGAGATGATGAAGCTTTTGAAAAAAAATTCATCACTATCTTACAAGAAGAATTTCCTTTGGAGAAGGAAGAGTATTTGGACAACGTTAAGCATAAAAGGCCAAGGGCCGCAGCATTAAACGTACATAAATTAAAGCATAAATTCAATGTGCTTGGTCTGGCCAAAGGATATGGCCTGGCAGTAGCGTACGAGGAAGACCTAAGAAATGGCGATATGGCCCTACATGCACATTTTCTAAAGGTTTTAGAAACCATAGAAGCTTATATTAAAACCATTTGACCATGAATTGTATTATTGTAGACGACGAGGCGGCCGCTAGGGCCATTGTGGCACAACTATGTTCTAAAGTTCCCGATTTGGACGTTATTGAGGAGTTTCCAAGTGCCATAGACGCTATAAAATTCTTAAATCAACATACCGTAGATGTTATTTTTTTGGATATACATATGCCAGGCTTCACGGGTTTCGACTTTGTACAGACCTTAAAAAATCCACCAAAGATTGTATTGACCACCTCAGACAAGGATTTCGCGATAGCTGCTTATGAATATGAAGCCATAGTAGATTACTTGGTGAAGCCCCTTGGTTGGGAACGTTTTGAAAAGTCTTTGCAAAAAGTAAAAAATGCCTTGGCCAAGCAGCCTTTAGCTCAAGAAGGGGCCCTAACGGAAACAGCGGGGGCAGGAGAACTCTATATCAATATAGATCGCAGATTGATTAAACTAAACTTAAACCAGATACTATTAATAGAGGCCCAAGGAGATTATATAAACGTTAAAACAGAAAAAGAGACCTATAGAGTACATTCTACCCTTAAAAAAATCAAGGAAAAATTACCCGATAATACCTTTTTGCAAATACACAGATCCTTCATTATAAATTTTACCAAAATAATTGATATTGAGGATAATAGCGTGCTTATTGAGAAAAATGTAATACCAATAAGTAGATCTAATCGCCCAGAATTGATGAGAAGATTAAATCTGTTATAATTTAGGGCTATACTTCCTTTAATTCTACCTACAGTAACCTTCCATTCACCGAAGCAACCACCAATTCTCAATAGTAAGTAAGGATATTTGTTCCATAATCATTAATCCTACTTATTATGAAACGAGTGTTACTTACCTTTTTTACAATGATCAGCATGGCAATGTGCTTTGCCCAAAATTATAGTTTTTTGGGAGATTATACCTCTGACGGTACTCCGCTTTATTTGACCGAACCCGATGTGGTTGCTTATGAGACCCTGCAAAGCATAGACAATGCACTACCAGAGAGTTACCCGGTACCAACGTATAATCCGCAATATATTACTTCCGGATACGATACGGATATAATTTTGGACGACAAGGCCGATGTATGGGTAACTTTTGTGGCAGAAGGTGCCGGATATAAAAACGTACTTGGTTTTTACACCTATGATATTAACGACCCGGCACCGGCGAAACCCGATGCTAAGGATATTACCATTATTTTCCCCAATGTTTCTGCCAAGGGCAGTGGAGGAAGTTTGTACGCTGGTGATAAGGTAAAAATAGGAACTTTTGAAGCAGGTACCGGAATCGGATGGGTACTTTTGGCCAACGGATGGAAAGGTCGGGTTACCGCTGGTTTGTGGCAATTGTATTCCAATACTGACTATAACCCCGAGGCAGACGAAAGTTTAAGGTACCATAATGTATTGTTGAACGATACGGAAAACGAAAGAATTATTTTAGGGTTTGAAGATATAAGAAGAGATTATGGAAGTTGCGATAACGACTTTAATGATGCACTGTTCTATATTACGGCCAATCCGTACGAGGCTATACGAACTACCAATTACAACGAGATTACGGACCATTCCGATGTAAGTTCTGGTAATGACGGAGGGCTAGAAAGTAATGGGGATTTAGCCAGTTTAATAGCAAAAAGGAACTTTGACCGCAACAAGACGGGAAATTTTAAGAATACTCTTAAAACACAGAAAGATTACAGTAAAAAGACCTACAAATCCCTGAATGCGAAATCTGGCAGATTGGATGCCTATTTCCCTGAGAGTGCTATGCACGGTACCGAAACCACATATATATCTAGCCCAGAAGACCTTTTGGCCATTACCAATGCCAAGAATATTTTTTCGATAGATTATTATGAAGGCCAGAAAAGGGTTTCTGCCGCTTTGGCTACTGAGACTAAAAATGGGGTTTATAACCACACCAAAACCATTTGCGACCGCCTAAACGATTCCAAATTGATGGATGTTCGTATGGTAACCTTACAGGGTCATCAATTGGTATATTCCAAATTAAAGCGCTCCAAAGGGGAAATAGAGTATGCCCTTACCTTTTCCGTTAAGGAAGAGGGTGGTGTAAACCGGCTGTACAGCCTATGGAATTTAGACGAATATCCCTCTGGTGATTACCTAAATTTTCAGGTATGGGGAAGTAGCATGGGGCAAGTGACCACTATAGTCAATAACATATTGAATACCCTAAGTAGTGAAAAAGTGCTGAAGACACATAAAGCAGAAAACGTGCTACCCACGGTATTTATAAAAAGCGGATATTACAGCCAAGGAAAATTACATTTGAATATCATAAACAAGTCTAACGCTACCTGGCTTCGAGTAGATGGCAATTATAAGGCCACTGAACAAGATGATATTGTAAACCTAAATACAACAGTCGGACTAAGCGGCACTTGGGAAGAAGAAGTTGTAATGGATACGGATCACTTGTTCGATATTGGGCTTTCCATCACCGCCGAGAATTCGTATCAACACGATGCAATCTATTTAGCTGATGGTCCTTGGGGAATAGATTATAACACCAACGTAGATGCTGTGGCCAATTTTAGAATTTTTCCACAGGAAGATTCCAAGAGGTCACCCAATGGTTACAAAGTAGAGCGTGGTATTAGCGCTTCGGGAGAGGTAAAGGAAACCATTAATGTGTTCCGAAATCTTTTGGCGGGGGATTTGCAATTGACTGCAACGGACTATAACTTCCTGCGATTCAATATAGAGAACGACAGAGCTATTGAAGTAAGCTTGGTTACCGATGCTTCCGACAAATGGGAAGAAAGATTAAGATATACCGTAGAGGCCAATGAAGAGGAAGAGCTTGTTCAAATAGCCTTTGAAGATTTTAAGGATCATAGCGGAAATACCGCCAAATTTAACAAAATAAGGACGATAGTATTTTCTGTGCAAAGCAATTATCAAGATTATGTCCCCTTTACGTTAAAGATAGATGCTATGGCCTTAACGGCCGAGTTGTTAGATGCAGCTCCGCAGAATGAAGAGATTGAAATCGATGATATGGCGTCTGAAAATTTGGCACCTTTGACAGTGGAGCAGAGCTATGGATTAAAGAGCTATCCTAACCCGTTTACGGCTTATACTGTGGTTACCTTTCCAGCAGCGACCAGGGAAGTAGGTTTTACCGTGAGCAATTTAAACGGGCAGGTAGTTTACCAGCAAACAATGGCTACGATGTCAGATCAGAGATCTGTACGGTATGAGCCAAAGGATCTGCCCAATGGCATATACCTTTATACCGTTATTGATGCCCTAAATGGTAAAACATATCAGGGGAAATTGATAAAGAAATAAGAAATGATATTGTAAAGATTAAAACCCTCTAATTATAGAGGGTTTTTCTTTTATCCCCATTGGCGATTTCATCATGGAAGTCTTAGGTGGTTTAGTCCCACATTTCACCGGAAATGAGTTAAGATTTTTTCTGAACTTCATATTTAGGCATGGATTAAACGAATCGGGAATTTTTACTACTGCTATCGGGTTAACTTGGCATAAAATATTGGCTCTTTGGTAAACAACCACTTCAGTTTAAATCCAATTTCTGTGAATTCAAACCCGGAAGCTGTTGCCGAGGCAATATTGCTATATTTTCCATACAAGCTACCGACCAAACGCTTGGAAAACTGCTGCATTAAGCTAGCCTCAGCTCTAAAAATAGTAGTCTTTGGGTCCTTTTCTACTTTTTGATAACCGGTAGCTGCACTGGCTATATAGGAGGTTTTTTCCCAAATCTTACCACGTAAATCGCCAAAAACCTCTACCGCCCTATAGTCTTCTGGACTAAAATAAATGGTGGGTACCTGATCTGCAAACCCAATGTACTGGTAATTTAAACCCATCTTTAAGGCCGGTTTACGAAGTATATTGTAGTAAAGGGAGGTAAATAACAAATTGCGACTGTTGTTATCTGTCTGTTCTGTGCGCATTAGTTGCGTATACCACCCCAAATTAAAATTGGTGGCCAAATTGTAATTAAGCCCGTAATGATTCATTACAATTTCGCGTTCAATAAGATCGGCATTAAAGTTTTGCACTTCGCGTTGATAGCCCAATTCTAGATTTTGAAGTCGGTAGGGCTGTGTCTTTAACCGAATATCCAATACAGGTTGTGTATACATTTCCTCAACAAACCGTGCATTGTTTAAGCCGAAAACCGTTTTTAAATGAACTCTTGGGGCCAGTTTGTATTCAATGCCTGCAATTACTACATGGGCATCTGCCTTATTATTGGTTACCGTATTTTCTGTTGTACGGTATTGATAAGATAGGGTAGTCCTAAATTTGGCGGAGAAAGGAACGTCAACAGTGGTAATGGAATACAAAGCAACATTATTGCCGTTGTCAAAGGTGTAGGCAGCATGCTCCTCTATACTAGGATTATATTGTGCATTTAATTTCTCCAAAAACCCAAGGGCATCCTGTTGGTTGTTGTAGACCTCCAGGGTCTTAAAAGCTGCCTTGTAGGCAGGAACGATCCGGTCCAAAGCAAAAAGCGCATTGGCTTGTCCCAAATTACCATCAAAAGAGGTACTATCCCTTGCAAGAATGGTATGGTAATGGGCTAGGCTATTCTTAAAATTGGCAGTATACATCCCAAAAGTGGCTTTTAAGGCCAAAAGCCAACTGAGGCCTTCATAAGAGTCATCCAGAGCAGCAATTGCCAACCTTGCACGTTTAAATTTTCGGTTCCATATCAGTGCCTGCACGTAACGTTCATTGGTGCGTTCCCTAAGCTCTGGGGAAGTGCCGGCATGTATTCTATCCATACTTAATGTTGCCGTTGCCAGTGCATTTTTGTCCTTCTCCATAATGTGTTCTGCCAAGGCAATACCATTTAAAGCGGTGATGGTGTCATTGGTAGCGGCGGCATACCGTTGGTAGATAGCTTTGGCACTTTTTATATCTTTAGTAATCAAATACATGTTGGCAAGGTTCAACAAGGTATCCTTGTCCTCCGGAAAGTCGTTAAAAATAAGTTGAAACAACTTCTTGGCCGCCGTATAATCTTGAGCGGCAATAAGTTCACTGGCCTTCCCCAACAGCGTATATTTTCTAGACGTTTTGGCACTAGCGTTGCCAGGTTGTAAGGTAAGGGCCTTATCCACCCATTGCAGTGCCTTGTCATACTCCCTTAAATTGCTAAACGTATTGGCATACCCCAAAACTGCTTCAAAACTCTCCGGATATGCTTCAACAAGTTTCTTGTACAAGGGTCTTGCTTCTATATACCGCCCTGCCCAAAGGAAAGACTCGTTATAGTTGATTTGTATTTCAAAATCCGCCGGATATTGTTGTAGCATGGAAGCAAAATGTTTATTGGCTTTAATGGGTTCGCCACTTAGGCCAACTGCCCTTCCATAACAAATCTGAGCTGTTTTGTTGTTTGGGTCCGTGTTTAAGTATTCTAGAAAAAAGGTTTCTGCCTTTTCAAATTTGCCTGTTTCCAATAGCTCAAAACCAGGTTCCATGCTTTGCTGTGCCGTTGCAAAAAATGTCGCAAAAAGAAATATTAAGAGTAAATGGTTATAATTCATTAAAACGGTAGGATTAGTACTACAAATAGATAACGCCTAAGCCACCTATTTATTAGTGTGATATTGGTTTTATAAAGGTAATCTGCTGTTTTTCAAACTGGAAGTCTGTTTTTGCCCGTTCGTCTACAGCAAATTGCCATCCATCTATAAGCAACGATCTAAAGCACATTATACACTGATATTTGCGTAACCAAATAAGAAATACTTAACCATGATAGCATTTAGAACATTTCGTCAGAGCCTGTCCCCAGAGCAATTGTTTATGGGCAGTGTGCTCTTGGTTAACGGGGGTAACTACCTGTACAACCTCCTACTTGGAAGATTATTAGGACCTGCTGCCTTTGCGGATGCTGCCCTTTTGGTAACCTTGTTGTTGGTACTTTCCTTTTTAGGGATGACATTCCAATTGGCAACGGCCAAGTTTGCAGTCCTATTTGAAGATCGGGAATGGGAGGTTTTTAAAGATAAAATGTACAAGTATGCCTGTGCTTTTGGCATTCTGGTGGGGGCGGCATTAGTTTTTTTTGCCCATGACCTACAAAGCTTGTTCCGTACAGAAAGCACTTGGATGTTCATTGTTTTTGGGATTGGAATACCATTGTATTTTATAATGAGTGTAAATCGTGGAACGTTCCAAGGTTTACAACAATTTGGAAAACTATCGCTAACCTATCAAACCGAGATGTGGAGTAGGTTGTTGATAACACTGGGACTATTATTGTTTGTTCCCCTTAAACCAGCTTTTTTGATTGCGCTGGGGATTGCCTTGTCCTTTTTGTTTGGACTGATTCCCTCGAGTTTTAAGAGCATATCCTTTTTAGGCGGTGGAACTCTCCATTCCGAAAACAAAAAAAGGGTTACCAATTTTATAATACTTACGGCTTGTTATGAACTTACGCAAATCATTATTAATAATAGCGATACCCTTTTGGTAAAACACTATTTTGATTCCCTAGATGCCGGTCTTTATGCCTCTCTGGCCCTCATTGGTCGTGTGGTATACTTTGTAGCTTGGATGTTTGTAATGTTATTGTTGCCAGCAGTAGTACAAAAACAAAAAGATGGAGAACCAACAACGCCGATACTTTTTAGGTATGTGGGATATATTGGCATGTTATCCTTCACTATCGTATGTGCTTGTTATCTATTCCCCGAACTCATAATAGAACTTATGTTCGGTGAGGCCTATATTTCTATGGCCGGTTTGCTATGGCAGTATGCCCTAGCTACCTCTCTATTCGCAATTGCAAACATATTTGCCTACTACTTTTTGTCTTTAGACCAGTACTTTCCTGTATTACTGTCCGCTTTATTGGGGATGTCACAAATAGTGTTGATCATATATTTTCATACCAGCTTAGAAATGGTGGTACAAGTACAGATTATCGCTATGGTAGCCTTATTGGTTGCCCAACTGATTTATTTTGCACAGCGAAATATTAAATAACCCAAATACCTTCGTCTAAATGGGGTTTCCATTCGTCTAAAGTAATTTGCTACTGGTCTAAGAACAGCCATTTTAGGAAATGTTTTAAAAGATATTTGTATCAGAATTTAACCCATTATCAATTTTAAACTTAACCTTATGAAATTAGCAATTGTAACGGCATACCCGCCAAGTAAAGTAACCCTTACCGAATACGGATATCATTTGGTAAAACATTTTAGACTTCAAAAGGAAGTAAGCGAAATAGTACTGATTACCGACATAACAGAAGGTGAAAAGGATTTGATTTTTGAAGAAGTTGGTTGCAAGATTACCGTAAAATCGTGCTGGAGTTTTAATAGTTATACCAACTTGTTTCGGATCAACAAGGTTATTTCGGAAACACGGCCCGATGCAGTTTTGTTCAACCTTCAGTTTTTAAAGTTTGGGGATAAAAAAATACCGGCAGCGCTTGGACTGCTTTTACCCATGATCTGCAAACTAAAAAAGATTCCTACCATTTCTCTATTACATAACATTTTGGAACAAGTAGATTTGGACAATGCAGGCATAACTAAGAACAAGTTATTACAAAAGGCATACAATTTTATTGGAACAACCTTAACCAAATTTATATTGACTTCGGATATTGTAGCCGTTACCATTAGCAAATACGTAACAATTTTAGAGGAAAAGTATAAAGCGAAGAATATTGCGTTAGTGCCCCACGGTTCTTTTGAAACGCCTCCAGAGCCAGATTACAGCTTACCCATTGGACCAAGACAGGTAATGGCCTTTGGAAAGTTTGGTACTTATAAAAAAGTGGAGATACTTATTGAAGCTGTTGAACAAATAAGAAAAAGGAATAGGGAGCCTATAGAAATTGTAATTGCTGGTACGGATAGTCCCAACACCCCGGGATATCTAGAAGCAATGAAAACTAAATACAGCCATGTAGAAAACCTTCGTTTTACGGGTTATGTGGCAGAAGAGGACGTTCCTAAGATTTTTGGAGACAGTGCTGTGGTAGTATTCCCGTATACCTCTACCACCGGAAGTTCTGGAGTCTTGCACCAAGCAGGTAGCTATGGCAAAGCAGTAGCCCTGCCAGATTTGGGAGATCTAAGCGTACTGGTAAAGGAAGAAGGTTATAGGGGAGAGTTTTTTAACCCAAAAAATACAACATCCTTAGCCAATGCCATAGAAACGATCCTTACGAACGATGGGTATAGAAGGCAACTTGGTAAAACCAACTATGATGCCGCATGCTCCCTACCCATGTCAGCGATTACCCAAATGTATTTGGATTTTTTTAAAGCGATTAAGATTAAAAAATCCAAAACTCCCTCTACGGAAATACTGTCAAAACAAATACCTGTGGAATTGGAAGTATAAAATATTGTTTAGGTTAAGTGTAAAGAGGAGTGGCCTGGTTAGTCGCTCCTTTTTTTGTTTCCTAGATGGTTGTTAACGTCTGTTTCTAAGGTAAACATAGGCCGGTTTTTTGTTGCCGGCTTCGTCTACAATGCCATAATAAGCTTGTGGTTGCTTGCGCCAGGGCAACGTGCCTACCACCGAGGCAGGTATTTTGTTAAAGTCGTATAATGTCCATGAGAGGTAGGGAACATTTTCCGCTTTAAGCAGTGCTTGCATTTCCTTATAGTAAAGGGCTTGGGTGTCTTTAGAGCCTTTAAACAAATTCCAAAACCCGCTATAAGAAGACTTACCATATTCTTGAAGCATCAAAGGTTTGTCCGGTGCTTTTTGCTGTAGTAGGGAATAAGCTTCCTTAAAATCACCAACATCTTCATAGTAATGAAAGGAAACAAAATCTAACTGTTTGGCCAATAAGTTAGCTACCTCCGGATTAGACCATCCAATGGTGATAGCATGGTTTTGATCCCACACACGTATATTGGCGACCATTTGATTTAACCAAGCCAAGACCTTATGTTTTCCGCGCGATTCAAAATCCAGGTCGGGCTCATTTTTAATGTCCCAGGCCAATATCGCGTCGTGGTTTTTAAAGGTAGAAACAATGGCTTCTGCATGCCTGTGCGTCAGTGTCCAATCGGAAATGGAATAATTACCATAAAAGTCGAACAATGTAATCACAACTTTTAATTGGTTTTGGGTTGCCAGATCTAACACTGTTCTTAACTTATTCAATTTCTCTGGTAGTACCTTGGCTTTTCCAAAGTCTTCATATTGTATAAATATTCTGATGGTGTTCAAACCCATTTCGGACATAAGTTTAAAATCCATATCAATGGTCGTAGCATCGAAATGAACTCCGAACATATCCCAGGGACTGTCCTTTGGGTAATAATTTATGCCCTTTATAGCACTAACGGTTTTTGGTTTTTGATTGTTTTGTTTTGTTACTTTTTTGTGCGATTGCTTTTGCTTCTGTATTTCCACCAAATGTCGTATGCGCCAAAAACCATCCTCCAAGAGCATCATTACCCTATAAGAAGTAGTGTCTTTTAGGCTCAATATTACTTGTCCGTTCGCCAGCACTTCCTGATATGATATGACATCACGATCGGTAAAAGTTACCATAGTACCATCCTGACTATAAAACTTAAGCTCAGGATTATGTTCTATAGTGGTACCCTTAATGGTAGTTTCATTACTTTGGTTCAATGTCAGAGAGCGCTTAAGTTTAACCTGGGCACTATCTGTATAATAGTCAGAAATACCTTTAGGGTCGTTATACCTAAATGCCATATTCCTAACGTACCAAGCATTGCGATAGTCTTTTTCAATTTCATGAAGTGTATGCTGTTCCATAGGTCGGCCTTCATAGTCGTCTATGTTCCATGCTACTTTGGGAACATAAACCTCGTCCATCACTTCTTCCAAATGCAACATGGAAGAACGATCCGCTCCTGTGTTGAGATAGGAGAACACTGCACTTATTCCAAATAGAATTAATGCATTGATCGCCAGAAATGACAAAATTAAAATGGCCCGATAGCTATTTTTATTTAGGTCCCTAATCATTGAGGTATATGTTTTGCTCTTTTTGTAAACCCATGGCATGTACTACAGCGAGGCATGTCCCGGTAATTTGGGATTCTTGCGCCAGTGAAAATGTTCCGATACCTTTTTTGGATGTCGTAGTTTTAGTAGTTAGCAAGCGCTGGTTTTGATCATACAGGCTAAGCTTTATAGTTATACCATCTGGTATCAACTGGCTCATAAAGCTTTTTAGGGGGCCTACCTGCAGGCGCCTCTGTTTTTTCAAAAACTGGATTTCATAATCCAAGATCGCAGGCTTAAAGATTATGTTTAGATTATTGCTCTCCGCGGCACCCACTACATAGGCTGTTACATGCCAATTTTCTTTTTGGGAAGGGTGTAACATCTTTGCCGTGGCAATACCGTTTAGTGTACTGCCCATGGTTTGGAGTTTTGCCCCCTCAGAATTCTCAATAGCAAAGTAAACAAGTGTACCGTCGCTGACCGTATTTTCGAATTGATCTTTAATAATTGATGAGGTAAAGTTGATAATTTGATTACCGTCCGCATAATTGTGTACCCTCTGATAGTCTATTTCAAAATTTATCGGGTTTGATGGAAATACGGTTGTTGTAAATTCTTTGGAACTATAAGATTTATAAGTGGAGTTTATTAATATTCTGCCGGCTTTTTGGGTAGAATAAATGTTCTTCCAGGCTATCATGTCTTGTACTCCAATGGTTTCGGTAAGCACGTTATTTTCAAATTGATGGTTGATGGTAATAGCAGCGCCGTTTGGCAAGGGATTGTCGTATTTATCCGTAGGAGCATTTACGAACATAGAGAAGTCCGTTTCTCCTGCAATGATACTGGGAGGCCCTAAATAGGACTCCATATTAACAGGCTGCCTTTCATCAAATTTAAAGTTGATCTGTCCGCTGCTCAGTATCTCTCCGCCAACAATCAGTTTCCAATGGCACGGGCCTGCTTTTTGAGCATAATTCGTCGGTATTTTAAATTGACGACCATTGGCTTTTGTCGGAGCTAAAACGGAAGTTCCGTAGGCGTTTTTAATTATTAAATAAGATGGGCCAACACTTTCTATATCAAAAACCAAATCTACATTTTCACCTACATCAAAATGAGTTGTCTGGGTAAGAAGCGTGGCATCGTTCTTAGCTGGGTTTTTTGTTATCCGCTCTGGCGAACATGCCAGGATTAGGATTAGGAATAGGGATATGTAAAGGAGATGTTTCATTTACTTTGGGTTTCCTATATAGCTGTTTATTTCGAATTTCAACGCATCAAACCCTTCACCTTCAAATTGTTGCGTAAGATGTCTTAAGTGTGTGTTATTCCTTTTTGGAAAGTACTTTTGCGCCAAATCTGCATTAGGAACACCGTTTACATAACAATTTTCCAGACTTTTGTTTATGATCTTTAGGGTAGAGATGTTCTTTGGCTCATATAAAAAATGCTGCTTCCTCTGCACCCTAATCCCATTTTCCAAAAATTGGTGGTCTACCCATAATAACACATTGTCATTGTCGTAATAAGAAATCAGTATTTGCGGTATGGTAACCTCTTCAACTCCTGTATTTAACAATACCCCCGTTATTTCGGTTTTGGAACGGGTTATGTTTTGTAGGGAAACAGATTTATAAAGATCGGTATTGGCGACGTTGCCGGCACATTGTAGGTTAAATTTAGTGGGTTGCTCTTCCAACTTAACCGGCGTAAACTGGTCCGGGTCAAATGTGGACGGAATGGTGTCTGCTGTTTTAGACCATGCTATTCCTTCAAAATCTATCCTAAAAGATGTGGTTTCCTTTGGTAATAGTTTATGTTTTATGTGATACTTGGCACTGAATTTTGCCAATGCCACGTCGTTGTCGTTATAAAGTGTAGCATTGATGACTACATCTGCTGGCACATTGTCTATATTTTGTATTTCACCTACAATGGCATAACGGGAGTCAAATTTTATCAATTTGGCAGAAAGTACCTGCAGAACAGGTTGTTGTAACACGTCCTCGTGATGGGTCTGCTGTGTGGTAACCCTACGTCGACCATGGTTGTAAAACGTTGTACTGTTAGCGGAGAACAACTGATCTGGTGGCAGATCGGTATCAAAATCAGAAGGAATTATAAACCATTCGCCTTCTTTTTTAATGAGCTTGTGGTTTTCGGATTTTTTTATTTGCTCCAGTGGGGTAACCCAATCCGCAGCGGTTTTTGCTTTGGCCATGTTTTGCGATATCTGGGTAGTTTCTACGCCCAGGGAATTTAGTTTTGCATAAGAGCTTAAAATACCATCAGTAACCGAAACTTGCATCATGTACTGGGATAAAGACAATCCACTATCTGGGTCTAGATAGGAATATGCCCTTTCAAATTCTTTGAAATCCAGTGCGTCGTAATATGCTTTCAGTACATTTTCTGGACTTCTTTGAGCTGTATTTTTAAGATAGAACTGATAGATACCAAATGAGAGGCAACCCAAAATTAAAACGGCCCATATGTGGTTTATAGCGATCAATCTGTTAGAAAACCCATTGTATTCCAGTTTATGGTCCATATAAGCTGGCTGTGGTACAATTTTAGATTTTAGCGCCCTTATCCAGAGCAATTGTATGTTGATTATAAATGCAATGATTATAGTTAATAGGGGAATAATTCCCCACATCAATTTTAAAGATACCGCCACATCTTCCTTGGGAATGGTGGCAGGGAGAGGAGGTACGTTAAGTTTTTCCCAAACCATTATGCCATTCTCTAATTGTTGCAACCGTTGCCAGCCACAGAAATAGAGTATGGGATCATAAAATTTGTCGTTGGAAAAGATATATTTCAAATTGTATTTCTCTGGAACCGTTAAAAACTGTTGTAAAGACCCGATACCCTGGATGCCCCTAAATTTGGAGTTTTCCAAGCGCTCAATGGCTCTTGTAGTAAGTTCTGGCAATCTTCTTGCGGAATGGTAATTACCATCAACGGTGGTAGCATTGGTCTGCGTAGAGAGCCAAGCCATTTGATCTCCAAACCCCAAAGGAAGATACCGCCATTGATCGTGCTGGTCCTGATTTAGAAAGTTGACAATGGGCAACATCTTAATTTTTGCAGGTTGTGATGGCCTAAAATAACCTAGGCTGAGGGTAAAAATCACCATAAATAATAATCCCCCGGTGAGGCTACCTCCGAGGATACGATGATAAACAGCACCAAAACGCTTTTTAAGTTTGGTTTTTAGATCGCCCTCGACCAATCGATATGTAAATTCCCCGAACATAGGCAAGGCCATGATGGTGGCCCATAATGTAAATCGATCTAGGGTCAAAATATTAAATGCCGTCTCTCCCAATATTTTAATGGGAAGGGAAGTAGTACCTCCAGACCCAAGCAGGGTAAGCATGCTAAAGGATAACCCGTAGAACAAATAGCGTTTACTAAAAAACCTGTAAAAAATATAAGGCATTAAAAAAAGAAGTATTCCCCAAGGAACAACAAAAAAAACCAATCCTGAAGAGGTCACTTCCAAGAAATTATCTCTAGAACCATGTGGAATGGGTACTTGCGTAATAGGGTTTACCTTAGAGTTTATCCAATAGGGAAGAATACAAACGACGATAAGAACCAAGGAGAGTAGTCCAAATGTGGTAATTCTACCAAAAAGCTGCTTAAAAGACTTAAAAAAGACTTTGAAAGTCACCTCTTTTATGGTCTTTACCTTTTCTTTGGCAGTGTCCATTATTGCCATGCCAATTAAGGGAAATATAAAAAATACCATACCAAAAATGGGTGTAACATGGTGAGAAGTAACTGTTACAGCAATAAGGGATAATGAACTGATCAGATAGCGAAGCCTCCCTGTTTTAATCCAAAGATATATCTCGGGCATGGTGTGTAGCAGTACCGATAATCCCAGAATGCTGGGCAATTGACCAAAAATATGCAAGGTTTCTATAAAGGTAGATGAGAAGACCGCCAACAAAGCCGTATAACCGGCTACCGTTCTATTTCCGGTCATAAGAAGGCCAAACCGATACATTCCTGTAATAAATAAGATTATGGCCAAAATGGCTACCGTAAAAAGGCCAAACTTAAGTCCACCAACAAAAGAAATTAGTGCCATTAGCTGGTGCACCAGTGGTGGGTAGGCCTGCACCGTGAAGCCTGTGTACCACCTATAATCCCAGGGTTCGAACCAACTGTTTGCATAATGATCTGCAAAGAATAGATGAATGAGGGCATCGTAAGTGTATTCTAACGTAAAGAAAATAGCAGAGCCATGGAACGCCACGCCCATTATTAGGGCCAAAACTAGTAGTGTATTGGTTTTCTGCATCTTAGGGTATGTAAGAAAATATAACAAAATAAAGTTATATATATTGTGGGATTTGAGCATTATTGCCTGTCTATGGGTTTTTACCATTCGTCTACAGTAAATGGTAAATCGACTTTTCCTACAAAAAAAAGATGGCTATCAACTATATATTTGCTTCATAAATCCATAGTAACCAAATGGATTACAACAAAAACAACATTAGTATAACTTAAATCTTAACCTATGAAAGTTTTAACCATTGATGATCAACAACTCATATTGTTATCAGTAGAAAAGAGACTGGCTGCCCAAGGGTACGAAGTACAAATGGCCGATTGTGGCCAAACGGGAATTGAATTGTTCAATAGTTTCCGCCCAGATCTTGTAATTGTGGATATTAACATGCCAGATATGTCTGGCTTAGAAGTGGTAAAGCATATACGAATCACGGAGAACTCACAAACTCCTATAATGGTAATGTCTGGTAATACCAACGAAAAAGTCATTGTAGATGGTTTTGATCTAGGTATTAATGACTATATGAAAAAACCGGTGAGTCTTAACGAATTGGAGGCTAGAGTGAAACGAATCTTGGGAAATAATACCAGTTCTAAAACCAAAACAGCCGAGGACAGTAATCAAATGCTTCAAAAACATTGTGTAGGGGTGGTAATACCATGTTATAATGAAGCCGATCGTTTGTCTGCGGATATTTTCAGGGATTTTGCCAACAAAAACCTAGGTTATCACCTTTGTTTTGTAAATGATGGTAGCACGGACAATACGTTAGAGGTTTTAGAGGAGCTGCGAAAAGGCAATGAAGATATTATTAGTATTTATAACTGCGAGCAAAACGGTGGTAAGGCCGAAGCGGTTAGGCAGGGTGTACTTCATTTATCCCAAGATCCTCAGTTAGATTATATTGGTTATTTGGATGCCGATCTTTCAACAGATTTTCGCGATTTTGATGAGTTGGTACAGACTATCGAAGATTCTAATTTTAAAATTGTAAGCGGATCCAGGATTAGTAGAATGGGGGCAAACATAACCAAAGAATCTGCACGTAAAGTGATTAGCATGACCATTAATTTGATCATCCGTAAAATATTGGGAATGCCCTTTAGGGATACTCAGTGTGGGGCAAAGATCATGGACCGTAAAATTGCTAGCACCATGTTCCAGAAAAAATTCATTACCCGTTGGTTGTTCGATGTTGAGATATTTATGCGCATGCGCAAGTATTATGGGAAAAGGAACGTACAAGAACTAATTTGTGAGCAACCCTTAAAAAGATGGATACATGCTGACGGGTCAAAACTTTCTATGAAAGATTCCGTAAAGATTGTGGGGCAATTGGCCAAAATTGCATTGCATTACAACGCTTAAAACTGTTCATTGCTTATTAAATAATGTTGTAAAAAGACCGGCGCTTCTGCAGGTCTTTTTTGGCAGATGAGTACTACAAACTTTTTATCTGCAAATCATGGAATGTATCTGCCTGAAGTTTCAAAAGTTCCTCCGCTTTCAATTTTTTATAAGCGTATACCGCCTCTTCCTCCGCTATTTCACCATAGATTTTTTCGTTCAAGGAGGTATCTGTGGCCAGAATCTGTTCTCGTTGCAACACTTTTTGGGTTACCCAGGTTTCTACCGCACTCTCCTCATCTTCCAATTTTAAATCGTACGGTCCCTTCGGAGCCAATAGTTTGGCTACAATCGGTGCGGTTTCAATAGCCAGGAACAGCAGAAATATAAAGAATGAAGGGAACCAGGGTAGCTCCCCCAAAGCATTTATTCTCGCCATTAACCCATCAAACCCATCAATAATCGGTTGCGAATCATTAACTGCTGTGCTGTATTCAGAATTTAAACTGGTAATCTGCCCTTCCAAGGTGGCTATCTTTAGTGCATTGGACTGCTTAAGCTGTTGTAGTTCTGCCAATGCCGCATCGTGCTTTTCCCGTTTTTCTTTATAGACAGGTCCTTTCCCCAATAAGAGCGTGCCTTTTCTGCCTTCCGCTTCCGCTATGTACGTATCGTATAGGGCATTGGTTTCTGCCTCTTTAACCGTTATTTCTTTTTTTAAGGCCGCAATGTCTTGGTTAATACCTTCCAGAGTGGGTGTATATTGCGTAGCTATTTGCTGTTTGTTGGCCAAGGTAAGGGCATTCTTTTGCTCCAAAAGGACTTGATTTATCTCTTTTTCGAAGATTTTCATTTCCAAAGGTTTGGAGATGACCACGGCAATGATAATGGCCAATACTATTCTTGGTGCCGCTTGGATAAGTTCGTTTTTAAAACTGTTCCTTTTTTTAATGGTAGAAACAATAAAACGGTCTAAATTAAAAATCAAGAGCCCCCAAATTAACCCAAAGAAAACCGCTGTGTAAACATTGTCGAAAACGGTAAAAAGAGCATAGCTGGCCGCAATAAATGCCATTACAGCGGTAAAAAACACCGTAGCGCCAATCCCGGCATATTTATTACGTTCCCCTTTGGAACAAGTTTTTAGGATATCGGTATCCGCGCCAGAACAGGCGATAAAAAAGTTTTGTATCATAACAGTGTTCTAAATTGATTGATAGAATATTAGAACGCGATTCCTAATCATTTGTTACAAAAAAGCGATGAAACTTGGCGTGGAGGTATCAATTTTATGATTTTATTCTGATTTTATATCTAATCTACGGTTACGGGCGTTATACTATCGTAGAACCAAGGGGTGTGTTGGTTGGTTACCGCTACCCACTCCCAATCTTTATTGGTTTTGTGCGCAGTAAGGGTCATAAGTCCTATCTCCCTAAATGTAGTATCGGCCGGTTTTTCGCGTTTATACCAAAACATTTTCCATGAATAGTAAGCAAGGGCATTGCGGTTGTCTAGTATCCTTACTCGCGGTTCACCTGCCTCATAATAATAATCCAGGGAATCGTTTCCTATAAGCATGTTATGAAAGTTGGCTACATGTTCTTTGCCTTCAAAATAGTAGCCTTGGGAATTTATCCATGTGGCATTGTCTGCGAATTGATCCATGGCCAGTTTGATATCCCTTTTTATCATCGCCTTTTCCCTTATCGCTATCATTTGAACAAGGCTGAGTGAATCGGACATTATAGAAGTGTCGTGCTTATGCTCCCCTTCCTTTTTTTTACAGGATATTGAGCAAAGGATCAATACCATTAAAAACCTAGCCGCAGTTTTCCGGGCATTTATTTCTGGTAAAAACATAGTAATATCGCTTAGTCTTCGATTAAAATAACATCTGTGGATAACCGTACAACCGGCTTTGTTCCGTCCGAATGTTCAGCAATTAACCCAATGTCGTCCGATTTCTTAAGCAGTGCAATGGCCTTTCTAGTGGTTATCTTATTGCCATTGTAATAGAAGATTGCATCTTGTTTTGCCATTTCCTTGGCAAATTCTAAAGGCGATTTTGGCGGCGGTGGTGGCGGAAATTCAGTTATGTCATCAGGTTTAACCAATTGCTCCGATCCCGAAACTTCATCCGGTTGGATAGTTGCTTCAACTTCTACCGAGGCAGGATACGGAGGTGGTGAGGGTGGCACAGGAGGCGCAATTACCGGAAAAGGTTCTGCCTGTTTTTTTTGTTCATAACTCATTAGGCCATAGATGTATTCCAACCGTTGTAAATCCTTGTTTTTCCAGTTTTTCTCCCCTTCCGGTTGTGCCAAAAGCCTGCGTACCGTTTGGTTGTATTCGGCTACCATTTCGGGGGAAGCCCCTTCTTGAAAGTTTTGAAAATCCGTGGTTTGAATTTCTTCCAGCTCAGCGTAAATAATTTCCCTGCTGCTAAAACTGTAAAGCAATACGGCAACTAAAGGGGCTAGGAAAATGATCTTGATCCTAAAGGATCTTGGAGATGTTTTTGTTTTCATGACTGTAAATCGTTTTTTGATTGATGAATAATTTATGGCGTTGGCCATGCTGATGGGTATCTGTTGAGGTACTGCGACGTTTGATGAGAACGCTAGCAAAATATGTTGATAGTAAGAGGTAGGCACACCACTGTTTATTACAGCGTTGTCCGCCAAAAACTCGTGGTTAAGCTTTATGGCATGTTTTATATAGTATAGAAGCGGGTTAAACCAGAAAAGTACCAGACAACACTCTACAATTAAGACATCTATGGAGTGTTTTTGTTTTGCATGTGTTGCCTCGTGTAATAACACCTCTTTTGGAATCTGACCGGTTTCATATTTTTCCTTATTGAGAAAAACATAATTGAAAAAAGTGTGCGGTACTATCGTTTCACGCAGCAAAACATTGGTAATATTCCTTTTTTTATGTTTGGGATTGTATTTTATGCGATGTGAAATACGATATAAGTTCTTTGCAAATCGGAAACCAAAACTTAGTGCACCGATACCGTAGAGCATCCATAAAATCGAAACAACGTTAATGGGTTGGTTAGGTTCTTTTATTACGTTATTTCCTTCCGTAAAGGGTACAATCCACTCGGTTGCATCAGCGGTGGATAGCGGAGCGTGTTGGGTAAAAGTAATCAATGGTATGGCAAGGGATAGTACAAGAATACCCAGCAAATAATACCGTTTAAAGTGGTGCCGGTTACCCTGCTCCAAGAACAGTTTATAGAACAGGTAAAGAACGGTCATGCAAGCGCTAGATTTAAGAAGATACTCCAACATCTTATTTCTTTTTAAGTTCGTTGTCTATGAGCGACTTTAAATCTTCTAATTCCTCTTTGCTAAGGTTGGTTTCTTTTGTAAAAAAAGAGGCAAATTGGGAAGCACTGTCGTTAAAAAAATCTTTGATGAGCAAGTTAACATGCTGGGAGAAATAGTCTTTCTTTTTTACCAAAGGGTAATACTCCCTAGATCTGCCGAAACTTTTATAAGCTATAAAACCCTTATCCGTCATACGCTTTAATAACGTGGCCACAGTAGTGGTGGCGGGCTTGGGTTCTGGATAGCTCGCTAACAAATCTTTCATAAAAGCCTTCTTATGCTTCCATAATATGTTCATTAGCTCTTCCTCCGATTTTGATAGTTTCATTACGCTACATGATTAAAATTAGCTCTACAAACATAGAACAATTATTTTAATTCTACAAACGTAGAGTAAATTTTATTGGACTTTTATGGCCATAACCCTCGTGTTGGGGTTTTGACTAAGTGTTTTCTAAAGTGTTTAATGAAGTCTTATATGTTTGTTAGTCAGGATTTTAGTTCTGAAAAGTACTTATAAAAATAGGGAATAGTCTCTATGCCCTTTAAGTAGTTCCAAACTCCAAAATGTTCATTGGGGGAGTGTATGGCGTCGCTATCCAGACCAAAACCCATAAGGATGGTCTTGCTTTTTAACTCTTTTTCAAAAAGCGAAACAATGGGAATGCTGCCGCCCCCACGTTGGGGAACAGGGGTTTTTCCAAAAGTGGTCTCATAAGCCTTTGCAGCCGCCCTATATCCAATGTTATCAATAGGGGTTACGTAACCTTGTCCTCCATGGTGCGGTGTTATTTTTACGGTTACTCCTTCAGGGGCAATACTCTTAAAATGTGAGCTGAAAAGTTGGGTAATTTCTTCCCAATCCTGATTTGGTACCAAACGCATGGAAATTTTGGCATAGGCCTTACTTGCGATCACTGTTTTGGCGCCTTCCCCTATATAACCTCCCCATATACCATTAACATCCAGGGTAGGTCTAATGGAATTACGTTCATTGGTGGTATAACCGGTTTCTCCATAAACGGCCGAAATATTCAAGGTTTCCTTGTACGCTTCCAGATTAAAAGGCGCCTTTGCCATTTCTTGGCGTTCTTCTTGCGATAACTCTTCTACCTTATCATAAAAACCAGGGATGGTAATATGGTTGTTTTCGTCATGCAAAGCGGCTATCATTTTGGTCAATACATTGATTGGGTTGGCCACGGCTCCGCCATACAATCCTGAATGTAAGTCTCTATTGGGTCCGGTTACCTCTACTTCAACATAACTTAGTCCTCTTAATCCGGTAGTGATAGAGGGTATGTCGTTTGCTATCATTCCGGTATCGGAAATCAATATTATGTCGTTTGCCAAACGGTCTTTATGTTCAGCTACAAATTGTGCTAGGTTTTTACTGCCTACTTCCTCTTCTCCTTCGATCATAAATTTTACGTTACAGGGCAACTGATCGTTTTTCACCATATATTCCAGGGCCTTTACATGCATATACATCTGACCTTTGTCATCACAGGCACCCCGGGCAAAAATAGCTCCTTCCGGATGTAGTTTTGTTTTTTTTATCACCGGTTCAAAAGGGGGTGAATCCCATAGGTCCAAGGGGTCTGGAGGTTGCACGTCATAGTGTCCGTAGACCAGTACCGTTGGTAGGTTTGGGTCTATTATCTTTTCTCCATATACAATAGGATACCCCTCTGTATCTATAACTTCTACTATATCGCAGCCGGCGTTGGATAGGGCCTTCTCCACCGCCGTGGCAGTGTTTAGTACGTCTTGGGAGTATGCTGTATCAGCACTGATGGAAGGAATTTTTAGGAGTTCCACTAATTCGTTTAAAAAGCGTTCCTTATGCTCTTTTATATAGTTGTTTGGCGTCTGCATTGAAAAGTGTTTATGTAAATCCAAAATTACGAAATGAGAACAATCTTATGTAATATCCCGGTACCAATTATTCGCTAAGCATCAGATTGATGAAGCAAAGTACAGATGTTGTTGATTTTAACCATAGCGAATCGCAATCCCTACGGTTTCTTATTAATTTGAAGAACTTTTTGATAGGGAAGCATTTTAAAATTGAAATTTTGCTTTATATTTGCATCCCGTAATTCTAGATAGCATTTCTAGAACACGGAGCAAACGTGGTAGTCCCAATAGCTATCGGGAGGAAGGCATGTTAGATTTAGGATAGGACATAGTGGGATAAAAGCCCATAAAATTGAAAAAAAATGCAGGCGTGGTGGAATTGGTAGACACGCTAGACTTAGGATCTAGTGCCGCAAGGTGTGAGAGTTCGAGTCTCTCCGCCTGTACAAAGGGAAAAACCGACTTTTAGGAGTCGGTTTTTTTTTGCATAGATGCGAAATTAGCAGCACATATTTGTTAAAAACATACAAATTGAGTCGATTTATGTCAAATAGAACAACTATTGCGTACCTATATTCAACTTTTTATTAAAATCGCTTGGCCAAAGGTCTAGTGACATTATTCCTTCTTTTGTACTTTGCCCATGAGTTTTATAGATGATATCATTTATTAAGTATGAACTTTGTGAAAGTTCCGAAGTACCACCATCTGAAGTAAACCGTAACCGGTTTTTGAAAGTCTAGATTAAGGTGGGATTGTTTGTTCCGGGTTGGCATGAAGTACAAATCCCTAAAAACGTTCATTTTAATGGACTAAGCCTTTTCATAGGAGGTTGTGTTGTAGTACGTTTTTTCTGTTCCAATCCGACTTCAGAATGTTTAATGTTCTTCTGAGTCATTAAATTGCCATAGCACATTTACAAGTTGCCATTTCCCGTTGAGTTTTACAATGTGCATATAATCAATCCAATCATCTGCAATTAATTTTACCGAAGCCACCCTGTCAAAGACATCAAGAATAATTATTTCTTTTTTTGGGTTTTCAGGAAATTTGTCCTCGTCCTGATTATAAGTTTCTGCGAGTAAAATCATAGCATCAGTAAAAGTTTCCCGCAAATATTCCTTACCAGTTTTTTTATTCGTCCAAAAAGTCCTTTTAACCATTCTTGGATGAGCTGCGCGTTCAAACTGTTCAGGCTTTACATTATGTTGAGATTCGATATAATCCAATGCAACTTGTTTAATGTTTAAGGAGTCCTGCTGGGTTTGCCCCTGAACACAAAAAGTTAAAACGAAAAATAAGGACATCGTAAGGATAATCGATTGTTTCATAATTGATTTTTAAAGTGGCTTTTTTTAATGCACTACAACCATAGGATATAGTTATCACCTAATATAGAGATATATTAGGTAATGATCATATGCAACTTATACGATTTCTTGATTACGATTTTTAAGGTCTCATAAAACTACTGTTTTACAATACTACTTTATAAAACCACTAGACTTATTCTCAGAGTGTCCCATTCATGGTCTCTTTTAGCATTATCGAAAAATCATTATGCTAAACCAATCTTTTTCTTTAAAAAATTTTACAAAGATATTTGAAATAGAAAATCCAGTGCATCCATCTATAAAAAGTAGCGGTTTAGCATTGCTTGAATTATTCCCAAGAAACAACGAGTTCCCCGGTAATATTCCTTACTACGTAATTAAAGCCTGTGGAAGCTTCTCCTTTTTCAAAATTTATCTGCCCTTCACGCCATGGATAATGGGCATTGTTATAAAAGAAAATATTTTTATCGCCGATGCGCTGATTCGGATACACCCTTACAGTGGCATTCTTCAGCCCAGTAATTTTAAGCCTGCGAGTAATGCCAAGTTGCCCTGTGGTCATTTCTTTACAAGATACCACCCCGTCTTCCTGCTCCACAAAAACACGGCATTCACGATGCCATGCCGGGGGAAAGGTAAAGTTAGCGTGCCCGTTTTCGAGTTTAGTGTCATACCCAAGTAGTAAAGGTGCGCCTTGTGGAAATTTGAAGGCTTGCTCCACTGTGGTATCAGGGTTATAACCAGAAAAGAAAAAGCCATTATCGTTTCTGGCAATACATAGCATGGGGTCTTTTATTTTGGGCGATTCCTTTTTTATCTGGAAAGATATACCGAAGCGAGCCATAAGGTCACGAACCATTTTTGGCCCCGTAAAATACACGGTCGGGTCATCGGGCTTCAATAGACGTCCCCCATCAAAATGAGAGGAATTCGTTCCCCTGAGGTAGGCCAATTTTCCGCCATTCCAATCGGGGTTGGTACGTGTCCACATAACATCTCGAGACATATTACCTTGCTCCATTCTGGCCAATACTTCGGTAAACGGGTCGGTAAGTTTGTCAACTTTGGTACGGATGCCTCCTCCTGAAAAAAGGGCGGAATGTTTTATTTTTTTCGGATAGGGCCTATTCAAATTATCTTGACTATACGTTCTATCGATAACAAATTCACCTTCCAAGGGCAATACGTTTTGCAAATTCAGCATTTGTAAAAACTCAGGTCCTGCTTGATCCGCTGGACCATAGAAAATCACTTTTCCACCTTTTTTAAGATAATCTATCCAAAATTTTTCCAAGTTGCTTTCCGCGTCCGGGACGATAGACAGCAAAACCGATTCTTGAAATAACCTAGGATTCTTTAGCCCGATTTCGATTAGATTGGTGGAAGTAATCACCGTATTTAATGGCAGCCCGCTATTAATGCTTTGGCGTATGAACCAATCCCCATAATAAATTTCTGGTAGGCGATCTTGTCGGTCTTTGGCCCAATCATGATATTCGTCGAAGGGATATACCCATACCAAGGGGCCAGGTGAGGTAGGCGAATCTGAACGGGCATCGAGTATGTACGGGATCACTTCATTGGGGACCTTATCGGGCATATTGCCGAAGGAGTCGTCTATGGTCAAAAAATTCAAATGGGTGGGCAACCCAACCTTCCCCTGATTATCGATTCGCGCCAGGGCCATCGGCAGATATATATCATGGGGTTCGCGCCCATAGCGGTCCAGCCAAGGGCTGTTTTGCCACCACGGATCGTGCGTATAGTAACGAAAGAGATATCTATTATCGGGAATGTCCGCGATCCTTGACATATACCCCATTAGCTCTAGTCCAAAGTCACCATCCAAGGCAGCCCATGGCGAGTTCGGTGGAGGTAAAAGATTAAACCCGCCATGGTAGATAGCCCGCAAATCTACCCCATCTTTGGCAAGGTCTACCCCTGTAGCAATATTGGTCCCCCGGGTCTCAATACGAAAATTGGGGCATTCCGCCCTGAACAAATGCCAAAAATCAAGTATCTTGTTCTTCGTCTCCGACAACTTAGAAGTCTTAAATCCCGTTCCCGTAAAAATGGTTCCTGTAGCTGACCAGGGCTCCATACCGAAACCAAAACCATTGCTCAACCACAGATAGTCAAAATCGAGATCGGCCAAAAAATGTTGGCTTTGTCGTCCGAAAAATGTACCGAAAGGGGTATTGTTGGGAATGCCTTCTGGAAAACCCGCATAGGCTTCAGAATCTGCATTTAGCGTGGAATAAGAGGAAACAAAGGATTTTTCTCCCATGGCAGCTCCTTGAACAATTTCAGGATGCTTTTCATATTTAAACGGAGACTTTGCGAATTCAGGTCCAGGATCAAAAGTGGCCCCGATTCGAATCGGTTTGTGGGTAAGATTCTTCCCAACCTCCTTTAACGTACTTACGATTTCCTTTAGATCGCCAAAGGTAAAATCCGGTGCATCGTCACGATAAACATAGGCACGTTCGTGCATCGATAGGTTCTTTGGGCCAGACCCCACTTCATGTTCGGTATTAGGGTTCCCGATATATTTGGCCCATTCCAAGCGCTGATCCATTTCACCTTTGTAATCCAAGATCTCGGACCCATCCGCCGTCCACAACATTATGGATATGGTATCGGAATGTTTCAACAAGGAAGCCCATTGCGAATACATTGTATAAGCCACTTCCCGATAATATCTTTTATTTTTCCTCTTGAACGGTTTCAAGGACGCCTCCAAAGTAATATTGTTGAATCTTTTAATTCCGGAATCATCGGGAAGTCCACTTAGAACATCAGGGGTAGGAGAGGAATTATTAACACACCCTATTAGCAAGGATATGAGAGAGATAGGCAAAAACAAGTGCTTTATAAATGCTTTCATAAATGATTTGATTTTAGTGTTCAATTAAAAAAGGGGCCATAGGCAGCCCTTCGGGGCCATATATAAAACATACCGGATTATCGTTCCATGCATATCGAGCCTTTACAGGATTTACCACCTTTTCAGAGGTTAAATAGATTTTATGATTGTGAATTACCGCCTTGGCGGCCATAAATTTTCCATCGGTTCCGGCCAATTCAAAACCACAGGGATTATCCATGGGTTTTGATGTCAACTGACCACTTTCTGTATTTAAATGTATTATCACGGTATCTCCTACTATCTCATGGGATACATATCTGGGGCCATCGGATTCAATATCTTTTCCATATACTTTAGAAAGTGCTTGAAGTGCCAATCGATACCCATAATCTTGCTTATTGGCTGGGTGAACATCGAATGGATCACCAATATCATAAGAAACCACCATTGTTGTATTCGGCAGGGAAAGTGCTTCCATCTGCGCTAGCCGCAAAGGCGCCCTGGCCACTGACTGTCTATCCTGTTCCCAGTGGGGTTGATAATTTGACAATTGCACAAAAAGGAAGGGTGCATCCGGTTGTTCCCACCTTTTTCTCCATCCATTGATCAAGGCAGGAAAGGCCTTTTTATAAAAGTCTGGTCGGCCCATATCCGAACTTCCTTGATTCCATATAAAACCTCTAATTGTATAGGGTAGCAAAGGTGCAACCATACCATTGAAAAGATAAGTAGGTCTCTCCGCATTGGTTTCTCCAGGAGGTAAAACCGATTCCTCTGGATTTAAGACCCACCAATTATTCAAAAGATTGATTTTGGAAGTACTATCACTACTTTTTAAGAAAAATCTTGTACCCTCAACTTGTGGCACGCCCCAAGGCTGAGCGAGGCGAATCAGCACAACGTTTTCACCCACCCGCAACACTTTGGATGAAAATTCCAGCTCACTTTTTTTGGGGTACAAAGTATATCCTATTTCGATGCCATTTATGTAGATATGCGCCTGTCTATTAAGGTAGCCCAGCGTTATGCGCCAATCAACATTATCTGTAATGTTCGGCAGTACTATTACTTTCTTTAACCAAATCCAGTTTTTTAAACTATCGCCCGATTCGGTAATTTGGGTTATTGACTTCCAAGATAGGCCACTTTGGTCAGAGCTTGAAAAGACTTTTGCCTTTTCCAATTCGGAATAACTGATTTGATTTCTTCGCGCGATATGTTTGGACCATTCTGCATTCATTTTAGAACGCCAACTTTTTTGGCCAAAATGAGGCGGTAGGGGAGTTTGAGGAATTATGTGGTCAAATGATTGTAAGGATTCCCTATCCATCCAAGGGGCAATGGCGGTGCCCCCCCAGGAGCTGTGTATGATTCCAATAGGGATATTTAGTCTCTTTTGGAGCTCTTTTGCAAAAAACCAAGCGGTAGCGGAAAACTTGGGCAAGGTGTTCACCGTTGGTAATTCCCAACTTCCCAGCTCCAGATCATCCATTTCGACCGGAGAGGCCAATTTGGGAACATTGAACATACGTATTTTTGGAAAATCTAAATCCTTGATCTCATTTTCATAATTTGTAATCTGGGAGTAAGGGATCCAAGGCCAACCCCCAAGGGCATGTTCCATATTGGATTGACCAGAGGCAAACCAGACTTCACCTATCATCACGTCATATAATACAATGGTTTCGGATGTAGAACGAATATTCATTTTATATGGGCCGCCGGCCTCCATGGACGGTATTTTTAATGACCACTTTCCATGTTTATCTGCAGTAGTCTTAACCAGGTTGGCTTTAATTAAAACTGATATTGCCTCGCCAGGCTCTGCAAATCCCCAAACCGGAATATCGATATCCCTTTGCAACACCATATGATCTGTAAAAATTTGAGCAGGTCTCAACTGGGCATGAACATTACAAATACATGCAAGTATCACCCAAATTGGAATAATGAATGCTGTATTATTAAGGGGTTTCATTTTGCTGGTGATAAATATTTCAATCTCTATTATTTCTTCATTGTAGCATACTATTGCTATAATCAGTATACTGCATGGCTTTGTAGTGTTACAGGGCCTAAAAGGCCCGATTTCTTCAAAGGGAGATCACCCCAAGAAACCACGTTTTTATTGGCTTTAGCAATATTTGTCTCGGTATATTTTTCTCCTGTTATGGCATCACCCGTCAATCTGTTCGACCAAGTATTGGCAACCTCAACCTTGATTGTATTTCTACCATCTCTTAATGCATCACTAACTTCGAAACGATGCGGATTGGTCCAAGTTATTCCTAAAGGGACATCGTTCAACCACACCTCGGCGATTTCAGAAACTTCACCTAGATCTAAATAGATCTTTTTTCCATCAGCCATTTTATTGAAATCAAAAGATTTTCGGTATGTAGCCGTGCCAGAAAAATAACGAATACCATCTTCCTTGGCATCCGTCCAAGAAATTAATTCATCGAACACACTTTTGGTTGGTGCCCCCCAATTTTCAGGAAAACTTAGTTGCCACGCTCCTTCTAAGCTAACTATCTGAGTTAAATCGGTCACTTTTTGCGAACCCTCTTCCATTCGCAATTCTAACGGGCCACTGTCTAAAAAAATAGTACCATCAGTGGTATATTCAAACCTAGGAAGAGACTTTTTTGATGGTATAATTTCATTGTATGTTGGGTCTGACACACCGTCTTTAAAGACAACAAAATAAGAACCGTACGGAGGTAAACTCAAGGGGATTTTAGTCACCTTCCCAGTTTGATAATAAATACCAATGGGTAAAATGGCTCCGGTTTCCGGATGCCATAACTCTGGTATCTTCGCTCGTTGGCGAAAAGTACAATTTCTGGAAATCCATTTGTTGGTAGTGTTTCTAATAAAATAAAAATCCAAATCATACTTTTGGTAATGTATGTAATCCAAAGGCGCAATTCTTTGGTCTACATCATTATCCACATAATCAAAATCTGGAGGAATGCCCTGTAACCTGAGAACGTCCAATGGAGAATGATTGGAATCTATTTTTCCTTTTTGAAGACCACCTTCCTTGTTTTGCTTTACCCACAAATCATTGGCCAAAGAATCAACAATTTCTAGATTAGTGGTATTGCTCAATCCCAAAACACTTGTCGGTTTTTCACCAACTATTATCGCCCCCATTTTTGATAACTCACTGAGCTTTTTCAGTGTTCTAGGACTCAGGCCTTCTTCTGAAACATACATTACGTTATACGTAGAAACCCCGGGTAATAATAGTTTCCCATTCTCCACAGTAAGGTCATTCAACAGCACTTCTGTATTGATTACCTCATAATCGTACCCTTTGCCCACTGCAAATGGGGTGTTTTTGGGAGTGACCAGATTGGGAATTTCCTCTCCGTAATACCAAAGAACGTCTGCCACAAAATCGGTATTCTGTAATACGGAAGATACCCGCGCCAAATAATCATTGAAGGGCTTTACCTTTGACCACCATACTCTTTTATCATTATAGTGTGTGCCTGCAAAATAGGCTATTCCCGGAACGCCATATTCTGATGGATTGTGCGTAAAACCATGAATGACCAATTTATTCATACCCTCCGCGAAAGCCCTATCTGCAAATGGCTTTAAGTTGATAGGAGCTTCCTGCCAATCCCAGTAGCTGGTAAAAGCCTCCTGTTCCACGATTCCTTTTTTATAAATGTGGGAAGCCGCCGCTATTTCTTTTACCAGCCAGACCATATCCACACTATCTTTATTTAAGAAGGGGCGTTCATACCAAAATTCTCCCCTAGGGATATCCAATGCTCCCAAAGCCTTCAATGTTTCTACAGGTATATGATGCATATGGCCTGGCCCCCCCGCCTCTGAACTAATTTTTAAACCATATCGATTACAAATTTCCTTGGCCTTCCCATAATGGTTTTTGATCATCATATTGGAAAAGGTCTCGGCATAGTCATGATTAAACTTATGCAGTAATAGGGAATCAAAAACTTTCGGGACAAAAAGACTGGGTAAGAATTTATGAACATCATAGCCATTGACTTTCTTAAAGGCGGCCGGAAAAGATGGAGTCCAAGCAAATTCCTTGGCTTCATAGCTGGCCAAGTACAGATATTTCAGTGCCGAATCGCCCAAGTCATTTACAAGCGGTTTCAAACGGTCCACAAAATACTCTAAATGCATTTGAGTGGCCGTAGAATCAAAATGGTCTATTATTGGCCCCTTAGCATTTCCACTTGGAACAATCAGCTGTTCGCCTGAATTTGAACTTATGAATCGGTAAATGTCCCATTTGCCCGTGTTCGGTCTCCAGTCAAGAATCTCGTTTTTCGGATTGAAATATTGGGTGACATTAACAATTGAAGTAGTGTCTGAAAGATCTTGCATTTCAGACGGTACCGCAATAACGGAAACTTCCTCGTGGTATACAGGCTTTCCATTTTTGGCGTAATCTATAATTCTAGCGTTACCGTGCCGATCTGGAGTAATAGTGGGAAATGGAAGGGCTGTTTTGTTTTGCTCCCCGGCGGTTATCCGCTTTTTAGAATAATAGATGGTTTTTGCGGCGTGTTGGGCCGTCACCCAACTCCCGCCTGCGTTCCAACTGCTCGATAAGCTCAATCCTACTTCCAAACCAAGGCGGCCTGCCTCTTTCAAAGCAAATCCTATGGCATTTACCGACTCTTCTTGCATAAAACCAGGTCCTGCCGGTATCATTTTGTTTGGATTACCAATTGGCCGTACCCCAATATCAAAAATATCAACCCCTCCAAGACCTGCCTTTTTGATTTCCATTAGTTCAGTGCGCATTCTAACGGTATCAACATGACCATTAAGCCACCACCAATACACTTTTGGCCGTGAGATTATCCCAGGTTTCTGGAATTCAGTTTTGAGGGAAGCATAAGAAATGTTAGGGCCATGCTCTCCTAAATCTTCATGGCAAGAAAGCAAAGCCATGAAGAGGGTAGTTGTTACTGTAAATAAGCAAAGGTTTACCCCTTTTCTAAAGTCTTTATTTTTCATTATTCTTTGATGTACTTAATTATCATTACTCAAGCAAAAAGCGTATGGCAAAGTCATTACCCCAAAACATCTATTGCAAATGCATCATTGGTCTCCTTAGCCCACTTTTTTAAGTTCTTTCGACATTGTTGTCGAATATGTTGCAGTGTGGGTTCTGAAATCAAATTCTGCAGCTCGCCCGAGTCTCGACCGATATTGAAAAGTTGTTCTTCTCCCGTACTGTATATATTATATTTAAAAGCCCCCATTCTAACCATTCTGCCCTTGCGGGTCTTGTCCTTTACAAAATCGGCAAGCTCCACCACCGTGTAATCTCGCCACTTGGAAGTTCTATTTTCTATCAAAGGTTTCATACTTCTTCCTGTAAACCTTACTGAGGTTTCAATACCTGCGTAATCTAGCATTGTGGGTAAAATATCAATCTGGGATACTGCATGATCCTTATCTATCAGCCCCTTTTCCTCCATTCCAGGCCAAAAAACAATCATTGGCACTTTGGCAGCTTCTTCGTAAAAACTCAACTTTGCAGCCCATTTATGGGCGGCCGCACCGTCTCCATGATCAGAAGTAAAAATTATCAAGGTATTTTCCCAATATCCATAGGTTTTTAAGGCTTCAAGTACCTTTCCTATTTCGATATCTACCCTTTCCGTTAACCGGTGATAGGCGTTTAAATAACCTTTCCATGCCATATCATCAAATTCTCTGTTGGCCAGTTTGGTTTCTACGCCGTATTCATCGTGGTTCTTTCGCTTCTCCGAAATAAAATCGGGTTCGTCTTTAGAAATGGCATGATTATGTGGTAGCGGCGGCAGTGGTGAAATACTCATCGGATGTGTTCCGATAACATCAGGTAATTTATGCTTGAAACCATAATGTCTGATTTCCAATAATGAATCTTGGGGCGACACCCAACCGTCTTTTCTTGGATAAAAACAAATATCATGAGGATTGTGATAACTGACCGAAAGAAAGAGGGGCTTTTCCTTCTTGTAGGCTTTCAAGTAATCAACTACGGCAGTAGTCAAGGGCGGATCTGTTTCCGAACCGAGAAACCATCTTTTTTCTTCAGGGTTCCAAAAAGGCAAAAGATCAAAGCCTTTTATTTCTTTGTTTCTTACGCTAGATTGTTGCGGATAGCTTTCTGGAAGATGCCATTTGCCCGCCCAAACGGTTTGATAACCAGCGGAACGGAAAAGCTCCCCAGAGTTAACAACATTGTCCTTAATGCTTTGTCCATTCCACTCTACCCCGGTTTGGTGTGGCATCAAACCGGTAATGATGCTACTACGGGCAGGGCCACAAACCGGGGAAGTGCAATACGATTCGGAAAACATTACGCCATTAGCGGCTAGCTCATCCATAGCAGGTGTTTTTACATAGGGATTACCCGCAGCACTCAGCATATTTGCATGCTGTTGATCGGTAAAAATCAGCACAACATTCGGTCTATTTTTAACTTCAGCAACGTTATCTTGCCCAAGAATTTTAGCGATAGGGAATGTGAACACTACTGCGATAAAGAAAATTGCCCTTAACGGCACCAAATACTTCGTGATGGTATAAAAAATATTAAAGAAATGAATCATAATTTGAGTTTGAATTTGTGAGCCTACAATGAACAACCAATCTGTTGACTTGATTACCCTCAATTTTACTGGGCCAACCAAAAGACGTTCACTAAAACAGATGTTCTTGGGGAATTATCAACGTTTACTTCCATGCAATCTGCCATAAAATCCCACCATTTTTTGACAATGGGATTAGAACTTAAATTTGCTTTACCATGGCTGGCCAGCAGCTTTTGATAGGCAAAAAGAACGTTGGTTTCCCGATCAAAGAAAATAGCATAATCCAAGATACCAGCCTCTTCTTTGAGCACTACCTTTAACTCCTCCCAAATTTCATCGTGTCTTTGTTTATAGATATCCTCAAAACCAGGCTTTAATTTCATTTTAAAACTTCTAATTACTATATCTTCCATAATGAGGTGGGTAATCTGTCTATTCAATGGGTTTTATAATCATTAGACGTACCGGCCCAAATAAGCCGGAATCCAATAATGGAACTTCTTTCCAAGGAACTTGCGTTTTATTCAGTCCTTCTATATTTGTTGTTTTTACGTTGGTATGGGTAAAACGCTTACCGGTTATCGCATCTCCCGTTAAACGGTTTGACCAGGTATTGGCAATCTTTATCTCCAATAAGTTGTTTCCTGGCTTTATGACATCCGTCACATCCAACCGATAAGGTTTGGCCCAGACAATGCCCAAGTTTTTTCCATTCAACCATACCTCCCCAACATTGGAAAGATTCCCTAAATCCAAATAAATTCTCTGGTTTTTAGTGCTATTTGAATGAATATCATATTGAAACGTCTTCACGTACTTCGCAATTCCTGAAAAGTATTTGATGCCCTCGTTCTGTGCTTTGGTCCAAGAAACAAGTTTTGGAAAAATAACCCTACGGGGAGCCTCTTGCCCTTCCGGAAAGTATACTTCCCAAGCTCCGTTTATAGGTTCGGTTTTTACAAAATTGGAAATGGTTCTCTCTTCCGTTCCGTTCTGTAGGCTTACCTTTTGGTTTTCGAGAAAGAATGTTCCGTAAGCAGTATATTGAACTAAAGGAGGGTTTAGCAGACCCGACTCAATACTTCTGTAGGCAGCTGGAATCTTTTTTTCAGAAAAAACAACAAATACGCTGCCGTAAGGGGGAAGGGTCAAGGGCAGACTTATATATTGTTTCTGTTGTTCGTATATAGATACAGGCTGTGTTTCTCCTGTTACCGGGTCCCATAATTCTGGTGTTTTCCCCGTTTGTCTAAATTTCGATTGTCTAGAAACCCATCGATCAGTGGTATTCCGAACCAAGTAATAATCTGTTGTTCCCTTCTGGTAATGAATATAATCCAGGGTTGAGAATTCTGCATCAGGATATTGAAAATCTGGAGGAACGTTCATATTCTCCAGCATTTCTGTCGGTGTAATGCCAGAAAGCACTTTTCCCTTAATAGCTGTCGGATTCTTTGTTGATTCTTTCACATTGAACCAAAGCTTATCTACATCTTTGAGCGACACCTTAACCTTTGATAATTTCTCGCGAACAGTTACTCCATTTGGTTTTTCAGATATGATTTTTGCTCCCTTGGAAGTCAACGCTTTTAGTTTCAAGAGTACTTCAGGGTCTATTTCCTCTTCATTTTCCAAGATTAAAAGGCTAAATTTCGCGCCAGTCGGTAATACTAGCTGATCGTTTTGTAGGGTAATCTGTTTTAGTATTTCGGTATTTATTACTTCGTAATCATAGCCGGGCCCAACCATAAAACGACCATTCTTGTGCCCTGTAAAGTTGGGGGCTGCATCTCCGTAGTAATAAAGCACATCAGCAAAAAAATCGGCTTTTTGAAGTATGTTGGAGATTCGCGCCAAATAGGTGTTAAATGGTTTGATCATTGGCCACCATATTCGTTTGTCATTATAATGGGTGCCTGCATGATATACGATTCCGGGATTCCCAAACCCTCTGGGGTTATGGCTACTACCATGTACTACTACCTTGTTCATACCTTCGCAAAAGGCCCTATCTCCCGAAGGTTTCATTTCAAAAGGCCCTTCTTGCCACATTTGGAAAGAAGTAAAAGCTTCTTCCTCAACAATGCCCCGACCATAAATATGTGAAGCCGAAGCCGATTCCTTTACCATTCTTAAAATGTCGACCCCATCACTATTAAATCGATTATGATTGATCCAAAATTCCCCTCTAGGAAGATCCATAACCCCTAAAGACTTTAAGGGTTCAACTGGCACATTATGCAATGGAAAACCGGGACCACCTGATTCGGAATTTATTAAAAGTCCGTTCTCATGACATATTTGGCGTGCTTTCTTGTAGAAGTTATTGATCATTAATTCTGAAAGAGTAAACTGAAAATCTTTTTTGATTTTAGCAGTTACATCAGTGGAAAAAAGGTTTTTTTCAAAAAGAGCAGGAATGTACGGGTATATTTCATACCCATTCAATCGTTCAAATTCTTGAGGCAAAAGCTCTGTCCACACATTACCTAAAGCTTCGTAACTCGCCAGATATAAACTCTTAAGAGCCGATTTTTCCAAATCTGGACCTATGGTTTTTTTTAATCGATCTATAATGTAATTGAAGTGAAACTCAGTAGCATTACCATCAAAATGATCTATTATGGGACCTGCGGAATTTTTACTCGGAATTTTCAACTGCTCTCCTGAATTTGAACATATATATCGATAAATATCATAAGTGCCTTCTTGGTCCCAGTTCAAAGTTTCGGTCTTAGAATCAAAGTATTGGGTTACATCTATACCCTTTGAAATTGATTTATTAGACTGCCCCGTAGGTATTGCAATTACTGCTATTTCTGCATAGAATACGGGCTTTCCGTTGGCGGTACGCTCGATGTCCACATTTTCATTTTCTCCTTCAAGAACTATTTTTCCCTCTTTTTTAAATCGCACCTGTTTCGGAAAAGGCAGTTTTTGTTTTCCCCGTTTAAATGGTGTTTTTGAAAAGTAGATAGATTTTGCCGCATACTCAGGTGTTATCCAGGCTCCACCAGCGTTCCAACTGCTAGCCATATTAAGACCCACCTCCATATTCAGTTCAGCGGCTTGATCTAGGGCAACCTCTACGGCGCGAAGAAAATCAGCTCCCATGAAGGTTATTTCGCCAGTGGGTATAACGGTATCGGATTTCTTTTTCCCTATCTCAAAAATATCAAAACCCGACAACCCTGCATTTTTCATGGAAATAATCTCTTCCCTTATTCTTACGGTATCAATATTCCCATTTAACCACCACCAATAAGTCTTTGGCCATGCTTCCATGGGCGGATTTTTAAATTCTGCTTTTAGAAGCTCATAATTTCCTTTGTCCTGTGCTTGACAGTTTTGAGGAATGCCAATTATAAACAGACAGATCAGCCCAACTAATATTATGGTATTCTTTCTCATCGGATTTATGTGTTCGGATTCAATCATACACTTTTAATTGTGAAATTTACCAGTGTCTGCGTTTGAGTAAATACCCAATCCTAAAAATAAAGGATCGGGCATTCCTACAACTAAACTCAAACAACTAACTTAATACCCCGGATTTTGTTTCAAGTTGGGGTCAATATCTATTTCCCTTTGAGGCAATGGCATTAACAACTCTTCTTGTGTTACGGAAAAACTTGCACCTATTGATTGAAAATACGAATTGAGTACTTCAATAGTCCTCCCTGTTCGGGCCAAATCAAACCACCGTTGCCCTTCACTAAGGAATTCCACTCGGCGTTCCTGTTCCAAGGTAAGCGCAAACTCTTCCTTGGATAGTCCGCTTATAGGGCCCAATCCAGCACGATTTCTAGTAGCGTTAATAAAGGGGTAAGCCTCATCTGTTCTATCGGACTCATTCAAGGCCTCTGCGTACATCAGTAAAACATCCGCATAACGAAGGGGTATAAAATTAATGCCTCCATCCCCTTGAAGTCCAACTGTGAAATCAACAAATTTTAGGCCGTATTGTAATTGTTCATAAGTGCCATCTAACAAAAGTAGGGAATCCTTAATAGACAGCTCCCTTCTCAAATCACCGTCTTCATAACTATTCCTTACATCCAAAGTAGGTACGATACGACCTGAACCATTCATATTATTAGGAAAAATTGCTGCATTGAAACTGGGTGGGGTAAACAGACTTGAAAAATCATTACCCTCACCAATGTTTCCTGAAATATACTTTATCTCAAAAATGGATTCTGGCAATTCGTCATTAGCATTTGTAAATATACTTGCATAGTCGTCCTGAAGGTTATACATCCCAGAATCGATTACAGATTTTAGGGTGCTCAAGGCCTCTGGGTATTGCTTTTGGGTAAGGTAAACCTTCCCTAAAAGTGCCTCTGATGCCCCCGCCGAAGCTCTAGATTTACTAAGTTCTATACCCTGAAGTAAGGCTTGGGCCTGTTGTAAATCGGAAACGATCAAACCATAAATTTCAGATATAGGCCTTCGGGTCATATCAAATGTGGAAATTTCATCGGGACTATTGAAAACCACTTCTACCAAGGGTAGGTCTCCAAAAAGGCGTACAAGGTTGAAATAGCTAAAAGCCCTTAAAAAATAAGACTCCCCTTGGTATTGCTTTTTGATCGATTCACTAATTTCTATGCCATCAATCCTTTCTAAAATTGTATTGCATCGAACGATTGTCTTAAAACTCCCGTTCCATACCTGATCTACAAAGGTGTTTGGTGCAGTAATTCTCATTTCATCGCATTCGAATTCGGAAGATGTCGGGGAGGTCCATTGAATATAAGCGTTATCTGTAGTAAGCTCAGTTAAATCCAACAAAGGGGCATTATAAATATTTTGAAGTTCTGAGTAATTACCGATCATAGCAGTCTCAAAATCGGCCTCTGTTTTATAAAAAGAAGCTTCATTGGCTAGGTATTCTGGCTCAAGCTCAAGAAAATCAGAGCAAGAACTCAAAGCAGTCAGCAACACTATTGAAATTAATTTGTATGTTTTCATGATTTCTACTTTTTTGATGGGTTAGAAAGATAATTTGAGCCCTGTGGTTATAGTGCGAGCCAATGGATAGGTAAAGTAATCGATTCCGGAACTTGCAATATTACTTCCTGAAGTACTTGCTTCAGGGTCATACCCTGGATAATCCGTAAAAGTGTACAAATTGGCCACATTAACATATAGGGCTAGTTGGGTGAAACCTAACTTATGAACGACATCGGTTGGGAAATTATAAGAAAGATTCACATTTCTTATGCGTGTAAAAGAAGAGTCGAACAAAAAGTGCGAGCTTGTTCCAAAAGCGTTGGCATAGTTACTTCGAATGGCCCTTGGTTGAAACCCGTTACCAGGTTGCGTCTCAGAGACCCATCGCCCAAGGGAGATATCTGCTATTTGATTTTGGACTCCAGCACTGTTAAGTACTGCTGAAGCACCTTGGAAGTAAGTAGATGCACCTTGTGAACCTACTAATGAAATGCCCAAACTAAGATTTTTATAGGAAAATTGATTATCAAAACCCCAAGTGAAATCAGGAAAGGGGCTGCCCACGATCTTACGGTCTTCGCTATCGATCTTGCCGTCCTCGTTCACATCCTCAAAGCGAAGATCTCCTGGTTGTGTTCTAGGATTGTACAACGCCGCACCTTCTACTTCTGCTTCATTGGCAAATACACCAATGGCATTTAACATATAAAAACTAGAAATCGGCTCCCCAACTTCGGTTATTTGAAAGGCATTATTCGAAATCCGTCCATTTTCGGTTGCCAATTTCAACACTTTGTTTTTATTAGCGCTAAGTGTTGCATTACTACTCCAAGTAAAATCACCTGCCTTAACATTAATGGTTTGTAAGCCGAACTCAAGGCCTTTGTTCTCAATATCACCAATGTTCTGGGTAGCACTCTGAAAACCAGTAGCTGAAGGGAGTTGAACAGCTAAAAGAAGATCTGTTTTTAAATCCTTATAGGCATCTATTGTTAAGGAAATACGGTCATTGAACAACCCTAGGTCCAAACCAAAATTGGTCTGCTTCGATTTTTCCCAAGTTAGATTGTCATTTGACAGGGTGCTTGGCACCAAGCCAGCTACTTGGTTGCCATTGACCACGTAATTGGATTGGCCCAATAAACCGATATGGTTGTAGTTGCCAATTTGATTGTTACCTGAAACCCCATAGCTAGCACGTAATTTTAAATTGCTGATGAAATCTACAGTTTCCATAAAACGCTCTTCTGAAATGTTATACCCTACAGAAAAGGATGGAAATGTGCCCCATTTGTTGTTGCTGCCAAAACGTGAGCTGCCATCTGAACGCACTGTTGCGGTAAACAAGTATTTGCTATCGAAAGAGTAATTGATACGACCCATGAACGAAAGCAATGACCATTCTGAAATAATCTGATTACCAGAATTTACAATTCCTGCTGAAATATAAGGTACATTTTCAGTTGGAAAATCAGATGCTCCAGCAGAAACTCTATCAAATCTATCCTTTTGAACAGAAAATCCCCCTAAGAGGTTCAAACGGTGCTTCTCGTTAAAAATTTTACTGTAGTTCAGTGTATTTTCATTCAACCAATTAATCGAATTGGTTCTGGTTGTCCCTGCATTCGCTGGGAAATTCAAGTTCGTGAAATTGGGAATTTTTGATGACCTCCAAATATCAATCTGCCCAGCGGTGTAGTTTAATCCTATACTGGTCTTGAAGGTAAGTCCATCAAGTAATTGATATTCCAAATAATTGTTCCACAACACATTGGCGGTTCTTCGATTATCCGAAAAGCCACTTAACAGGTTAATTGGATTCGCCAACCACCCTAAACCATCGGAAACATCAGCTTGATCAAAAAATGGCTGCCCTGTTTCGTCATAAATGGGAATAGTCGGTGAGGCTGAAAGTACGGCCATGATAAGTCCCCCTGTTCCATAATGTCCCTCTGTATTTGGAAAATTACCATAACTATAAGAACCATTTAATGAAGTTCCTATTTTAAGTCTTTCGGAAATATTAGAATCTATATTTGTCCTTAGATTAAATCGTTTAAAGCTTGATGTTTTTACGATTCCATCTTGATCAAAATAACCACCTGCAATAAAAAAACGTGTTTTCTCGTTTCCAGCGTTAAACGAAAGTTGGTAATTGCGAACAGGGGCAGACCTATAAATAACATCCTGCCAATCTGTGTTTGTTGTTATGGAAGATGGATTTCGAAATTCTGGTCTAACACGCCTTGAACCGGCTCTCAAGTCGTTAGGGTCGCTGGCTAACCCGCCTGCAAAGACATGGGCGTTGTCACGACCTTCAGCTACGTATTCTGCGTACTGCTGACTGTTCAATAGATCAAGTTTATTAGACACAGATTGCATGCCCAAAGAAATTTCTGCACTGATCTCTGACTTTCCTGCTTCACCTCTTTTGGTGGTGATAATGACTACTCCATTAGCGCCTCTTGAACCGTAAATTGCCGTTGCAGAGGCATCCTTTAGGATCTCAATGGACTCAATATCAGACGGATTGATCGAAGTTAAGGGGTTTATACGTTCTTGGGTATTACTTGCAATTCCATCTGAAGAATATAAATTACTTCCGTATGACCTAAAATCGGAATTACCTCCACTACTAATTGGAAAACCATCTACAACATATAAAGGCTGGTTTCCTCCGGTGATAGAGCTCATTCCCCGAACCAAAATGTTGACGTTGCCTCCTGGCGCACCAGAGGTCTGTGAAATTTGGACCCCAGCTACCTTACCTTGTAACATCTGATCAAAACTTGCAATTGAAGGTTGCTCAACATCACTCATATCCACACGGGCAATAGAACCTGTGAGATCTTTCTTTCTTTGGGTACCATAACCAACTACCACAACCTCATCTAGCTGGCTCACATCTTCTTCCAATGTTATATTACCCAAATCAGTCCCGGCAACCGAGACTTGCTTGGTCACAAAACCTAGATACGAGAAAACAAGTACAGCATTTGACGAGGCTGTTTCAATGGAAAAATTTCCGTCAAAATCCGTAACGACGCCGTTAGACGTATTCTCCTCTACAATATTGACCCCGGGTATAGGAGCGCCGCTTGCATCGACCACCTTACCTGTTACCTTCATTTGCAATATATCTACCGATGTGTCACTAAATGGGACACTCGCAATCATGCTCATTGAAGAGCATATTACAAATACAAAGGACAAGAGAAGGCGTTTCACCATCTCTTTCCTAACATTTAAACATTTCAAATAATTCATAATTAAGTGATTTAAAAAATTGAGTTGATTTATTCTTGTTTGATAGTTACCGATTCTATGTTCAAGTAGTTCGCAATTTTTTCTAAGCTTTCAGCATGATGACCTATACCTAAGGCAAAATGATGTGTAGGCCCCTCTTTCATCCAGCGATATAAAAAGGTTTTTACGTCTGGTTTAAACCTACCCCTGGTATTAGTGTTTCCCGTAGGAGGTATAGGACCCTTGATGGATTCTCCTTCTGCTATGATAAATTTGAATTTACCGTCAAATGTTGAATTGATTGACAACATTGTGATAGGCCCTTGCTTGATTTTAAATTCTACACCAGCCCCATGGCCTGGCTTTCCGTGGTATTTCTTCAAACTTCTCAGCACAGGTTTGCCATCGGCAATAGATATGTTGTGCGGGCCATCATGACCGACCAATACAAAATCTTCTAGAAAATCTACAGGGTGAAACTCTGCAAAGCTTCCGCCAATACCCAGACGATCCATGATCAGCATTGCGATGAGAGTTTTCATATCCGATTCGCCACACATAGGAAACCCATTAGAGGTAAGGATCGAATTACCCACAATAAGATTGCTCATTAACTTTCTGAGTTCGCTATCCACTGGTCCATCATAATAATAAGCCAACCCATCTAGCTGTTTTTCCTTTACAAATCGGTCTAAAGCCACGCTGACCTTTGCCGCTACCTGTAAATCAGTATCATTAAGTTTTAGCGATATGGGGTCGGATACTGGATCAGGAGTATCAAAGAAATCCAAGATCACTTTTTCTTTGGCTTTAACCTCTTCCTCTGTGACCAAGTCATACCAAAACATAATCTCATTGGCTTCGCATTCAACCACATGACTGCCAAAAGTCGAGGTTAACATGGTGGCATCAGTATGCATATCCAACATGGCGTTCAACGGGTGCCCCAAATGACCTAATTGGGCATTCTTAAGATCATGCAATACTTTGGCTATACGACAATATTCATCTATCAATACTTCTGCTTCAGGATCATCATGAAGCGTCCCAATAATCATGTCGGGAACTTTTTTTCCCATTCTCACCGCCACACCAGCAAATTCAGGAACTGCACAAATATCATCGTTCACCAATTGCATATAGGTAGAAGCTTGGGAATAATCCAGAGCTTTTCTTGGCTGTAAGGCCACCATTACGATGGGAATGGATAGTGTTTTTACAATTATCCCAAAAGTTCCGGAAGTTGCATATGTAAGCATGTTGCAGAAAATAAGGTCCAAATTGGCAGCTTGTATTTCCTTTATCTTTTCATATGCCTTTTTTGGATTGTCGATCATTCCAAAGTCAACTATAATTGCTTCTTTGTCCGAAAACTTCTCTAGAAAAGTTTCATGCTTTTGCATCAGTTCGTCCAATAATCCGTCAAATTGGTTCCAGTACATATCATACCCTACGCCAAAAACACCAATTCGCTGGGGCTCATTTTTAACATTTAATGTCATCTATTAATTTTTTTAATAACGCGTAAATTATAATTCTTAACGCACTAAGATTGATTAGCAAAAAAAATTTAAATCTCGGGAATACTCCGTAAAAGCGAGATTTTTGGCATTAGTATTAAGAATAACAAAAATGAAACTCCATACATAAGCCCAGAATATACCCACATGGGGTCATACGAATAATTCGCTATGATTTTACCCATTAATGGATTTACCAATACAGCGGACAATGCCCCGGCAGTGCCTGAAAAGCCCACTACGGTTGAAGTTATGTTCTTTCCAAAAGTGTCGCTAATAGCAGTTATATAGTTAGTGATCCAAAGACCATGGGCAAAGAATACAACCACCATGATGCCAATAACCCACTCCTCTGAAGGAACATATTTAACAAATAACGCAGGTAAAGTCAAAAATGCGGCGATGCCCATTACCAGTTTTCTAGCCCAATTTAGGCTCCCTGTTCTTTTTAAAATCCTGTCCGAAAAATAACCTCCCAGTATATTTGAAAAACCCAATGCCAAAAATGGGATCCAAAATAGTTCACCAATTTTTACGATATCTACGCCCCTCGCATCGCTCAGGTATTTTGGTATCCAAAACATATAAAAGTAAAAAATGGGGTCTAAAAGAAAACGAACAAGGACAAACACCCACACTTCCTTAATTTTCAAAACTTTCATCAGTCCTTTCCCTGTTTCACTCCAAGTTTTTCTTTGAACATGGCGCTGAGGACTCTTTGTTATTCTTTGTTTCTTGGAAAGCAAAAGCCAAACAATAACCCATAAGATTCCAAAAATGCCCGTAATCAAGAATACACCACGCCAACCAGTTATCCCCATTAAATAAACACATAGCGGGGGCGCCACCACGGCCCCCAGGGCAGAACCACCAATGGCAATACCATTGGCCAATGCCTGCTTTTTCTTTGGTACCCATTCCACCACTGCCCTAATTGCCCCAGGAAATGCCCCTCCTTCTCCTAGTCCTAGAAAAAATCGAAAAACTCCAAAGTAAAATACACTATTGGCAATACTGTGCAAAGAAGTGGCCAAGGACCAAATACCTACCGAAAAAGCCAGCCCCCATCTACTGCCAAAACGATCTATTAAAATACCCCCCACCGTGAACATAATAGCATAACTGATCAAAAATCCCGTATTTATAAAACCATAGTCCGTATCTGAAATGGGGAAATCTTCCTTAATTTTAATGATTGAAACAGATAGTATTTGGCGGTCCAAGAAACTTAATGCAGTTGCCAAGAACACCATAAAAACAATAATCCATGGAAGATATCTGTGATACTTTTTCATCTTAACGCACTAAGTTAATTTAAAACAAATATAACTTAATTTTGTCAACATGCAAATTTATGCGCTATATTAGTGTTAAAGTCGCAATTTCATAATTATGAAGAGGGATATTCCAAAATATAAAGTAATTAGTGAAGAAATAATTCAGAAAATAGAATCGGGTGAATTTCAACCAGGTGATAAAGTCCCGTCTGAAAATGAATTGATTGAAATGTACTGCGTTAGCAACACTACCGCAAGGAAGAGCCTTTTGGAGGTTGAGTTACAAGGTTGGGCTAAGAGAATAAAAGGAAAGGGTACGTTTGTTTTAAACCGTTCTGAGGATAGACATTTAACTCGAGTTCTTGGACCTTTCCATGCTGTTAAAGAAAGCTTCAATGACAATTTGATAAGGGAGGGGTTTACACCAAAAAATATTGTTTTGGAAAAAACCATTTTAGAGGATGGAATCTCATCAAACATTAACAATCATCATTATATTATAAAAGGTCCGGTATTAAAAATACACCGACTTAGATATGCTGACGAAGTTTTATTAAAAGATGAAACAAGATATATTTCACTTACACTTTGTCCGAAAATCAACATGTATGATTTGGATAATCGCTCCCTAATTTCAATGTATGAAAATATATACAATATAAAACTAAAAAACGTGGAGAGGACATTGGGTAATACCATTCTTACATCTTTTGATCCCAAAAATTATTTTGAGAATGAAATTCCAATGGCTGTGTTTGTTTTAGATGGCGCTATCTTTAGTGATGATGGCGAAATCGTAGAAATGGAGCAATCGTATTATAGGGGTGATAAATATAAATTCAGTATTATAGCGAAGCCGCAATTTTCTGGGGAGAAACACAAAAGTTAGTATTTTACCTCAAATATCAACAAAGTAAAAAGCCCAAAATTGCATTCTGCATTTCTACCCAATGGCCCCATTTTAAATTAAGTGCCGTTAAACAATCGAAGCAGTACAAAAAACAGGATAACGGCGCATCCAAAAAGGCGCAGATTGCATATAAGTAACCGAAAAGTTTGCTAACGGACCACACGAAAAAAAAGACATCATTTGTTTAGAGATCGGCTAATGGATTTAAATTGAATCTCTATCGATAAAATTAAACGGGTTTTTAACTTTCCCCTTTTCTTTATCCAAAATCATTCGTGCGGCGGTTTCGCCCATGACCTTGAAATCCGTTGAAATACAGGTAATACCCAACAATTCCTTTAATGGCGTATCATTATAGGATATCACGCCAATATCCTTTCCTAACTTAAATTCTTTGTCTCGTATTTGATTGACAAGATTCACTAAATCAGACTCTCCAATGGTTATAAAAAGATCGCCTTTTTTTAGAACCATATCATCATAAATCTCGGCCAAAATTTCAAAATCAAGCGAGTGGTTTACGCAAAACTTCCGAAATCCATGCAAGATTCTTTTTGGATACGGATAAACAGAATTTTCAGGATATGTCAGTATCAACTTCTCGTATTTTGAAATCTTTGCAAGGCCTTCTTGCAAGGCATTATATATATCATTTTCAAAATCTTGATAGATCTCTATTAACACCCCATCCACCTTGGGCATAGGATTATCCATGATAATTAATTTTTCCTTAGGTATTCTTTTTACAGCTTTTACAACTTCATCGGTAAAACTGACATGCATAAGTTTGTCCGTCTTAAAATGAGGCATAACAATGTAATAGTCATATGCTCCTTTATTTTTTTCTAAAAGGTTCAAGAACAAATCTTCATCGCAATGGTAGATATGAAGATCTGTATGTGAATTGCCACCAATACTATTGACAAAGGAATTATAAACCCTCATTTTATAAGAACTCAGTTTGTTGATCAAAAAAAGAATATTGACTTTTGAAATCAATTTTGTCCTGGTAATGTAATATCCCTTTCCTCTAATCGATGTAATTATCTGTCGTTTCTTTAGAATATTGTATGCTTTTTCAACCGTATCCCTAGAAAGTAAAAACTCTTCACTAAACATGTTTATTGATGGAATTTTATCGCCCATTTCAAGATTTCCTACTGAAATATTATGAATGATTGCGTCTACAATCTGCCTATATTTAGGTATTCTTGAGTTCTCATCGATTTTTATATGCTTGAACATTTCCATGACAACGTATCTTAAAATTCTTCTAAATTACTTGCTAATTAAACAAATAAAAAGAATTAAACGATCACTATTCCGAAACTACTTTGATTATTTCTTAATCTTGAATAAAACGGTACAGTACAGGACAGAAAGTTTTGTCGCGTAATTTATTTTTGCCACAAATACGATAACCATACTAATGAAAAATAGATCACTACAATTTAAATTTGTGGACTACCTCTGGGATGATACTACCGCAAAAACTATAGAGAATGATGAAGTTGCACTTTTTCTATATCGATCAAATATTTTAGGTGCCGATCTCCGGATTACGAATTATGGCGGAGGAAATACGAGTTGCAAAACCATTGAAAAAGACCCACTTACCAATCAAGAAATGGAGGTCATGTGGATTAAAGGTTCAGGGGGAGATATTGGCACTTTAACCAAGGCCGGAATTGCAGGTTTATATACCGAAAGGCTTCGAAACCTTAAAAATGTTTATGGTGGTCTGGCCGATGAAGATCGTATGGTGGGCCTCTTTAATCATTGTATTTATGATCTGGATAGTAAAGCACCTTCAATAGATACTCCCTTACACGGATTACTCCCGTTTAAACATATCGATCATTTACACCCGGATGCACTTATCGCGGTAGCGGCTGCGAAGGACAGCAAAAAAGTGACCAAGGAAATCTGGGGCGATACCATGGGTTGGGTACCTTGGCAAAGACCAGGTTTTGACTTGGGATTGCAATTGGAGAAATGCTTAAATGACAATCCTGGTATTCGAGGAATAGTTTTAGGCAGCCACGGGCTTTTTACGTGGGGAGATACATCATACGAATGTTATATGAACAGTCTTGAGGTCATAGAAATGGCTTCTGAGTTCATAGAAAATAAAATAAAGGAAAATGGTAGCGTATTCGGGGGGCAAAAAATAGAAAGTCTTCCCAAGGAGGAGCGTCTAGAAAAAGCTGCTCAACTTATGCCCATGCTACGAGGGTTATGTTCTTCGGAAAAAAGAATGATCGGTCATTTTACCGATAGCGATGTGGTACTGGAATATATAAACAGTAACGATTTGGAACGATTGGCGCCTATGGGCACATCGTGTCCCGATCACTTTTTAAGAACTAAGATTCAGCCCCTAGTACTTCAATTGGATACCAGGGAAGACCTTACAGATACAGAAGCAATCCTTAACAAATTGAAGCCCGCCTTCGAGGAATACAGAAAAGAGTATCAAGCATACTATGACCAGCATAAACGCGCAAATAGCCCCGCTGTAAGAGATGCCAATCCTGTAATTATTATTTATCCAGGTGTGGGCATGTTCAGTTTTGCAAAAAATAAGCAGACCACCCGTGTGGCCAATGAATTTTACGTCAACGCTATTAATGTTATGCGAGGTGCAGAGGCTATTACCGAATATACTTCACTACCAAGACAAGAGGCGTTCGATATCGAATACTGGTTGTTGGAAGAAGCAAAATTACAGCGCATGCCAAAGGAAAAACCCTTGTCTAGAAAAATAGCATTAGTTACAGGGGCAGGCGGAGGTATCGGTAAGGCTATTGCCGATAAATTGGCCGAGGAAGGCGCCAATGTCATATTGACCGATATTGCCGAAGATAGGCTCAAGGAAGGTTTGGAAACCTATACGAGAGATATGGCGAGTTATGCTATATGCGATGTAACAAAAAGTGGTTCCATTGCCGAAGCCTACAAAAAAGCCTGTTTAGAATTCGGTGGCGTCGATATCGTAGTGCACAGCGCCGGTTTGGCGATTTCAAAACCACTTGAAGAGACCACTGAAGAGGACTGGGATCTTCTCCAAAACGTATTGGTAAAAGGGCAATTTGAGCTTGCAAAACTGGCGGTCAGCATCATGCGTAAGCAAGGTTTGGGTGGCGACTTTATTAGTATTGCAAGTAAGAACGGATTGGTCTCAGGCCCCAATAACGTGGGGTATGGAACCTCTAAGGCCGCCCAGCAGCACATGGCCCGCTTATTGGCCGCAGAGTTAGGTGGTGATAAAATACGTGTGAATATTGTAAACCCTGATGGTGTCATTGTTGGAAGTAAAATTTGGGAAGGCGATTGGGCCGAAGGTCGTGCCAAAGCTTATGGAATTGAAGTTGATGAGCTTCCGGCATTTTATGCAAAACGTAATCTCTTGAATGAAATTATTTATCCTGAAGATATTGCCAATGGGGTCTTTGCCTGTGTGGGCATTTTAGATAAGACTACAGGAAATATCATCAATGTTGATGGTGGAATGCCCAACGCTTTTGTAAGGTAGGTTGTTTGAGTTAGTTTTTTTAACTTCCATGAGCTTCTTTGTTCATGGAAGTTTAGTTTACCATAAATAAATAGAACCTATATGAGATTAAACAAAAATCAGCTTGACAATATAAATAAAAAGGACATTTCGGAGCATAATAGGTGTTTCGATTTTTTAGCAAATACTATTTCACAAAATGGTCAAAACGTTAATACCCTTATTAAAAAACTTCAGGACTTTCAGGTAGCGATACCCAGTTGGGCCTTAGGTGCTGGAGGTACTCGATTTGGGCGTTTTAAATTTCAAGGTGAACCTTCAAATCTGGAGCAAAAAATAGAAGATATTGGAATATTGCATACCCTTACTCAAACCGCTGGTGCAATATCATTACACATACCTTGGGATGTTCCAAAAGACTATAACGCCATCAAAGATCTAGCAAACTCTTATGATATCGTCTTCGATGCGGTAAACTCCAACACTTTTCAAGACCAAAAAAAAGGCAAAGAGAGCTATAAGTTTGGTTCGTTGAGCAATACCAGCAAGGTTATTCGTGAGCAGGCCGTAGAACATAATATTGAAGTAATAAAAATCGGAGATAAACTAGGTTCTAAAAGTTTAACCGTTTGGCTAGCGGATGGAGCGAATTTTCCGGGGCAGAGTAATTTTCAGACTGCGTTGCAACATACACAGGATAGTTTGAAGGATATTTATAAAACACTTCCCGAAGATTGGAAACTGTTTATCGAGTACAAACCTTACGAACCCAATTTTTACAGCACAGTCATACAAGATTGGGGTACTTCCTTTATGCTTGCCAATGAATGTGGAGCGAAAGCCTATTCTTTGGTTGACCTAGGGCACCATCTACCAAACACCAACATCGAACAAATTGTTTCGATCCTAATGTTAAAAGGAAAATTGGGTGGTTTTCATTTCAATGATAGTAAGTATGGTGATGACGATTTAACAGTTGGGAGTGTAAAGCCTTATGCCTTGTTTCTTATTTTCAACGCCTTGGTCTATGGAATGGAAAACAATCCACAGAACCCTTACCCTGCATGGATGATTGATGCCAGTCATAATATCAAAGACCCCTTGGAGGACTTAATACAATCTCTGGAAGCAATACAAGAGGCCTATGCGAAAGCACTGTTGGTTGACCAAAAATTATTGACTGAGGCACAACAAAATCATGATGTCGTAAAATGTCAAGAGATTATTCAAGATGCCTATCGCACGGATGTTAGGCCACTTCTCGAAAAAGCAAGATTAAATCGAGGTGGAGCGGTAAACCCCATTAAAACATATCGCTCTTTAAAAATTAGAGAAAATTTAATTAAGGAAAGAGGGGCAGATTCGGTAGCATCCGGACTATAATTGCATAGCAATGAAAACCAAGGTAATCGCTGTATTTGATATTGGCAGGACGAACAAAAAATTTTTCCTTTTTGATTCGAACTTTCAAGAGGTGTATCGCGAATATATTCGTTTTGATGAAATTACAGATGAGGACGGGTATCCTACCGAAAACCTGGAAGCCCTGGAAAACTGGGTAAAGGAAGTTTTTGACAAAATGTTTAATTCCCCGGAATATGAGATAGTGTCTTTGAATTTTTCGTGCTACGGGGCAAGTTTGGTTCATATTGACGAAAATGGGAAAGTACTTACGCCTCTTTACAATTACATGAAGCCTTTAAAAGATGAGGTTTATGATACCTTCTATGATATATACGGACCTGAGAATGAACTTTCTAGAACAACAGGATCCCCCAAATTGGGCATGCTAAATACTGGCATGCATCTGTACTGGCTCAAATATGGCAGGCCAAATGTATTTAAAAAAATAAAGTATTCACTGCACCTTCCGCAATATCTCAGTTATCTATTCACTGGAATTCCGGTAAGTGAATTCACAAGCATTGGTTGCCACACTATCCTTTGGGATTATGGGAAAAAAGACTATCATGCATGGGTGTATCGAGAGGAAATTCATGAAAAATTGCCCCCTATTGCTTCTTCCAGAGAAACAATTCCCATAAATTATAAGGGTAAAATCATTAAAATCGGTTCCGGCATTCATGACAGTTCCTCTGCGTTATTCCCTTATATCCGAAGTATTACTAAACCATTTTTATTGGTCTCTACGGGTACTTGGAGTATCTCTATCAACCCTTTCAACAAAGAAATGCTTTCATTGAAGGATATGGAGAATGGCTCTCTTTTCAATATGCGAATAGATGGAAGCCCGGTAAGAGTTTCTACATTGTTTCTTGGAAACGAATATAAGCTTCAAGTAAAGGCTCTGTCCAAACACTTTAATGTTGGTAATGACTACCACAAAACGGTAAAATTTGATCAGGGTACCTTTTTTGAAATCAACAAAGCTTTCGTGCACATGTTCAAATGGTCAAGTATTGCTTCCGAAGATATGCCCGAAGAGACCACAATACCGTATGATAAATTCGAACATGCGTATCATCAGTTGCTATTGGAATTGGTTCTATTGCAAGAGAAAAGGATAAGGTCTGCCATTGGTAATACAAAAATCGAGCGGCTTTATGTTGATGGAGGGTTTAGTGATAATGAGGTCTATATTCAATTACTCTCTCAACACTTAAAGAACATGAAACTCAGTACCACAGATTCTTCATTAGGGTCGGCTTTGGGTGCCGCAATTGTCATTTCAGATGTTGCTTTAACACCCAAATTCTTAAAGAAAAACTACGCTTTAAAAAAACATAAATCTTTAATTCTTTAGTACACTCTTTTACATGGCCACGAAATTCAATTCCGCATATCCCTCCATGGACGATTTGAGAAACAAAGCCATGCGGCGTATACCTAAATTCGCTTTTGAATATTTAGATGGTGGGTGTAATGAAGACGTAAGTATTTCTCGAAATACCTCGGAGATACGAGAGGTGCAACTGCAGCCCAGGTATCTGAGGAATTACGGTGTTAGCTCCACGAAAACCTCCATTTTAGGCATCAAATACGATGCTCCTTTCGGTATCGCACCTGTTGGCCTTCAAGGTTTGATGTGGCCCAATTCTCCTGAGATTTTGGCAAAGGCGGCTTTTGCGCACAACATTCCATTTGTACTTAGCACGGTTACCACCATGGATATTGAGCGTGCTAGCGAATTGACCGAAGGCAATGCCTGGTTTCAATTATACAATCCTATGGAGGATGCGTTACGCGACGATATTATCAATCGCGCAGAGGTCACGGGGTGTCCCGTTCTGGTATTGCTATGTGATGTACCTACCTTTGGCTATAGACCTAGGGATATACGAAATGGCTTGGCATTGCCTCCTAAAATGTCCCTCACTAATATTTTACAAATCATAGGCAAACCAACTTGGGCCTTAAATACCTTAAAACATGGTCAACCCACTTTTGAAACCTTAAAACCTTACACACCTGAAGGGCTTAATTTAAAACAGTTAGGTCAGTTCATGGACAAGACTTTCTCAGGTCGCTTGAACGAAGAGCGCATAAAACCAATTCGTGATAAATGGAAAGGAAAATTAGTGCTTAAAGGAGTTGCATCTGAACAAGATACCCAAGATGCCATACGCATGGGTTTTGACGGTATTATCGTTTCCAACCATGGGGGCAGACAATTAGATGCCGCGCAGTCCACCATAAATTCCCTTTCGGAAATCACTGCTAAATATAGTGACCAAATAGAGATCATGATGGATAGTGGCCTTCGATCAGGACCAGATATTGCAAGAGCCATGGCAAGTGGTGCCAAGTTTACCTTTATGGGAAGGTCTTTTCTGTATGGTTGTGGAGCGCTAGGCAATCAAGGTGGAGACCACACCATATCGATGTTAAAAACACAGTTCAAACAGGTTATGGACCAATTGTGCTGCGAGCGTGTAGAAGATTTGCCAAAACATCTCATCACTAATTAAACCCAATTTAAAATGAGTCAATATAACATTGAGGAGGAAATCGCCGGCGGGGAGTTTGAAAGGGAGCCGGTTCCCCAATCTAAATTAAAAGGTTGGAAAAGCTTTTTAGGCATGTATGCTGGTGAGCATGCTGCAGGCACCGAATTTATGATAGGTCCCTTGTTCCTAACTGCAGGTGTAAGCGCCTTCGACCTGATTGTTGGTCTCTTATTGGGAAATCTTTTGGCTGTATTAAGTTGGCGGTTTCTGACGGCAAAAATCGCCGTTGAAAATCGATTGACGCTTTATTACCACTTGGAGAAAATATGTGGGAAAGAATTAGTGATAGGATACAATTTAGCTAACGGAATTTTATTCTGTTTCCTTGCTGGCGCTATGATAACGGTTTCGGCTACTGCAGTCGGGATTCCTTTTGATATGGAAATGCCAAAATTGACCGATACTATGCCGAATGGGGCCACTTGGGTCATTATTGTCATTATCATCGGGGCGGTAATTTCATTGATTGCATCCAAAGGATATGACACCGTATCCAAAGCGGCCAATTGGATGTCTCCCGTTATTGTACTCGCATTTGTTGCCTGTGGCATCGTTGCGTTAAACCAATTAGGGGTTAAAAGCTTTTCAGATTTCTGGAACATTTGGGGAGAAGGGTCCAAACCCTTTCCCGGACAAATGAAATATACTTTTTGGCATGTGGTCATTTGGTCATGGTTTGCCAACGCGGCTATGCATATCGGCATGTCTGACCTTTCTGTTTTCCGGTTTGCAAAAAAAGCAAGTTCCGGTTGGACTTCCGCTGCCGGAATGTACGTTGGCCATTACATGGCATGGATAGCAGCTGCCTTGTTGTATGCAGTCTACGTCAAATCGCCTGAGGCTCAAGCATTTTTATCTAGTGGGGAAGCTCCGCCAGTAGCACCTGGACCGTTAGCAAATAATGCAATAGGTCTCTTCGGAATTATCGCCGTGGTTTTGGCAGGATGGACAACAGCTAACCCAACCATCTACAGAGCGGGATTAGCGTTTCAGGCTGTCATGCCAAAGTTGTCTACCTTTTGGGTTACTATTCTGGCCGGAACCTTCGCAACGATTGCTGGTCTTTTTCCTGCATTCGCAATGAAGTTATTGGGATTTGTGGCTCTGTACGGATTTATTCTCGCCCCTTTTGGTGCAATCATCGTATTTGAGCATTTTTACCATAAACAAGCCGGAATAATTAAAAATTATGCTGAAGTAGCAAATATCAAATTTAATAAGTCGGTATTCTTCGCATGGGCCATAAGCTTTGGGTTGTTCTATTTTATATCGCTACAGTTTGATGTATTCCTTTCGTTTGTGACTTTACCGGCGTGGTTGCTTTGTGGGGTTCTGTTTTTGGTTTTTAGTAAGATGTGGCAAAAAAGCACAACGGTACTCTAACCAAGAGGTTAAGCTAATTTTATTCTTAAATAATATGTGCTTGGATAAAGAAATCAACTCGATATACCACTTAGAATTATAATTTAGGTCTTAAGCGAATTTATATTCAAAGCAATCCATTTATTGCTTTGGTGGAACCAAAAAGACAAAACGATCTATAGGCACCCTATTTTGAAAAAAATGCGTAACAATTTATGGCATATTTCAAACCACGCAATACTAGAAATTTAAATGTCTTTGTTCAGCCTTATAGTGTTCCAAAATTGCACGAACTTTGGGGATATCAGAAATGCAGCCTTCAAAGCAGTTCTAGCATATGTTTCTTGATATCGGGATCTTTATAGATTTTTTGGACCATATCGGTGTATAACATAGCAAATCGTTCATTTTTAGCAAGATTACCAAAAAGGGATTGCTGTCTAACAAACGCCAAGGGGTCCGTTTGGGTCTGCTTGGCCGCTCGGTGGAGCTCATCGTCCATGACATCTATGATTTCGATGGATTGCAGGTTTTTATCGACCCCTTTATCACTGTAATAACACCAAGTTGCTATCACTAAGGTCGCATATTGAATGCTTCCGTCCTGGGCCAAATTTTCCTCTAAAGTGGAAATCAAAAATTTGGGTAACTTGGCAGAACTCTCGGAACATATTCGGCTAACACTATCCTTTATGTTGGGGTTGGCAAAGCGCTCTTGCAAACTGTCTTTATATTGTTTTAAATTAATGCCCTTAATTTCGCCCAATATGGGTGTGGCTTCTTCATCCATAAAGGCTCTCAAGAAGGTAACAAAAGTTTGGTCTCCCATACAGGCATTCACGGTTTGATGCCCGTGAATAGCACCCAATATACCCAGCACAGAATGGCCTGCGTTCAGCAATCGGAGTTTCATTTTTTCATAAGGTTTCACGTCTGGTACGAATTGTACACCTACCTCTTCAAATTTGGGTCGTCCATTTGAAAATTTATCCTCTATAACCCATTGTACGAAAGGTTCACAGATTACAGGCCATTCATCTATTAATCCGAAGGTTTCCTCTAAGTAGTCAATATCTGCTTGGTTTGTAACTGGAGTTATCCTATCAACCATACTATTGGGAAAGCAAACTTCCTTTTCAACCCAATTGGCCAAAGCGGAATCTTGTCGCTTGGCAAATGACAGCAACATATTCCGCGTAACATCGCCATTGTGCTGAATGTTATCGCAAGACATAACGGTAAATGCTGCTAAACCTGCATCACGGCGCTTTTTTAGAGCAGCGGTTAAAAACCCGTATATGGTCCTTGGTTGGTCAGGATGTTTTAACTCGTGCCGGATGTCCGGATTTTCAAAGTCAAATTCTCCCGTTGATGAATTAAAATTGTAGCCACCTTCGGTAATGGTAAGGGAGACAATTTTGGTAGACGGGTGGGCCATGAGATCTATAGCGGCACTTGGATTATTCACCCCTAATAAGAAATCGTTAATCGAGCCGATGATCTGCGGTTCTATCTTTCCATCCGGGTGTTTTACAATAAGCGCATACAAACCGTCTTGCTTCTTTAGAACGTCATGTATTTTTTTGTCGCCCTCTCGTAACCCTATTCCGCGGATACCCCATTCCGAAGCCTCAAAATTTTCAAGAAGTTTATGAGTATAAAAAGCCTGGTGGGCACGATGAAATCCACCGACACCAATATGGACCATTCCTGCCGTTATTTCATCTCGATCGTAAACCGGACAGGAAATACGGTCAGAAATATGGACCAAATTCTTTTGGTTAAGTGCAACAATGTTTTCCATTATATTGCAGTAATTCTTTGTTTTCCACGTTTAAGTACCCAGTAGGCCGTAACGAAATACAGTAGGGTACAGATAAATGCATATCGATAAAATATTTCGCGGTTTTCCACATAAATTGTTTCATTTGAACTTCCGAACATGACGATAAAGGCAAGTACCAAGGTAATTAGTAATGTAATAATCGATATCGTTCTCAGTATCTTGGAGAAAAGGGAGTTATCTTTTATACGTCCTGGCTCCAATAGGGCTTTTTGTTCTTGATAAGCTGCGATGTTTTCATTGCGGATTTCCTCCAGCTTCTCTTCCTCCGGATATTGTTTCTTGGCACCATAACGCGCGGCCAAGAAGGTATATACAAGGATGGTAAAAATCCATGTGGGAATAAATAGGTAAAAGAAGGACATCACATTAAGTGCATTCAGCCCAAACCCAAATAACAGCCCCAACACCCATGAGGCTATGGCCGGGGTACTAAATGTCAATTGACGATAGGACGACCAATAGCGGGTATAACCTATTCGGGGAAAGATCTGATGTTCGGCAAATACGATCCCGCCGACGGGAACAACCAATAGGCCGGCATAGGTAAGCAGCGGAAGAATCTGCGAAAACACAAAGGGGAAACAAGCAATTGCAATGGTTACCAAACCGACGGTGAGCGTAGTTTTCTTCCTAGAGTGGTTGTAGAAGATGGCCTGCGCAGCCAAACCTGCCCTATAAAGGTTAGTGATGGCGGTGGTCCAGCCGGCCACGATAACGATGACAAATCCAGACCAACCTAAAGCATAATAGGCAACATCTCCGGGGTCAAGTTCTACTATGGATTTTCCTAAAATCACTGCTGCTCCGGCGCCCATGATACCTGCGGCGATCCAAGCGACATAATGACCAAACATCATTCCGGTACTTGTGGCCAAACCGTAAATTTTCTTTTTCGCGAAACGTAACAGTGCCATATCGATCAGGCCGAAATGTGTAATGGTATTTGCGGCCCAAGCAAAACCGATCACCTCGATCAATCCAATACCGGGCTCTCCGTTACTATCGATTCCGGTCCATATGGATTGATTCCCTAAGGCTATAAAATCGTTCCAACCGCTTGGTAAAGTCTTTTCCAAAACTGCTACAGACAAGGCGGGTAAAAGCACCATTGCCCCGCTGGCAAACATTACAAACAACCAGGGAGCGCAGATACCAGAAAATTCGGAAACTGCATTAAAACCGTATATTGCTATGGATACCACCACTATTCCCACTCCAAAAACAATCAAAATGAACCAAAAATTGGTCGGATACCAGTTCAGTTGGGCAGGGATATCAAATGCAAAACGAACCGCTGTAGCCGATACTGTAACCATAGCCGCGGAAATTACTGAAAAAATGATGACATTGGCCCAATTGTAGAGTTTGGTCATGGAATCGCCCGCAATCTTATTGAGATAGGTATATAAACTTAGTCGGGTATCCACCGCAATGGGAGAAGTAATGAGCGTCCAACTAAGAACTGCTAAAACATTCCCGATCAATAGTCCCAATAGAATATCCATTGTTTTTGCACCCAATGCTACAAACGTTGCCCCAATAACAAACTCGGTAGCGGCCACATGCTCAGCAGCATATAATCCCGCAAAATGAGTCCAATCATGTAATTTATGTTTGGAAATCGGTAGTTGCTCTTCGTCTAAGTTTTCAAACTGTTTATAATCTTTGGTTGTATTCATTTTCAGGTTGGTGCTAGAAATTGGATTCTTGCGAATGGTTTATTGGTGCGTTTCACTTGTTAGAATAAAAGATTCGGTTCGGTGCACTTATGTTTGGGAATACACTAAATGATTCTGGCTATATTTAAAAACAGTACAATGTAAGACTTTTTCAATATTATCCATAGTTGTATAATACGGCCAGTTAATGGAACCAAGGAAGAAAAAGAGAACGCCTCATAAAATGTTCGTTTTATAGGAACGACCTTGATAAAGTGGGCCTGCTCTTACCTTTTCTGATTTAGACCGATACAAAAGAGAGAGCATGTCAATAGTGAGATGGTTATGTATTGATATTATCAATTGTATAGAATATTGACAAAGTTTCGACTTCTATTAACTGTTTTTCAACCTCATCAATCTTAGAGTTACCTAATTTACCAAATTTGAAAATGCGTATAAAATCTGAGGAGATTCGATTTTCTTATATTAGAAAAATGCCATTCAATTGTTTTGATAATTATACGAGCTGTTGAGTTCATGTTTTTAGGAATCGACTTCAATTAGTTGACCGAGAGTTTAAAAGGCCTCCTTATAAGAGGTGAATATTGAGTATCTTTAAAAGAGTAAACCCATTTATGGTATCCGTTTTTCAAAAGATTGTTAATGGAGTACAAGCTAAAATAGATTGAGACCATGTCGAATTTATGTTGTTGTCTAAAGCGCATTTTCAAGCTTGGATACGGAAGGAAAAAAGTTGTGTCAGGACTTCACTTAACGATTTCCTTCATTTTTTTGTGCACTTTATCACAAGCACAAAACCTTAATTTTCAAAAGTATGGCGTAGGGGAAGGTTTAAGCAGTAATACGGTCTTTTCGACTATCGAGGATAAGGACGGTTTTATCTGGATATCAACCGAAGAAGGTGTGGATCGTTTTGATGGATTAAATTTCAGACACTACAATTTGCCAAGTTTATACGAATACCGAACGGTCAATGATGTTGAATACTACTTAAAAATAGATTCCAACAATGAGATTTGGTTGTTGACACTTGGAGGCCTTTTGTACCATTACAATCCAAGCAAAGATGAGTTCGTACTGTTCCTGATGCTCAAAGATCAATCAGACCAGGCCTTTCTCACCTTCCACATAGATCATAATAATCATTTATGGTTTGGTATGGAAGATGGCGTATTGGTATTGGATCCGGATAGCGTATTGTTCCATAGAATTCCAATAGTGAAACACACCACCTCATCTATAATACAAGATGATAAACTAAGGTATTACCTAGGAACCAACAACGGAGTAGTAGTGCTAGACAGTAATCAAAACTTTCTATATAATCTATTGGATGTCAGCTCATCGGAAGAGATAGGATTAAAAGATTCGGAAATAAGTTCTCTTTTTGTTGATGAAGAGAATGACCGACTTTGGATCGGGTCAAGAAAGTTGGGATTATGCGTCTTTAACCTTGTTAATTTTGATTTTATCAGGCCAAAAGGATTACAAAGTTTTAAAGGCCTTAAGATTAGTAGTTTTGAACGATTCTCAAAAGAGGAAGTAATTATTGGTGTTGATGGGGAAGGTCTACTTATTTGGAATCTAAATCAACAAAAAGTAATACAAAAAATAAGTGACCAAGACATTGGGCCAAGTGCTTTAAGCTCTAGATCTGTTCAACAGGTTTTTCGTAATAGTACTGGTGTGTTTTTTGTGTCGACATGGCGTGGTGGGTTAAATGTATATAGTCCAAGCAACTTAAATTTTTCATCTATTAAACACTTTCCCAACACAAAAAAATCGCTACGCAACGATGTTGTAATGATGCTGTTTGAAATATCTCCGGATGTTATTGGATTTGGGACAGATAAGGGCATTAGTGTATGGGACAAAAAAGAAGATAATTGGCAACACCTAGAAATTGAGCATAGTGGTGCAGAGCATATGTCCAATTCCAGGTCCATAGCTGTTGATCAAAGGAATAACTTATGGGCAACCTCTTATACCGATTCGTTAGTATTATTTCAAAGTACAAAAGGTGGTGATTATACCAGCACCAAGAATTTCCCCTTGGACTTAAGTTTAAATAGATTTAACAAGGTATTTGCAAGTAGTAACGATCTAATTTGGTTTAGTGATGATGACAAGAAACGGATTACTTGTTATTCGCTTATCACGCAAAAGGTTAGGCACTACCCCTTTGCTTTTGGTAATGTACAGACGATGTTGGATTTATCGACTGAACAACTTGCCCTTGGCACATCTTCCGGGCTTGTGGTTTTCAATACGGACAAAGGAATTGCGGAAGAATTGGATATTATTAACACTACTAGGTTGAAGACCACCATGATTTCAAGTATGGTGCTGGATATGAACAAACAATTATGGGTCGGTACTCGATATGAAGGCCTTTTTATCATCAATTTTTTCAAAAATACCGTGGTTAGGCTTACATCGGAAAATGGGCTACTGTCAAATCGAATTTTTGCACTCACCGTTGATAAAGGAAATGTTTGGGCCAGTACATCAAAAGGAATTTCAAGAGTTGATGGAAAAAACAACATTAGTAATTTCACCGAATCTGATGGATTGATCTCTGTTGATTTTAATTATAACGCTGCTTTTAAAGATACTGATGGCCAGTTGTATTTTGGGACAAACGACGGAGTGATTACCTTTAATCCGGATGAAATTCATCCTGTAACATCAGATAAATCCTTGGCTTTTAATGAATTCTACTTGAATCATAAACGTGTTTTGGATGGAGATAACTCACCGCTTGATAAATCTTTGAACGATACTGAGCTGATTGAGTTGAGACATAATCAAAATTCATTTTCCATTGGTTTCACCAGTATTGATTTTTTACATTCCGATCAAGGCAATTTTCAATGGAAACTTGAAAATTTTGATGAAGAATGGATATCCGATCAAAGCACATCCAGGGCAAGTTACACCAATTTGAATCCGGGGTCATATACATTCAAACTAAGAATGGTAGGAAACAAGGAGGATATGATGGGTAAGGAAAAGCAAGTTGAATTGATCATACATCCTCCATTCTGGAAAACAGCTTGGGCCTATTTGATTTATTTTGTAATTGTAATATTGCTACTGACACTGATAATCTATTCCAACGGTTTGAGAATTAAGTCGGAACACTCCAAAGAAAAGCTGCATTATCTGGTCAACATTGCCCATGAGATTAAAACTCCACTTATGTTGATCAAGGCACCATTAACCGATCTGCGGAACAATAACAAAATGGATGCCTCTTTACAACAAGGTATTGATATAGCGCTAAAAAATGCGGAAAAGGTACATCAACAAATGATGCAGTTTTTAGACTTTAGACATTTCGGGTTGCGAAAAAAGACTCAAGTTCTTTATCCAATAGATTTAGTTCGATTCATACAGGACAAAGTGTTTGCCTTTAAAATCTTAGCGGACAAAAAGAACATTGATATTTCTTTAGATTCTGATACTACCCACTTTATGATCAATGCCGATGAGAAGATTTTCGATAAAATAATCGGCAACCTACTGTCCAATGCTATTAAATATACCCTGCATAATGGGAAAGTATCGGTGAAGCTTGCCACTAAGAAAAAATGCAAAATCTCGATAAAAGATTCTGGAATTGGCATCGTACATTCCCAAAAGCGAAAGATATTTCAACTTTTTTACAGGGCCCCCAACGCAAAAAAATCTGGAAGTTTAGGCACAGGTGTAGGATTGGTCCTTGCAAGCGATCTGGCTAAATTAGTGGGTGGAAAAGTGTTCCTTGAAGAATCTTCCCCTAAAGGCTCTACTTTTTCATTTACTTTTCCTTATGAACATCCTATTATTCTGGGACATTCGGACAAAGGCACTGAAACTGTTGAAGGGTTACAGGAAAATGAACATCAAGTTACTGCTAATCCAAAAGTACTTTTGGTAGATGATAATGAGGATTTACTGAATTTTAGCAAAAGTAAATTGAGTGCCAGATTTAGGGTAGATACAGCTTCCAATGGATACACCGCGCTTGAAGTCATAAAGAAAAACAGACCCGATATAGTAGTTTGCGATATTGTTATGCCTAAAATGAACGGACTTCAGTTATGCATGAGCTTGAAGAAAAATATTGAAACATGTCATATCCCTGTTATTCTATTGACAGGTCTAGAGGCCAAGGAAAATGTCTTACAAGGCCTAGAAAGCGGTGCAGATGACTATATAGTTAAGCCTTACGATTTCGAATTGCTTTTTAGCAAAATGGAAGGTTTGTTGCAGAACAGATTGGTATTAAAAAATAAGTTTTTGATTCATGAAGAAGAAAAAATCGAGTTTTCAAACGAACTTGATGATAATTTCATGAAAGAACTCACTCAATTTGTTGAAGAAAACATCAGTGATGTGACATTTTCCATAAAAGATATGTGCGAGGCCATGGGTATGAGCAGGACGTCCTTTTATCATAAACTGAAATCATTGATAGACATCTCTCCCAATGAGTTTATAAGAACTATACGGTTGAAAAAAGGCAGATCCATGCTGTTGACCAACAATTACAATGTGAGTGAGGTAGCTTATAATGTAGGTTTTTCGGACGCAAAATATTTTGGAACCTTGTTTAAAAAATACTTCGGGAAGAGCCCCTCGGTCTTTCTCTCTGAAAAAAGAAACGAAACAATTCAAGTTTCTGATCAAGACTTTTAAGTCGATGTAGCCTTTTTTATATTTCTAATCCGAATATGGTCCAAGTTCCTTGGCTTTCCGCCATGGACTCCGCTACAACTGATGTACTTATTTACCGGTACTTCAAGCGGTTTAACCATTATATCGTTTGAATTTCACTGTTTTGCACATATAAAATCAAGACCTAAAAATAAAAAAGGCCAAGGATGTTTTACCTAAATGCATATTGATAGTATTTCTACCACATAAAACTATTTGCCGACCCCATCCATTTAGTGCACACATATCTTCACCACTTGAAAACTGTACATCCTTGATTTATTGGATCTACCTATCCTTTATTGATTTCAGAAATGGGCAGTTTATTATGTACAAACTAACTAAATACTATTGATTATGAGTCTAAAAATTAATTGTCATTGGTTAAAACCTAAAAGGAATGTAAGTTGCTTTAAAATTAGGTTTTTCTCAATATTGATTTGCCTTGGAGTCCATTGGACCATGGCAAGTGCTGAAACAAAATTCGAAGTAAACAAAATCGTACAGTCTACAGTGACAGGTACTATTACCGATGCTTCAGGTGCTCCGTTACCTGGTGTAAACATCTTGGTGAAAGGAACCACAAATGGAACCCAGACGGATTTTGATGGTAATTACAGCATTGTGGCCGCTGAAAATGCCGTGTTAGTGTTTAGCTATATTGGCTTTTCTACACAGGAAATTCCTGTCAATGGACAATCGGTCATCAATGCTGCTCTTGAGGAAGATGCGAGCCAGTTGGATGAGGTTGTAGTAACAGGTTATACCACACAATCCAAAACAACGGTAACTGGCGCCATGTCCCAAGTTGATGTAGAAGAAGCCTTGGCGGTACCGATTCAAAATGCAGGACAAGCATTACAAGGAAGGGCATCCGGGGTTACCGTAGTAGGTGGAGGGCAACCTGGTAGTACGCCCTTGATAAGGATCAGGGGCTTAGGGACCACCAACAATAATGGCCCCTTGATAATCATTGATGGGGTACAGACAACCGATGGTAGTATTTTAAGTCAGATAAACCCTAATGATATTCAAGCTATAAACATTCTAAAAGATGGTTCGGCGGCTATCTATGGAGCAAGAGCTTCCAACGGTGTGGTCATTGTTACAACAAAGTCAGGGACAAGAGATGAAAAACCGAAATTAAGTTTTAATTCATATATAGGTTTTCAACAATTGGCAAAATCCCAAGACGTTCTCAACGCCCAACAATTGGGTGAGGTACTGTTCGAAAGTTTCATCAATGATGGTGTTGCCCCCACACATCCTCAATATGGTAGTGGCGCAACGCCTGTAATTCCAGAATTTATAAGGGGAAGCGATGCTCAGCCTTATGATGAGATTAACAACAAAATTACTAGGTCAGCTGATACGGATTGGTTAGATGAAATATTTCAAACCGCACTTATCCAAAATTACGATGTATCGATTCGTGGAGGTAACCAAAAAAGCAGGTATTTGATGTCAGTAGGATACCAGAATGTGGAAGGCATACAGATTCACACCGGTTTTGAACGTTTGACTACAAGGTTAAATGCAGAATTTGATATTACAGATAATATTAGAGTTGGAGAGCATCTTAATATAGGCTTTACTGATCAGTTAGAACAAAATCAATTCGGTAACGCATTACGCATGCCTCCACTGGTCCCCGTGTTTGATGAAGGAGGAAACTTTGGTGGCGGAGGTCCATCTACAGCTGCCGGGCTCAGTAATGTGAGTAATCCAGTAGCAGAATTAACTAGAGGTAGAGACAACTTTGACCGTAGATTCCGAATTTTTGGTGATGTATATACCGAGATTACAATTCTTGATGACTTTAAATTCAAATCTACCTATGGTTTTACCATTAATGATCGTTTGGATAACGATATTTCAAGAGCCAACCCAGAAGCACCAGAACCTAAAACCAATGCCTTGACTGAATTAAACAGTAGGGCAACTTCTTGGGTATGGAGCAATACACTGAGATGGGACAAAATAATTGGAAATCATAATTTTCAGATTTTAGGAGGTATAGAAGCTGTGAGCGATGAATTTAGGGTTAACGAAACACGGGTTCAGAATTTTCTTTTAGAAGATACTGATTTCTTTGTCCTAGGAGCTGGTACAGGTACCCCATCAATTATTGATAGTCGTCTTGAAAACAGTACGTTGTTTTCATATTTATTCAATCTAAATTACTCGTTTAAAGATCGTTATTTAGCATCTTTTTCATTAAGACGTGATAAGACATCTAGGTTTTCTGATGGAAACAACACAGGAGTTTTTCCTTCTATTAGTCTAGGATGGGCCATTAGCGACGAGAACTTCTTTAGAGAGGATGGTCTTCTTTCCTTTCTTAAATTAAGGGCCTCTTACGGCGAACTGGGAAATCAAGACGTTCCAGTACCCAACCCTAATGTTAATATCCTTGAAGCACAACAAGAAATAGGGTTTTATCCAATAAATGGCGGTTCCGTAGCAACAGGGGCCGTGCTATCTGCTTTAGGAACTCCAGATTTGCAATGGGAAACATCTCAACAGTTGAATGTTGGTGTAGATGTTAGATTCTTTGATAATGCCCTCGGTTTTTCCTTGGATTATTTTAATAACACCACTCGGGACATGATTATTCAAAGCCCTTTGCCTTCAACAGCTATTGACGCTTCGGCACCTTTCATAAATGGAGGGGAAGTAAATAACAAGGGAGTGGATATTACACTTAATTATACGAACGCCAATCAAGAATCTGTTCTTAAATGGGATGTTGGTATAAACTTTTCAGCCTATAAAAATGAGCTAGTAAAGGTAAACGGTGACAATCCAAATGCGTTTATTAATGGAAGTACGTTCCGATCAGGAGTAATTACAAGAAGTTCTAATGGCTTGCCTATATCGCATTTCTTTGGACGTGATGTTGTGGGGATTTTTCAAAATGCAGCCGAAGTATCAGCTGCGCCCGATCAGGGTTTTGCAACGCCAGAAGACGGTGTTGGAAGATTCCGCTATAGGGATGTGGATAACAACGGAACCATTAATGATGATGACCGTGCAGTTCTTGGAGATCCACACCCTGATTTTACCTATGGCATAAATGCGAATTTATCATACAAAAAATTCTTCCTTACGCTTTTCCTTCAAGGTGTTCAAGGTAACGAAGTTTATAATTTCTCTAAAATTGAAAGTGATTTTCCAACCTTCTTAAATAGTAACCGTAGCACACGTGTAGTAGATTCATGGAGACCAGATAATCCCAACGCTATTTTACCTGCCTTAAGCACCAGTATTAAAAACAACGAGTCACAGCCAAATTCATATTTTGTGGAAGATGGATCATACTTACGTTTGAGAAACCTTCAGATCGGGTATGATTTTGAAGCTTCATTCTTGGGGCTGTCCAGTGCAAGGTTGTATATACAGGGAACAAATTTGTTTACGATTACAAATTATTTAGGAGCAGATCCTGAAATTGGTAATACAGTAGGAGATGAACCAAATTCACCTTCTGCAGACCTTACTATAGGCGTGGATAACGGAAACTTCCCACAACCAAGATCATACATTTTAGGTCTTAACGTTACTTTCTAATGATTACAATTATTAATACATAATACTATGAAAAAATTATTGATACTATTATTGGCAGGACTTGTAGTGTATGCCTGCTCAGACGATTTTACCGAGATTGCCCCTAAGGGTAGTCTTAATTCAGAGGCTTTAGCCAATGAACAAGGGGTAGATTTGCTTTTAATTGGCACATATTCTATGCTTGACGGATTTAGGTTTGGTCTTAACAATGACTTTTTATCCAGTGGGGACAATTGGTGGTTCGACGTTGTTTCCGACGATGCACATAAAGGAGCTACCAATGGCGATCAGAACGAACTTTATCTTTTAGAGCATTATGATTGGGCAACCAACAACCCTTATATTAGGGATGAATGGATTGCTCCTTTTGCTGGTGTAAACCGTGCCAATGCGGTAATAGAACAGGCGGCGGCCATAGAAGATGCAGATTTGACCAGACAAGTTGCAGAAGCAAGATTTCTTCGGGCACATTTTAATTTTGAATTACAGCGTACCTTTAGAAATATTCCTTTTCTTACCGAAGAAGATCTAAGTGACCCCAATAAACCAAATCCAGGCCCTATTTGGGATAAAATCGAAGAAGATTTTCAAGCAGCTATAGCAGAATTACCTCTTATAAAAAGTGATGTTGGTAGAGCAGATCAATGGGTCGCAAAGGCATACTTGGGTAAGGTACTTTTATACCAAGGTAAATTTACCGAAGCAGCTACAGTTTTACAGGATGTAATCAATAATGGGCCTTACGCGTTAAATCCCGAATTCGTGGATAATTTTACAGTTGCTGGTGAAAATGGTCCAGAAGCTGTCTTTAGTATTCAATTTTTAAATGATGGAGGTGATTCTTTTAATGGAAACCGGGGAGGAGCATTAAATCATCCTGGTGGTGGACCATTAGGTACTTGCTGTGGCTTTTATCAACCCTCGCAGGATCTGGTGAATTCCTACCAGACAGATGGCAATGGACTACCATTGCTAGATACTTGGAACCAAACCGATGTTACTAACGACCAAGGAATTGAGTCCGATGAGCCGTTTACTGTTCACAGTGGTCCGTTAGATCCAAGATTAGATTATACCGTTGGTCGCCGTGATATTGATTTTAATGGTTTTGGACGGAATCCAGGATTTACTTGGGTCCGTGTCCAAGCCGCCGGGGGGCCATACCTTGCCGCTAAAAACACGTATCGCGCTCAAGAACCCGATGCGCGTTCTACAGGAGGTGCCTGGGGTCAGGATCGCTCTGGTATCAATTACAATATTATCAGATATGCAGACGTATTATTAATGGCAGCAGAAGCTTTGGTGGAGATCAATGATCTTGATACCGCCCTAGATTACGTAAACCGTATTAGGAACCGCGCCAAAAATTCTACTCAGGTACCCACTGTTGATGGTGTGCCCCCCACCAATTACCAAGTGGAACCTTATCTCAGTTTTCCGGATCAAGACTTCGCAAAAAAAGCGGTACGTTTTGAGCGTAGATTGGAGTTGGCTATGGAAGGACATCGTTATTTTGATTTGGTACGATGGGGTGTTTTAGAGCAGACTATAAACACATATTTCCCCAATGAAGAACGAACGATTCCTGGAATTGACCTGGGAATCCCTGCTCAACCCAGACACAACGTTTTTCCCATTCCGCTTGAGGCAATTGACTTAAGTAATGGTGTATTAACGCAAAATCCAGAGTGGCAATAGACAAAACTACAGGATAAATCATTAATTTTTTAACCAAAGGGTAAGCCAAAAAAAGGATTACCCTTTGGTTCCTATGACCACCTGTAATGTCAGAACTATTACCTTTAACAGGTTCAGCTTAAAAAAGGTCTAAATCAAACGGTATAATATAGAATCCTATCATTTATGAAAAATTCAAAATCTAATCAAAGACGCTCTTTCATTAAAAAATTATCGGGTACCACTTTGCTTGCGAGTACTGCTCCTGGATTATTGTTAGGAAATAATTCATTGAAACCGTATCAAATTCTTAGTAAGGATAAAAAAACGTATGCTGTCAACGATCTAATTCAAATTGCTACTATTGGTATGGGCATCCAAGGATTCAATGATACCCGCGCTGCACTTGCAGTACCGGGCGTAAAACTGGTAGCTGTTTGTGATTTATACGACGGAAGGTTAAAAAGTGCCAAAGAAGTCTTTGGTAAGGACGTGATTACTACCAAAGACTATAAAAAAATATTGGATAGGGACGATATTGATGCTGTCATTATAGCTACGCCAGATCATTGGCATGATAGAATATCCATGGATGCCATGGATAAAGGGAAAGCGGTCTATTGTGAAAAACCCATGGTGCATAATATTGAAGAAGGTTGGGCCGTAATCGAAAATCAAAGAAAAAACAAAAAAGTATTTCAAGTAGGTAGTCAAAGAGTAAGTTCATTAGCTTATCTAAAAGCTAAAGAGCTTTATGAGCAAGGAGCTATTGGGCAACTCATATTGGCCGAAACTTGGAATGATCGCCAATCCAACCTTGGTGCATGGAATTATTCCATTCCTTTGGATGCTTCGGAAAAAACTATAGATTGGAAGCGTTTTTTGGGAGATGCTCCAAAAACAGATTATGATCCTATCAAATTTTTTAGATGGCGAAACTTTAGGGATTATGGCACAGGTGTGGCCGGTGATCTTTTTGTACATCTTTTTTCAGGGATTCACTATATCATAAGTTCCGAAGGGCCTAATCGAATTTACACTACAGGAGGTTTACGGTATTGGAAAGATGGCAGGGACGTACCGGACGTGATGATAGGTTGTTATGATTTCCCCAAAAGTGCCAACCATCCTGCATTCAATATGCAGGTAAGAGTTAATTTTATAGATGGTAATGGTGGTGGTGGAAGAATACGTTTGGTTGGTTCAGAAGGTGTAATGTCCGTTGGAGATTCTGGAGTGCGGGTTACCAGAAGTAAAGTGTCCGATCAACCCGGTTATGACGGTTGGGATTCCTTTGATACGTTTGATAAAGCCAATCGTGATGAATTTGAAAAATGGTATAAGAACAAGTACCCATCACCACCTCCCTCGGTAAAAGAAAAAGGAGAACTGGAGTTTAGGGTTGGTGATGGATATAGCGATCATGTAAATCACTTTGAAAACTTCTTCCATTCTATACGGACAGATAGTAAAGTAACCGAAGATGCAGTTTTTGGATTCAGGGCCGCTGCGGCAGCCCTATCCGCTAACAAAAGTTATTTTGAACAAAAAATTATCCACTGGGATCCTAAAGCAATGAAGTTTGCTCAGAAGTAGAAAACCCGTACAGATCCATATGTGCACTATTAGTACCCAATATTTGATTTTATATAATGAGTGTAGGTTAAACCTTATTGAAAAATGATAGGTTCCCATAGAAATATATGGCCCTTTTTGGCAGTATTTATGCTCTTGACAGGCTGTGCTAAGCAAGACCCGTTGACAGATGGGAAGAGGTTTAGGCTGTTGGGAAGCGAATCTTCGGGTATCGAGTTTGTGAATCAACTCACCGAAAGTGATACCTTGAATTATTTTACCTACCAATACATGTATATGGGCGGGGGGGTTGCCGTGGGAGACCTGAACAACGACGGACTATCTGATGTTTTTTTTACGGGGAACATGGTTGACAATAAGCTCTACCTAAACAAAGGGGACCTGAAATTTGAAGATATCTCGGCAGCCGCAGGGGTCAAGGGGGATTCTAGATGGTATACAGGAGTAAGCTTTGTAGATATTGATGCGGATGGGCATTTAGACATATATCTTAGCGTATCCGGAAAAAGTGGCGACAAAAGGAATCAGTTGTTCGTTAACAACGGAGATTTGACCTTCACTGAAAAGGCTTCGGAGTTTGGGATAGATGATGGTGGTCAATCCATTCAATCTTCTTTTTTTGATTATGACCATGATGGGGATTTGGACCTATTTGTAATCAATTATCCAATTACAGATTTTAAAACCCCGAATACCGTCTATAGAATGATGATGAACGATGCCAGCGAGGAAAAAAGTGATCATTTTTATAGAAACGATGGTGATGGCCATTTTACCGATGCGACCAAGGAAACTGGGCTACTGAATTTTGGACTCTCGGTAAGCAGCAGTATCGGGGATTTTAACCAAGATGGGTGGGATGATATCTATGTTTCCAATGACTTCAGTACTCCTGATTACCTCTATTTAAACAATGGGGACGGGACCTTTACGGATAGATTGAGAGAAACGACGAAGCAGACCTCATTTTATGGTATGGGTACCGATGCCGAAGATTTTAATAATGATGGCCTGCTTGATCTGTTTCAGGTAGACATGGCGTCTGAAGATAATCGACGATCAAAGGCCAATATGGCAAGTATGGACATAGGCTTGTTTTGGAGTACGGTAAACCATGGATTTCACTATCAATACATGTACAATAGCTTTCAGTTGAATCAAGGTTTAAACGAAAATGGATTGCCGGTTTTTAGCAATGTAAATTGGATGTCAGATGTGGCGGCCACAGATTGGAGCTGGGCACCACTTGCTGCGGATTTTGACAATGACGGTTGGAAGGACCTTTTTATTACCAATGGCACACGTCGTGAAATTAATAATAAAGATTACTTCAATGGGCTTAAAAATAGCAAAACAAAAGCTAAAGCTGGTTCATTGATGGAACAAGTGGAGAGTATGCCCTCTGAGAAAATAGACAATTATGTTTTTAGAAACATGGATGGATTGGGTTTTGAAAAAGCTAATATGGATTGGGGCCTTTCCTTTGAGGGTTTTTCGAATGGTACGGCCTATGGAGATTTGGATAATGACGGTGATTTGGATTTGGTCATTAACAATATCGACGACAAAAGCGTAATTTTTGAAAACCGTACTTCCCAGTTGGGGCAAGCGCATTATTTAAAAGTGGTTTTAGAGACAAATGAACCCAATCTTCATGGAGTTGGGGCGAAAGTATCGGTGGTTGCAGGAGAAAAACGGCAATACCTTCATTTAAACCCTAGCAAAGGTTTCCAATCCTATGTAGAGCCGGTATTGCATTTTGGTTTAGGTGAAAAGGAAAAGGTTGATTCTCTAATTGTGGACTGGACAGATGGAACTAGGGAAGTGATGCTGGATTTGGGCGTCAATCAAAGAGTTGTATTTAATAAGGGTAACCATAAGTTGAGTAAAAGAAATGAAACGAGGCGCACATCATTATTTTCCACTAGCACCGAGTTACTTGATTCTGTATTCTGGCATAGCGAAAACCACTATAATGATTTTGCTGATCAAATCTTACTTCCACATAAACTTTCAAATTTGGGACCCGCTCTTGCCACTGGTGATGTAAACGGGGATGAATTGGAAGATATCTATGTTGGCAATGGTGCGGGTTTTCCGGGTGCACTGTATCTGCAACAACAAGATGGCAGGTTCTCGTTAGCTAGCGGACCTTGGGAAAAGGATGCCGATTATGAAGATATAGGTGCTGTGTTTTTTGATGCAAACAATGATGGCCATGTCGATTTGTATGTAGTAAGTGGCGGGAATGATTTCCGTAATGATGAAATGTATCAGGACAGACTTTATCTAAATCAAAATGGGAACTTTATCAAGTCCAATGGTTTCATCCCTAAAATAACCGGAAGCGGGTCAAGGGTAATTCCAAGTGACATCGACAATGATGGGGATATTGACCTATTTGTTGGAGGAAGATTATCCCCGCAAAATTATCCGCACCCAGGCAGGAGTTATTTACTGGTAAATCAAACGGCTCAAGGCGAGTTTATATTTGAGGACAAAACGAAGGAGTTAGCACCTGGACTTTCAAAAATCGGTATGGTAACTGATGCCCTATGGACTGATTTTGATGAGAATGGAACTACAGACCTTGTGATGGTGGGTGAGTGGATGCCATTGACCATCTTTAGTCAGGAAAATGGACAATTCAAAAATGCAACGGCACTACTGGGTTTTGAAGATACAATAGGTTGGTGGTTCAGTATCGATAGTGGTGATTTTGACAATGATGGCGACGTGGATATTATAGTGGGTAACTTAGGAACCAACTATAAATATCAGGCAAGCGCAGCGGAAACCTTTGATATTTTTGCGAATGACTTTGACGAAAACGGAACTACAGACCTTGTTTTAGGCTACCATGATTCGGGAGTACAATATCCAGTACGGGGCCGACAATGCTCATCCCAACAGATTCCGGCAATTCAATTAAAATTCAAGGATTATAGTTCTTTTGCCAAGGCTACCATCAAGGATATCTATGGTGAGGAAGATCTTGCAGCTTCCTTGCACTATGGGGTTACTTCATTTGCGAGTATTTATATGGAAAATCAAGGAAATGGGAAATTTAAGCGAACGGACCTCCCGTTTATGGCACAGATTTCTCCAATTAATGATATGATAATTGAAGATTTCAATAATGATTGTTACTTGGATGTGCTTCTAGGAGGGAACCTTTATGCCTCAGAAGTGGAAACACCTCGCAGTGACGCAGGTATAGGCATAATACTTTTGGGAGATGGACGAGGGGCGTTCGATCCACTGTCGTACACTTCCAGTGGTATAAACATGTCCTACGATGTAAAGGCCATCGGACGAATTGGAGATTCCGAAAAAACTCGCATAATCGTAGCCAACAATCAAGGGCCTCTTCAATTGTTCACCACCTCAAAGGGATCCAAATCTAAATTGTTGGCTGATTGCATCGATTATGAAGAACAATTTTCACCTCATCAGGAAGTAGATACAGATATCTCAGATTTAAACAGCAAAAGGCAGGAATGAAACCATTTTATAAGTTCGTGATAGCACTTCTGATTTTATGCATTTTGATTTTCGCGGTACATTTGTATGTCGCTAGAAAAGACATTGGGGTCGGCGCAAAAGCTCCTGAAAAGGCTGAAATACTATTTGATGGTTCCCGGGAAATGTTGGATGAGAAATGGATCTATTGGGAAGGTCCTAGGTTTTCTTCGGAATTACCGATTAAATGGGAAATAATAAGTGATCCCGTGGACAAAGGAACAGTGGTTAGTAGCAAGGACCCATACGCGTTGGGCGGTAACTACGGTACAGCAGATATCGTGACAAAAAGGAAATATCGCGATTTTCGACTCCATATCGAATTCCTTGTTCAGAACAAAGGAGGGAACAGCGGGGTTTATCTTCAAAATCGATATGAAATACAGGTGCTGGACGGGGATAGCACAAAACATGGCATGGGAGCCATAATCAATGAATCGAAGGCTCCTTACGAATACTATAATGGACTTGGAAAATGGAATGCTTATGACATCACTTTTCGAGCCCCTAGATTTACGAATGGAACACTTTCAGAGAAATCGTTGGTGACGGTTTATTTTAATGATAAGAAGGCGCATACCAATATTAGGATAAACCAAGTCTGGGGAGGCGCCAATTCGGGACTGGATGGGGGAAATAATGGAGGTAAAGGCATTACGAATACTACTGGAGGCATAAAATTGCAGGCCGAAGGCCATAACGTACTTTATCGAAATATTTGGATACAGGAATTGGATTTAGAGCAAGCGGATACAAGATTTTAGCTTTCGATGGAATTTTATACATAAGGACTTGGATCTTTTCAAATTAAAACGGCAATAGACATAATTTCTACCTATAAAAACAGCTTTTCTACCTGGATTTTTGAAGGAAACTCTACTATTGTCTTCAATAAATCATGGAAAGAATAAACAATCCATAAATTACTAACCGACTAAAACAATATCCGTTAACTATGAAAATTAAACTTATGATTATTGGTTTTTACTTGATGCAATTCGCAATTGGACAAGAAAACCCAATTGGCAATTTTCAATACAATAAAGATATAGGTAATCCCAAACTAACCGGTTCTGCTTCGTATGATACCGATACACAGACCTACACTATAAAAGGCGCGGGATATAACATCTGGGGGCAACGGGATGAACATCGTTATTTGTACAATAAATTAAAGGGGGATTTTGTTGTGACCGCCAATTTTGAATTTGAAGGTTACAATGAGGTGCATCGTAAAATAGGTTGGATGGCGCGTGCTTCAGAAGCGGATAATGCCGTTATGGTAGGAGGCTTCCTCCATGGAGATGGGCTTACCGCCGGTCAATGGCGTGAAAGAAGAGGTGCCGATATGCAAAACCCAGAAGATGATATATGGGCGCCCAAGCGTTTTTATCAAATTATACAGTTGGAGCGTCGAGGAAATATCTTTATTGTAAGAGCGGCCCATCCTGGAGAACCTCTCCAGGAAATAAGCTCCAAGGAACTCAAGTTCATGCCCCCTGAAGCTCTGGTTGGAATCGTAATAGGGTCTCATGATGTGGATAAAATCGAAACAGCCAAAGTTTGGAACGTCCGTATCGATCAGCCTGTGGCAGAAACATACAATCCAAATGATGAGGGTTGGATCGGGTGCCGTATGGAAACAATGAATGTGTTTGATGGAAAACGAAAAGTTATTTACGAAAGGGATGGACGTTTTGAAGCTCCTAACTGGATGCCCGACGGCAAAGAATTGTTATTCAATATGGGCGGATCCTTGTATACTATTCCAATTGGAGGTGGAGAAACCAAAAAACTCAATACAGGTTCTGCTGACAGGCTTAACAACGACCATTGCATCTCATTTGATGGAAAACTACTTGGTATAAGTCATAACGATGGTGATGGATCCAATGTTTTTGTACTTCCTCTAACCGGTGGGGAGCCCAAACCGGTAACTAGTACGGCCCCATCTTATTTGCACGGTTGGGCGACAAACAACAAGGAATTGGTTTATGTGGCCCAACGAGGTGAAAACAAGGCCTATGACATTTACAAAAAATCGATCAAAGGGGGTAAGGAAGTAAGATTGACCAATAACAAAAAATTAGACCATGCCGATGGCTGTGAGTATTCGCCGGACGGTAAACATATTTATTACAATGGATCCAAGAATGGAGGCACCATGCAACTTTGGAGAATGAAACCGGATGGGAGTAAGAAAGAACAGCTTACGTTTGATGAGTACAACGATTGGTTCCCACATATTTCTCCTGATGGAAAGTGGATTGCTTTTATTTCTTTTCCACCAGATATTGATTTGAATTCCCACCCCTCTTACAAACAGGTAATGCTACGTTTGATGCCCGTTTCGGGAGGAGTGCCAAAAGTCATTGCACATCTTTATGGCGGTCAGGGGACTATCAATGTAAATTCTTGGTCACCGGATAGTACCCATATAGCCTTTGTTAGTAATTCAAAGAAATAGGGTTTTAGTACTGTTGTTTTATTAAAGTGTCTATTTGAACTGAAATACAATAGTATTTAAAAATAATTCATTTATTGGTTTAAATGAGTTAGTTTAAGTTTAGTTTTTTCTTTAAACACGGGTTTCGGCTCGTGTTTAATCTGTTTCATGGTTATTTGGTGGTTAATCCGTCAAAAACTAAAAAAATAACTAGTAACTGAAAATCGAATCCATGTCTTTAAAAAAATGTTTGCTCGTGACCACCTTTGTTATAACAATAGTGCTATTGTTTCCAAGCAAAGCGGTTGCACAAAAGCAATTTAAGGTATTATTGATAACCGAAACTGCTGGATGGCACCATGCATCGATTGAGAACGGAATTATGGCAATCAATGAATTGGCAAGCACCCATAACTTTGAGGTAAAACGACAGCAAAATGCCATAAAAATCACGGAAGACGGGTTGAAGGACTTTGATGCCGTAATTTTCCTTAGTACAACAGCGGATATTTTTGATGATGCTGAACAGGCAATCTTCGAAAAGTACATCCAATCTGGCAAGGGGTATGTTGGTATTCACGCGGCTTCGGATACGGAATATGATTGGGAGTGGTATACGCAGCTTGTTGGCAGAATGTTCCACATACATCCAATACAACAGACCGCTAAATTGCAGATAATCGATCATGGTTTTCCCGGTTTGGAACATTTTCCTGAAAAACTGCTATGGACGGATGAATGGTATGAATTTAGCGAGGATAAAGTGGACGGTTTGCATGACCTTGTTTTTGTGGATGAAAACTCATATGATCCAAAAGTTACATGGAAGAATAGGGATATGGATAAAAATGGCAAAATGGTAGATCGGATAGGCATGGGAATGGGTACTCATCCTATTTCTTGGTATCATGAGTTTGACGGTGGACGTTCATTCTACACAGCTCTTGGCCATATTGAAAAAGTATATGAAAATCAATGGTTCTTAGATCATTTGTACGGAGGGATTTATTATGCCGCCACGGGTAAGGGGATTGAAAAAAAATAGCGAAACAGTGACTAGTAAAAATTTAATATTACTCATAAGTTGCTTTCTTTTCTTTGGGGGAATGACCATGGCCGAAATGGCACTGCGCTTTATTTTGATGAACCGATCTGTGGGCTCCATTATTCCCAGAATGCGAAAGGAACGCAACGTTTTGACCAATACGGCGAGGAGCGATGGCAACGGATTATCGGCTGAATTGCACCAAGAACTACGGAAACACCGTTGGGACAGAAAAAAACCAACTGTCTGGTCGCAATAATTTGTTGGAGAAAGTGAGAAGTTAAACCTTGATTAGACGAATTTTTAATTTAAACAGAATTACACATGACAACCAGAAGAAATTTTTTACTACAATCGGGAGCTTTGGCAGCCAGTAGCGTGTTGCTTCCCTCTTTTACCCTTGCCCCTTATAAATCCGAAAAAAATCTGGGGATACAGTTATACACCTTTCGCAAGGAGATGGACGCCGATCCCATAGATACGCTTAAGAAGATAGCTTCCATTGGAATCAAAAAGATTGAAACAGCCAGAAGCGGCAAAGGGCATTATTATGGTCTAAAGCCAAAAGAAATGAACAATGTCTGTAATGATTTGGGTATGAAATTAATCAGTGGGCATGTACATTTGGATGATAAATGGCAAAAGACCATGGATGAGGCAGTGGAATCTGGTCAGAAATATTTGATCTGCTCCACCATGCCGACCAAAGGTCAGACCGTTGAGAATTACAAGAGCATAGCTGATAAATTCAACAAGGCTGGTGAAGCCTGTAAAAAAATGGGACTAAATTTCGGATATCACAACCATGCCTATGAATTTGAATCCGATAAAGGTGAAGTGCTATATGATGTCTTGCTCGACAATACCCAAGCGGATTTAGTTCATATGGAACTGGATTTAGGATGGGTCGTTGTCGGTGGAAAAGATCCACTGGATTATTTTAAAAAGTATCCCAATAGATTCCCTCTTTGGCATCTGAAGGATATGAACATGAGCAAGAAGGAAAGCACTGAGTTTGGCCTGGGTGGACTTGACATTGCCAAAATGCTCCAAAACAAAAAAGCATCTGGAGTGAAACATGTTTTTATTGAGCAGGAAGAATATGCAAGTACTCCATTGAAGAGCATGAAACACAATATGGCATACTTAAATACGATCCAGTAAAAACCAAGCCAAGAAAAGGTCTGCTTTGTGGAACTTTGCTATTCCTTCCAACTTGTTTGGTGAAACGGCTGTTTTAAAATACTACTTTATAAAATCACTAGGCTTTTTCTCAGAGTGTCCTATTCATGGGATCTTTTAATAGTTTCGTTAATTCACCTTTTATGGGATGCTTTTAACCTCTTTACAAAAAGCGGATTTCGTAAAGAGTTCTACTTTTTTAGATTATGTTTTAAAGGGGTTAGCTGCAATCCTGAAAATATCACGGAAAGGCGTAATGTATGGAGTTCAATAAAAGGCGGGATTAAATACACTAGTTCATTTAAGTGCGAAATAAGCTTATTTGAACTTTTAGAACGTTTAGTATATCAGTAGCAGCGGATAAATCATAACTGCCTTTATGAGGAAATGTACTTAATTAAATGTAAATGGCAGTTAAACTCTGCACCTAAACCGCTATTGCTTATAAACCTTGCTAGCCACTGGCTTTATTTTAAGTTTAATCCCAAATATTTATCAAGCAAAAAACATTCGCTACCCCCAAAACAAGCTCAAATAAAATTCCCTGGGTAATTTGCTTGCTTGGTTTTCCGTCAGCTTTTAAACTGATTAATCTTCCAATTGCAAAACCCACAAAAATGAGTGACGCAACAAAATGCGAAGTAAAGGTTAGTTTGTCGATAAAAGTTCCTAGTAAGGCAATGACACCCGCACAAAGCATTACAGCAGCCACCCCTCTTATTTCATTTAATAGGCTGATGTCATTTTCTAGTTTGATCCCTGAATTCTTTAAATAAGTTTTTATTGGATAGCTCAACCTCATGATGCCTACAAAAACAAGCATTAGACTTGATAACGACAAGATTACGATTCTGACGATTTCCATTTTCTACTATTTTAATTAATACTACTGCAAATGTAAATTGGCGTTGTGACAGAGGTATGTCAAGGGTACTATTGATTTTTTACATACTTTTCAAAATACTCCTTTATAGTCATATTGTGTGGAGTGAATGTTTCGCCCTTTGTCGTTAGCTTTTCAATGAAATCTATTCTAAAGTGTCTGAAATCTTTTCGTAATCGACAGAAAGCGACTAGTAGAAAATCTCCATGAATACTATAGATAGCAAAGGGTTCAATGTTTCGGGTACTTCGTTTATTTTCGGAAGAGAAGTAGTCTATCGTTAGGACTTTAAATTGTGTAATAGCCGATTGTATTTGCATTAAGTTATTACTTGTTTTCTCTTCACTATTGTTTCCACTAAAGTAAACTCTGTCTGCCAACAAATCTGCATTCCCTTTTTGAGAGTATCGCAAAATGGCTTTTATTTTTTCGATAGCTCCAGAAACATTTTTAACTAATGACAAATCCTTGTTTTTTATTGCCAATTGTTCTATTGTAATCAAAGCGTTGGCTTCTTCCTCTGTAAAAAGAACAGGTGGAAGATGATAACCTTCCATAATGGAATAACCTTTTCCTTCTTCGGTTACAATAGGTATTCCTGATTTTTCTAGTGTGCGGATATCCCGATAAATTGTTCTCAAACTTACATCATGTCTTTCAGCAAGTTGTTTGGCCGTAATAATTCTTTTGGATTGAAGTTGGGTGAGAATAGCAGTCAATCTTGAAAGCCTAGGTTTTTCTTCCATTTTCTCTCCATTTTTGTTGATGGTTTCACGAATTTTTGGTTTAAACTCTACTTACTTGATTTAAATATTTAAAATCAGATTTTTATACCTAAATGTTAAAAAGTCACTCCTAATTCTCCAATTCCGTATTCCGCTGCTTATAAAAGACCAATGCCTCGAAGTGCGGCCTTAAGTGTTCTTCCATGGCTACTTTGAACTCTAGTGGCTTCCCATCACGAAGTATGTTCAAAAGATCCTGATGCGAAACTGTGGTCTTTTTTGGAGGATTATCCAATTTGGCCTCATTTTTTATAACAAAGTCAAATATAGGAAGTAGTAGTTTTTGAAAGCCCTTAAGGCTCTGGTTTTGGGTAATATCGTACAACTTACTGTGGAACTTGACCTCAAGATCCAATCGCCATGTTAAATCACTTTTGTTTTTATGACTGTCCAGTATCTTTTGTAAATCATCCAAATCCTCTTGTGTCTTTCTTAAAAACAGAAAATCGGCAAGGCCCAATTCTATGACCATACGCATTTCAAATATTTCCAAGATGGTTTTTTTATCTAGAAAGGAGGGGTATAATACCCGTTCAAGTCCGTTTAGTATATTTGGTGAGGTCAGAATCATTCCTCGTTTCTTTCTTGATTCTATCAATCCAAGCATACGGAAACGGCTCAAAGCTTCTCGAATAGCACTTCTGCTAACCCCTAGATATTCAGCTAATTCCATTTCCTTGGGAATAGAATCTCCAGGCTTTAGGTCGGCTTTCTTAAAGAATTTTTTCAACTCTTCCTCCACCCTTTCGGGCACAGATGGTACACTTATAGGATTAAAACCGTAACCGTTTTTTTTACTCATGATTAATAATTTACGATAGGGCTTCAAATATAATTATTAAATCCCTATTATGTTTTATGTAATACATTATATAACCTTTTTTTCAAGATCTTTACTTAATAGTATCCAAGGGCAAAAAGTCAGTATTCCGAGGTATTGGTTATTAAGCCTATTCTAGTTTTATACACTAAATCTTGATCTTCTTAATTATTATATGTACATCTGACTTATTCTACATACACTTAAATAGATCCAAAACTGTCATAGAATAAAATATGAGGAAAGAAATAGTTAGATTCACCTGGTTGTTTCTTAAGCACATCCATCAATTTTGACTCCAGAATTCATAGCTTCTGCAGAAGACCAAAAGTAAGAACCAAAAAATTGAAAAGTTCGTCCTTGATATTGCCATACTTTAGATTTTTAATTTTAGTCTCGATGAGCAATACGCTACCAGATGAATCACTCATTTTTTATTCCCTCTGACAATAGAGTCATGTAATTCTATCGCATTAGATCTCACATTATACCCTTTTTTATTTTGCCACATTTGAATCATTTCCAAATTTTCCCTAGGTGTAGGAGGATTCATTTTGAAGTCTGTTACGGATTTCAATTCTTCAATTTTACGCTCTAATGAAACCCTAACTTTACTATACTCTCGTATTTCATATAGATTAAAAAGCTCTTCAGGATCTTCTCTCAAATTGTATAATTCATTGATAGCACCATGAAGTTCAGGGTATGTTATCAACTTATAATCATTGGTCCTCACCGCCAGAACCGTTGGACGTTCAGAGTAATCGTAATCTTCCTGAAAATATTCATATAGGAAACTTGCTCTTCCTTTTTGTTTCCTTTTTGCAACAGGAATTATGCTCTGTCCCTGTACGGTTTCGGGAATAGCTACTCCGGCCATATCTAAAAAGGTAGGCATTAAATCAATATTGAGCACCATTTCTTCGTATATAGACTTTTGATCGAAAATCTTTGGGAATCGCATTAACATTGGAACTCTAATACTTGGTTCATAGGCATGACGTTTGTCGCTCATTCCTCCATGCTCTCCTTGAAAATAACCGTTATCCGAAGAGAAGACAATCAAAGTATTGTCCAAAACTTTTTTCTTCTCAAGTAACTTCAATATTTTTCCAAGACCATCATCAACTGCAGTAATGGCTCGATTATAGTTTTTAATGGCATTCTGATTTATTTGGGGATTTTCAGACCGTTCTCGTTCTTTCCGCCACTTTTGTTTGTTCTGCAATATGTCATTTGGATTATGTTTGGAGATTACTTCTACGGTATCGAAAAGAGTTTTGTGCCTATCTGCAGGGGTAAAGGGACTATGCACAGCCTTATGGCTCAAATAAAGCATAAAAGGCTTCTCATTATCCGTTTTTTCCAAAAAATCAAGCGCATATTCCGTGAGTACATCTGTAATATAACCACCTTCCCAAACTAGATGGCCATCTACATTTAGTTCGTTACCAAAGTAATTACCTTGATTGTAAAAACTAACCCAATGATTAAATCCTCGTCTTGGTCTTTTATGACGTGCCATATGCCACTTACCTAGAAAAGCCGTTTCATAGCCTGCTTTTTGCAATAATTGAGAAAAAGTAGGCCATTTAGGGTTTGGGTCCTTAAGCGATTCAATGGTTGGGACTCCACTGCTATGGGCGTACATTCCAGTCAATATACTACCCCTTGAAGGTGCACAAATTGACGTTGTTACAAATGCATTAGCAAAGGTAGCCCCCTCATTTGCCAGCCTATCTATGTTAGGCGTTTTAAGAAACGGATGGCCAGCAGCAGAATATGCGTCATAACGTTGATCGTCCGTAAGAATAAAAACAATATTTGGTTTTTTTATTACTGAATCTTTTTTTTCTTTCTGTCTTTCAGAACAAGAGACTATTATTGAAAAAAAGAGTAGACCGGAAATTTTAAATGTTTGTCGTAATTTATTCATGTCGGACATTATTAGAGGAACTTTTAATCATTGACCTTTTAGTTAGTAATAGATGGATTTACAAATCCACTTACTTTTTGTATTTATCTCCCCTTTTTATGGGAGGCGTACAACTATGGCGGCCCAATGACCATTACTAGGGGCTGAAATATATCTATGATCACCCCCTTTTAGACTACCTTCATGTTGAATGATGGCCTTATCAATATTAATCCAATAAAAACTAAAATCTGTGCTTTTATACCTACTTAAGTCTAACTTAACAGCTCCTCCGTTTGTAAAGAAAATTAAATATTTTTCTCCTAGTTTGGCAGCCACATATGCTTCGTCTGGTTCAACTTCACTTATTAGATGCTGTTTCGAGACTACTTCCCAAAATTTTAGTTTCTCTTCTACTAATCGTACAGATTGTAAACTTTTCTTCGATTTTGGGGATAATCCAAGACCCGATTCTGGACGATGAAATCGTGCACCTGCAACTCCGGCTATTAGGCCACGCCAAAACTCTTCTATAGCATTGTTGTCACTGCCCATTACACTGGCCGTTTTTGATACACTACCATAAATTTTATTCATATGTGTAAGGCGATTTACTTCCAGAGCCTTGGTGGTTGCATAACGAACCATCTGCCAGTGTTTTTCTCCCCGTTCACGTTCAGAGGTGTTATTGGGTATAAACTGTGCAGAAATTTGAGAAATATCAAAGTAGTCATAAATTTGGACATTTTTGAGCAAATAATCATAGGATGAAGAGTCTGGCAGATGAACTAAATCCCAGAACATATCCGTACAATATATTTTCAGCTTTTTTTTGGCTGCGATTTTTTTCATGTAGTTGATCCAATATTCACCCCATGCAGATTCTTGATGCCGTACTTCGTTATTGGCAGAATAAATCAAATTATCATATTGTAAAGTAACATCAAGCAATCTATCTACAAACTTTTCTTGATAATTACGGATCTCATCCAATTGAATTCTTTTCTCCGTATTGGCCTGTAAGTAGTAAGATTGTCTTGGAGTGGTTTTACCGAAAGGGTTTTCGGAATTATCACCCTTTCCGGGATAGGAATGGGCCAAACCAGTGTTTCTGGTAGTATAGTTAACATTATTGATTGGATTGAAAGGACTTACTTGCCAACCTTTATGTCCACCGTCATACCAATCAAATCGATCCCACACCTCAATTCCAACGATAATATTTCTTTTTTGGCATTCTTTTAAAAAGAAGTCTAGCCTTTCCCAATATGGCCCTTCCATATTGCTTAGATTATATTTACCGTCAATCTTTTTACAGAAATCAAAACCCTGTCGACCTGCACCAACACCTGGGTCTAAGACACATCTAATTAGATTTCCACCAGCCTTAACAAGTTCATCAAGCGCATTAACTATTTCTAGCGTTGTGCTTGTGTCCTCATATCCACCACCGTCTTGTGTATCATGATCCAAAAATGGATTATGACCATGATTCCATCCTCCTATCAATAATACAGGTTTGTTCTTATATTCCCAGTATCCGACATGTTCATCACTCATATGTATTTGCGAATACATTTGTAGACTACACATCATTAGGGCAAGCCATAAAACCATAGCCCACATATGTTTTGAATATTCTTTTATTATTGACCTTTTAATCAATTTCATTGGTTTTTATCCATGTGTTATTTTAAATCTTTTAAGGATTCGCTTAAGGAAAATGTTTCCCATAAACTTCATCCCTTTTCTTTTCTGAGTCTTAATAAGTGGTTTCCCGCTTCTTATAATTTGAATAGGGTAAAATGAAACTAGCAACATAACCAATAATAAAACATGAAACCAAACCTGTAGTTGCATACAATAAAAAATGTAAATCAGTGTGGAAGCTAATATAATATTGCAAAATACAGCTCGAAACAAACCCAACAAACACTCCCCTGGAACTAGCTCGCTTAGTCAACATTCCTAACAAGAATACTCCTGCCAATCCTCCGCCTGTTAAGCCCATGAATAAAAGTAGCTGGTCAAAAAGAGATTTTATTTCAAAACTTGCCATAAGTACAGCAGAGGCAGTTCCAAGAACGCCTAAAATACCGACAAGGTATTTGGCTATTTTGAACAATCTGCTTTCTGGTATTTTTGGTTTAAAACGTTTATAGAAGTCCGTAATAATAACTGTGGACATACTATTCATAGCACTGTCCAAGCTAGACATTGCGGCAGCGAATATTGCGGCGATTACCAATCCTATTACACCTACGGGCAGCTGTGTAATAAAAAAGGTAGGTAAAATAGCATCGGTCTGTTCCATGGTGGGGTTCAGGTCTTGTGGAAATTGTTGATAGTAAAGAAACAATGCTGTTCCAACAAAATAAAAAATAATGACTACGGGTATAGATACCAGGGCAGAAATCCACATACTTTTAGCCGCTGCTTTTTCATTCTTGGTTGTCATAAACCGTTGCACAATGGATTGAGTGGAAACATATTCCTGAATTCTTCCAACCCAGCCCAATACTATGACCAAGACCGTTGCCTTGGTAAGGTCAAGATCCCAGTCAAAAGCCTTTAACTTTCCTTGAGTGTGTGCGGATTCATACATTGCCATAAGGCTACCCTCAGTGCGGTCTACCATAATGAAAAGCGCTATCAGTATACCGACCATCATTACGATCACCTGTATAACATCCGTCCATATTACCGCCTCTATACCCCCGATTAGTGTATAAATGGTAGCTATAAAACCAATGAGCAATATGCAGAAATACAAGTCTATGTCTGCAACAACGGATATTACGATAGCCGGGAGCAACAATAACACTCCCACACGTCCTATTTCCCAAAGGAGATAAGAAACGCTTCCCAAAATACGTATAACCACATTAAAACGTACTTCCAGATACTCATATGCCGAGGTGAGATTCATACGTTGAAAGAATGGCAATACTACTTTCACTACGAAAAATGCTAGTACAATGGAATTGAAGGGGATTAGAAAATACAGCCAATCTGTGGCGAATACCTTCGCAGGAATAGACATAAAGGTAACTGCACTTAATTTGGTAGCTACTATACTTATACCTGCAGCCCAGGCGGGTATCCGTTTTCCTCCCCTGAAATAGTCATCTGTGTTCTTAATCCGTTTAGAAAAACGGTACCCCATATATAATAGTACAATAAAATAAACGCAGAATGTAAAAATATCTAACAAGCTCAATCCGGTACTATCTATGGTAGAAGTTCCAGTATATAATTGAAGTTCATTATTTTCCGAAGTAGCTACCACTATTGCTTCCGAAGCAGGGACAAGCCCGTTGCGAATTGGCTGTATCTCTGTGTTCTGTATGTTGACCCATCTATCGGTAATCGTATGATATATCGCCGCATATTTTTCTTTCTCCTGGTTACTGGAAAGTTCGCTTGTGGATAAATACATGATATGTGCGCTACCGACCGGAAAGCCAATAGCATTCCCTAGGCGCAAAGGTGCCGGGAGCAGGGACGTCCATATCCCATTACTAGGGTTAAAACGTTGAAAGGTGTTATCGGTCTCGGAATAAGCAAAAATCGCATCGAAATTTCCCTCATTTTGCACTACTAATGATGGGTTTTTGCCCAAGCTACGGGGCACACTGGCAAGTGTTTTCCAAGAATCTTTCTCTGGAAAGTATTCATAAAATTTACCAAGAACCTTGTTTTCTAAATCTGTATACCCGCCGCCTACATATATTCTATTTTCTAGTATACAGGTTTGTTGAAGGTGTAGGGGGGTTGGTAAGGGCTTGGATGACTTTAGTGTCCAATTCTTTGTTGTATCTAGAGTCAACCGATAGACATCACTTACTACAGATGATTGTGTGCTGCCGCCAATGAAGAATATGAAATCATCCAAAACGGCCGTGGCTCCAAAAGCCATAGGTTTGGGTAGCTTAATTTTGAGTTTCTCCCAGTTTCCCGAATTTGTATCTAAAGCGTAAATAGCATCGCTTAGGGTTCCATTAGGTGTACTTCCACCTGCCAAGACAATATACTCGTCGATTTTTCCAATAAAGGCCCCTTTCATTGCTCTTGTTGGAGAAGATTCGCTTAATAACTCCCAGGCGTATGGGTCTTGAACTTCTTTGTCGCTAACCTGCGAAAAGCCAAAACTGAAAAGCGCAATACATAGTAAGGTGCTATAGCATTTTATCTTCGATATTTCCATTACTTAATCCAATGTTTTTGATTGGAGGTTGCAGCGTCCATTTCTCCTTCTGTAGGAGGTTCGTCTAAAGGTAGTTGGCCATATTCGTCTATGGCCTTTTGATTTGGAGGCCCAATGGATTGTCCAAATTCCACTCCTTGTATATCAAGTTGGTCTTGCAATTTCTGAATATCCAAATCCCTGACTGTGGTTTTATTTTTGATGGCGAGGGCCGCGGCTGTCCCGACGGCTTCTCCCTGTCCCATACATATAGGAATGACCCTTGTAGACGCTACTGCCTCATGAGTTGCCGAAAGGCACTTGCCTGCCATCATCAATCCTTCTACATCTCTTGAGATAAGGCTTCGTAAGGGAATAGTATAGGCCTTTACGTTTCTGGAGTCTACCCAACTTCCTGAAGGCCTATGGATATCTATGTGGTAGCCGCCCATACTAATGGCATCATCGAACACCCGTCCTTCCAACAAATCTTCGGCTTCCAAAACATAATCACCCATTATTCTTCTACTTTCCCTAACACCTAGCATCGGTGCAATTTCCAATAAATAGGAATTCTCGCATCCAGGAACATATTTTTTAAAAAATTCTAGCAATTGCGGTATTTGGTCGTAAATCCTGATATACGCATTGCTCATGCTTTCAACATTGGTGGGGTCCAGGCCTAAGACCCTTGTCATGACCACTTGAAACTGGTCTTCCTGATGTAATTTTACACCAACGACCCTAGTCTGGGGAACATCCATTATACCATCTTTTCTAGCCTTTTCCATCAAACCTGCAAATCCCCCAAGGATAAACACATCCGTAGTATCCAAACGTTCTTGCATTTTTTTCCATAAATCGGGATAAGGGGTTATCCATTCCCTATAATTCAGGCTTTTATCCTTGCATCCCTTAACAAATGCGGCTTTGTTCATGCCACCTATTCTGAATACCAATGTGGGAGCCTGTACCAAACCATCTGCTGTTCTTCCCTTTTCCCAAGAGACACCACCTCTGGCAGCAACATCCCCATCGCCGCTACAGTCAATGGTAATATCAGCAAGAATTTTTTGTCTTCCGGATTTATGCTCCACAACAATACCTGCTATTCGATCCCCTTCACGGACGGTGTCGACCATATGGGTATGGAGCATGACATCTACGCCAGCTTCTTGTGCCATTTGCATCGCCAAAATTTTCCACATATGACTGTTGATACTTACCAACGAGCTACATTTTGGATCCATTACATAATCGGAACTGCCTCCCATTTGATGAAGCCGTGTTACATATTCGTGGCAAAGCCCTTTAACGACTTGACGATAATCTCTATCATGGAAACCGAGCCATGGCAAAGTAGCGGATATTCCTCCTAAAAAACCGTTGTACTCTACCAATAAGGTTTTAGCACCATTTCGTGCAGCGGCAATGGCTGCGGTAATCCCTGCTGCGCCGGATCCAACCACTAAAACTTCGGTCTTAATATCTCTCATCTATAATGTTCTTTTATTCTGTTATAAACCAGTTGCTTGGTTCTTGGCGATAAGCCAGTTCAATTTTTTTCCATTTGTTGTTTTCCAATGTGGTTTTCCAGTAGGCAAGATGTGCCGTTCCTCCATCAAACAATAAGGCAGGATAGGCATAATGATGGATTCCGTCATATTCCAATTCCTTATAGTTTTTCCAGGTCAGTCCGCCATCATCGCTAATTCGGGAAGCCAGTATATATCTGGGGCCATTGCCCCAGGTACCGAACAGGTCCACATGTGGACATTGTAGCAATACAATGTAATCCGAATTGGGTATCTTGGCCACCCGGATGGGTGCCAAGGGGTTTTGAATGCCGACCGATCTGGGCGTATTCCAGGTTTTGCCGTAATCCTGTGAACGGGAGACGTATAGAAAGCCCGTGGCATTACGCCCAAAAATAGCCAAGTGTCCTGGCCTCCATTCTACCAAAGAAGCTTCGTAGAATCCATACTCTCCCAGCCCATATGGGTTTTCGTAAGTCAAAATGGTTTTATCGTTTACCTTATACCAAGTTTTTCCGCTATCATTGGTCGAATAAATATCGGTACCCAATTGTCTTCCCTTGGGATGTTCTTTGTACGCATGGACCCCATAGCCTTCTTCCAGTTTCCATTCCATAGCTTCATTATGAGCTTTCTGCACTTTTTGCGGTATTCGGCCATGGACCATATGGAATATCCGGCCATTGCTCAATTGCACAAAACGGTCGTGCGATCCGGTAGTATATGGATAGGAATCATCACTGATCCGAATCTCTTTGCTCCAAGTTTTGCCTTCGTCCATGGAATATCGAAAGACTTTTTGTGCTTCCCATCGGTCCATCACCTTTTTGGAATAGGCTACTCCGATTATGTTTTTTGAAAGTCTTATCGCAGATGGATGAAACAATGATAAGGAGTCATCTTCAAATATGATTTCTTGCACACTCCATGACTTGCCATTATCAAAGGATACTTTTCTTGTTATTCTGGATTTGCTTCGGTCGCCGACCCCGGAAAAGGAACCAAAATATAGGTGCAACTCTCCGTTTTTTGCTTTGACGAATGTGCTCTCACCTTGCCGTTGATTGGAAGATTCTATTACCTTGCTGTTCTGCACACCCAATTTATTCCTGGTTCTCGCAGCTACGGTGCTGGTATAATCGCTGAACAGACTTCCTTTATAGGCTCTTAACCTAATCTGATACTCTTGGCCGGAAAGGCACCCTCCAAGTTGGAATTTTGATATATTGGCGGGAACAAACCCTACTTCCTCCCAATATGTTCTTCCAGTTTCTTTTTTCTCAACAGCAAAACCCTCTTCGTCAGGTGAATTGTCCTTCCAGCTAATATTTATTAGTGACCCAGAACTCGCTACTACCTTAAGCTCTGAAGGAGCATTTATTGCAATGAATGCCCTCCTTTGGGCTTCCACTGAAAAAAAGGAGGAAAACAAGGCCAGAAATACGATTAATTTTTTCCACGAAACCTTATTCTTTAATTGATTCATATACTTATGAATGTTTTTATTTATAAAAGATACAACTCACCAGTCAGTAGAACAATTTAGAAACTAAGTCATTGAACAGATTTACAATCCCATATCTGAATTATAATCCTAATGGTTGTGATTCGCTATTGTTGGCTCGTGTTCCTGCTGTGCCATAGGTATGTACCACGCCGTCTGTAAATTGTAGGTCTGCAGATTGAACCAAAGCAGCACCTACTCTAATGTTCAATCCCCGACCAGTATCACCAATATTTGTTACGGATACGTTTATACTATTGCCGGCTAAAGTTGAGTAACTACCGGGAGATTGTCTAAAGTCCTCCCTTAAAAACCGACCTGATAATATATGCGTTTCTAAAATATCAGTAAGAATGTCTATCGGAATATCATCAATCGTATTCCAAGTATCATCGGAGTCTAAAATACGTTGCATCGTTACACTGCCCGGAGCGAATATGGTATTGTTCTTTCCGCTTACAGCACTTACGTCCAGCCCCGTTCTTTCCAGCGCTTGGATGAAAAGTGAGTAATCATCACTGGCAAAGGTTTCGTTAAAAAAGATGACTTGACCAGGATCTGCTAGAAACTGCATTACAGAAATATCATATGAAGTTTCTGGGACTTCAAAAGTTTCCAGACTAGTTTCTTCACAGGAGGATAGAAATGTCAAAATCAATAAAAAATAAAAGAATTTAGTTTTCATAAGTCCAGTTTTTAATAAAATGAGTTTTGTACCAAATTAGGATTCTGGGTAAGTTCTTGAACCGATATAGGCCATAGCAAGTGTTCTTCGTTTAGGATATCATCTAGTTGTGTTGCCTTTCCATTACGAATCAAATCAAACCATCGATGTCCTTCGGCAAATAATTCAATATAGCGTTCATCGAGTACGGCGTCCAAAACTGCGTCTTGTGTGTTTGCCACATTATTGGCCAACCCGGCCCTTGTTCTTATATCGTTTACTATGGTCATTGCTTCCATTAAACTTCCTTGAGCTGCTAATATCTCGGCTTTTAATAACTGAATCCCCGTTAGCCTGAATATGGGTACGTTATCGTCTGAAGTACTAAAGCCCTGTGCAGTTTGTCCTTTTCCTTTGTATTTTACTACAAACGGGTCGTTTACCAGATCGGAAGGGCCCGCCTCTTGTTTTATGACATCGATTCTAACATCATTCGGCCTCGCTTCGATAAAGGTCAAAAACAAGGGGTCAAATTCTATGGAAGCCCGTAACCTTTCATTATAAGGTTCTTTTAAGAAGGATGAGGAAAGGTTATTATCATCAAAAACATCCAAGTTAAATTGAACGGAAAATATAGTTTCTGGGGTATTTTCATCCGCAAAAACGGCTTCGTAATTACTCCATGGAGAATAACTGCTATTTCCCAAAATCTTGTTAGTGGCCGATAAAGCGGCCTGTAAATCGGCATCCCCGCCATTTTCGACCCGCGCACGCCATGCATACACATGAGCCTGTAGCGCATTTAACGCACCCACCGTCGCACGGCCACGGGTGGCATCATTACCGGAATAGGAAGTCGGAACCATACCCTCGGCAACCGATAAATCAGTAATAATTTGCTCCAGAACACTTCCTTTGGGCGATTGTGATACCTGAAACTCGTCGTTTGAAGAAGTAAAAGGGGTTAACACCACTGGTACATCGCCCCATAACCGTACTAAATAAAAATAGGCCAAACTTCTTAAGAACAGGGCTTCACCAACAATTTGGTTTTGCTTATCGGCAGAGATGTTTTCTATTTCGGGAACATTCACAATAGTTGTATTGGCATTGTTGATTAAACGATACCATGCCGACCAGTCAACAAAACCATTGGTGGTAGTTAGCAAGTTTTCGGAGATTACTACAATTGATCCCCCAGTATCGTTGGTAAGGATTTCATCTGCCCTGGCATCACCCCAAGCTACAAAATTGGCCACTGCCTGGTTTCCGGTCATAGCAGTTTGCAATTGATTATAACAACCAATTATTGCAGATTCAGCATCATCTTCGTTCTGAAAGGCATTGCTTTGTGTAATATCACTCACCGGAGCTTGCTCCAGAGCGGTCTCGCATGATGTAAGACCTATTATAAATACGAATAAAAGATATTTGACATTTTTCATTTTACTAAATTTTATAGTCCAAGGTTAACTCCAAAAATTACCGACTTTGATAATGGAAACAAAAACTCGTCCACACCGAAGATACCTGCATTGTTCGCCGAAGAAGAAACGGCCTCGGGATCATAACCGGAATAGTCGGTCAACGTCCATAAGTTCTGTCCGGTTACATAGAATCTCAATTTGCTGATGTGGAGTTTTTCTAATATCCTAGGCTGACAATTGTACCCCAAGGTTATTGTTTTCAAACGTAGGAACGAACCATCTTCGATCCATCGGGACGTATTGCCCCTACCATTTTCCTGAGGCCCACGAAAAACATTCCTTGGAATATCTGTAATATCCCCGGGCTCTTGCCATCTATTGTTATAAGTTTCGAGACTAGGTTGCACATACAGACCGGTCCAACCATTTCTATATTGACTCGCGGCATTATAGATATCATTACCGTAGGAAAAATTAAAAAAGACATTCAAATCAAACCCCTTATAGGAAAAGTTATTGGTAATACCCCCAGTAAAATCTGGAAGCGCCTGCCCTATAATAGTTCTGTCATCTTCGTCAATAATCCCGTTATTGTCCAAATCCCTAAAAATGGCATCACCACCTTCAAATTCAGGGCCATTTTCACCACCCGAACGCAGCCTTCCCTCTCCGTTAGGGCCTGAGGGCACATCTTCGGTAGTAGGGTATACCCCATCAAATTGAAACCCGAAAAACGAACCAAGGGATTCGCCTTCCCTAAGAATTGCCAACCCGTTTCCACCGTTTCCGAAGATGAAGAAATCCTCACCGTTCGGCAATTCTGTAACCTCGTTCGTATTAAAAGAGATATTAATATTTGTTGACCACTTAAAATTAGTGCCATCAAAGTTTAGAGAAGTTAGATTAAGATCTACCCCCCTGTTTTCTACGCCACCCAAGTTGGTGGTCAATGTCTCAAAACCCGAAGTGCCGGGTAACTGTACGTTGAACAACAAATCCTCAGTTTTCTTTACATAATATTCTGCTGTTAGACTAATTCTGTTATTAAAAAGAGCAATATCGGTAGCCACATTAAATTGGTTGGTTCTTTCCCATGACAATAATCTGTTAGGGATACCATTGTTAGCGGGTGCAAAACCGCCTATTCCCAAATAGGTAGGGTCACTGGTAAATAGCCCTTGAGACACAAAATTGCCTATACCTTCTTGATTGCCCGTGGAACCATAACTTACGCGTAACTTCCACTCATCCATAAAGGAGTTTGCCATAAACGGTTCCTGGGATACCCTCCAGGCAAATGACCCGGAAGGGAAAGTACCATATCTGGAGTCTTCACCAAATCTTGAGGATCCATCCGTTCTCACCGTTCCGGTCAATAAATATTTGTTCATAAAGCCATAATTGACTCTTCCGAAATAGGAGACCAGTCCCCAACTTGTTTCTGTAGTACTTGCATCCTCTATAACAGCACTGGCATTTACCGTTGGAATCTTATCGGATGGAGCTTGGCTACCACGAACGAATATGGTATTGATTTTGTTCACCTGTTGGCTAAAGCCCAATAATATGTCCAATGAATGTTTGTCATTGAAGAGCTTATTATAGTTCAATGTATTCTCATTTATCCAGCCAAGATCCTGAAAATCGCGGGCTGTCGCGGTTCTAAATGAGCCAATATTTCTAACTGTGGAAGGAACAAATAGATTCTCTTTTAAACTTAAGAGGTCCAATCCTAGATTTGATCTGAATTTAAGCCCTTCCACTATCTTCACTTCGGCAAAAATGTTTCCGATTATACGATCTGTTTTTGATTCAAAAAAAGGATCCTCCAATAAACTGACTGGATTTCTAATCCATGTCGGTTCTTGTTCAATAGGAAATGGTGTCTGATATGAAGGAGTATTCATCCATACTTGGATCGGATTATTATTGCCTGGCGATTGAACCGCTAAATTATTGAAGCCGTTGGAATAGGAAACACTGGCCCCTAATTTGATATTTTTGTAAGCCTGATAATCCACATTCAGTCGTGAAGAAACCCTTTTATAACCTGTGTCCAGTAGAATACCTTCTTGATTGAAGTAATTTGCGCTAATGGCAAATTTTAATTTTTCTGAACCTCCGGATAAGGATATGTCTACATTTTGTATTGGAGCATCATCAAAAATCAGATCTTGCCAATTGGTATTGTTGTTACCTCCGGTAGTCGGATTTAGAATGTCCGCTATTTCAGGTCGCATTTGCCTTCCTGCATTCAACCAGCCTTCATAAAAAATCTCTCTGAATTGCTGGCCGTTAACTGAGGGTAAAAAGTCTATTATTCTTTGCACTCCATAATAGGTACTTACGCTCAAGGATGGTTTTCCGGCCGAGCCTCTCTTAGTGGTAATCAAAACAACCCCATTGGACGCTCGTGAACCATAAATCGAGGCCGCAGACGCATCCTTGAGCACTTCTATGGATGCTATATCATTTGGATTGATATCGGCTAATGCATTTAGACCTATTGAACCTAGTTGGTTAGACTCACCAAAATTCCCGCTTTTAATAGGCACACCGTCGATTACATATAAAGGTTCATTTCCTCCACTAATAGAGGCGATACCCCTAATGCGGACGGTTGCGCCACCTCCGGGAGCACCTGTGTTTTGTACAACCTGCACCCCGGCAGCCTTACCCTGTAAGGCGTTGTCAAAACTGGAAACAGGTCGATTCTCAAACTCTTCGGCCTTTACCGAGGTGATAGAGCCTGTAACCCGGGCCTTGGACTGCTCGCCGTAACCTACAACTACGACTTCGTCCAACGCGGTAGAGCTTTCGATTAAGATAATCTGCAAATTGTTTTCACCCGAAACAGGAACTTCCAAGGTCGTAAATCCAAGATAACTGAATACCAGCACCGCCGTATTGGTATCGCCTACTTCGATGGAAAAATTACCGTCAAAATCAGCGACAACGCCCGTTGTGGTTCCTTGAACCACTATATTTACTCCTGGCAGGCTTTCACCGTTCTCAGAAGTTACCGTGCCAGTTACATTAGTCTGTCCTATGGCCGAGACCACAAAAACAAAGACCAACAAAAAGGAAAATAAATACTTCATAATGTCTAGTTTAATAGTTTTAAGTTATTAGTTGTTTGTTCTTATACTCATAGAATTTCGTTTTCTCAAGATTTGATTTTAAATTTTCGATGCTTTGTACATTAAGAGTTCTTAATGGAAGACGTGTTGGCCCACAATCTAACCCAATAAGGTTCATCATGGCTTTGCCGGCGATAACCCCACCACCAAATTCGACCATGACATCTATAATCTTGTTCACTTCCAAATGTATTTTTTCGGCCTCCGCGAATTTCCCATTCTCAAACAGATCAATCATTTTCAAATAAATGGGAGACATAAAATTATAGGTGCTTCCCAGGGCAGATTTTGCCCCTAAGGGCAATGCATTTAAGAGAAGCTCGTCTCTTCCAAAAATCATGTCGAAGGAAGTGTTTTGATAGTCCAGACATTTGGAATACTCGTCTAAATCCTCATGTGTATATTTGATTCCCTTGATATTGACATCCTTTTCCTTTAATTGTTGAAGAAACTGAATCATGGGAAATTCTACCCCTGTCATGGAGGGTATATGGTAATAGTAAAAATCGGTTTCTGGATGCCCTTCAATACATACGGTCAAAAAATCAATAAGATTTTCAATATCCAATGGTTTATAAAATAGGGGAGGGGACAAGACTACTGCGGCGGAATTTAAACTAACTGCACTCTCAACTAATTCTTTAATGTCAACCACTGAATTGTGACCGACATGTATCATGAGATCAAAATCATCGGAAATCACAGAACTCCACTCCGCAGCCAAAATCTTACGTTCCTTTGCGGATAGTGAGTATCCTTCCCCGGTTGTGCCACAGATCATTGTCCCCTTCACCCCATTTTTAAGAAGGTTGTTATACAAAGTTTCAACTTTTTCTAAATCCAAGCTTAGATCAGATTTTTTAAATGGCGTATAAGACGCCGAAATCAGTTTTTTAAAATTCATTAACACATCTTTATGTCGTACATAAAGACAAATATACAAATTTTTAAACATGAACCTAAAAAAGTGCAAAAAAAATGGAAATCCATTAAATACTGCGATTTGCTCCAATCATTTAGAGCCTGGGTCACAAAATTAAAATCAAGCATAGTTAGTCAAACTCCTAATATCTTCTTAAGACTAATAAAACTTGTGATTAATCAGTTCAATAAAACGACCGTTTTATGAGGTCGAGATTCTAGAGACTTAACTTTGGCACTTCACGAACATCTACATCTTTAATGTAGCGAGTTAACTGGACATATTATTGATGAAAATTGGAGGAAACCTAAATCCAGTCAATAAATAGGGTTATGCCACATTTGTAAAATATATCTACTCAGGCAACTGTTTGTAAAAAGTACCCTAATTTATGAGATCAAAACGAGTTGGAAACATGCCAAGGCCAGGGTTTAAAAAAATTCTAACGAAGGAAATTAAACCATCAATTTGATGACCTGTATTTTAAGACAATTATCTTTAATATGGCCTGCCGGAAATTTTGGGAATGTGGGGGTTAAGGTTCTTTTTGACCTTCTTTTTTTCCACTACTCATCAATCCTAAAACTGCGCCTACCAAAGCGATGACGACCACTGCAAAAACACCGATCATCCAAATACCGTTTTCCCAAGAAACCAATGAAATTATCTGAAGTATTTTCATCTTTTTTCAATTTTATTAAAATCAAATTTACTTGGCTTAATACTTATAAAACATGATATTTCTCAAACAATCCACCAAAAACTATTTCTTCTTCTTAACGTTATCTATTTTAAAAAGAGTATATAAAGGACAAAAGCCCACAAAACTTGTTAGGATAAATATTCCGGCCAATGTCATCAATACATAGGCCAACGCTCCTTCAACTACATGGAAGTAATATAACATTACTACAACTACGGCAAAGATCAATCTTGCTACACGGTCCAGACCACTCATATTTTTTTTCATAATATTTTCGTTTAAAAGGCCTAATTGAGTAATACCAATTAAAACCAGCATTATATCTTTTAGATGGTTCTTCAAAACTACCACACATAAACAAACCCTTAAGTAACCTTGGTTACATAACTACATTTAATTTTAGGGTATTTGTTATCGGTAAATAGAACGTTCTCCGCTTGTACAACAAGGAGAAAGCCGAGGTTTTGGTCTCAGCTTTTTTATAGGTGAGAAATTAGTGGAATACATTTAAAAACATACAAATTAAGTTGATTTGGATTAAGTAGAACAGCTATTAAGCGCTGATATAGAACTATGGGAAAGAATAAACCTCTTATTTAATCTTGCCAGAATAGCGTATAAATATTGGACACCTTCTGTACAGATATTTTACAGTTTTTAAAATCGATTTCATCCAACAACTATATAAGAGCATGATATTCAGATAGTTGAAAAAATGGCACACATATAGTTACTAGGAATTGCACAATTCCTTCAGAGTTTTAAAAGGGAATTGCCTTTTGGAAGTTATTATCACTCAACAATAGAGAATCATGCTAAAAAACTATCTAAAAATCGCTTTCCGAGTATTCAAAAAAGAAGGGGGATACAGTTTTATAAATATTTTTGGACTGGTGTTGGGTTTTGTCTGTTGTCTTTTAATTTCTCTATTTATTAAAGACGAGCTAAGCTATGACAATTTTCATAAGGATGGAGATAGAATTTATCGTGTGGCCGCCGCCTACATGAGGCAGGGGGTATGGGAGCCATATTCTACTAATTCATGGCCTACGGCGGAGAGGTTAAAGACCAATTTTGGTGAAATTGAACAGTTGGTTCGAATAGCTGGAAGGCCTGGAATTGTTACCTATAATAATAAAAAGTTTAACGAGGAGAGGATTGCTGTAGCGGATGAGAATTTTTTCAAGGTTTTTTCTTTTCCATTAATTTCTGGCAACCCTAATGAGGGATTAAAAGGGTCTAATAAAGTAATCATTTCTGAATCTACCGCTGAGAAGTATTTTGGCAATGAAGAGCCCATGGGTAAGGTACTCAATCTTGAAGATGGTACATTGCAATTACAGGTTAGTGGAATTATGGAAGATATGCCTTCAAATTCCCACTTTCACTTTGATTTTTTGATATCCGGTCAAACAGCAAGACAAATTTCTCCGGAGGTAATGTTTACCAGTGTGGGTTGGGACTCTCAATATGTATACATTAAAATGGAGGAAGGGGCCATGCCCTCAAAGATGGAATCCATGTTTCCAGATTTTATTGACTATCATTTACCACCATTTACTTCAGAAAATTTTAAGCTGTTTCTGCAACCCTTGTTAGATATTCACCTAAAATCAAATAACGGAACTGAGATTGAAATCAATGGGAATATTAATCATATATACATTTTTTCTGTCATAGCCATTTTCATTTTAGTTATTGCTTGTGTGAATTATATGAACCTGACCACGGCTCGATCAGTACGACGGGCCAAAGAAGTAGGTATGCGAAAAGCTCTGGGTGCTAATAAGATGAATCTGGTTGGTCAGTTTTTGAGCGAATCGTTTATCATGACATCTATAGCAATTCTTATTGCTTTCGGCTTAGCTTTTTTATTGCTACCAGTATTTAATCAGTTTGCCGGAAAAGAAATACCAAGAACTGTCTTGTTCGATGCAACGGTGTTGTTAGCATTGTTAGCGTCGTTAACAGTGGTAACGTTATTTTCAGGAGCTTATCCATCATTCATTCTTTCAGCATTTAAGCCAATAAATACGCTAAAAGGTGGTCAGTCAACAAAAAAAACCGGTTTGCTACTCCGGAAAGGACTGGTAGTTTTACAATTTGTAATCTCAATTGGGTTAATAGCCTCCACGTCCATTGTTTTTAAGCAACTCAACTTTCTAAAAAATAAAGAGTTGGGAATTAGTAAAGAATTACTTGTAGCGGTACCTCTCCAAACTATGGACAGATCTCACCTAGCTGCATTCACTGATGAACTTTTAACCAACACGGCAATTCTTAAGACCGGGGTTTCTAATATGAGAATGCCCGGTTGGATAAGTAATAGCACGCCATATAAAGCAGAAGGTGTGCCTGTTGACGAAGAGGCAAGAAAATCAATGAAAATTATTGGAGTTGATTACGATTTTTTGGGAACTGTGGAAGCTGAAATTACTAAAGGCCGGGATTTTTCCAGAGAATTCTCTTCAGATATAAACACCTCAATAATTCTCAATGAGGCCGCCGTTTCCCAGTTGGGTTGGAATGACCCAGTTGGTAAATGGGTAGAGCTTGATGATCAAAAATTTAATGTAGTGGGCATTGTAAAAGATTTTCATTTTGAATCTCTACACAGAAAAATCCCTCCGATTATTTTTATTATGTCTTCTACCTACTTAAACTGGGCGTATATAAAAGTTGATGCTCAAAATATACCTTTAACCCTTAAGCATATTGAATCGGTTTATTCAAAGTTTGTAACCGACAGGGATTTTTCTTACTCCTTTGTGGATGAAGATGTAGCGGAGCAGTACCAAACGGAGAAAAAATTTACTGAGGTATTTACCATTTTCACGGTTCTAGCCATAATCCTTGCCTGTCTTGGCACTTTTGGACTTGTGTCTTTCTCGGCAGAACGAAAATCAAAAGAAATTGGAATTAGAAAGGTACTTGGCGCTTCTGTGGGTAATGTTACTTTTCAGTTGATTAGCGAATTTATTGTGCTACTATTTGTTGCCAGTATCTTCTCATGGCCGCTCACTTACTATTTTATGAATGGTTGGATTGAAGGTTTTACATATAGAACAAATATTGGGGTTGAAGTATTTGTAATGGCTACAGTTTTAGCTTTGTTGATTACTATGGGTACTACAGGTTTTCGAGCCATAAAAGCGGCATTGGCAAACCCTGTGACAAGTTTACGAACGGAATAGCCCCATAAAACAGTGATTTTTCGAAACCATAATAATTTAGTTAGGTTATGAGTTTATCCAATTCCACTGGCTGTTGTCTTAAGTGTACTATTACCAACGTCTAGAATTAGGTACAACAACTTATTTTAATGACAAATTCAATATTCTCGTTTCATTGCTTTTATCCAAAATGCCTGCATAGTCGACAGTCAAAAGACAAAAAGTAGATTTTTACACCCGGGAACAGCAAAACACAACATTTTGCCGCTCCCATTGGTAAATTAAAATTGAGCAAAAACCATATTTTTCTTCAATATCGTCTAATTGATATACTCTAAGAGTCCCCATAAAAGAGACATATAGTTTTATTATCCGTAAAAATTTCTAGTGTTAAGATTATACGGCCAACTCTGGTTTGTGCATGCTTACTACTGAAAGTACGGCAATACCATTAACCCAATAGTAATATGCATCAATTCCTTCGAACGAAAAAATAAAGGGAGCCATAAGAAATACGATGGCGACCAAAAAATCAACAATCAAATGAATTTGATAAGAAATTACCCGAAATGCACCTAAGTGATGGTCGGTTAATAAAGTCAAAATAAATGCTGCAATTCCGGTTACTACTGAAAGCTCCATTGCAAGCGGATTGGAGCTGCCCAAGCCCAGTAAAAAAGGAAGCACTATTAAGGCAATGGCAACTGGATAATCTAAAAAAGCGTGTATTCTCTTGGTTATAAATCTCATGATTTTAAGTTTAAATTATTATAGGCCAAAGATGAGATATAATCAAAGTAATGGTGCTACAAAAAAGTCGCCTTTTATTGTACTTTTTATGATAAAATGCAACGGTGTTGCATGTTTTTTAACTTTATCTTTGTCAAAATTTATTTTTGAAACACATAGGTATTTTTATATTGACCCTTGTTTTGCTTCTACCTCCGTTACAGGTGCATGCAGATGTTGTGGTTTATGAAAAAGCCGAACCACACCATTTTCTTTCGGATACCCCTACCCATACTCAAAACCACACAGGAGATAAGGGGCATGATAACAAAAGCGAACACCATCATCATTGCATGGATATTCATATCACAGGTGCTTTTTTAAAATCTGTGGCGGTTTCTGAACGGCCCAAAGCAATTTTGGATAAGGCCAAACGGTGCAATTTTTATGAAGCCACCTACTGTTCTTCTTATTTGGATGAGGTTTTTCAACCGCCCAAGGGTTTGTTCAGCATATTTTCTCAAGAGTAGACTACTATTATATGTGATTAATTTTTGATGTTTCTCTCAAAAAATACTTCACACATTATTGCATACATGTTTAACTGAATGAATCATTAAAATGTTAGATCGTATTATAAAATTTTCGATTAAGAATAAATTGATTGTAGGCACCATGGTATTGGCCTTGGTAGGTTGGGGAATCTATTCTATGCAGGAACTTCCTATTGATGCTGTTCCTGATATTACCAATAATCAAGTGCAAATTATTACATCTGCACCCTCGCAATCGGCCCAGGACATAGAACGTTTGGTAACTTTTCCTTTAGAGATCACCATGTCAAGCATTCCCAATATTGAGGAAATACGTTCCTTCTCTCGTTTCGGCCTAAGTGTGGTGACCGTGGTTTTTAAGGATCAGATAGACATTTATTGGGCCCGGCAACAAATTGGTGAGCGCTTGGTGGCTGCTAAAAACCAGATCCCGGCAAACATCGGCACGCCGGAAATGGCTCCGGTTACTACGGGTCTGGGAGAAATTTATCAATATACCCTCTATGCCAAGGAGGGTTATGAAGACAAATATTCGGCCATGGAACTCCGCTCTATTCAGGATTGGATCGTAAGAAGACAATTATTGGGCATTGAAGGGGTGGCCGATGTAAGTAGCTTCGGCGGTTTTTTAAAACAATACGAAGTAGCCGTTAATCCGGAGCGTATGCTGAGCTTGGATGTAAGTGTAAACGAAGTGTTCCAGGCCTTGGCGGTAAACAACCAGAACACTGGGGGCGCCTATATCGACAAGAATCCTAAGGCTTATTTTATACGTTCACAGGGGCTTATTCAAACACCGGAGGATATCACGAACATAGTAATTAAAAATACCAGGGAGGGTACGCCTATTTTAATAAAAGATATAGGCACGGTACAATTGGGCAGTGCTGTCAGATATGGCGCTATGACCCGTAATGGGGAAGGAGAGGTGGTAGGAGCCGTAGTAATGATGTTAAAAGGTGCCAACTCCTCCAAAGTTATCGCCAACGTTACCAAGCGTGTAGCTCAGATACAGCAAAACTTACCCGAGGGCGTAGCCATTAGACCTTTTTTGGATAGAACCAAACTGGTGAAGAAAGCCATAGGTACGGTTACCACCAATTTAATAGAAGGGGCCCTTATTGTTTTATTTATACTGGTTATACTACTTGGGAATTTAAGGGCAGGCCTAATTGTGGCTTCAGTTATCCCTTTGGCCATGCTGTTTGCCATTAGCCTTATGAAAGTATTTGGTGTCTCTGGTAACCTAATGAGTTTAGGTGCCATAGATTTTGGTATTATCGTAGATGGGTCTGTAATCATCGTAGAGGCTACCTTACATTACTTGGGCCTTAAAAAATCTGGAACGCAGCTTAGCCAACAACAGATGGACGAGCAGGTATATACTTCCGCTTCAAAAATACGTACAAGTGCCGCTTTTGGTGAAATAATAATCCTTATAGTGTACTTGCCAATTTTGGCATTGGTGGGCATAGAAGGAAAAATGTTTAGGCCTATGGCCACTACAGTAAGTTTTGCTATTCTCGGGGCATTTATCCTTTCGCTTACCTATGTGCCTATGATGAGTGCACTCTGCCTTAAAAAGACCATGAATAATAAGCGGACCCTTTCGGACAGGATTATGGAAAAACTGCAAAATGTCTATACGCCCATTTTGGAAACTGTATTGCGCAACAGAAAAAAAATGGTGCTGGTTTCCCTGCTAGTATTTGCAATGAGCCTATTTACCTTTACACAGATGGGTTCGGAATTTATCCCATCCCTGGATGAGGGAGATTTTGCCATAGAAACCAGGGTTTCCACTGGCAGTTCCGTTTCCCATACTATAGATGCGGTCAATGACGCTTCCAAACTATTGATGAAAGAGTTTCCAAATGAGGTAAGGGAGGTAGTTGGCAAGATAGGTTCATCCGAAATTCCTACAGACCCCATGCCCATTGAAGCAGCTGATATGATAGTGGTCTTGAGTGAGCCGGATGTTTGGACCAAAGCCGACTCCAAAGATGAACTCGCAGAAAAAATGCAAATGTTTTTAGAACAAAATACCGTTGGGGTAACTTTTGGCTTTCAACAACCTATCCAAATGCGGTTTAATGAACTTATGACTGGTGCCAGGCAAGATGTGGTGGTTAAGGTGTATGGAGAAGATCTAGACCAGCTCGTTACTTACGGAAACCGTATAGGGGCTTTGGCGCAGACCATTGAAGGTGCAGAAGACCTCTATGTGGAGGAAATTACCGGTTTAAAACAAATTGTTATCGATTATGACCGGAGTCAGTTGGCCTTGTACGGTTTAAACATTGAGGAGGTCAATACAGCGGTAAACACGGCATTTGCAGGGCAGCGCGCAGGTTCTGTGTATGAAGGCGAAAAACGGTTTGATCTGGTAGTACGCCTAGATCATGGAAATAGGGAGAGTATAGCAGATATTAAAAAACTGTATATCACTACACCCCGAGGTGTGCAAATACCATTGACCAATGTGGCCCGTGTAGATTTTAAAACCGGCCCCAACCAAATTCAACGCGATGATGCCAAAAGGCGCATCACTGTAGGATTCAATGTTCGGGGTAGGGACGTAGCCGGTATTGTAGCAGAGTTGCAACGTAAGATAGCTGCTAACATCCAATTTAATTCAGGGTATTATGTTACCTATGGCGGAACCTTTAAAAACTTGGAAGAGGCCCGTTCCAGGCTGGGTATTGCAGTACCTGTGGCACTGCTCCTTATATTTATGCTGTTGTACTTCACTTTTAAATCGGTTAAGCAAAGCGCGCTCATCTTTACCGCAATTCCGATGTCGGCCATAGGAGGAATTTTTGCCTTGTGGATTCGCGATATGCCCTTCTCCATTTCGGCTGGGGTTGGATTTATCGCCCTGTTTGGAGTGGCGGTGCTAAACGGAATTGTTTTAATAGCCGAGTTCAATAGACTTAAAAAAGAAGGAATGGATTCTGTAAGTGAAATTATAAAAAGAGGCACCTCCATTAGATTGCGTCCTGTGGTCTTAACTGCCTCTGTGGCATCGTTGGGGTTCTTGCCTATGGCCATTTCAACTTCTGCCGGGGCCGAAGTTCAAAAACCTTTGGCTACCGTTGTCATAGGTGGTTTAATTTCGGCCACCGTGCTTACCTTGCTAATTTTACCTGTTCTTTATGCATTGCTGGAAGAAGGCAAATTTAAGTTAAGAAGCACCAAAGTTACGGTCACTATTGTTTTATTACTCTCCTTCTCTTTTTCCCAAGCGCAACAAAAACCAATGTTGTTATCGGAAAAAGGAGCTGTAGATTTGGCACTGAAGCAATCACTGGTAAACAAAAAAGCATTATTGAGTGTAGAAAAAGCGCAACAGGCAAAGAAAGGTGCCGTAGCCCTAAAACCCTTGTCGGTTACTCATCAGGATGTTGGTGTCGGGGTAAATGCGGATGAAGAAGAATGGGCGGCGGTACAAAACTTCGGCTCCATTCTAAATCACATACAAAGCAAACAGTTGGCGGGTGCGCAGTACCAACTGGCCAAAACCCAGCAGCAATTATCGCAAAGGAATCTTGTCAAACAAACAAGGCAAATATACCAACAATGGCATTATTTGTATGCGCTTACCAACTTGCTAAGGGAACAACAAAATACTACGGATCAAATTAAGGGGATTTCCGAAAAACTATACGAATCCGGGGAAATTGGTGGTTTGGAAAACGACTTGACCCAACTACAAAGCTTGTCGGTTCAATCGCAAAAAAGTAGTGTTTTTAGACAATACCTTGCAGTAGAAAATAGGTTGAAGCAACTCTTGCAACTGGATGTGGAAATTATACCGGAGACCGATTTGCCCGCAAGATTATCAAGACGTATAGAAAACGATAGTATTTTAGGCGAGTTTTCACAAGTACTAGACCAACGGTCCTTAGTGGCCCAGAAACAAGTAGCCTTGTCCAAATCGGTATACTTTCCACAAATATCGGCCGGAATCGTTCAAAGAAAGACAGGGAATGCCCCTTCCTTTAATGGTTTTCGGGTAGGATTGAACGTTCCATTGTCCTTTTGGTCCAATAATGCAAAGATTAAACAACAAAAAATTGTGCGGGAAGAAATGATGCTTACCAATACCAATCAGTATTTGGCGATGGAAAATGAATTCTATAGCCTTCAAAAACAACTTACCTTACTGGAAAAAGAATTGCACGCCCTAGAGCCAACGGCGGACAAGGCAAAAGCGTTTATCGCAAAGTTAAAGATTGCCTACAAAGCAGGGGAGATAGATGCCTATAAATACAACCAGAGTTTTGAGACTTATTTTAAGGTAATGCAAAACTATTTGACATTGATACAGACTTATAATAAAACAGTTATAGACTACGAATTTTATACCAAAAAATGAAAACATGAAAACTTTTATATATTTATTCTTATCCCTTGTTCTACTGAGTTGTGGCAATAAGAAAGGCGATACGGCAGGCCAAGAAAATGGGGAGGCGGTTGTAGAGGAGAACCATCACGACAAAATTCTTTTGAACGATACTCAACTGGCATCTGCTGGTGTTGAGGTTGCTTCTATAGCAAAACGGAATATTAGGGAGCGCATCCACGTTACAGGTACAATAGAAGTGCCCCCGCAAAGCAAGGCAACCGTTTATGCGCCTTTGGAAGCCTTCGTTCATCAGACCGATCTGCTTCCGGGGGACAAAGTGGTAAAGGGTCAGACCGTGGCTACCTTGCAGCACCCCAATTTTATACAGTTACAATACTCCTATTTGGAGGCCATAAACCAACGCGATGTTAAGAAGGCCGACTACGATCGCAAAAAAATGCTGTTGGAAAATGATATCGCTTCCAAAAAATCGTTTCAGATTGCAGAGGGAGGCTATAAGTCTGCCCAAAGTTTGGTGGAAAGCTATAGCTCCCAGTTAAAAATGGCAGGGTTAAACCCAGCTAGTATAAGAGCGAATGGCATTCAACAATATATCTTTATAAAAACACCCATATCTGGTTTTGTTGTTGAGAATAATCTTAACCAAGGAAAGTTTTTGGCAGCCAATGAAGAAATGCTAGAAATTATCGATACCGATCATATGCATGCAGAGTTGAAGGTTTTTGGTACGGACATTAGCAAAGTTACCAAGGGCACCGATTTTGTATTTACCCCCTCCGGTATAGACGCGGAATATGATGGGTACATAAAATTGGTTGGGCAGGCCGTAAACGAGGGTGATAAGACAGTAAATGTGCACGGCCATTTTGAAGATGAAAAAGGCTTATTAAAAGCGGGTACCTTTATCAATGCCCAAATACTGACCAGTTCAAAAGAAGTGTTTGCCATACCCGAAGAGGCAATCATAGAACGAGAAGGGGAGCACTACGTCTTCATTACCCATGGCGACAAGGAATTTATTCCTGTGGAGGTGAGCTTAGGGAATGATGATAGCGGTTTTGTGGAATTAAAGTCGATGGTAAATTACAATTTTGACGAACGTATAGTGGTCAAAGGAGCACATTTTCTAAAAGGCAAATGGATGGAACTCTCTGGTGAAATGGAAGGTCATGGTCATTGATAAGCTGTATATTATATAACGAATCACCAAGGATTATCTCGATTGTATTTAAATATCTAAATTAGAGCTCGCGAATTTTTTAAAATCTAATTTTTTATTGGATCGTAATGAAGAATGTCCTAAATGATCTCCCAAAGTACTCTGGCAAATGGTCATTTAAACTGGTATTTCTCCTATTCCTCCTGTTTTTTTCAATGTCGATGGCAGCGCTGATCTATTGGAAGGAAGATTCGTTCAGAAACCATGTTTATTTTATTGAAGTCCTATTTTGGCAAATAATGATATGGCTTCCTTGGTATTTTTTCATCCCGATTGTTGAGAAAGGACTAAAAAAAGTAATTGCAAAAAACGGCTTTTTAAGGTACGCCTCCATTGTGGTGTTTTTTATAGTGCTTATTGCCCTGCACTGGGCATGGTTTGTATTTTATAGTAGTTTTTTGAGTCCCTATATCGATGCACCCCAATCTAGATATGGTGTCTTTCAATATTTTTTTATTTTTTGGACTCTGATCGACTTCGTTTTGTTAATGGCGATCTCCGCATATTTTACATTGTATAAAACCAAGTCGGAGACTGCAACAATTGCCTCGACAACAATTCAGGTAAAACGGGGAAACAAAAAGATACTCCTAAAGTTTGATAGTGTTTACTGGATTTCTGCCGAGGGCTATTATGCGTTACTGTATTCTGATCAAGGCCAGTTTTTGTTAAGGCGCTCACTAAAGGATTTGATCGAAACTTTACCTAACCCCCAGTTTATTAGAATACATCGTTCTGCAATCATAAATATTAATCACTTAAATGAGGTGCAACAATCCTCCAAGAATGGAATTAATGCCATTATGAAGGACGGAAAATCACATCCTGTGAGCAGAACGTACATCAAAGATCTTAGAGAAGTTTTAAAAAACACTTCCATTTAAACGGCCAGGGTCTCATTCATTATCAAAAAGGTGTTCGTTCACTGCATTCTTATTGACTTCGGGTTTTTATTGCTGGTTATTTGTTGCTCCTAAATAGCCAATCGAGAATATTCTATTCCAAGTAATAATTGCTAACCCAATAATTGTTTTGCCGTGTATCCTATCAAAAAGATCTACTTTTTAGTTTTAGTTGGTTTTATAAACTTTTGTTATTCACAGCGTCCAGAAGTTCATATCCCACAAATAAATGAACCAATCGTACTGGATGGAAATATAGATGAAGTGCAATGGCAAAACGCCTACTTAATGAACAATTTTAAGCAGTTTACGCCAAGTTTAGGGGCCAACGCAACGGAACGTCCTATTTTTTATGTATTGTATGATCAAGACTATATATATGTAGGTGCTACCATTAAATACAACGAACCTTCAGAAATGTTCGCCAGGGTTTTAGAGCGCGATGTTTCCCTAAATCGGGATGATTATATAGAAATACATATCGATAGTTATAATGATCATACCAACAGCCTGGTATTTAGCACCAATTTACTCGGCGCCCGATATGATTATGAGGTCAGTAGAAACGGTGAGGAAATTAATGACTCTTGGAATGCATTTTGGGATGTCTCAACTTCGATCGTGGAAAATGGTTGGAGTGCGGAGTTTAGAATACCCTTTACGTCATTAAAGTACGTTCAAAGGTCAGAAAATACCATGCGTATAAAAGCTGTGGTTAAATACAAAAATAAAAACGAACTAATACTTTCTCCCTTAAATGATACCGAGAGACAACCTGTTATATATCAATACAAAAATGCAGAGGAGATTGTTTTCAAAGATTTACCCAAAGCAACACCATTATTTATTACTCCTTATGTAAAGGGCGGTATTTTGACAGAGAATATGCTTAATTCCGAAGGGTCGGCTTTTGAGGGCTCAACACAAATATTAGAGGAAAAGGGATTTAGCAGCAATAAAGGGCTGGATAAATTTTTGAGCAATGTTGGCCTCGATATTAGGTATAAACCAAACCCCAACCAAACCCTTAACGTAACCTTGAATACCGATTTTGCCCAAGTAGAAGCAGATGACAAAATTGTTAATACCACCCGATTCCCTATTTTTTTAACCGAAAAAAGGTTGTTTTTTCTAGAAAATGCGGACTTATTCAATTCCAATCAATTTGATCATCGCCTTTTTCATTCAAGGCGAATAGGAATAGACGAAGGAAAAGCTGTGCCGATCATTGGCGGCGTAAATTTTGCCGGTGATACCAGAAAATGGCAATTCGGAGCGCTTTCTATGCAAACAAATAAGGCAGAAGATCTACCTTCGGAAAATTTGAGTGTTTTAAGGCTTAAAAGAAAAATTGGAAGTAAAGGCTCCTATATTGGGATAATAGGTACTGGAAAGATCTCGAACAACGATTACAATTACCTTACGGCCCTAGATGCCAATATTAGGATTAAAGATAATGTACAGACCCAATTTACCATTGCCAGCACTTTTGATAAAGAAGAAGGAAATTGGAAACCTATGTACGGGGCATCTATCAATACCTTTCAATCCAATGGGTTTGGGATAGAGTATAGGTTTAGGGAGTATACGGAAAATTTTAATCCCGAACTGGGTTTTTTGTCAAGACCAGATACCAAAAGGGTTACCTTAAATCATGGATGGCGAAAAACATATACAAATCACTCGTTTTTGCAACGACTTTCTTTGGGTAATTGGTTAACAAGATATTGGATTGCTTCAAACGGAAAACCAGAATTTTTTCAAACCAATATTTACTTTTTCGTCGATTTTACGTCAGGTCACGAATTTGGAATGTTTGCCCCTATGTATCAGACAGACCATTTGTTTGTACCATGGAACTTTGCTGAAAATGTATCCATACCTCAAGGAAACTACGCTAATTGGAAGGCGCAACCATCCTTTTCCACAGGAAATGCTTATCCCTATACCCTATCGGGAGAATTGGAGTTCGGTGAGTTTTATGGCGGAAAACAGACCACGGTTATTGGAACCTTTAGTTATGATTTCAGCAAAACTTTTCAGGCAGAAATAGGTACCACCATCAATAGGTTCAGATTTCCAGATTCCTACGTACTGCAAGGAGGTAATCGTGTGAAGGCCGATTTACATTTTTCCCGACTAAAATTAGCTTTCTCTTCCAGCTCTTTTTTAAATTCTTTGATTCAATTCGATACCAGCGAAAATAAAGTTGGATGGAACATTAGGTACAGATATACTCCCAAAGAGGGAACTAACCTCTATGTGGTATATAACCACAATATAAACAACGATAGGACCAGGGTTTCCCCTGAATTGCCGTTTACGGAAAATGTGGGTTTTACTATTAAATTTTCCCAAACATTCTTTTAGGCACTAAAAACTGCTGTATAATTAAGGCGGATGCTACCGACTTTAGGAGGTCATCAATAATGTCCACATCTTCTTTGGCTTTTCTTTGGTAAAACACAAAGATGCTTTGTTTTCATCAAAGAGTTTACATTGCCATACCCGTCCGGTTTTTCAATATCAATTTCACTAAAACCAAACTAGGCCGTTAAGAGTCTGTACATTAGGTTAACTATAAAACCTTTGTCCTATCCAAATTACCTAAAAGGCAACTTTGCCAGGTCAACATTGCCTCCGGAGATAATGACACCTATTTTCTGACCCGAAAAGTGTTCTTTTTCCTTTATTAACGCAGCTAGTGCAACTGCACTAGATGGTTCACAAACAATTTTCAATCGTTCCCATAAGATTTGCATGGCCTGTATTATTTCTTGTTCGGTAACTCTAATGATCCGTTCCACGTTTTGCCGTATAATCGGGAAGTTCTTATCACCAAGTTGTGTTTTAAGTCCGTCCGCTATGGTATTCGCTGTTGCGTTAGTTTCAATAACACCACTTTGTAAAGAACGGTAGGCATCGTCTACTTCAAAAGGCTCTCCTCCTATTACTTTACAGTCATTGCCAAAATACTTGGCCGCAAGGGCGGTACCAGCTATAAGGCCTCCGCCTCCAACCGGGGAAAATACGCAATCCAAATCCGGATAAATTTCCAGCAGCTCTTTGCAAGCGGTTCCTTGGCCCAAAATAACATCGTTGTCGTTGGAGGGGTGGATAAAAGTGGCCCCCTTTTCTTCTACAATTTGATGGGCCATACTTTCGCGGGCAGCTAGGTTGGGTTCGCATTCCGAAATAATCCCGTTATACCCCCTAACCGCATCTTTTTTTACTTGGGGCGCATTAAATGGCATTACGATATATGCGTTTACCCCTAAACTTTGAGCAGCCAATGAAAGAGCTTGGGCAAAATTACCAGAGGAATGGGTTACTACGCCCTTTATACGTTGTTGTTCGGTTAGTTGCATTATGGCATTTACCGCCCCTCTCATTTTAAACGCTCCCATTTTCTGAAAATTCTCGCATTTAAAAAAAATCGTAGTCCCTACCATATCATTTATTAATGTTGAGGTAAGTACTGGTGTAAGATGAATAAACGGTGCAATTCTACGATGGCATTCAATAAGGCTGTTCTTGTCCATTTTGTTCTCCATAACTGTTGGTTCTGTAGACGGCATTCTTCTAGTTTTTGATGAGTTTTTATAAAAGTAAGATGATTCTTGGTAAGATTTTAACAAAATTACAAATTGCTACTGACAGAGTGTTGTCAGTGTTTTGCTATATTTTTGTGTAAATACAATTAACACCTATTTATACCATGGCAGAACTACTTAAAAATAGATATAACGGGCCCTTTTTTGAACGATTCTTATATTCCGTAAGGCAAGTATTGCCCCATTTTCATGAGAAGTCTTTTTTAACGGATATTTACGATGAGGATTGGAAGTATCGCGAGCTAAAACCAAGGATGCAGCATATTGCGATGGTACTTAAAGAGTATTTGGGTCCAGATTACAAGACCAACGTAAACACTATTCTCGATATTATTCAACAACTTCAGGTAGATGGGGTTAAGGAAGACAGTTTTGAATACATGTTTTTTCCCGATTTTATAGAACGATACGGTTTGGAGTATTACGAAGTATCTGTTAAGGCTTTAGAGAGCGTTACACAGTTTACCAGTTGCGAGTTTGCCGTTAGGCCTTTTATAATAAAATATGAACAGCGGATGATGAAGCAAATGCTTTTATGGTCTAAACACAAACATGCAAGTGTAAGGAGATTATCGTCAGAGGGTTGTAGGCCTCGTTTGCCTTGGGCCATGGCGTTACCTGCATTAAAAGAAGATCCTGGCCCTGTACTTCCTATTTTGGAGAATTTAAAGAACGACGAGTCGGAATCGGTACGACGCAGTGTGGCCAATAACCTAAACGATATTTCCAAGGATAATCCTGCTTTGGCCATAAAACTTATAAAAAAATGGGAGGGAAAAACGGCAGAAACGGATAAACTTGTTAAACATGCTGCCAGAACTTTGTTAAAGCAAGGAGAACCGGAATTAATGGAGCTCTTTGGGTTTGGTTCCCTTTCCAAAATAAAGATTGATGGTTTTAAAGTAATAACACCCAAGGTGCATATAGGAGAATCGCTTCAATTTGATTTTGATCTGCACAATACCAACGGAAAAGAAACTATCTTAAGACTAGAATATGGTATCTACTACCAAAAGGCCAATGGTTCCCTGTCTAAAAAAGTATTTAAAATAAGTGAAAGGGCTTATCCCAAGGAATCAGTTACCCCTATCACAAGAAAGCAACCGTTTAAGGTAATCAGTACCCGAAAATTTCATGTTGGAAAACATCAGGTATCACTTATCATTAATGGACAGGAACTAGAAAAGAAAGATTTTGAACTGCAGCAGTAGCAAAGGGTGTTTTTAGAACGGGATTCGGATAGTAATCCGGTATGTTCTACTCCCAAACCAATTTGCAATTACACTTAAGGCCGCCCAAACTTAAACGATTAAGAGATAGGTGGCCCTAAGGCACATTGTAAACTTTGATGTGTGTTTTGTTCACAGCACACCCAAAATGGCAAGTAAGCCACCAAAGGCTATTAAAACCAGTATTGCATCTAGTCCCAAAACAACCAACGAAAGAATTGCGTTTAGAATTCCACTTGTAAATGATAGATCATTCATAACATGTTCATTTTAAGGGTTCATAACTCTTTTTTGCTCTAATATCAAGTTACTAATGAAATGAAAGCATGGGCCTTAAAATGTTGTGAAAGTGCCAAAAGTTGTGGTTTAAACGTATTTTTTGTGCATTTCATCGATAAAAACCAAAAAAATGTAGTATTCGTGGTTTAGGAAAAAAGCATTTTACGTAATGGAATTATCGATCTAGACGTATAACGGTATAACAAAAAAAGCCTTTCAGAAACGAAAGGCTTAGGTAATCCAAATTTTATATAGCAAAGGAAATGTAGGTATTTCCGCATTGTGTACTGCATGTTTGAAGCTCTGGGGAAGCCAGATTCTTTTTCAAAAGAATCCTAAGGCAGCCAAAATAAGGCTTACCACAACCGCGACAAGGATAGCCACAAGCACCACAATCATAACGCTGAGGAACCCGTTCAGTACCCTTGTACCAAAATCAATTTCTTCCATAATCGTATAATTTTCTACTACAATGTAAGAATAAATGCCTAATAGTCATAAACATACACTGGGAATTCTAGCAAAAATGGCTAAAATGTCTTGTTTATTAGCCGTAGTGTAAATTGTACCGATTAGGTATAAGCTAAATTTAGACCCTCTTTTTGCCTAAAGAAAGTTTTTTGCTTAGCTCCTCTAAGGACAATCCTTTGGTCTCTGGCATCATAAACATTACGAACAGTAATTGCAATACCATCATAAAAGCAAAAAAAGCGAATACCGGGCCGGGACCTACCCAACTAAATAGCAGGGGAACCAGAGATGGAATTATTGCGGCCAAAACCCAATGCGTTGAGGATCCAAAGGCTTGCCCAGAACTTCTTAAATGATTGGGGAATATTTCGGATATAAACACCCAAATAACCGCTCCTTGTCCTATGGCATGTGAGGCAATAAACAAAAACAGAAATATGGGAACGGCCATACCCGTCCAGTTCAGAAAAAATGCTGCCGCTACCAAGGATAGGGATATGATATACCCCACAGAACCAAAATACATGAGTTGTTTTCTACCTAAGCGATCTATCAGAAAAATACCCAATAGCGTAAACAGAAGATTGGTTACCCCAATGCCTATGCTGCTAAGTAAGGCGGTACTCTCTCCCAGACCGGCTTCCTCAAAAATTCTTGGGGCATAGTACAGAAACGCGTTTATGCCAGAAAGTTGGTTAAAAAAGGCAATCAAAAAAGCCAAAATTAAAGGAAATCTATATTTTTTTGAGAAAATGTTTTCCGCAGATAAAGAATCATCTTTGCCATTGTCCATATCGGCCTTAAGCCCTTCAATGGTTAGGCTGGGATTTATAGTAGCTAAAATTTCTTTGGCCTCGTCCGTTCTGTTTTTGGTCAACAGCCATCTAGGGCTCTTGGGTACGGTAAAGACAAAAAGGGTGTATATAATTGCCGGAAAGGCTTCCACACCTACCATCCATCTCCAATCGTTTTCACCTATACCACTTAGCAGGTAATTGGAAAGAAAGGCAATTAAAATACCAAAAACCAGCATAAATTGATAAAAGCCTACCAGTCTGCCCCGATCTTTTGCGGGTGCCACCTCAGAGATATATGCTGGGGCCGCAATTGTGGAGGCGCCTACCCCCAAGCCGCCTATAAATCTAAATATGGCGAAGGTTACGGGGTCATTTGAAAAAGCGGATCCAATGGCAGATAAAGAATATAGGATACCTATCAATATAAGGGTTTTTTTGCGCCCCATCTTATTGGTAGGAATGCCTCCAAAGATGGCACCTACGACAGTACCCCAAAGGGCCATACCCATAACAACTACCCCATGAAAGCCATCGGAAGAATTCCAGAGCAGTTGTAGCTTTTTATCCGCTCCGGAAATCACTACGGTATCAAAGCCAAATAGGAATCCGGCCAAGGCCGCAATTAATGAAATTCGCAGAATTTTGTTGTTCATTGCTCTGGTTGGTTTCAACAAATCTAACAAAAAAAGTAAAGCAGGGATGATTGGTTATCAGAATCGGCAGATTTAGGAAGTAAGGTATCTAAAGCCGATGGTTTGTTATTTTGGATTTCCCTTGGAGGAACCTTTTCTTGTGGCTTGGGTACCACCCGCTCCTTTAGAGGGTAATGGTTATCATGTATTTCTTGATGCTCTTTATGCTTTTTGCCGCACGAAACCAAAAGCACCACTAGGCATATCAAACAAAAATACGGAAAAAGGGGCTTCATAAAGATATCCGAAAAATCAGTTTAATAATGTACGGATGTAAGCCATAATTTGGATGCTTGCTCCTTTGTTGTCCTCAATATGAACAGCGTTGATCTTGCCGGTCAACTTTCTAAATGCAGCATCTTCTATACATTGGTTTAGCACCTTGTTGAAGTCGGATTTGTTGTTAACGCTTAGGATACCCCCCTGCGCCACAAGTGCTTCGGCCTCCCTAAATCCTGCGTAGTTGGGTCCTATAATTACCGGAATTCCAAAAACTGCAGGTTCTAAGGTATTGTGCAATCCGGTGGCAAAGGCACCACCAACATAGGCAATGTCCGCATAACTATAAATTTTGGTGAGCAGACCAATGGTATCTATGATTAAGACATCCGCATCGGATACATCCGCATGTTCCAAATCTGAATATAAAACAACTTTCTTGGTAAAGGATTCCTTTAGGTTTTTTATATGGTTGACCTTAATATCGTGCGGAGCAACTACAAATTTTGCATTGGTGCGGCCATGGTTTATGTAGTCTGCCAAAAACGATTCCCCTTCGGGCCAGGTGCTGCCCGCCACTAGACATAGGCGATCTTGTTTAAAGTGCTCCATAAATTCCAAAGAATTATCCCTGTTCAAAATTTCGGATACCCTATCAAATCGGGTATCACCGCTAACCCCAACACGCGTTACCCCAATGGTATCCAATAATTTCTTCGAATTTACATCCTGCACAAAAAAATAGGAAAAAGTTTCCAGGGCCTTTCGCATAAAATTGCCATACCATTTGAAGAAGACTTGCTCTTTTTTAAATAGGGCCGATATAAGGACGCTAGGGACTTTTTCCCTCTTTAATGCTCTAAGATAATTGGGCCAAATCTCATATTTTACAAAAATTGCCAGCCGGGGGCGCACTATTTTCAGGAACTTTTTTGCGTTACTTGCGGTGTCCATAGGTAAATAACATACCAAATCGGCAACAGGAGTATTCTTTTTTACTTCATAACCCGATGGAGAAAAAAAAGTGATTAGTATTTTATGATCGGGGTAGTCGCTTTTCAATTTTTCTATTACCGGTAAGCCTTGTTCAAACTCTCCCAGGGAGGCGGTGTGTATCCAAATAACCCGGTCCTTCTCTGAAATACCATTTTGCAAGGTCATAAAGGTGCTTTTTCTTCCACTTACGAACAGTTTTATCTTAGGGTTAAAAAAGGCGACAATTTTCAGTAGCAATGATGAAGCAAGTACGGCTATATTGTATATGGAATACACTTCGGAATCGTTTGTGGCTAAAATACGCTTCTTTACATAAATTCATTGGCTACCGTTCCATATTTTTGTAATATTGTTTCGATTAACCCGTGCCGATGAGGAAAATACAAATGGTTGACTTAACAAGTCAATATCAAGAAATTAAAGAGCAAGTAAATTCATCCATTTCCCAAGTTTTAGACACAGCAGCTTTTATCAATGGTCCCGAAGTGCATAAGTTCCAAGCACAGTTAGAGACCTACGTGGGAGCCAAGCACGTAATTCCCTGTGCCAATGGTACGGATGCGTTGCAAATTGCCATGATGGGCCTAGGTCTAAAACCGGGTGATGAGGTAATTACCGCGGATTTTACTTTTGCCGCTACCGTAGAGGTTATTGCGTTGTTGCAATTGACTCCCGTTCTTGTAGATGTGGAACCCGATACGTTTAACATAGATCCCATATGTATTGAAAAGGCCATTACACCCAAAACTAAGGCAATAGTACCTGTGCATCTTTTTGGTCAGTGTGCCAATATGGACGCTATTTTGGAGCTAGCGGAAAAACACAACCTATTTGTCATTGAAGACAATGCTCAAGCCATTGGGGCCGACTATACTTTTGCCAATGGACAAAAACAAAAGGCCGGAACCATAGGCCATGTATCCGCAACATCATTTTTTCCATCCAAAAATTTAGGGTGTTATGGTGATGGAGGCGCTATTTTCACCAATGACGATGAACTGGCGCATACCATTAGGGGAATGGTAAACCATGGCATGTATGTAAGGTACCATCATGACGTTGTGGGCGTAAATTCCAGATTAGATTCCATTCAGGCTGCGGTGCTGAACGCAAAGCTCCCTAATCTAGATGAATACAATAACAAACGGAGGGAAGCGGCACAGAAATATTCCAAAGCTTTCGACGGGCAAGAAAATATAATTGTACCCAGAACAGTAGGGAGATGTGAAGAAATTTGTGACACCTGCAATTGCCACGTATTCCACCAATATACATTAAGAATTTTGAATGCGGATAGGGATGCCCTTGTACAGCACCTAAATGATAAAGGAATTCCTTGCGGGGTATATTACCCCATTCCCTTACATAGGCAGAAGGCTTATTTGGATGAAAGATATAAGGAAGCAGATTTCCCAATCACCAATCAGTTGGTAAAAGAGGTTATTTCGCTGCCGATGCATACCGAATTGGATGATGAACAGATTGCCTACATTACGGAAACAGTCTTAGGATTTTTAAACAACGAAGCATGAAGATATTGGTTACCGGAGGTCTCGGATTTATAGGATCCCATACTGTTGTAGAACTCCAAAATGAAGGATTTGAAGTGGTCATTATAGATGATCTTTCAAATTCTTCGGAGAATGTTCTAGACGGTATAACTGCCATAACGGGCAAAAAACCTGTATTTGAAAAACTAGACCTGCGAGAGAAAGCGAAAGTCCAGGATTTTTTTAAAAGGCATTCGGATTTAGATGGGGTAATTCATTTTGCAGCCTCAAAAGCTGTCGGTGAAAGCGTGGAAAAACCTTTATTATACTACGAAAACAATTTAGGTACCTTAGTATATATCTTGCAAGAATTATCCAAGAAAGAGCGTGCAAGCTTTATTTTCAGCTCTTCTTGTACCGTTTACGGGCAGGCAGATAAACTACCCATAACGGAAGACGCACCTGTGAAAAAGGCAGAATCGCCATACGGCAATACCAAACAGATTGGGGAGGAAATTATTTCCGATACCTGCAAGGTGACCCCCAGCCTACAAGCCATTTCCTTAAGATATTTTAATCCCATGGGGGCGCATCCAACAGTTAAGATAGGCGAATTGCCTATTGGCGTACCTCAAAATTTGGTGCCCTTTATTACCCAAACAGGAGTAGGTATAAGAGAAAAATTGTCTGTTTTTGGTGATGACTATCCTACTGATGATGGAACTTGTGTACGTGATTATATCCACGTGGTAGATCTTGCAAAGGCACATGTTGAGGCGTTAAAACGTCTTATGGCCGGTGATAATGAAAAGAATTACGAGGTTTTTAATGTGGGTACGGGAAAAGGAAGTTCGGTCTTGGAAGTCATAGAAAGCTTTGAAAGGGTCTCCGGAAAAAAACTAAACTACCAAATTGTGGATAGAAGACCGGGAGATGTTGTCTCTGCCTATGCAGATACGGCTAAGGCCAATACAATTTTAGGCTGGAAATCACAATCAACGCTTGATGAGGCTATGAAATCTGCCTGGGAGTGGGAACAAAAGTCAAGGACTAATTAAACCAAGATATAGTATGAAGAAAATTATTTTAGCCGTTAGCCTATTGTTTGCAATGGGTATTACGGCCCAAGACACCTATTTACAGTGTGGAAGCATCGTTGATACCAAAGCGGGGAAAGAACTAAAAGAAAAGACAATTGTTGTGTCTGGCGATAAGATCAAGGCCGTACAAGATGGTTTTACAACCGGAGGTAAAAATGATATTGTAATCGATTTAAAGGATAAGACCGTATTGCCAGGGTTTATAGACCTACATGTGCATATTGAAAGCGAATCGGGGCCCAAGGCATATATGAATAGGTTTACGAAAAACGAGGCAGATGTTGCCTTTCAATCAACGGTATATGCCAAGCGTACACTTATGGCAGGCTTTACCACTGTGCGCGATCTGGGAGGTACCGGTGTAAATATAGCACTCAGAAATGCTATAGATAATGGATTGGTAGATGGCCCACGGATTTTTACGGCAGGAAAATCATTGGCCACCACAGGAGGGCATGCAGATCCCACCAATGGGATGAAAAAAAGCCTAATGGAAGACCCGGGGCCAAAGCAAGGCGTGGTGAATTCTCCAGAAGATGGAAGAAAAGCGGTTAGACAACGTTACAAAGACGGTTCGGACGTTATAAAAATTACGGCTACAGGTGGGGTGTTGAGCGTCGCAAAAAATGGCAAAAACCCACAGTTTACCATAGAAGAAATAAAAGCTATTACTGAAACCGCTGAAGACTACGGGATGCTCACCGCGGCCCATGCACATGGAGACGAAGGTATGCGACGTGCGGTATTGGGAGGTATAAAGACCATAGAGCATGGAAGTTATATGAGCAACGAGACTATGGAGCTTATGATACAGCACAATGCATACATGGTACCTACAATAACCGCTGGCAAACAGGTGGCCGAAAAGGCAAAAATTCCTGGATTTTTCCCTGAGGTGGTGGCAAAAAAAGCAATAGAAATAGGACCGTTGATCCAAGATACTTTTGAAAGGGCCTATAAAAAAGGAGTTCCAATCGCTTTTGGTACGGATGCAGGTGTTTTTCCGCATGGACTAAATGCCAAGGAGTTTGGGTATATGGTTGAGGTAGGAATGCCCATCATGGAAGCTTTGGCTTCCGCTACTATTACCAACGCCCAACTGCTGGGAATGGAAGCTGAACTTGGACAACTTAAAGGCGGGTTCTTGGCAGATATTGTTGCCGTGGATGAAAGCCCCAAAACAAATGTGGCAACCTTGGAAAACGTGATGTTCGTTATGAAAAATGGAAAAGTTTATAAAAATGAATAAACCGAATTGATGGAAAATACGTACATAATGCATGACGACAAATTTCCAGAACGGTATTGAACTATTGCATAATGCGGTTAATGAGCAGCTGTATCATAAACTAGTGCAACAAGTCAAGAAAGATTTTCAGCTAGCCAACATTTCCATAGATTTTTCCCTGGACTTAGAACCCCATGATTTGGCAACTACTTTAAGAGAGAAAATCTATGTTCTAATCATGGAAAAGTTTTCAGACTATCTAAATCTGTTATACATTGTTGATGTACCCGAGCATTCGTTTAAGGAAATTAAGGCCACCGACGTGGTAGAAGTGGCCGAAGAGGTCTCTTTCCTTATTTTAAAACGCGAATGGCAGAAGATTTGGCTTAAGTCCAAATACGCCTCATAAGGAAAACTAGCTTATCGCATTAGTGTCTAATTCTATCCGTAGCGTTAATTTTTCCAATATTACAAGCGCAAGACCATACTGGAAATGTTAAATGTTGTATTTTTGAGTAAATTTTGTTCAAAAAACAGAGATGATCGTTCATGGATAAGTATTCCTTTTTAAACACTGCCCATACTTCTTTCTTTGCAGAGCTTTATGACAAATATTTATCAAACCCGGATAGTGTAGAGCCAAGTTGGCGAGCATTTTTTCAAGGGTTCGATTTTGGTCAGGAAAGTGCAACCGAAGAATACGCGGCCGGTAACCTTAACGGGTCTGCCACAATGGTCAATGACCAGACCGTAGAAATGCCCAAATCGTTACAAAAGGAGTTTAGGGTCGTTAAACTTATAGATGGCTATAGAAGTAGGGGACATTTGTTTACCAAGACCAATCCCGTTCGGGACAGGCGCAAATATGTGCCTACCCTGGATATTGAAAACTTCGGACTTACCTCTGACGATTTGGATACAGTGTTCAACGCTGGTGAAATATTGGGAATAGGGGCCAGTAGCCTAAAAAATATAGTTAGCCATCTACAGCGGATCTATTGCGATGCCATTGGCGTAGAGTATATGTATATTCGTAATCCGGAGCGTTTGGAATGGATGCAAAACTGGTTGAACGTTAACGACAATCATCCTAAGTACGATAGCAAAAGGAAAAAACACATTCTCAAAAAACTTAATCAGGCAGTATCTTTTGAATCTTTTCTTCACACAAAATATGTAGGACAAAAACGATTTTCGTTAGAAGGCAACGAATCGTTGATTCCTGCCTTGGATGCCGTAGTGGAGCGCGCTGCGGAAATGGGTGTAGAACAGTTTGTAATGGGAATGGCACACCGTGGTAGGTTAAACGTTCTGACCAATATTTTTGGGAAGGCCGCCAAGGACATTTTCAGTGAGTTTGATGGAAAGGACTACGAACAGGAGATTTTTGATGGTGATGTAAAATATCATTTGGGATGGACATCTGAACGCAAATCCGCAAGTGGAAACAGAATAAAAATGAATATTGCGCCCAACCCTTCGCACCTAGAAACCGTAGGTGCGGTAGTTGAAGGCATAGCAAGGGCAAAACAAGATTCGCACTACCCCGAGGACTTTTCAAAGGTGCTACCCATTGTAGTACATGGAGATGCTGCCATCGCTGGCCAAGGACTTGTCTATGAAGTGGTGCAAATGGCCGCTTTGGATGGATATAAGACCAACGGAACCATTCATATGGTAGTCAACAATCAAATTGGTTTTACCACTAACTATCTTGATGCAAGATCATCCACATATTGTACCGATGTAGGCAAGGTTACCCTAAGCCCGGTATTGCATGTTAATTCCGATGATGCGGAGGCCGTGGTACATGCGTCGCTTTTTGCTCTGGAATATCGAATGCGGTTTAACCGTGATGTTTTTATAGATCTCTTGGGCTATAGAAAATATGGCCATAACGAAGGCGACGAACCTCGTTTTACACAACCCAAATTGTACAAGGCCATTGCAAAGCATCAAAACCCCAGGGATATTTATGCACAGCGGTTAATTGCCGAAGGTGTAATCCAAGAAGGACATGTTAAGGAATTGGAAGCAGAGTACAAGGCTTCCCTGGAAGAGGAATTGGAAGATTCCAGAAAAGAGGACAAAACCATCATTACCCCGTTTATGGAAGATGAGTGGAGTGGTTTTACTGCAGTTAGGGAGTGGGAAATGATGGATGCCGTAGACACCACTTTTAAAAAAGATCGTCTTTCTGAGATTGCAAAAGTGATTACGGAACTTCCTTCCGATAGAAAGTTTTTGCGAAAAGTGGAAAGGTTGATAGGAGATCGTAAGAAAATGTTCTTTGAGACCAATAAGCTAGACTGGGCCATGGGAGAGCTATTGGCTTATGGTACGTTGCTCGATGAAGGTTTTGGAGTGCGTATGTCCGGGCAAGACGTAGAAAGGGGTACTTTTTCACATCGTCATGCCGTGATAAAAGTAGAAGATAGCGAAGAAGAGGTCTTGCTCCTCAATAGGCTTTCCAAGACTCAAGGAAAATTTCAGATATACAATTCCCTGTTGTCCGAATATGGAGTAGTTGGTTTTGACTATGGATATGCCATGGCAAGCCCTAATACACTTACCATTTGGGAAGCACAGTTTGGAGATTTTAGCAATGGGGCACAGATTATGTTGGATCAATATATTTCTGCGGCAGAGGATAAATGGAAACTTCAGAATGGATTGGTAATGCTACTTCCCCATGGTTATGAGGGTCAGGGTGCAGAACATTCATCGGCAAGGATGGAGCGTTATTTGCAGTTGTGCGCAAGGGATAATATGTATGTGGCAGATTGTACCACACCCGCAAATTTGTTCCATATTCTTCGCCGACAGATGAAAGTCAATTTTAGAAAACCTTTAATCATCTTTACACCTAAAAGTTTACTGAGGCACCCCAAAGCTGTATCCACAGTGGAAGAACTAACAAACGGAGGTTTTCAGGAGGTCATCGATGATAGTACGGCAGAAGTGAACAAGGTCAAAAGTTTGGTTTTCTGCACTGGGAAGTTCTACTACGACCTTTTGGCGGTAAAGGAAGAAAACCAAAGAGACGATATTGCTTTAGTACGGATAGAGCAACTATTTCCATTACCTTCCGAAAAGATGAAGGAAATTATTAAAAAGTATAAAAAAGCGGATGATTTGGTGTGGGCACAGGAAGAACCCAGAAACATGGGCGCGTGGAGCCATATGATGATGCACTTTAGTGATTCGAATAAATTTCGAGTGGCCTCCAGAAGATTTTATGCGTCCCCTGCGGCAGGTAGTGCGGTACGCTCCAAAAGACGCCAACAGCAAATTATCGATTATGTCTTTGACAAGACCAAGGACAATATGACCAGAAGAAAAACAAAGGAATAATCCATTACAAATTATAGAACAGTATGATTTTAGAAATGAAAGTTCCCTCCCCTGGGGAATCCATTACAGAAGTTGAGATTGCAGAATGGTTGGTACAAGATGGCGATTATGTAGAAAAAGACCAGGCAATTGCAGAAGTAGATTCAGATAAGGCAACCTTGGAGCTTCCAGCGGAAGAAAGTGGCATTATTACACTAAAGGCCGAGGAGGGAGATGCCGTTGCTGTAGGGGAAGTGGTCTGTCTAATAGATACTAGTGCGGAAAAACCGCAAGGTGCAGCTGCACCGGTAGAAGAGAAAGTAGCAGAGAAGAAAGCCGAACCGGCAAAAAAAGAAATAAAAACAGAAGCGAAGAAAGATACTTATGCCTCTGGAACCCCTTCCCCGGCCGCCAAGAAGATTTTGGACGAAAAAGGGATACCGCCAGCCCATGTTACAGGAACAGGTAGGGATGGTAGGATAACCAAGGAAGATGCGGTAAATGCTGTTCCATCTATGGGAACACCCACAGGAGGTAACAGGGGAGAAACCCGCTCCAAGTTATCCATGCTAAGACGTAAGGTTGCAGAACGGTTGGTTGCCGCTAAGAATGATACGGCCATGCTTACAACCTTCAACGAAGTTGATATGTCGCCCATTTTTGCCCTTCGTAGTCAATACAAAGAAAAGTTTAAGGAGAAACACGGAGTAGGTTTAGGATTCATGTCCTTTTTTACAAAGGCCGTTGTACGTGCCCTAGAACTATATCCTGCGGTAAATTCCATGATAGATGGCAAAGAAATGCTCACTTATGATTTTTGTGATATAAGCATTGCCGTTTCCGGACCAAAAGGATTAATGGTCCCCGTTATACGAAATGCTGAGAACCTTACTTTTAGGGGCGTTGAAGCCGAAGTTAAACGCTTGGCAATACGTGCCCGTGAAGGGGAGATCACCGTAGATGAAATGACCGGTGGTACCTTTACAATTACTAACGGAGGTGTATTTGGTTCCATGCTGTCCACACCGATTATTAATCCACCACAAAGTGCCATTTTAGGAATGCACAATATTGTGGAAAGGCCTATTGCCAAAAATGGTGAAGTGGTCATTGCCCCAATTATGTTTGTGGCATTGTCCTATGACCATAGGATTATAGATGGTAAAGAATCGGTTGGTTTCTTGGTAGCGGTAAAAGAGGCCTTGGAAAACCCTACCGAACTTTTGATGGACAATGCGGTGGAAAAGTCTTTGGAGCTATAACTATCAGCTTTTTCGTCTCAGGTATAGGCAGTTATCCTTATAATCGATTACGGCTTTAGACCTTTTTAAGATATCTGCCCCTATTATTCCGTCTACCGGCAGCGATTTATGGGCCGTTAGCGCTTCGTTTACGTGGATAAGGTCAAACAGTACTATTTTGGATTTTTTGTGACTCCAGGCCCCTATTTCCAGTTTGTTCTTAGTGGATATTTGGGTTTCCATATCGGTTGCCCCGGCACCAGCAGCTTTTATCTTGGAGTCTTTGGTAGTAAGCTTAAAAAAAGCAATCTTATCTAGCCCAACACAGGTGTTGGAAGCGCCGGTATCCAGTATAAATCGTCCCCCGATCCCATTTATTTTGGCCGAAAGTTCATAATGATTGGTTGAGGTCAATACCAGAGGTATCTTTAGATATTTTTTATCCTTTAAAAATTTTTTGAGACTGCCCATTCATTTTTTGACAAAGATAAGGCTATTTTTGCGCTATGATACTTACGGATACGCATACACATTTATATAGCGAGGCTTTTGATGAAGACAGGGACCTGGTTATAAAAAAAGCCATGGAAAATGGTGTGGACAGATTTTTTATTCCGGCAATAGATTCTACCTACACCCAAGCAATGTTGGATTTGGAGGCGGCGTACCCAAAAAATATGTTTTTGATGATGGGGCTGCATCCAACGCACGTAAAGGAAAATTTTGAAGAAGAATTGGCCCACGTAGAAATGATGCTCGCCAAAAGAAAGTTCTATGCCGTCGGTGAAATAGGAATAGATATGTATTGGGACAAGTCTCTTTTAGACATACAAAAGAAGGCCTTTAGATTTCAGATCCACTTGGCAAAGGAATATGGGCTGCCCATCGTAATACATTGCAGAGAAGCATTTGACGAAATCTTTGAGGTTTTGGAACGGGAAAAGGGGGAGGACCTGTACGGAATTTTTCACTGTTTTACGGGAGACCAGTCCCAAGCTCACAAGGCCATATCCTATAATATGAAGCTCGGTGTTGGGGGAGTGGTTACCTTTAAGAATGGTAAAATCGACACCTTTTTGGAGACTATTCCGTTAGAACATATAGTTTTGGAAACAGATTCGCCTTACTTGGCACCGGTACCCTTCAGGGGAAAGCGAAACGAAAGTGCCCATTTGTCCTTGGTGTTGGAAAAATTATCCCAAATCTATGGGTTGGGTGTAGACGAGATCGCATCTATTACCACAGAAAACTCTAAAAATGTCTTTGGGGTGTAAAAATTGTTTTGAGGAAAAACAAGATAAACTTGTAAAAATGATAAGACTAAATAATTGACCGTGAACACTCAGAAAAGAAATATCCTGCTTATTTATACCGGAGGTACCATTGGTATGGTAAAGGATTATGATTCCGGGGCCTTAAAGGCATTCGATTTTGAAAAACTCATGGAGAGCATTCCAGAGCTCAACCAATTAGATTGCAATATAGATAGCGTTTCTTTTAAGGAACCTATAGATTCCTCTAATATGAACCCTTCGCACTGGATATCCATAGCAACCATTATAGAAAAGCACTACGAACGCTACGATGGTTTTGTGGTCTTGCACGGTAGCGATACAATGAGTTATACTTCCTCGGCCCTTAGTTATATGTTGGAAAATTTAGGGAAACCGGTAATTTTTACAGGATCTCAACTGCCCATAGGAGATTTAAGAACCGATGCCAAAGAGAATCTAATTACATCAATTCAAATAGCTTCCTTGTACAAAAACAATAAACCAATAATCCAAGAGGTAGGCTTGTATTTTGAATATAAGTTGTATCGGGCAAATAGGACAACCAAGATAAACGCAGAACATTTTCAGGCTTTTTCCTCCTTAAATTACCCTCCGTTGGTAGAATCTGGGGTACATTTAAAGGTTAATGAGGATTACATTTTAAAAGAAAAAAAGCCGAAGAAATTTAAGGCCCATAAAAAAATGGACGGCAACGTAGCCATCTTAAAGTTATTCCCAGGCCTTAGTCCGGCCTTGTTTCAGAGCATTTTAAATACCCCCAACCTAAAAGCAATTGTTCTGGAAACCTATGGGGCGGGTAACGCACCTACCGAAGATTGGTTGTGGCAACAGCTAAAGACTGCCATAAAAAACGGGCTGCATGTGGTGAACGTTACACAGTGTTCTGGGGGCAGTGTTTTAATGGGGCAATATGAGACCAGTGAGCAGCTAAAAAAACTACAAGTAATTAACGGTAAGGATATTACCACAGAAGCCGCTATTACAAAGCTCATGTATCTTTTGGGGAATAACGTTTCGGCTAAGTTGTTCAAAACCATATTCGAAACATCCCTTCGAGGAGAAATGCAATAAAAATAGCCTTCTAAATTTTCTTAACTAATATTTTTTTTGTTATTTGACCCCCTTGTAAACAATAAAAGAGAGAGGTGGCCGAGTGGTCGAAGGCGCACGCCTGGAAAGTGTGTATACACCAAAAGTGTATCGAGGGTTCGAATCCCTTCCTCTCTGCATTAAAGTTTTAATTTTTTAATTACAATTTTTTTTTATCTTTAACCCATTAACTAACTAAATTTAAGTTTGAAAGAAATGAAAAAGTTATTCTCAATCCTGGCAATGGCTGGGCTATTTGTTCTAAATACAAATACGGTAAGCGCAAAAGCAATAGTATCAAACCTATCTTCAACGATAGCGACAACAGCGGTAATGCTTCAAGATGAAGCCGCAGCAGAAGCAGAAAAAGGATTTACACAAGTCCTGAAAGAGCAATTCATCCAAGGGGGTGCCGGTTTTATGGGTATCGTTCTTTTGTGTTTGATTTTAGGTCTAGCCGTCGCGATTGAAAGAATTATTTTCCTTAACCTGGCCAGTACTAACACAACAAAACTAAAGCAACAAGTTGAAGATGCGTTGGCTTCGGGTGGCGTTGAAGCGGCCAAAGAGGTTTGCAGAAACACCAAAGGCCCTGTTGCCTCTATATTCTATCAAGGATTGGATAGGGCAGGAGAAAGCGTAGAATCTGCTGAAAAAGCGGTAGTTGCCTATGGAGGTGTTCAGATGGGACAATTAGAGAAGAACGTTTCCTGGCTTTCTCTCTTTATTGCCATTGCACCAATGCTTGGTTTCATGGGAACGGTAATCGGTATGATACAGGCCTTCCAGAAAATTGCTGCTGTAGGTAACTTAAGTGCATCGCTTATTGCAGGTGATATCCAAGTGGCGTTATTAACAACGGTATTCGGTCTTATTACTGCAATTATACTTCAGATTTTCTACAACTATATTATTGCTAAAATAGATAGCATCGTAAACGACATGGAAGATTCTTCCATCTCTTTGATCGATATGTTGGTTGATCACAAAAAATAAGTCACACCTAATAGATAAACGTCATGCATAAAATATTAAAAATTGTATTAGTTGTCTTGGGTTTGGCAGGATTTGTCCTTTGGACCCAACTTCCTGACAAGGACGCACCTGTATCCGAAGCGATTCAGAGTTCGTCGATGAATCTTATGTTCCTTATTACTTACTTACTTTTGGCCATCGCCGTAGTGGTAAGTCTAGTGTTTACGCTTAAAAATCTGTTCGCTAACCCTAGTAGTTTAAAGAAAACCTTGTTCGTTATCGGTGGATTTCTTTTGGTTGTCCTTATTTCTTTCGGATTGGCAAGTGGCACGGATATTGATATAGCTAAAATGGCAGAAAAGGGAATAGAAACTTCAGAATCTACCGTTAAAAGAATAGGAATGGGACTTAATGTCTTTTTCATCTTAACAATTGTTGCGGTTGCAGCAATGGTATTGCCAGGAATAAAAAGAATGTTCAGTAAATAAAATCTAATAATTATGGCTAGAAGAGCAGGAGCACCAGAGGTAAATGCAGGTTCTATGGCCGACATAGCATTCTTGCTGCTTATCTTTTTCCTAGTGACTACCACTATTGAAACAGACGCAGGATTGGATCGTATGTTGCCACCAATGGAGCCGCCAGAGGATGATGTTGTTATTAAGCAGAAGAATATATTCACGGTTAATATTAACAAGAATGGTCAATTGTTGGCCGATGAAGAGTTAACCAATCTTAAGGATTTAAGAGCCAAGGCCATTGCCTTCTTAGATAACGGAGGGGCCCCTTCTGGTACAGCAGAATATTGTAATTTTTGCAAAGGAAAAAGGGATGCCGCTTCTTCGGATAACCCTTCCAAGGCAATTATATCATTAAAGAATGACCGTGAGACCCCGTATGGTACGTACATAACGGTTCAGAACGAACTAGTGGGAGCCTATAACGACTTACGTGATAGGGAAGCACAACGTCTTTACAAAAGAGATTTTACGGAAATGGAAGCTGCTTTTCTTAATCCCGAAACCCCATCTTCTGTAAGGGATGAGTTAAAGGAGAAGGTACAACGTATAAAAGAACTTTTCCCTCAAAAATTATCTGAGGCGGAGACCACATCAAATTAACAAGAAGCAAAAACTAGAATATGTCAAAATTCAATAAGAAAAAAGATGGGGACACCCCGGCGGTATCAACTGCTTCCTTGCCAGATATTGTATTTATGCTCTTGTTCTTCTTTATGACAGTTACTGTTATGAAGGATAGTACGCTTAAGGTAGAAAACACTTTGCCAAATGCTAGCGAGATCAAAAAGCTTGAGAAGAAGGATAGAGTTATTTATCTTTATGTTGGTAAGCCTACACGCGAGTATCAGAAGGTTTTTGGAACTGAATCCAAAATTCAGTTGAACGACAAGTTTGCAAACGTCTCCGATGTTGGCGATTATATTTTGGCGGAAAGAGCCAAGAAACCTCAAGAACTTCAAAATGTGCTTACAACGGCACTTAAGGTAGACAAGAGTGCCAATATGGGAATTATTTCCGATATCAAACAAGAATTGAGAAAAGTTAATGCCCTAAAAGTTAACTATACCACCTATGATGGTGATGCTTTCAGAAACTTACAATAATAACTTTTAGGATTTATAATTTATTAAAAGCTTCGGATTAAATGTCCGAAGCTTTTTTTGTACGCACTATTTGTTCTAATTTTAACCCATATGAGAGGCCTGCTTTTACTTTTTCTTTTTGGTGTATGCCTGCAGCTGCATGCTCAAGAAAATGATGGGACAACTTTAGCCGATTCGTCTTATTTGGAAGATCAGTTTTACATTGGCATCACCTATAATTTATTGTTGGACAGGCCTACCGGTGTTTCGCAGAATAATCTATCGTATGGGCTCCAGGCCGGGTTTATTAAGGATATCCCTATAAACAAAGCGAGAACAATAGCTTTAGGCATTGGTTTGGGTTATAACAACAACTCGTATTATACAAACCTGTTCGCTTCAGAATCTGCGGATGGTTTTGAGTATACAATATTGGATTCTGACACCAGTTTTAAACGAAATAAAATTGAAGTTCATTCTTTAGAGGTCCCTTTGGAATTTAGATGGCGTAATTCTACCGCGACCAGCTATAAGTTTTGGCGGATATACACAGGTTTTAGATTGGGCTACACGGTAGGGGCCAGATCAAAATTTGTATCAAACGAACAAGTGATTTCTTTTACCAATACGGATGTAAGGGATTTTCAATATGGCCTAACGCTAAATTTTGGCTATAACACCTTTAATTTTCACGCCTATTATGCCCTGAACAATCTTTTTAATGATAATATTAATATTACAAATGGTAATGCAGTTTCTTTAACCCCACTGCGGATAGGGATTATTTTTTATATTCTGTAAGTGGTTAAATGACAATTGGGGAATTGACTCTAAAGGGAATTACAACCAAAATTTAACAGTAAGTAATTGCGATACCGACCCTATTAGAAAACCGATAATCACTTCGTATTTATTGTGCGCCTTTAGATAGATTCTAGAAGAAGCAATGAGCCCGGTAGCCAAAGTAAGTAGACTGATAATGAGGGAGATGTTTATTTCGAAGTGAATACTAAGAGACACCATAAACATTAACAGGCTGCCAATTCCCATCATATGTATACTACTTTTAAAGTCTAGAAAAAGTAATAATAGTGCCGACATGGTAGCAGCAATAAGGCCTAAAAAATAGTAATAGAGTTCTGCGGTATAGTTGTTGGGAATAACTTTTACCAAGACCATAAGCAATAGGGCAATACTTATATAGAGTGGATATCTACGTTCCTTTATATTAGGAATAAAAACCGAATTTACAATCCCCAAGTTTTTTAGAATTAGAAAACTGATGATAGGAATAATAATGGTAAGAATAAAAATGGGTAATACGTTTCCGCTCTGCACTTCCAGAGGGCTGTATTTGGGAGTAACCATAAAGTAGGCAATGGTGCCTGCAAAAGGAATAAGCAATGGATGAAAGATGTAACTGACCAGCTTTAGGAAAAACCCCATTATATCTGTTTTCTGAGTCGGGCAACGGGTATGTCAAGCTGCTCCCGGTATTTGGCTACTGTACGTCTGGCAATAGGATAGCCCTTCTCCTTTAAAATGGCGGCCAATTTATCGTCTGTTAGCGGCTTTTTCTTTTCCTCTTCCTTGATGACCGTTTCTAAAATCTTCTTTATCTCTTTGGTAGATACATCTTCCCCTTGTTCGTTTTTCATGGACTCGGAAAAATACTCTTTAATGAGCTTTGTTCCATATGGTGTATCTACATACTTACTATTGGCAACTCTAGAGACCGTGGAAACGTCCATATCTATAGTATCGGCTATGTCCTTTAAGATCATTGGGCGTAGTTTGCGCTCATCACCTGTTAGGAAATATTCTTTTTGATAGTGCATTATGGCGTTCATGGTTATAAATAGGGTTTGCTGTCGCTGGCGTATTGCATCTATAAACCATTTGGCGGCATCCAATTTTTGTTTGATGAACATTACCGTGTCCTTTTGCGATTTTGATTTGTCCTTGGCGTTTTTATAACCCAATAGCATATTGCTATATTCCCTAGAGACATGTAGATCCGGAGCATTTCTTCCATTGAGGTTTAGTTCTAACTCACCGTCCACTATTTTAATGGAAAAATCTGGAACAATGTGTTCAATGATCCTGGTATTTCCGGAGTAGGAACCACCGGGTTTGGGATTGAGTTTTTCAATTTCCGAAATAGCAATTTTAAGCTCATCCTCCGAAATGTTATGTTTTTGTAACAGTTTTTGATAATGTTTCTTTATGAACTGCTCAAAAGACTTTTCTAAGATGTTTATTGCAAGTGTTATAGACTCCGTAGGTTCTTTTCGTTTCAACTGAATAATGAGGCATTCTTCTAAAGACCGTGCCCCAACACCGGAAGGATCCAATTCTTGAACTATTTTTAACACCCGCTCTATTTGTTCTTCCTCGGTATAAATATTTTGCGTAAACGCCAGATCATCCAATATGTCCGATAGGGGTCTTCGGATGTAGCCACTTTCATCTATGCTGCCTACTAAAAATTCCGCTATCGCCCATTCATCATCACTTAAGTAGAACGTGTTCAGTTGGTTGATTAAATGCTGATTAAACGATGTCCCAGAAGCATAGGGAACGCTTTTCTCATCGTCGTCAGCACTATAATTGCTGGTTTGGGTGCGATAATCAGGAATTTCATCATCGCTTAAATAATCATCTATGTTAATGTCTTCGGCATCAATACTTTCGCTATCGCTCCCTTCATCATAGGTGTCAGAGAAGTCGTCCTCCCCCGCATCGTTTTCTTCCTTACCGCTTTCCAAGGCCGGATTTTCTTCCAGTTCTTGTTTCAATCGCTGTTCAAAAGCCTGCGTGGGCAACTGAATCAACTTCATCAGCTGTATTTGCTGAGGCGAAAGCTTTTGCGATAATTTAAATTGTAAGTGTTGTTTAAGCATATGGGGACAAATTCTACTTGCTTTATAAAGTTAAAGAAATAATACCATTTAGCTTTTAGTTTTACGGCGATAAAATTCGAAGAGTCCTTATGATAACTACTGTTTGGGCCATCACACAATGGCTTTTAGAATTCCGCGTTTTGTGGTGTCCTTGGAAAAGGAATAACGTCTCTAATGTTCCCCATTCCTGTAGCAAACTGTACCAAGCGCTCAAATCCCAGTCCAAAACCACTATGTACGGCGGTACCAAATTTTCTAAGGTCTAAGTACCACCAAAGCTCTTTTTCATCGATGTTTAAGGCCTTCATTTTTTCTAGCAATACATCCAATCGTTCTTCTCTTTGCGACCCACCAACAATCTCTCCAATGCCTGGAAACAGTACGTCCATGGCACGTACCGTTTTTTCATCTTCGTTCAATCTCATGTAGAACGCCTTTATTTTTGCCGGATAGTCAAATAGAATTACCGGACATTTAAAGTGTTTCTCTACTAGGAATCGCTCATGCTCACTCTGCAGATCGGCACCCCACTCATCTATACGGTACTGAAACTTCCCCTTTTTATTGGGTTTGCTGTTCCTTAGGATTGCTATGGCCTCGGTATATGTAACTCGCTTAAAATCGTTATCAACTATAAAACGCAATTTATCCAACAATGCCATCTCACTGCGTTCGGCAAGAGGCTTGGACTTTTCTTCGTCCAATAATCTTTTTTCCAAGAATTGTAGATCTTCTGTACAGTTTTCCAAAACGTAGGCAATTACCGCTTTTATGAAATCTTCGGCCAAATCCATATTTGCATCTAGATCGTAGAAGGCCATTTCGGGTTCTATCATCCAAAATTCTGCAAGGTGTCTAGAGGTATTAGAGTTTTCTGCCCTAAATGTGGGGCCAAAAGTGTATACCTTACCAAGTCCCATCGCATAAGCTTCTGCCTCTAGTTGTCCGGAGACGGTTAGGTTGGTCTCCTTACCAAAAAAATCTTCTTTATAGTTTACTTCGCCATTGTCGGTCAAAGGCGGATTTTTTTCATCCAAAGTAGTAACACGGAACATCTCCCCGGCACCTTCAGCATCAGAACCTGTAATTATGGGTGCATGGAAATAATAGAAGCCATTTTTCTGAAAATATTGGTGTACGGCAAATGACAATGCTGAACGTACCCGCATAACGGCAGCAAAAGTATTTGTGCGCACTCTTAAATGGGCCTTCTCCCTTAAGAATTCCAGTGAGTGTTTTTTAGGTTGAATAGGATAGCTCTCTGCGTCTGCCTCTCCAAGGACAACCAACTTTTTTACCTGTATTTCTACACTTTGTCCTTTTCCTTGACTCTCTACCAACACACCACTAACGTTTAAGGCCGCCCCGGTATTAATTTGTTTCAACAGACTTTCGTTGAACTGTTCAAAGTCTACCACGCATTGAATATTGCCAATGGTAGATCCATCGTTGAGGGCAATGAACCGATTGCTCCTAAAGGATCTTACCCATCCGTTTACAGCAACTTCTTTCCCTATGGGGCCTTTATCGAGTAATTCTTTTACACTGTGTAACATGTATTTTCACTTGCTATTTAAAGCGGCAAAGATAGCCTTTTTGATAAAAATTGACTCGGTTTTACCGCAAGATAAACCAACGTTAACTATTGTTTTCGTTAATGTTCACCTCATCTTTTGGGAGAATGTCAATTTGTGGTTTTTTCAATACCTCTTTGTTGGCTATGCTACGCTCCAAGGAAAGTAGCAAAGAAGGCAATAGAATAAGATTTGCCAGCATGGCAAACAATAAGGTAGCCGAAACCAAGGCTCCTAAAGCCACTGTACCTCCAAAATTGGAAATGATGAATACCGAGAAACCAAAGAATAGAACAATGGAGGTATAAAACATACTTACTCCTGTTTCTCGAAGGGCTTCATAAACAGATACTTTAATACGCCATCTATTGGCAACAAGTTCTTGCCTATATTTTGCCAAAAAGTGAATGGTATCATCCACAGAAATACCAAATGCGATACTAAAAACCAATATGGTGGACGGTTTTATGGGTACGCCAACAAACCCCATAACACCGGCGGTAATCACCAAAGGCAATAGGTTTGGGATAAGGGAGATAATAATCATTCTAAACGAACGGAACAGATAGGCCATAAACAAGGCAATAAGCCCAATGGCCAAAGCCAAGGAAAGCACTAGATTTTTGACCAGATACTTGGTACCCTTTAAAAAAAGTAAGGCCTTACCGGTTAAGTACACCTGATAGCGTTCCGAAGGAAATATTCTCGCAATGTCTTCCTTCAATTTACTTTCTATCGCTTCCATGCGGTCTGTCTTCACATCCTTCATATAGGTAGTAATACGTGCCACCTGTCCTGTAGAATCTGCAAAACTTTCCAAGAGGTTGCTTTTATCGGAAGATTTACGAGCCACATCCATTATAAAACTATTCTCTTGGGATGTTGGTAATTGATAATATTTGGGAATACCACTGTAAAAGGCCTGTTTGGAGTATTTTACCAGATTTACAACTGAAATGGGTTTTGACAGTTCTGGTATTTCTTCGATAACCTCACCCAATCGGTCCATCCTTTTTAGGGTGGCGGGTTTTAAAACCCCTTTTTCCCGTTTGGTATCTACCACGATCTCTATGGGCATAATACCATCGAACTCCTGTTCAAAAAAACGGATGTCCTTAAAAAACTCTGCTTTTTTAGGCATGTCTTCAATAGGGCTCCCTGAAATTTCAATTTGATATATTCCAATAATACTTACCACCAACAAAATTATGGAGGTTACATATACCGCAATCCTTTTTTCCCTTACAATGCGCTCCATCCAATTTACAAAGGTGTCGATCCACTTTTTATTGAGGTGCTTAAGGTGTTTGTTTTTAGGGAGCGACATAAAACTGTACGCAATTGGGATAATCAATAAAGAGAGTATAAATATGCCAATTATGTTGATGGATGCCACAATACCGAATTCTGTCAACAGTTTGCTATCCGTAATAATAAATGTGGCAAAGCCCGAAGCAGTGGTTACGTTGGTCATTAATGTGGCGTTGCCAATCTTTGATATTACCCGTTGTAGGGAAAGTGCTTGGTTGCCATGTTTTTTAACTTCTTGCTGATATTTGTTGATCAGGAAGATACAATTGGGAATTCCGATGACGATGATCAGGGGGGGTATAAGAGCGGTAAGTACTGTGATTTCGTATTTTAACAATCCCAAAATACCAAAAGCCCACATAACCCCAATAATAACTACGCACATAGAAATTACGGTAGCCCTAAAACTTCTAAAGAAGAAGAAAAATATTAAAGAAGTAACACCAAGGGCGGCCAGAATAAACTTCCCAATTTCGTCGATGATATTCTGGGAGTTCATGGTACGTATATAGGGCATTCCGGAAACCCTAACGTCTAAACCTGTCTCGATCTCAAAACTATTTACTAGATTGGAAAGGTCTTGTAAGACAAAATCTTTTCGGACGGAAGTGTTTACTATATCTTGATCTAAGTACATCACCGTTCTTACCGTACCCGTTTCCTTGTTGTAAATAAGGTTTTCATAAAAGGGAAGGTCATTAAAAAGATGATTGGCAATGGTATCTATTTCCTCTTTTGTCTTTGGATTTGATTTTAGCAGGGGTTGAAGCACAAACTCTTGCTTTTCCTCATCTTTGGTCAGCTCCTGTAAATTATCAATGGATAGCACCATGGCTACCTCCGGGAAGGCCTCTAGCTGTTTGCTTAACTTGTTCCAGCGGTTAAATTTTGCAGGGGTAAATAGGGTACTGTCCCCAATGGCCAGCACAACGGTGTTCCCTTCTTCCCCAAAAAGGTTTAAAAACGACTGATACTCTAAATTAATTGGATGATCGTCCGGAAGCAAATTTGCTTCGGAAGTGGAAAATCGCATATTTTCCCATTGAAAGGCCAAGAATGTTGTAAACGCCGCAATGAGCAATAGGATAAGGATTCTGTTTCTAAGGATAACTCTTGCTGTTATTGCCCAAAAATCCTTTGTTAGCTTAGCTACCATTGTAATTTTTTATCGGGATCAAAGGTAAAAAATGATTACTAGTGTACCTAAAAACCCATGGCCAAATAGTATCCCATTTTCTTGTCCGGAAATTTAGAGATTTTTTGCGTTGATCTATAACGTATTGATTTACAAAAAGGGAAGGGCGTCCGCTAGCGGACGCCCTTCCCTTTTATCTGTTTCCTTATATTACACCTTCATTATCTCAGCCTCTTTTAGGGTAAGAATATCATCAATTTTTTTGCTGTATATATCGGTAAGTTCTTGTATATCTACTTCCGCATTTTTCTCAAGGTCCTCGGAAATGTCCAGAACCCTAATTTCCTTGTTGGCATCTTGTCTGGCACTTCGTACACTGACTTTGGCGTCTTCTGCCTCTGCTTTTGCTTGTTTTACCAATTGTAATCTTCGTTCTTCCGTCAATGGCGGTACACTGATTATAATACTTTCACCATTGTTCATAGGATTAAAACCCAGATTGGCGTTGGTAATGGCCGTTTCAATTTCCTGCAGTAAACTTTTCTCCCAAGGTTGTACTGTAATGGTGCGGGCATCCGGAGTATTTACATTGGCTACTTGGGCCAAAGGTGTAGGGGAGCCATAATAAGGTACCATAACACTAGATAACATTACCGAACTGGCTTTGCCTGCCCTTATTTTTATAAAGGCCTTTTCTAGATGAGACATGGCACCATCCATATTTTCTTTGGCGGAATCCAAAATGAATTTAACTTCTTCGTTCATATGCTAAATTTTAATAAATGAAACCAAAATCATACCAAAATTAAAGGTTAACCACAGTACCGATATTTTCTCCTGATACTATTTTTAACAGATTGCCCTTTTTGTTCATATCGAAGACTACTATGGGAAGTTCGTTTTCTTGGCTAAGTGTAAAAGCCGTTGTATCCATTACCTTTAGTCCCTTTGTTAGCACTTCTTTAAAGGAAAGTGTATCAAATTTGGTAGCGTTCTTATCTTTTTCTGGGTCGGACGTGTATATGCCATCTACCCGTGTGCCCTTTAATATTACATCTGCCTCTATCTCTATTGCCCTAAGTACCGCGGCAGAATCTGTTGTGAAATAGGGGTTGCCGGTACCACCGCCAAAGATAACCACCCTACCTTTTTCCAAGTGTCTCATGGCACGTCGCCTAATAAAAGGCTCTGCAACCTCATTGATTTTAATGGCCGATTGTAATCTGGTCTGAATGCCTTTGTCTTCCAGGGCACTTTGCAGTGCAAGACCATTGATAACGGTGGCCAACATACCCATGTGGTCTCCTTGTACCCGGTCCATTCCTTTACTTTCGCCAGCCAATCCTCTAAAAATATTACCGCCTCCAATTACTATGGCCACCTCAATACCCTTATCAACTACATGCTTTATTTCATCTGCGTATTCAGCAAGCCGGGCAGGATCTATTCCGTATTGTCGCTTGCCCATTAGGGCCTCACCACTAAGTTTTAAAAGTATTCGTTTGTATGGCATGTTATATGATTAGTTCGAAGCAAAAATAATCAAAATTATTTACGGAACGTTTTTAAATAAAAGGCGTATCGTCTTAATTAATTTATAATAATTATGTGCAAATTAATTAAATTTTATATTCTTGTAAGATATTACGTTAGCATATGTGCTACACCTTGTTACAATATTAAAATCTAATGGTCAAAATGAAAATTCGAACTTTTTTTAAATTTAAAAGAAAACATGCCCTTGTGTGCTTGGGAGCATTTTTGTTAGTTGCTTGTGGATCTGTAAAAACCTTGGTAACCGCTGATAAAAGCCCTGTAATTACGCATATAGATTTGGTAAATGTAACTGAGGATAAAGTAAAAGTTACTCTTAATCCAGGCGCATTTGTTACCGATGAGATTACTTTTTATGTTCCCAAAACGGTGCCAGGAACTTATAGTACAGATAACTATGGCAAGTATATAGAGGGCTTTAAAGCGTATGATTATGATGATAAAGAACTTGCAGTAACCAAAACCGATGAGAACTCTTGGAAAATAAGTGCTGCCAAAAGCTTGGATAAAGTGTCGTACCTTGTTAATGACACCTACGACACGGAAGGAGAGGTAGAAGAAGCCGTATTTTCTCCCGCAGGAACCAATATTGTAAAGGATGAGAGCTTTATGCTTAATTTACATGGTTTTGTAGGTTACTTCGATGGGCTAAAGGAAGTGCCTTATGAACTAAGTATTTTAGCGCCAAGGGATTTGAAATCTACCACTTCGCTAGAGAAAAAGGTGACCGAGGTACCAAATCCGGATGTGGATGTTTTCTTGGCCAATAGATATTTTGAGATAATAGATAACCCCATTCTGTACGCCAAGCCTAACAAGGCATCGTTTCAGTTAAACGATATTACCGTAAACCTAAGTGTTTATTCGCCCAACAATGTGTATACCGCACAAAGTCTAAAGGATAGGATGCAAAAAATGATGCAGGCCCAAAAAACGTTTTTGGGAGAAATAAATAGCACAAAGCAGTATAATATTTTGCTACATCTTTCGACTTTGGAATCGGATGATGCTTCGGGCTTTGGAGCATTGGAACATCATACCTCCACCGTTGTGGTGTTACCAGAACAAATGCCAAGGGAAGCTCTTGAACAGGCCATGGTAGATGTGGTATCTCACGAGTTTTTTCATATAGTAACCCCATTGAATGTCCATTCCAGAGAAATACAATATTTTGATTTTAACAACCCAAAGATGTCTCGTCATCTTTGGATGTACGAGGGTACTACGGAATATTTTGCCAACCTGTTTCAGATACAGCAAGGGTTGATCGATATGGCCGATTTTTATAAGCGTACCATGGACAAAATAAATAATGCCAAGGGATATGACGATAACATGTCGTTTACCGAGATGAGCGAAAATATCCTAAGCGAACCCTATGAGGAGAATTATGCCAATGTCTACGAGAAGGGCGCTCTTATTAATATGGTCTTAGATATTACTTTAAGGGAATTGAGCAATGGTGAAAAAGGGGTGTTGTGGTTAATGAAGGAACTCTCCAAAAAGTACGATGAAAAAACACCGTTCGAAGATAATAGTCTAATAGATGAGATTGTGGCTATGACCTATCCGGAGGTAAGAACTTTTTTTGATACCTATGTTATTGGAAATACGCCCATTGACTACAATAAATACCTTTCTAAAGTAGGGCTTACAACTACGGTTAAGGAAGAGCAAAGTGGCTTTTTTCTAAATGGAGATGTCCCCTTTATAGATGTGGACCAAGCCAACAACAACGCTATTTTTATAAGAAAAGGCATTGAGTTAAATAGTTTTTTCAACAATCTTGGTGCCAAGGGTGGAGATGTTATAAAGCGTATAGACGGCAAGGATATAGATTTGGACGCGGTACGCTCCGTTATTGGGCAGAGCTTTGGTTGGACACCTGATAAGGAGATTGCCATGGTGGTGGAACGCGAAGGTTCTGAGATTACATTACAAGGCAAGGTAGGCACGCCAACGTTAAATGTGAAGACTATTGTGCCGATGGAGGGGTTAAAAGAAGAAGTCGTTAAGTTGCGTGAGGCCTGGTTAAAGGGTTAAGAAAAATGTTTAAAACAAAAGCGATACCACCTAAAGTATCGCTTTTTTTATGACCTGGGTGGTCGTATCATATACTAAATTCAAGGTAATTGATAAGGTTTTGCAAATAAATTGGCGGTTTTTGCAACCTTTAGGATTATATATTGTCTATAAAGCAAGAGGTATTTTTATAGGGAAGTGTTCCTATAAATATCATTGAGCCGATTGGCCGATAAATTTGAAAATAAAATTATAACGAAATCCATGACCACCTACCAGAGAACACTCGTCACATCTGTATTATCCCTATTTGTTTTTTCATTTGGCCATGGCCAAACACTCTCCCAAACTGTAAAAGGGAAAGTGGTAGATTCCGAGACCGGAGGACCACTAATGGGAGCTAATGTTAGGCTTTTGAATTTTGAACCGCCAAAAGGTACCATAACGGATGAGCAGGGGTTTTTTAAGATGGACAATGTGCCGGTGGGGAGGGCCTCGTTTGCATTTTCCTTTTTGGGATATGAAGATTATGTTGCATCGGAAATACTCATTGGATCCGCCAAGGAGATAACACTTACCATTTACCTTACAGAGTCTTTGGCAAAATTGGATGAAATAATCTTAACGGCCCCTAAAGATAATATTGAACCTAACAACAAACTGGCAACGGTAAGTGCCCGTTCCTTTAGTGTTGAGGAGACCAAACGTTTTCCCGCAAGTATTAGCGATCCAGGGCGTATGGCCTTGTCCTTTGCCGGGGTTTCCAATTCGGATGATACCTCTAACGAAATTATTATAAGGGGTAATGCGCCCAATCAATTACTTTGGAAAATTGAAGGGATAGAAGTGCCGGAGCCCAATCATTTCTCGGAGGAAGGGTATTCACCAGGAAACGTAAGTTTGTTGAGTAGCAATATGCTGGGAAAATCCGATTTCTTTACCGGAGCCTTTCCGGCCGAATACGGAAACGCACTTTCCGGGGTCTTTGATATCAATCTAAGAAATGGAAATAATGAAAAGAACGAATATGCATTTCAGCTGGGCGTTTTAGGGACCGATTTGGCTGTTGAAGGACCTTTTAGTAAAAACTACAAGGGATCTTACCTCATAAATTATCGGTATTCAACCATCGCTTTACTTAACTCCATAGTTGATGTTACACCGAGTAGCACACCCACATATCAGGATATTTCTTTTAAATTAAACCTCCCTTTGGGAAAAAGGACCAATTTTTCGATATGGGGACTTGGTGGAATCAGCGATCAAGATGAAGATCCGGAAATTTTCGAAGATTTTGAAAGGGAAGAGATTTTTGAATCCAAAACATATATGGCAGGGGCTACACTTACCCATTTTTTTAATAATGGAGATCGATGGGATAACAGAATTTCATATTCCGGAAATGCAAGTGACTTCATTGATACCAGACGCCAGCCGTCAACAGGCAATCTTTTTGAGGAAACCGATATTTTAAGGAATAGCGCTTTTAGGCTTAGTACGGACTACACCAAAAAAGTCAATTCAAAAACAACTTTTAAAACAGGGGCAATCTTAAGTTTTTTAAATTATGATGTCCTAACTACGGAGACCCAGAACGATCAACGGTTCAACATCGTGGAAGAAGACGGCAATGGAACTATGCTGCAAGGGTATCTACAGGCAAAATATCGTTTTAACGATAAACTGGCCACCACGTTCGGATTGCACGGCACCTATTTTTCGGTAAACAAAGATGCGGCCATAGAGCCCAGGGTTGGCTTAGAGTGGAAAGCTAGCCCAAAGCATACACTCTCGGCCGGTTTTGGCCTGCATTCCCGTAGAATGCCTTTAAACCAGTATTTTGTGAACGTCTTTACAGGGCCTAATCAGTTTGAGGTACCCAATACGGATGTAGATCTAATGCAGGCCATTCATTACATTGTTGGTTATGATTGGCGTATTATAAAAAACGGACATTTAAAAATTGAAGCCTACTATCAGGACTTGAACAAAGTGGCCGTAATTAGAGATCCACAATTCACCAATTCCTATGTTAACGGTCAGTTTATAAATACCGCCCTGGTAGATAGTGGCGAGGGGCGCAATTACGGGCTGGAATTTACGTTTGAGAAGTTTTTTTCCAACCAATACTACTTTTTAACCACCTTGTCTCTATATGATACCCAATATAAGGCGGCGGATAACAACTGGTATGATAGCGCCTACAATTACAATTACACTTTTAATGTCGTTGGGGGTAAGGAGTTTACAGTTGGAAAGAAAAGAAACAATACCATAGGTATTAACGGTAGATTACTTTTTAACGGTGGTAAACGTGCAACACCTTTGGATCAGGAAATCTTTGATCAAACCGGGCAGATTGTACTAGATCAATCCCTGCGAAATACATTAGAGCTCGATGCCTATTTTAGACTGGATGCCAGTTTGTCTTATCGTCTTAACAAACCCAAGGCCGCTCATGTAATTTCGTTAGATGTGCAGAACGCCACAAATAGGGAAAACGTAGATACGGTCTTCTTTAACCCTAGCACTGGCCTAATGGAAACGGAGTTTCAGTTAGAACTTATCCCCTTTATTAATTATAGGATAGAGTTTTAATAGCTAACAAAAAAGCCACTTTCCAAAGAGAAAAGCGGCTTTTAATCTATGCTTGTTTATTGGTTACCCAAGGGCAACACGTTCAAAACCTGTTATTTCCAGGTTTGCATCGGCAGATTTTACATATTGGGCAACACTTTGCTTGCTGTCCTTTATAAAAGCTTGGTTTACAAGGGTATTGTCTTTAAAGAAACGTTTTAGTTTCCCTTTGGCAATATTATCCAACATAGCCTCTGGCTTACCTTCTTGGCGTAATTGATCCTTTGCGATCTCTATTTCTTTGTCTATTACAGACTGGTCTACACCTGCTTCATTAAGTGCAACAGGGTTCATAGCTGCCGCTTGCATGGCAACATCCTTGGCAACGGTTGCAACACCTTCAACATTGGCAGAAAGTCCTACCAAGGTAGCTATCTTGTTTCCAGCATGGATGTAAGAACCTACAAAGGGGGCGCTTAGATTACTAAATCCGCCTATTTCTATTTTCTCCCCAATAACACCGGTTTGTTCTGTAAGTTTCTCTTGTACGGACATACCGTTAAAACTGGCTGCTAGAAAATCATCTTTACTTGTGTAGCCCAAGGCCAATTCGGCCAACTCATTTGCCAAAGCCACAAAGCTTTCATTTTTGGCAACGAAATCGGTTTCACAGTTAAGGGAAATGATAACGCCATTGGTATTCCCAGCGTCTACTTTGGCGATGGCAGCACCTTCGGAAGAATCTCGGTCCGCTCTTTTAGCCGCTACTTTTTGTCCCTTCTTGCGAAGAATCTCAATAGCCTTTTCAAAATTTCCTTCTGCTTCGACCAATGCTTTTTTGCAGTCCATCATACCTGCTCCTGTGGTCTTTCTTAAGTTATTTACTTCTGCTGCGGTAATCTTTACCATTTTATTCTGTATTAAATTTTGTTTAAAATCTGGATCAAGTGAAAATTATTCCACACCACCTTTTACTTTGTCTTGCCACTCTTTAAGCTCATCCCATTTTCCATCTGCAGCCATTTTTGCTTGTTTTGGCCAGGAAGCTGGATTTTTTGATGCGTATCGTGGTCCGGCTTCTGTTAAAACAGCTTTAAGATCTTCCTCGGATTTTCCGGAAAGTTCTGCAAACGTGGCAATTTTGGCCGCCTGAAAGATTTCGGCAATTTTTGGACCAATACCTTCAATTTTGGTAAGGTCGTCCGCTGCCGCCTTTTTGGCCGCCGGAGCCTTTTTTGTTTCGGTCTTGGGTTCCTTGTCCTTGGCAGCAGGTGCTTTAGCTTTTGCAGCCGGGGCTTCGGTAGCCTCTGCAGTTGGGGCCTCTTCTTTAACTGCTTTGGTTTCTTCTTTTGCCTTTTCTTCTTTTACTTTCTCCTCTTTTGCAACTGGCGCCTCAGTAGCGGTTTTGGCTTCTTTGGCTTTTGTTTCCTCTCCACCTTCTTTGGCAGACTGGTTTTCAGATTTGCGTTCTGCAAGTCCTTCAGCAACAGCCCCTGTAACTTGGGACATAATTACTTCAATGGACTTGGAGGCATCATCATTGGATGGTATTACAAAATCTACCGCCCTTGGATCCGAGTTGGTATCCACCATGGCGAAAATAGGAATGTTCAATTTCTGTGCTTCCCTAACGGCAATGTGCTCTCTCATGGTATCTACCACGAACAAAGCTCCAGGTAAGCGTGTCATTTCTGAAATAGACCCAAGGTTCTTTTCCAATTTGGCCCTAAGGCGATCTACCTGTAGACGCTCTTTCTTGGAAAGGGTGTTGAACGTTCCGTCCTTTTTCATTCTATCGATAGAGGCCATTTTTTTAACCGCCTTTCTAATAGTTACAAAGTTGGTCAGCATTCCACCGGGCCATCTTTCTGTAATATAAGGCATGTTTACATTGGCAACCTTATCCGCTACAATGTCCTTAGCTTGTTTTTTTGTGGCTACGAAAAGTATTTTTCTGCCCGAAGCTGCAATTTTTTTAAGGGCCTCGTTGGCCTCGTCCAATTTTGCAACCGTTTTGTATAAGTTGATAACGTGGATTCCGTTACGCTCCATGTAGATGTAGGGCGCCATGTTCGGATTCCATTTTCTTGTTAGGTGACCAAAGTGTACACCTGCTTCCAATAAATCTTTTACTTCAATTTTGTTTGCCATTTTACTTAGTTTACGTTCTGTTGAATTAGCAATGGTAGAGTGGTATCCGCTCTTGGGCGGAAGCCTCCAACATTTAGATGCTAAACTAATTTTAACTTCTGCCCAATTGGGTAGAAATCTTTTAATTTACCCTATGACAAGGGTATTTCAATGAACTTGTTGTTAATATTAATTGATATTCTCCCTGTATTAACGTTTGGAGAACTGGAATTTCTTACGTGCTTTCTTCTGACCAAATTTCTTACGTTCAACCATTCTTGGATCTCTGGTCAATAGGCCTTCGGGCTTAAGTACAGTTCTGTTTTCAGCATCCACTTCACACATGGCCCTTGATAAGGCCAAACGAACGGCTTCTGCTTGGCCGGTAATACCACCACCATAAACATTGACTTTTACGTCGAAGTTTTCTTCATTACTGGTCAGTGCAAAAGGTTGTCTCACTTTATATTGCAAAGTAGCTGTGGTAAAATATTCGTTAAGGTCCCTTTTGTTTATGGTAATGTTTCCTTTACCCTTGGAAACATAAACACGGGCAACAGCTGTTTTTCTTCTACCGATTTTATGAATTACGTCCATTACTTAAGTTCGTTTAGGTTTATTGAAGTTGGTTTTTGTGCTTCTTGGCCGTGCTCCGCTCCTACATAAACTTTTAGGTTACGAAACAGATCTGCACCCAATCTATTTTTGGGAAGCATTCCCTTAACAGACTTTTCTACAATACGGGCCGGATTTTTTTCCAACAATTCCTGGGCAGTGGTAGAGCGTTGTCCACCAGGATAACCAGTATATCGCAAATAGGTTTTTTGTTCCCATTTATTTCCCGAAAGAGTAATTTTTTCTGCGTTGATAACTATAACATTATCTCCACAATCTACGTGCGGTGTAAAATTAGGTTTATGCTTTCCTCTTAGTAATTTGGCTACTTTGGAAGCAAGACGTCCCAACGTTTCCCCATCGGCATCCACCAATAACCATTGTTTGTCCACGGTTTTCTTGTTGGCCGAAATAGTCTTGTAGCTTAATGTATCCACACTGATATTTTTATTGATTAAACACTTCAATCCCGATAAACGGGGTGCAAATGTACAACTATTAACTTTAAATACAAATCCTTGTTTCAGATTATTTTATGGTTTTTTTCATTCGCTTTTCAACCGGGGGATATTGCTTCGTAGGATAATTAATATTTGGGTTATTTCTGTTAAAGATTGATTAAAACGCATATGCAACTGTAACTCCCCCTTTAATTTGATGTCTTTAAGTCATATCGAACCAAAAGAACTATATGAGAACTGTTTGTTCCATTGCATGTGCCTTACTGTTGGCAAATACTTTTCTTAACGCGCAAGATAGCACTTCCATAGTACCAAAACGCATATATACCACGGCTTCAATTGGTACCCAAAAGCCTCCTGTTATAGATGGCATATTAGATGATGAGGCTTGGAATGCGGTAATATGGACAGGTGATTACATAGAAAACCAACCCGATGAGAATACCCCACCGTCGCAACAGACAAAATTTAAGATCATTTATGACAAAAAATTCTTGTATATAGGAGCCAGATGCTATGATGATGAACCCGATAAAATTGTAAAACGCTTGTCTAGACGCGATGGTTTTGAGGGAGATTGGATCGAATTTAACATAGACAGTTATCACGATGAACGTACCGCCTTTTCTTTTACGGTTACCGTAGCCGGGGTTAAGGGAGATGAATTTATTTCCAACAATGGGAATAATTGGGACAGTAGTTGGAATCCTATATGGTATACCAAAACCAATATTGATGAAGAGGGTTGGACGGCCGAGCTGAAAATCCCTTTAAGTCAGTTAAAATTTGGAAAATCGAAGAACCAGATCTGGGGATTACAGTCTACCCGACGGTTTTTTAGGGCAGAAGAGCGCTCCTTATGGCAGCGAAGACCACAAGATGCTGCTGGCTGGGTAAGCGAATTTGGTGAACTGCACGGATTGATAAACTTAGAACCTCAGAAACAGTTAGAGATACAACCTTATACCGTTGCCCAGACCGAAACCTTTGAAGCCGAGGAAGGAAATCCTTTCAGTGATGGAAGCGATAGTAAAATTACAGTTGGACTCGATGCCAAGATCGGTGTTACCAATGATCTTACCTTGGATTTGACCGTAAACCCGGATTTTGGACAGGTAGAGGCCGATCCGTCCGCTATTGCTTTAGATGGATTTCAGATTTTCTTTCGGGAACAACGACCGTTCTTTGTGGAAAACAAGAACATATTCGATTACAGGGTATCACAATCCGAAGCTGGGAATACCTTTGGATTCGATAATGTGTTCTATTCCAGACGTATTGGCCGCAGCCCTCAAGGCTCTCCGGAAACCACGGATGACGAATTTGTAGATCAGCCAGAGAACACCCAGATCATTGGAGCCGCCAAGTTTAGCGGAAAAACAAAAGATGGTTGGTCCATTGGGGTATTGGAAAGTGTAACAGCAAAAAAATATGCGAGTATAGATAATAACGGGGAGCGCCGAAGAGAAGTGGTAGAACCGTTGACCAACTACTTTGTTGGCCGTCTTCAAAAAGATTTCAACGAGCGAAATTCCTATGTCGGAGGCATTTTTACGGCCACAAATAGAAACGACCTTACCCCAGAATTAGATTTCTTACATACCGCAGCTTATAGCGGGGGGTTCGATTTTAAACACCAATGGAACGACCGCGATTGGTATATTGGGGGCGATATAATTTGGAGCTATGTTGAGGGCAGCGAAGAAGCTATCCTCAATACTCAGGAATCCATTACCCATTTGTTTCAGCGGCCAGACGCTGACCATGTTGCCATAGATTCTACCAGAACCTCCTTAACCGGTACCGGAGGCAATCTACAGATTGGTAAGATTGGCAACGGACACTGGCGTTTTGAGTCTGGAGCAACATGGCGTTCTCCCGAATTGGAATTAAATGATATTGGTTTTCAACGCCAAGCAGACGACCTGCGTCATTACACCTGGGTTGGTTACCGTACGTTAAAGCCCGACAGTACATTTAGGCAGGTAGGAATGAACTACAACCATTGGAGTGTTTGGGATTTTAACGGTAACCATAATCAATTGCAATTTAATACCAACGCCTGGGCCGAATTTAAAAACAACTGGTTCTCTAATTTTGGTTTTAACTATACTCCCATTCAATATTCCAATTTTGCCCTTAGGGGAGGCCCGCGTCTAAGACAATCGTCGGAAATAAGTTTTTGGAACAACATACGGACAGATTTTCGCAAGAAGTTGAGATTTAATTTTTCGCATAACGGCAGTAGGGCCACCGATAATTCCTATAGGAACTACAGGGTACAGTTTGGGCTTACCTATATACCTATTAATGCCCTACGTATTTCGGCATTTCCAGAATTGGGCATTAACAAGGACAAACTTCAGTTTATAGAAAATGTTGACTTGGACAACGGAACCGGAATAAGATACCTCAACGGTGAAATAGAGCAGCGTACCTTAAGTATGTCGTTTAGGTTCAATTATACCATTAACCCCAATCTTACAATTCAATATTGGGGGCAGCCCTTTGTTTCTAGAGGCAGGTATTCAAATTTTAAGCATGTAACCAATGCCTTGGCCAAAGATTTCAATGGGCGCTTTACAGGCTATGCCAATAATCAACTACAATTGGTAGACGATGTATATGAGGTGGATGAAAATTTGGACGGTGTTACCGATTTTAGTTTTGACGACCCCGACTTCTCTGCCGTTCAGTTCCGATCCAATCTGGTGGTACGGTGGGAATACATCCCCGGATCGGAGATATTTTTGGTCTGGTCGCAAGATATTTCCCAAGACGGAAATCCACAAGATGGGCTATTCAAAAACCTTGGGGATAACATATTTGGAGATCAAAAGCCGCAGAATATATTTCTTTTAAAGGCTACCTACCGGTTTATACTTTAAAAATTAACCATACAAGCCATACACTATATGCAAAAAACTTCCGTTCTTTGCCTAAACCCCTAAAGTATAATTGTGATGAAAAATAGCCCTATACTGTTTTTTTTGGCACTTGCCTTGATGTTTTCTTGCTCTTCCGACAATTCTGATGACAACGGAGTTCCTGCCGTAAATGCCATCGTGGGTACCTGGGACCTTACCAGAATAGAAATTGATGAAACTGTTGATGATGACGATTTGGATTTTGCCAAAGGTATAGTCGATGTATTGGTTGCCCAGAACTGTGACCTCCTTACCCTTGTTTTTAATGAGGACGGATCACTAACAATAACACAACGCGATTTTGACGATATAGAAATAGATTTGACGGGAGGCGGAACGGGCTTGTCACTAACGTGCCCCGAAACCCAGTCGACCAGCAGTGCGGATTGGACTTTAGACGGGGATCAACTAACGGTTACTTTTGAGGATCAGACCCAAGAGACGGTTACAGTAAATGTAAACGGCAATACACTAACAGCGGATGCCGATTTTGTAGATGAAGAAAATCTTGCAGGAGCGGATGCTGTATTTGCGAAACGATAATTTTTAATACGATAACTTTAAAAACACCTTCTTTTTGTAAGGTGTTTTTTTTGCTACATGGCTAACGTTTGTAAAAACGTTTGCGAATGCGTTGTTCTTTGGAAATAATGGTTATCGTATAAATCCCAGGACCTAAATTGGCTATGGGGATACTGAGAGAGTTATCCCTAATCTCCCATCGTAGTTCCATTACACTGTTGCCAGACATATTCATAATGGTAATCTGAGCTTTTGGCGCATCTTCCAAGCCCAATACATGAACCACGTTGGTAGCAGGATTTGGAAAAACCTTAATATTGGGTTTAACCGATACCTCTTTCCCATTTTTAATGTCCGAAGTTATTGGAGATTGCGAAAATCCTGAGAAGGACAACGCAGAAGTTAGAAGAATGCAAAAAAAACCTTTTCTCATTTCACCGTATAAGCTTGCAATTTATACTAATGGTTGGTGTTATTAATGCAACGAAATTATTCCTTTTTTAGTATCAATGGGCCTCTAACCAATCCTCTCCAATCCCCAATTCTACATCTAGGGGAACGGCTAGGGTATAGGCATTTTCCATTTCGGTCTTAATAAGTGTTTTTAGTTCTTCTAATTCGGGCTTGTAAACATCAAAAACAAGTTCGTCATGTACTTGCAACAACATTTTGGATTTATAATTGCCAGCGGTTAGTTTTTTATGGATGTTGATCATTGCAATTTTTATGATATCGGCGGCACTTCCCTGTATTGGCGCATTAACAGCATTTCGTTCGGCAGCACCCCGCACCACTGCATTGCCAGCGTTAATGTCCTTTAGATAACGGCGCCTGCCCAAAATGGTCTGCACATAACCATTGTCTCGGGCAAAATCTATTTGGCTGCCCATATAACTGCGTAATTTGGGATAGGTTTTGTAATACGTCTCTATCAGTTCTTTGGACTCTGCCCTGCTAAGATCGGTCTGGTTGCTAAGTCCAAAGGCAGACACCCCATATATAATTCCAAAGTTTACGGTTTTGGCATTACCACGCTGCTCCCTTGTTACCTCGGAAATAGGTACATTGAACACCTTTGAGGCTGTGGAAGCATGGATATCTTCCCCATTTTTAAAGACCTCTATCATGGTAGTTTCTTCACTTAGGGCCGCAATGATCCGCAATTCTATCTGCGAATAATCCGCAGCCAAAAGCACGTGGTCACTGTCCCGAGGTACGAAAGCCTTACGTACTTGTCTACCCCTTTCCGTCCTTATGGGAATATTCTGCAGGTTGGGATTGTTACTGCTTAATCTACCGGTTGCGGCAACGGTCTGCATATAATCGGTATGCACCCTTCCCGTACTTGCCTCTACTTGCTCGGGGAGTGCGTCTACGTAGGTGCTTTTTAGTTTGGAAAGACCTCGGTAATCCAATACATTTTGGATAATTTCATGGTCTTTGGCCAAATAGGAGAGTACATCTTCCGAGGTGGAATATTGACCGGTTTTGGTCTTTTTAGGTTTGTCTACCAGCTTTAGCTTATCGAACAAAATTTCTCCCAACTGTTTAGGGGATGCTATATTGAATTCCTCACCGGCTTGTTCGTAGATTTTGATCACCAAAGTTTTGATGTCGTTTTCAAGCTCTTGGGCAAGGGAATGTAAAAAGGGTTCGTTCAGGTTTATACCTTCGAGTTCCATATCCGCCAGCACATGAAGCAAGGGAATCTCTATATCGTTGAATAAATCTTCGGTTTTGGCTGCGGTTAGCTCTGGTCTAAAATGATGGGCAAGCTGAAGGGTAATGTCCGCGTCCTCAACAGCATATTCCGTCTGCTGCGCTAAGGGCACTTCCCTCATGGATAATTGGTTTTTCCCTTTTTTTCCGATCAGCTCCGTAATGGAAACGGGAGTATAATTCAGATAGGTTTCGGATAATACGTCCATATTGTGCCGCATATCCGGATTAATTAGATAATGGGCCAACATAGTATCAAAGAATTTGCCCTTTACTTGCACATTATACTTATGAAGTACTTTAATATCGTACTTCAGGTTCTGCCCTATTTTTTCAATTTCTTCCGCTTCAAAAAACGGGCGCAATATTTCTATGATTTCCTGAGCTTCATTTTTGTCCTCCGGAAAAGGGATATAGAAGCCTTTGCCCGGCTCCCAACTGAACGCTATACCCACAAGTTCTGCAGTGAGTGGGTTTATGCCAGTGGTCTCCGTATCGAAACAGACGGCGGTCTGTTTCATTAAATTCTGCATAAAAAGCTTCGTTGCCATTCCAGGAGCAACACTTTGGTAAGCGTGGGGAACGTCGTTTATGGTCTTTCTGCTAGAGACTTCCTTAAGTGTTGCCGGGGAAGTGGTGCCATCATTTCCAAATAGGGAAAACTGTCCACCTCCGGCCTCATGGGGTTCCTTATTTGCGCTTTTTTCACTAGTAGCTTGCGCTTCATTGGTTTCAGCCTCTTCCGAGAAAATTTTAATGAATTGCTCTTTCAATCGTCTAAACTCCAAATCTTCAAAAATGAGCTGTACTTTTTCACTATCGGGCATGGAAAGCTGATAATCGGCAGCATCAAATTTTACATCACAAGTAATGCAAATGGTAGCCAGTTTTTTTGATAGCAGTCCCAATTCTGCATTTTCCTCTACCTTTTCCTTCATTTTGCCTTTTAGCTTATCGGTGTTTGCAAGCAGCTCTTCCATAGAACCAAATTCCTCTATAAACTTCTTTGCAGTCTTATCACCTACTCCAGGGAGCCCTGGGATATTATCACTTGCATCACCCATCATCCCTAAATAATCGATAACTTGTTCTGGACGCTCCACACCAAAGCGTTTTTGAACCTCGGGAATACCCCAAATTTCAATACCATTCCCCATTCTGGCCGGTCTGTACATAAAGATATTTTCGGAGACCAATTGTCCAAAATCCTTATCTGGGGTAACCATAAATACCTTGTAGTCTTCCTTTTCCGCCTGTTTTGCCAACGTGCCGATAATATCATCTGCTTCCCAACCTTCTAGCTCTACAACAGGAATATGCATGGCCTTTAAAATGTTTTGGATTATGGGAACGGCAATGCGTATAGCATCTGGCGTTTCGTCTCTATTGGCCTTATATTCCGCGTACATTTCTGTTCGTTCGGCGCTTCCGCCTTTATCAAAACACACGGCAAGATGATCTGGTTTTTCTCTTTTGATGACATCAAAAAGGGAGTTTACAAACCCCATAATGGCAGAGGTATCCATTCCTTTGGAGTTTATTCGAGGATTTTTTATCAGTGCGTAATATCCTCTAAAAATTAAAGCGTATGCATCTAGTAGAAAAAGTCTTTTTTGATCTGCCATTTTAGGTGTTCTTGATGAATTTCAAAACTACAAAGAATCTGTTCTTTTCTAAAGCATTTAAGAAGTTATGTACGCCTTGGAAGGATGATTAATATGCCCATCCTTGGAAAAGGTCCTATAGCTAAACCCGGGTTGTATGCAATATCCACCGGTTTCACCATTTTTGTTGACCGCTATAAATCCTATCTGAAAGTCCTTATAGTTTTTGTTCTTCGCCACAATGCGTTTTACCCCTTCTTCGCAAGCTTCCTGGGGAGATTTCCCCTGCCGCATTAATTCCACGATTAGGAAACTTCCCACGGTCTTTACTACTTCTTCCCCCACGCCGGTAGCGGTAGCACCACCGACCTCATTGTCCACAAACAACCCTGCTCCAATTATGGGAGAATCGCCAACACGCCCTCCAATTTTATAGGCCATACCACTAGTGGTACACGCACCGGAAATATCCCCGTTTTTATCAATGGCCAACATGCCAATGGTATCGTGGTTTTCAATATTTATAACGGGTTGGTATTTGGCTGTCTTTTTCCATTCCATCCATTCTAGTTTAGATTTTTCGGTAAGCAGGTTTTCTTGGGTAAATCCCTTTTCATTGGCAAATTGCAGTGCACCCTGTCCTGCGAGCATTACATGTGGCGTATCTTCCATTACCTTGCGGGCTACAGATACGGCATGGGTGATGTGTTGTAAATATACCACTGAACCGCAGTTACCGTCTTTATCCATAATGCAGGCGTCCAAGGTTACATTACCATCACGATCTGGCCTTCCACCTTTGCCAACGGATTGGTTTTCTACATCGGCCTCTTCCATCATAACCCCTTTTTCTACGGCGTCCAAGGCGTTACCATCCGCTTCCAAAACCTCCCAGGCCTTTGCAGTAGCATTGGGTACATCCCAGGTGGCAATTACTATAGGGATAACGGATTGTTTGCCGATAAGGGTACTTTCTTTTGCCACTTTTTTGTCTTTGCAGCCCACTAAAATGGGTGTGGCCATTAAACCTGCGCTGCCAGCTGCGGAATTTTTAAGGAACTTTCTTCGTTTCATTTATATGGATGCTTAATTTAGAGGATTAAATATAGGTAAAATGCTAGTAGAAGTTTGTGCCAATTCTTTGGAATCCGCCTGTAATGCGGAAAATGCCGGAGCGGATAGGATTGAACTCTGTTCAGAACTTGGGGTAGGCGGTATTACACCTTCCTATGGTCTATTAAAAGCTGTGCGGAAGGAGATATCCATTCCGATTCGGGTACTGATACGCCCAAGGAGCGGGGATTTTACCTATTCCGAAAGTGAATTTAGGATTATGCAGAACGATATCGCCCTCTGTGCCGATATGGGTTTCGAAGGCGTGGTATCCGGTATTTTACAACACAATTTTACTTTGGATGTTGTACGTACCCAATTGCTTGTGGCATTGGCAAAACCAATGAAATTTACTTTTCACCGGGCTTTTGATTGGGTGCAAGACCCAGCAGCCACGGCAAGTCAGTTAGAGGAGCTGGGCATAGCTAATATTCTAACCTCCGGGCAACAAAAAAATGCTATGGAAGGCATTGCATTACTCTCTGGGTTACATGCTACAACTGCAAAAACGGTAATAATGCCAGGTGGTGGAATACATGAAAATAACGTAGCAGTTTTTAAAGAAAAGGGTTTTAAGGCCATTCATTTGTCGGGAACCGAATTAGTGCCAACCCTTAACGAAAAACCAACGGTCTCTATGAACTCCCCAGCCCTTTTGGCCGAGGATGCCGTTTTAATGACAATGGAAAACCGGATAAGGCGAGTTGTTCAGTTAGTTAAATAAAACGTAAAACAACTACCTTGGGTAGTGAAAGAAATATATTTGTAAAAAAAGAAATATGCTACGGTGGATCGTATTTATACTTATTTATTTAGTGCTTGGTTTTTATGCCTTGCAGGCCCTAAAGACTGCTTCTAGATACCCTTGGGTCTATTATCTATTTATGGTGATCTCCTTGGCGGTCATTGGTAATTTTATCTATCAATTTACGATTGGGGGAGAACCCGGTAGGGTTTTAAGCAGACCTAAGAGTTATGCTTTTGGGTTTTTAATGGCCATGATATCGTTTAAGCTCATTACCATTATTTTTCTTTTTTCCGAAGATATCTTTCGGCTGATTACGGGGGTGTACCAAAAGTTTTTCGGTACCGCAAGGGAATTTACCATTCCTACCAGAAGACGGTTTTTGAGCGTTGTTGCCCTAGGTATAGCAGCTTTGCCCTTTAGTGCCCTGCTCTATGGTATGTATAAGGGGAAGTACAATTTTAAGGTCTTAAAGTATAATTTGGAATATGACGACCTGCCCGAGGCGTTTAACGGATACCAAATCACTCAAATTTCGGATATCCACAGTGGAAGTTTTGATAATAGGGAAAAGATAGAATATGCCATAGATTTGATTAATAAACAAAAGAGCGATGTAATCTTTTTTACCGGGGATATGGTAAACAACAAGGCCGAGGAAATGAAGCCTTGGGCATCATTATTTGCCCAACTAGAGGCCAAAGATGGTAAGTTTTCCATTTTGGGAAATCATGATTATGGCGATTATGTGGCTTGGGAGACCGAAACGTTGAAACGCCAAAATTTGGAAGACCTAAAAGACTTGCAACGTGAAATAGGTTTTGATTTGCTGTTAAACGAGAGCCGCTATTTACAACGGGGCGCGGATAAATTAGCACTTGTTGGGGTAGAGAATTGGGGAAAGGGAGGTTTTAAAAAAGCCGGTGACCTAAAGAAAGCTGCCTCCAAAATTGCCAAGGACGACTTTAAGATATTACTTAGCCACGACCCTTCGCATTGGGAAGATCAGGTAATACAAGATGATTATCACTACCATTTAACCCTAAGTGGCCACACCCATGGTATGCAGTTCGGCATAGAGATACCCGGTTGGGTAAAATGGAGTCCGGTAAAATGGCGTTACAAATACTGGGCAGGTATTTATGAGGAAATGGGGCAGTTTATAAATGTAAACCGAGGTTTTGGTTTTATAGGTTATCCCGGAAGGGTGGGCATCTGGCCAGAAATTACTGTGATAACCTTAAAAAAGAAGGCTTTAACGTGAATTTAACTTCGTAAAACGTCACAAAAGTACTGGTGTAATCAGTATTTTAACATTTTTTCTTACTTTTGGCTCATAACCCAATGAATTACATATGTCTAAATTTGGCGAACTTATAGATTTAAAAATTCCGGTCTTACTGGATTTTTATGCTGAATGGAATGAGCAGTCTACTTCTATGCATCCTGTCCTAAGGGATGTAGCCGCTGCCCTAGGTGATAAGGGAAAGGTCATTAAAATAGACGTGGACAAAAATAAAGAGCTATCACAGGCCCTTAGAATCAAAGGGCTTCCTACCTTAATGATCTATAAAAAAGGGGAAATGGTATGGCGCCAAAGCGGAGAGCAAGATGCCAACACCCTTATTGGCATACTTAACGAATACATTTAACACAAACTTAATTTGTTGTAGAAACGGTATCTGGTTTGGCCATTGTGGCTGAGTCCATGGGTACGGAATCTATCAGGTCTGGATCTTGTTGTATGGGAGCCTCTTCCATAAGGTTGTTATCCCCAACAAAATGACGGAACTTATCTATGTATTCATTGAAAATTAAAGTTTCCTTTTCGGCCATTTCCCTATCATCATTATCGATAAGGATATCGATATTTCTTCTATAACCTTCCATGTCGGCAATAATATCATCAATATTTTCATATTGCTGGTCTAAGGCAAGACCAGCATAATAATCCAATCTTTCTTGGTATTTTTTCTTTAACTGTTGAAATAGATCTCGACCTTTTGAGGTTTCGCCCACCTTGTAGTACCCATCTGCAAAGGGTTCTACAAAGGCATAGAACCCAAAATAATCCAATGGCATATTGTCCATGGCAATATCTATTATCTCTTTTGCCTTATCAATTTTGTTTTCGTTGATCAAGGTTTCCGTTAGTCGCGCTAGGTTACCACGGAAAGAAAGTCCTTGCGTACGGGTTTGGGGGTCATGATAAATTTCTGTACTCCCAGAATTTCCCCAATCCCACTTCTTAACAATATCGTACATAAGATCACTATCTATACGCCCCATTTCATAACTGCTCCTATTCTTTGTTTTTATGGGAACCAGCTTATAGGCCAATCCGTCCAATTGCAAGTAGTCTTTCATCCAAATGTACTCTGCCTTATCAAAACTACCTCCAGAGAAATAAATGGGACGCTTCCAATCATTATTAGCAATGATATCGAGCATCAAAATCCTATTTTTGGGCAATGCACCTTGGGGGAGGTCAATATCGATAAAATCCAATATCAATGCGGTGTCCTTTTCTTTTACCAAACCACTTTTTAGTACGTTTTCCTTGTTTACTGGGATTCGTATTTTATTGGTGGGGTAGTATACAATATCTAAGTTGCTTTCGGAATATTCTCTAAGATCTGCCCCCTGTTTTTGTAGTAAATGTTTAAACTTGGTCTGTGGCTTATCACTAGCCACCCAGTTCATAAAGTCTTTTATATCCCAACGGCTTTCGGTAATACCCTGATAGTAAATGGCATCTCGAGATCCCCAACGGTACAGTTCATGGGTGAGTTGGGAAGGGATAGGGTCACTTCCATAAGCCTTTTTCTTCATTTGGTCTATGTACCAATCGGTAGCGAACAGGCTGGTATTTATTACACGTACATCGGTCCTGTACCCTTCAATTTCCTGTGCGTACCAAAGCGGAAAGGTGTCATTATCCCCAATGGTAAATATCATGGCTCCTGCGTCTTCCTGACAGGAGTCTAGGTACGCTTTGGCCGTAGATCGTGCGGTAAACCTATTGGACCTGTCGTGATCGTCCCAATTTTGATAAGCCATTACCGCGGGTACTGCCAAAAGGCAGACAACGGTAATTAAGGGCGCCAATATTTTGGGGGTCAATAGTTTTCGGAATTCATCGAAGAGTCCGTAAACGCCCAACCCTATCCACAAGGCAAAAATGTAAAAAGATCCCACTAAAGAGTAGTCCCTTTCCCTGGGTTGAAAAATGTAGGGATTGGTGTAAAACTGAATGGCAATGCCCGTAAACATAAAAAACACAAAAAGAACCCAGAATTGCTTGGGGTTTTTGGTGATTTGAAATATTAAGCCTATAATTCCCAAAATTAAGGGTAAGAAGAAATAGGTATTTCTGCCCTTGTTGTTTTCAATATCGCTGGGAAGATTTTCTTGGCTTCCAAGGCGCATTTCGTCAACAAAGTTAATACCGCTTAGCCAATTGCCATTATCGTTGTACCTACCTTGGACATCGTTTTGTTTTCCAACAAAATTCCACATAAAATAGCGCCAGTACATGTATCCAAACTGAAACTGGAACATGTACTTTACATTTTCCCATACGGTGGGGGGCTGTACTTCCAAATACTCACTGAACCGCCTTAAAAAACCTACATATTGCTCTTCGTCTATTTCGCCATTGGCATATCCTTCTTTGAGTTGGGCAATGGCTTGTTTTAGTTCGTCGTTGGATTCTTTCATCTTAAAATCCAGTGCCCCAAAATAGCGCATGTAATTCTCTGCGTGTTGGTCGCTCCACATACGCGGTAAAATCCCCACATGTTTCTTGTTGGGCCCTTGCAATGCGTCTTCGTAATTATTTACGATTACGTACTTACCCAATTTTTTGTCTTTTTCGTATTTAGGTTTCTCATCGATGTCTTCGCCTCTGGGAGCAAAAAGATCGGAGTAATAGGCGCCGTAAACAGGGCTATCCACCCCAGGATATTGTTCCCTGTTGTAGTAGGCCAATAGCGATCTTGCGTCGGACGGATCATTTTCATTGATCACTACATTGGCATTGGCCCTAACGGGCAACAATAACCAAGAGGAGAAACCTAGGAATAAGAACATGGTACAAAGTACTATGGTATTTGCGGTCCTAAAGTCGTTTTTCCGGGTATAGCGCAAGCCGTAATAAAAAGCGCCCACAAAAAGAAGTCCCATAATCACGGAACCCGAATTAAAGGGCAGGCCTATGCTGTTGATAAAGAAAACCTCGCTCCATCCAAACAGCTTTAGCACGTAGGTAAGCGAAAATTTATAGACCAACATTAAAATGGCCACAACGGCCGCATTAGCTATCAAAAAGTTTTTTACGGTTGTTGTCTTGTATTTCTTAAAATAGTATAGCAAACCTATAGAAGGGATCGCCAAAAAGCCCATGAATTGGATTCCAAAAGTAAGGCCAACAACAAAAGAGATGAGTACTAGCCATTTATTGCCCCGTGGAGTATGCAGTTCATCAACCCATTTAAGTCCCATCCATAGTAACAATGCCATAATAAAACTGGCCATGGCATACACTTCCGTTTCTACGGCATTGAACCAAAAACTGTCGGAAAATGTAAATGCCAGTGCCCCTACGAGCCCACTACCGAATACGGCAATAGCTGTGCTATTGGAGATGTTTTCTTTGTTGGGAATGAGTTTACGTGTAAGGTTAGTAATTGTCCAGAACATAAAAAGTACGGTAAACGCACTAGATACTCCGGAGACGTAATTTACCATTAAAGCAACCTGATCCGCCTCTAGGGCAAACATGGCAAAAAAGGCTCCTATCATTTGTAGCAAAGGAGCTCCGGGAGGGTGCCCAACCTGTAATTTGGCTGAGGTAGCGATGTATTCGCCGGCATCCCAAAAACTGCCCGTGGGTTCTACTGTTATCCAGTATGTGATCAGGGCAATAAAAAAAACGACCCACCCCAACAAGGTGTCCCATTTTTCGAAGTTTTTTGAAAACATGCAGTATGAAGTTTATCCGATGGGGCGAATTTACTAATTTAAATAAAAAGTGAACGCCCTTTTAGGAAAACCTTTGCGATTAAAATATTTAGATTAAGTATTGGTGCAAACAAAACTTTATTATAAATTTGCACGCTCTTTAGCAGTATTGGCCTATGGTGTAATTGGCAACACAGCTGGTTTTGGTCCAGTCGTTCTAGGTTCGAGTCCTAGTAGGCCAACAGAGCAACAAATGATATCCCTGTATGAAAATGCAGGGATTTTTTATTATAGGTATATGTCTTCTTTCGCCCTAAGGGAGCCATACGGACAATAGCAACTTCCGATGAAGCTCAAATGAAGAGCGTCTGCAAGACCCTATCCCTGTTTCCTCCAAACCATGACTTGATGGCACATAAGTAAGTAGAAACCCACATTCTCTCAGGTCTCAATGGCTATCGAGAGTAACTAGTAGTGGGGATGAGCAAGAAAAAAGATAAGAAGTATGTTTTTTTCTTTGACGGATGATCGGTGATAGGTTTTCTTCTCCCAAGTATAGGAGCGGAAAGTTTCGAGCGGTACCATTACGCCTTGGCGTAATGGCGAAGTTTCCAATCCGGTTTTGTGCCAACAAAAATACCTGTGGGAGAAGTGCCCTTTTTGCATTCCTTTTTGGGCAATCAAAAAGGAATAGCGAATGATTATCAGTAAGCAGAGCAAATAAACAATAAAGCAAAAAGCTATGACGTAAGGTTGTAGCTTTTGTATTTTTGAGTCATGAGCAGATTATAAATTTAATCATCTGTGACACGTGGAGCTAAAAGGGGTTTCTTAGGTAGGGCACTCGTCACATATAAGCTTTAGCAGGAGTCCAGCTTAAATTTTACAGTAAAAAAAGATAAAGAAATTAAACTATCAAATTATGAGAATTGTGTTATTTATTTTCTTGATTTGTTCTTCTTGCAATTCACAAGAAAACAAGTTAGAAGGTATTATAGGGAGTTGGTATCCAGTATTCGAAAAAGATCATTCCGAAATATATTTTGAGGTGTACATAGGAACCAACTATATTTATTATTTTGTAGATTCAGGAATGTTGCCTAGAAAAAAGGTTGTCATAGATGATGGATTACTTTTTATTGAAAATAAACAAAGTCAAGAGTTGGAAGAAAAAGGTAAAATTTATGTATCTAACAATCAGTTGATTATTGATAGGTCAGGTGAGAGAACAGTTTTTGCTAAATTAAATTCGAATGTTACATTGGAAGATATATGGAATGAACAGGCGGGTCCAGAAAGCTATCGAGTGTCCTATGCGAACAGAGAATATATTTGGAAAAAAGAAGAATAGTTCTCGCTGCCGCGAGAGTAAATGTTCCGCTAGTCTCAGCCGAAGGCGAACAGGTTTGAACAGTGGCGGTCTTTAGCAAGAAAAAAGATAAGAAGTATGTTTTTTTCTTTGACGGATGATCGGTGATAGGTTTTCTTCTCCCAAGTATAGGAGCGGAAAGCTTCGAGCGGTACCATTACGCCATGGCGTAATGGCGAAGTTTCCGATCCGGTTTTGTGCCAACAAATATACCTATGGGAGAAGTGCCCTTTTGCATTCCTTTTTGGGCAATCAAAAGGAATAGCGAATGATTATCAGTAAGCAGAGCAAATAAAAAAAGCTATGACCCGGCGTTTCCGTTTTTTATGTTCCGGAATATTTGGTTAAATAACGACTACGGACTGCTATTATTCCTCGCGTAACGCATTTACGGGGTTTCGGTTGGCAGCCCTTATGGTCTGACTTCCAACGGTAAACATGGCCACTACCATTGCCGTGAAGCCCGCACCAATAAAATACCAAATCCGAAGCGGTATGCGGAATGCAAAACCAGATAACCAATTGCTGGTAACAAGATACGCCAAAGGCAGCGCTATTAGTATGGATATAAGAACCAGTTTGGCAAATTCATTAGATAGCATTAGGGTTACCTGGGTGCTGGTCTGCCCCAGAACTTTACGTATACCAATTTCTTTTCTGCGCCGTTCCCCGGTAAACGCCGCTAGCCCAAATAATCCTAAACAGGAAATAATAATGGCCAATCCTGCAAAATACTTAGATAGGGAAGATACTTTTTGCTCTGCGTGGTACAATGCTTGGTAGTCCGCATCCAGAAATTTAAAATCAAACGAAAAACCGGGGTTATAGGTCTGATAAAAATCGTTAAGTTTCTCTAAGGTTTCCGCGGTCGTTTCTGGTTTTAGCTTAATCAAGACCTTATCGGCATCATTGGGTAGCAACCTAAAAAAAAGCGGTTTTACTTCTTCATATAGCGATCTAAAATGAAAGTTTTTGGTTACTCCAATAATTGTCATCTCTGTGCCCCAAATAGTTACCTTTTTACCGATAGGATCTTCTAGGCCCATGGCGTCGATAGCCGCCGCATTATAAATTATGTTCGAAGTATCATTGCCAAAATCCTTGGAAAATGTTCGCCCTTCCTCCATTTCTATTCCAAGCAACTCAATAAGATCATAGCTAATACCCAAATTTGAGAAAGGAATACTAACATTGGGATCTTTGCCTTCCCAATTGAAAGTACCTTGGGAAATACCGGTATCATCTACAACACTTCCCCACATACCCGAAGCATGTGATACCCCAGGTATTTTTCTTGCCTCAGCAAGAAAAGTTTCCAGATGGTCCGTTACCTTTCCTTTGATGGTAAAATAAATGATGTTATCACGGTCATATCCAAGATTTTTGGTTTGGGTAAGTACTATTTGTTGATATACCACCAATACAGATACAATGAGTATTATCGATAAGGTAAATTGAAAGACAACCAATCCCTTACGCAGCCATAGCTCACTTAAAGACCTGTTGATTTTTCCTTTTAGTATTAAGGCAGGGTCAAATCCGGAAAGATATAGGGCAGGATAGCTGCCCGCAACGAGTGCTGTAAGCAGGGTAATGGCGGCAAGTAAGAGTAAATGGTTAAGATTATAGACCAACACTATTTCTTTTCCTGCAATTTCATTGAATTGCGGTAGCAGAAGTATAACAAGTCCTATGGCGACCAATAATGACAGTAGGGCCAAGACTAGAGATTCTCCGAAATATTGAAAAATTAGTGCCTTTCTGCTTGCACCCATAGTTTTTTTAATACCCACTTCCTTTAGTCTCCTAGACGCCCTGGCGGTAGATAAATTGATGAAATTAATACAGGCAATGATCAGAATAAAGACAGCAATAAGGGAAAACAGCCATACATAATCAATTCTACCTCCTACAATTTTGCCATTTTCGTACCTACCGTGGAGGTATTTATCCGAATAGCGTTGTACCATTAGTGTTGTAATGGAATGTTCCCATTTTGTACGTATAAATCCCTCAATTTTCCTGTTAAAATCCTTTAAGTGTGTTCCTGGCCGGAGCATTAAATATACTTTGGCCTGGTGGTTGCCCCAATGTACACTATCGCCCAATAGATCTTCATAGACGGCAAACGGAACCACAAAATCAAATTGGTCGGTGGAATATGCAGGGAGGTCTTTAAAAATACCGGAAATAGTGTATTGCATTTTATGACCCTCATATTCCCATTGCAAGGTATTACCGATTATATTTACGGTAGTATCGAACAATTTCAAAGCCATGGATTCGGAAATTACAATGGCGTTTTTGTCCCTTAAAACTTGTTCCTCGCTCCCCTGTAATAGTTCATAAGAAAATATTTTGAAGTAATTTTTGCCCGCAAACCTTCCGGATGCGTTAAAATGCTTGTTTTGATGTGAAAGCGTAAAGACATCTTCTACCCAGGATGCATTTACGGCATAGGCCACTTCGGGCATTTCTTTTTCAAATGCAGGTGCCAGAAGTACGGGAGCCTCCCTCCATGTGGCAATACCCTCATCGGTATGGTGATTGGTCAATACCTGGTACAACAAGCTGTCATTTTTATGAAACTTGTCTACTTTCAGTTCATCACTTGCCCAAAGGTAAACGAGTAATACACATGCAAGACCTGTGGAAAGGCCAATAACATTTATTAAAAAAGAACTCTTATGCTTTTTTAGGTTCCTGAAGAAGAGTAGAAGGTTATGCCGTATCATAATAGCTTTTAAGTGTTTTTATGGATCGTATTGATCTAATTCACATAAAACAGAATCCCATAACGATCCATTACATTGTTAAAACACCACCGAAGACCATGCCAAATTTTTAAAATACTGTAAATCAAATTTATACAACTAAAAAAACACCAATTAACAATTTCTAGTGTTAAACATTTGTACACGTTTTGTCCAATAAATTTACATTTTAAAAGATTGTTCAAAGTACCCGGTTCCAAACACGCTTCTAGGTTACATCTTGTCTTTTGGCGATCAGCTCCGTATTAGATCTAACTGAATGTTTGCAGGTTGCAATGTACCATCGTCGTTAAAATCAAATTCTGCAGGACCCCCAATAGTCATATTGTTGCTGCCTTGGATAAAGTCTATTCCAAAAAAATCGTAATCTTCCGGTGCGTCCCCATCAAAACTAACCACCAAAATATCGATATCAATACACAGGTTACCAGATGAGGTATCATTGGGTTCCCCAGCTTCTAAAATGCTTAGGGTAAATCTTCCGTTAGACTGGATGGATAACGTTGCGCTACCTCCTTCGGCCACAATATCTACCTCCTGTACAGGGCCTGTTGCCGTAAGGCTAAAAACTGCCCTGGTGGCGGTCCAATTGCCCGAAATATCCGAAACCGAGAAATTTGCACCCGTTAAGGAACAATCGGGACCTTCGGATTCATCACTCCTGCATGATGAAAGATTGAAAAAGAGAATGAGGAAAAATGTAAGATAACATCCGTATCTTATATTTTTAAGGCGAGGGTAAACGGTTTTACTTTTCATTTTGATAGAATTTAATTACTAAATAGGACTACCGGATATACTGAGAAAACTATCCGGGGATATCTAGTCTAAAAGTAATGGAGGGGAAAACAAGGTATTGATGCTGATGTTTCAGTTTTTGCCACCTAGGTTACATTTACCTTTTAATGCGATGTTTTACTGCCTTTAGGGCCTTTTAAGTAGAATTATATCTGTTTTTGGTACAATTTCCGCTTTATACTATCGGGTACCTCGCATATTGGCGTTTTTTAACCTTTTTATGCCAAATTTTACTTTAAATTAGTACAAGTGTGTAAGAACCAACGAACTAAAACATGAAAAAGGTTTTACTTTTTTGTCTTGTTTGGAGCTATTGCTGGCAAGGCTATGGACAGCTAAGAACAAAGATCGATAGTTTGTCCCAAGTATTGGAAAAGGGTTCTATAAATGATACTACCGAGGTTAAGCTACTTTTGGATATTGCCAACGCCTACCGGGGGATAAGTCTGGATACATGCTACCTCTTTGCCCAAAAAGCCTATAGCCTGGCTTCTGCCAAAGGTTACGACTACGGTATGGCTTCTGCCGATAAAATAAAGGGCACCTATTTTCTATATACCGGGATTACGGATAGCACCATTTACTATTATGAAAAAGGTCAGGAACTGTTCCGAAAACTGGGCGATTTGGATGGTGTGCACGACATAAATTACAATTTGGGCCTTTTGCACGCTTCTATTTCGGAATACCAAAAGGCATTGGCTTACTACAATGAGGATTTTGAGTATAGAAATCAGATTGGGGATACACTCGGTATTGCAGATGGGTACCTAAATAAAGGGGCCGTTTACTTATATCAGGGAGACAATAAAAATGCCTATAAAAACCTTGTGGCCTCTATTCCTTTCTTTGAGCAAGCAGGAGATTTTCTATCGGTGGCGAAGGTAAATTTTAATATTGGTACCATACAATGGAATTACAGCAATTACGATCTGGCCCTGAACGATTTTTTCTCTTCTTTGGAGGTTTTTGAAAAAGAGGGCGACCAATATCTGTTGGCCAGCTGCCTGGAAAATATTGCCGGAGTCTACGAAAACATGGAGAATTATGAAAATGCCTTAAAATACTATAGAACATCCTTAAAACACAGCGAAGCTTTGGGAGATGCCAGACTCACCGCCTCTAATTACCATAGCCTGGGTGTGGCAATGGATAAGTATGCGCAGCGAGATTCGGCTTTTTATTATTTTGATAAAAGTACTGCACTATCCGAAGAGGGCGATTTTAAAGATCTGTTGAGTTTAAATTACCACAGTCTTGGGGTATTGCACGGCAGTCAGGATCCTACAAAAGGCATTGGATTTCTAAACAAGAGTATTTCCATTAAGAAAGCCATCGAGTTTGATGAGTTTAACGTAGCTACATCCCTCCACGAACTCGGAATCATTTATGCAAATCAGCGGCAATATGTTAGGGCAGAAGATGCTTTTGAGGAAGGATGGAAGGTCTCTAGACAAACCGATTCCAAAGAAATAAAAAGCAAACTGTCTTTTTCGCTCTACAACCTGCACAAAGCAATAGGCAACAGAACTAGGGCTCTTTCCTATCTAGAAGAATATACTGCACTCAGGGATAGTATTTTTGATGAAGAAACCAGTAAAAATATTGTAGCTAGGGAAATACAGTATGAAACGGCAAAGAAAGACCAGCAAATACAATTACTGTTCAAAGAAAAAGAATTGCAAGAGGCCGAAGTGACCGCCAAGCAAGCTGTAATTGAACGAAGCGATACCCAAAGAAATCTACTCCTATGGGGTATTGTCTCCCTAGTTGCAATTTCGCTGCTGTTGTTTCGGAATTACAACATTAAGCTTAAATCCAGGGCACTAATCAATAAAAAACAAAAGGAGTTTGTTAATCTAAGATCGCGGTTTTTCGCCAACATTTCGCACGAGTTTCGAACTCCCCTTACACTGATCCTTGGTCCCTTAAATGAGCTGTTGTCCACAAAGCAGAAAGATCAGGCGCTAAAACAAAACTATCAATTGATGAGGCGCAATGGGGAAAGGCTGTTAGATCTGGTAAATCAGCTTTTGGATCTCGCCAAGCTAGAAGCGGGTAATATGCCACTGCATGTAAAAGAAGACGAGCTTAGCACTTTTTTAAAAGCACAGGCCGCATCTTTTAGTTCCCTTGCGGATTTTAAAAAGGTGAAACTGGACATTGCCATTGCACCGGAAATAGGTTTGGGTTGGTTTGATGGCGATGCACTGGAAAAAATTATAAACAACTTGTTGTCCAACGCTTTCAAATTTACCGAAGAAGGCGGGGAGATTCATTTTAGTGCCTCGTTAATATACCCAAAAAGTAATACAGGTAAGGGGAAAGGCAATTCATTAAAAATAGCCATAAAAGATACCGGAAAAGGAATACCGGACTCGGCACTGGACAAGGTATTCGATCGGTTTTATCAGGTAGATGGTTCGCCTCAAAAGGAAAAGGCCGGTACAGGTATTGGTTTGGCCCTGACCAAAGAATTGGTAGAATTGCATCAGGGAACCATTGCTGTGGCTAGTAGGGAAGGAGAGGGGGCCACGTTTACAGTTGTTCTGCCCATAACCAAAGAACAGTTTAATGAAAAAGAGGTCGTTTTTGTCCATTCACAGCTAGCAAAGGCCAAGAAGGTATCCAAAACCAACTATTCCGAGATCCCCGCGAATACCGGAATGGTACGGATCAATACCAAAGGGCTGCCCCTGTTGCTTGTGGTCGAAGATAACGATGATGTAAGGGCTTACATAAAAAAACAACTTTATACGGAATACGAAATTACGGAAGCAGTAGACGGGGTATCGGGTTTTGATTTGGCCCAAAAGAAAGTTCCCGATCTTATAATTAGCGATGTAATGATGCCCGGGATGAGTGGTATATCGCTTTGCGAAAAACTAAAAAAGGACGAAAAAACCAGCCATATTCCCGTAATATTGTTAACCGCTTTAGCTTCGCAAACTTCCAAGCTTGAAGGCATAGAAACCGGTGCGGACGATTATGTAATTAAACCTTTTGACAAAGAAGAACTTAGGGCCCGGGTAAAAAACCTCATAGACCAGCGACAATTGCTACGCGAAAAATACAGTCGCCAACTTACATTGCAGCCCAAAACCCTGGCCGTTACTTCTATGGACGAACGTTTTCTAGAGAAGGTGATCCGTGTCTTGGAGTTGCGGCTAGACGATTCGTCTTTTAGAGTTGAAGACTTGGCAAAGGAGGTGGGAATGAGCCGTACACAGTTGTTTAGAAAAATTAGAGCCTTAACAAATCAGTCGGCCCAAGATTTGATCAGGGATTTTCGGTTAAAACGGGCTGCGCAGTTGTTAAGGGATAAGGCTGGGAACATATCTGAAGTGGCCTATCAGGTGGGGTTTAACAACCTCTCCTATTTTACAAAACGATTCAAGGAATTATTTGGGAAGACCCCATCGGAATACGCGGCTTAATTTTTTCTCTTACGTATGATTTCATAATCGTAACAAAGTAGTAGTTTTTTCATCTTTAGGAAAAGATGACCAATGAAAACCAACACCCGAAATTTGATTGTAGTAGCTAAACTATTTTTGTTTCTTTCTGTATTTGTAATACCAGTCCTTGGATGCAAGGAACAAAACCTCAAGAAGAACGATAAACCAAAGGCGCAGGAGGTAATTGAAATTGGAACTCCCGATGCAGTAGGGATAAACGCCGCCATACTTGCGGATATGGAAAAGGAAATTATCGCAAATACATATCCCAATATCCATAGCGTGCTAATTTCTAAGAGCGGTAAGTTGGTCTACGAAAAGTATTTTAAGGGCGTGGATGAAATTTGGGGAGATAGTCTGGGTATGGTTCAACATAGCCAAGAGCGGCTCCACGATGTGCGCAGCATATCCAAGTCTATAGTTTCGGCTTGCGTGGGTCTGGCCATCAAGCAAGGTAAGATTGAGGATGTAGATCAAAAGGTATTCGATTTTTTTCCCGAGCACTCGGTTTATAACGTAGGCCTAAAATCAGATTTAACCCTAAGACACTTGCTTACCATGACTTCCGGATTGGAATGGAACGAAGATGTGCCCTACTCCGACCCCGAGAATAGCGAAATAAGGATGACTTCTAGCCCCGACCCCATGGAATATGTGTTAAGCAGGCCTATGGAAATAGCACCGGGAAAAGTATGGAAATACAATGGCGGAACAACACAATTATTGGCCGCTATCATTAAGAAAACCACGGGATTAGCTGTAGACGAATTTGCAGGAAATTACCTGTTTGGCCCCTTGGGGATCGAAACTTTTGAGTGGACCACCTTTCCGGGAACGGAAATGCCGGCAGCAGCATCGGGACTTAGGCTTAGATCGCAAGATTTGCTAAAGTTTGGGATACTGTATGCACAAAACGGACAGTGGGAGGGAGAACAACTACTCCCCGAAGCCTGGATAACCGCATCCATGAAGTCGTACGTTAAGTTTGGCCGCAATAACAATGTGGGTTACGGGTATCAGTTTTGGATATTAGACGCAAGCACTATAGCGGAAAACCAAAATCACCCTTTAGTTGCTGCTTTTGGCAATGGAGACCAGCGGAATTATTGGGATCGCCCTAACCAATTGATTGTAGTAACTACCGCAGGCAATTATAATCAATGGACCATTAGAAAGAATTCGGAAGCACTTTTAAAGGACTATATCTACCCTTCCTTTCTAGATTAACGAGTTGCCAGTATTTATTCGCTTGGCGTATGGTTTAAAATGGTAAGGTATTTTGGCCATGGGCCAACGGCTTCCTTATATTGCTTTGCCATTACCCTAGAAATTTGGGCAATATGCCCCAGATCGTGTACCACCCATGCCGATAGCAATTGGCTTAAGGTTACGGGGCCAAACTCTGGGTGTACTCCCGTACGTTCCAGATCTTTTGCGGCAATGTTTTTTGAACGCAGCAAACTTAAATTGTCCGTACGCAAGGTTTTAAATTCCGCAAGCAAGGCCGTTAACGTTTTACCCTTACTATTTTGGAACTGGGCAAACCTATCAAAAGGCTCAAATGCTTTATTGGGTTTATCGCTCAAAATTATCTCAGTTCTAACCATCCAATCGGTTTTCTCGCCATGGATTAGATGTCCCAGGACATCAAAAGGGCTCCAACTGTCATTGCCCTCGTTTTGGTGTGTCCATGCCATAGTTAAATCTTGGAGTAATGTCTGTAGTGTAGCCGGAGTCCGTTCTAAAACGGAAATGGCATCGTTGAGTTCAAACTTCATATTCAATCTTTGTTAAAGGTTTTATTTCGTAGTATTTAAGAGCTTGCTTCCATGGCCAAAGGAAGTATTATTTTTCTTCAAACAGTAACCAAACATTGGGGTCTAACATTACCTTATCTGGCTTGGTTTCCACAAGAATCTCAAAGGTCTTGGATTTACTACTTACAGTTACGGTCTCGGTTTTCGTATTATCGCCATGGACTATGCCAATATCGATAGGAAATTGGAATACATGATGGTCTTGCACCTGTTTAACGGTTAGGGTAAGTTTTCCTTTTTCGTAGTTCCAATTCCACTGTAGTTCCGGATATCCCTTGGTAAATATCCATTGCTGAAAAAAGCTTGTCAGGTCCTGTCCGGAGACTTCTTCCATAACCTTCCGAAAATCGGAGGTCATCACATTAGAATTTTCATAGGTCTTATAGTATGCCCGTATGCCCTTCCAAAATAGATCGTCGCCCAGCCTATGTCTTAGCATATTGAGTACCCAGCCTCCTTTTTGATAGGTATTGGTGCTTAGTACCTTCATGGGATCCGTAATGGTACTGTCCACAATGGGTGCCGGATTGGTCTTGTAATAGTCTATAATCTGTTTTCGATCTAAAAGCAGTTCTTCCTTTCTCTTTTCGTGGCCATAGACGTTTTCCTGATAGAGAATTGCAAAGTAGGTGGCAAAGCCCTCGCTTAACCAAACGTGGTTCCAACTGTTCTCCGTTGCGGAATTTCCGAACCATTGATGCGCAATCTCATGGGCAATTAATCCTTCCACAGTGTTTTTCCCTGTTACGGAATTTTCAAAGTAGGCGATGGTTCCGGCATTCTCTAATCCGCCCCACTGCGTTTTTGCCTGCATATTGGCCAACTTGTCATAGGCATAAGGCCCTATTTGCTCCACAAAATAGTTCAGCACATTGGTAGCTACAGCATAATCGGCAAAACCATCCAACCTGTTTTCTGGGTAGACCCAGGCCGTTACGGGTATTTCCCCCACCATACCCAACAACTTGGTTGCAAATTTGGTAACCCCAATGGTTACCACCTTCATTGCTACCGGGGAAGAAGATTTATAGCTGGTGAGCTTATAGCCATTTCCGAGGTTACTTTCTTCTATTTTTTTACCGGTAGCCACCACATCATAATGATCGGGAGCGGTAATACGGAATGCTACCGTGGCCTTATCATAGGGATGATCTACGCAAGGAAGCCAATGCCTTGCCAGATTGGGCCAGTTGTCGCCAAAGAAGGAGCGCTGTCCAAATTTTGTGGTGTCTATAACCAAGCCCCTCTCGGCAATACCATTATATTGTACCTTATAAGTTCTGGTTTTGGATTCGCCCAAAGATGGTGTTATCAAAATCTTGTTGTTGGCGTATTCATAGGCAACCTTCACGTTGTCTTCGAAAATTCCGGTGAGTTCCATACCGTATTCCCCAGATTTACCAACGAGGTCCAACGCAAATTTTTCTGGTTCATCCTCAAAATCCAAAGTAATCAGTGTTTCACCAACAATCTCATTGTTAGTGTCATTCAGGGAAAGACCAAACACGTAATTTTGAACATTAACCGACTCATTTCTTTGGTAAGCATCTTGCGCAATTACAGCTTGTAAGCTAAATAATACTGATGTTGTTAACAGGGAACAAATTTTTCTCATTTCTATTCTTTGGTTCTGGCACCTATCTACTGCAAAGTGTTCTAGGTACGTTTAATTTAAATTGTTGCTTCACGTTCATTATTCCACAATAGTTTAACACTTACCCATTTAAAATACCTCCATCAATATTAATGGTTGTGCCCGTAATCCAAGCGGCTTCATCGGAGGCTAAAAACAGGGCTAAATTGGCAATATCTTGCGGTGTTCCGAGTCTTTTGAGAAGGGTGGCGTTTCTAGCTTCGTCCACTGCCTTTTCGGGTTCTTTAAAAGCGGATACCGAATTCCGTAATAATGGTGTGTCTACCGGGCCTGGGCAAATGGCATTTACCCTTATTTGTGGGCCGTAGTCCACTGCCATTTGTTTCATTAGTGCTACCGCTGCAGCTTTGGATGCGCAATAGGCGGGATGATTGGGAAAGCTTTTAAAGGCTGCAATAGATGCATTTATAGTAATGGAAGCACCCTCACTTTTAATAAGTTCTGGGATTGCATGCTTACAGAGATAGAATATAGAACTTAGGTTGGTGTCCAGAGTTTTTTGCCACAACGAAGGTGATAACTCCGTTACCGACCCTAGACCCAAAATTCCGGCGTTGATAGATAATATATCTATTTTGCCAAAATTGGCGAGTGCCTCTTGTACCAATCGTTTGTTTTCTTCAGGATGGCAGATATCGCCTGCTACAAAAACAATGTTGGGATTAATAGGTTTCAAAGCCTTCACCAATGCTTTTCCCCGATCAACATCCCTTCCGGAAATCACCAATGAGGCCCCGTGGTCTGCAAAAATCTCCACAATACCCCTGCCCATACCACTAGTGGCGCCGGTAACTATAGCAACTTTGTTATTCAGTTTTGTTGACATTCAATATTATTAAAGCTTATTTTTTTCGTTCATCTAGAAACTTTTCCCATTACGCCGAAAGCTAACAATGACTTGGTGTAGAATCTCCTACTGTTCTTCCTCAAAATTGTTCAAGTTTTGAGTGTCAAGGTCAATGGGGGCCGATTTTTCTTCATCATAAGCTTCTTCCAGAGCCTCGTATTCCTCATCCACTTCGTCCAGGATCGTATTCATTTTCTTCTTGTCCTTTATCATGGCCCATGTCATTATTAAACTGGTTCCAATAATTACGAACAATAAGATACCGGGTTCAAAGGTGGTAATTTGGGCCTGTGCAGGAATTGCGTAGAACAATAATACCGTTATAAGCCCTCTGGGTGCTATAAAAAGTTGGGGTAAAATATCTGCCCCAATGAAAGTCCTAAGGATAACAAAACGGATGGCATAGATTGATATGATGATAAGCAGACTGATTAAGGCAACGCTAAAACTAAAAAGCGAGGCAATGGCGATGGTTAATCCAAAAATAACAAAGAAGAACGTACGCACTACAAAAGCTGTTTCTAAAGTTACTATATGCAGCTCATGATAAATTTGCTGTGCTTTACCATTATCTAAAAAGTGCGATAATTTTCCGGCAAAGAACAATTTCATGTTTGCGATTACCAGGCCAAAGATTAAAATGATCAACAACGAGGACAAATGCAATTGCTTGCCTATGGCGTATAACAATAGCAGTACGGCAATCAATAAAAACAATTTGGCCTGACTCTTTATTTTCTGAAAGATTAGAATAATGGCATAACTAGCAATTAAAGAAATTATAATGGTAAGTAAAATATTCAACGCAAAACCACCTGCTCCGGACCCTTCCCCGGGATTAAGTTTTCCCACTAGGAAATAGAACATCATAATCCCCATAATATCGGAGAAAGTGCTCTCATAGATATGGAACTCCTTTTTATCCTCCCGTAAACTGCTTACACTCGGAATGATAATGGCGCTAGAAAGTATGGATAAGGGGGTAGCATACAGCCAAGCAGAATGCATTGTAATTTCCGGAACCAACATAAATAATATTAGTGCGGCCACCCAAGCAGATGCAATAAGACCTATTAACGCTATGGCCATAGATTTTAAAATGGGTACCAGCTTTTCGCGTTTAAGTTTAAGTTCCAACGCGGCTTCCAACACAATCATAATAAGGCCTATGATTCCCAAAACCTCCAGGGCAGGAAAGAAGTCTACCTGTTCCGAGGTAAAGTATTTTAAGAAAAACTGTAAAATAACCCCCAATACAATGAGCAGTAATACGGAAGGAATGTTGGTCCGTTTAGAAATACCATTGAATAAAAAGGATAAAATTAGAATTATAGATGCCTCTATAATAAGGTTGTACGACGAAAAAACTTCCATAAGCCGGCTGGTTATATAACTTGTAATTAAGACAAGCGGATTAAAATTACTACTAAATCATGGATTTTTGGACCCCCGTGGCCTTAATCTTGCACCCAAGGTGGTAACATCGTAAAATCATTATGTGAAAAAAATAAAAAAGTTGTATATTTGCGCCACTGAAAGGATATATAAGTATTCATGAGGGGACAATTTAGTCCCCTCTTTTATTACTTAACATTATGTTGAAGGAGAAAGTTATAGCACTTTTGGATGAAGCTCTAGCGGAAAACGAATCGCTTTTTTTGATTGATTTTTCCATCTCGCCTCTTAATCAAATCAATGTAATTTTGGATGGCGATCATGGGGTTACGCTTCAAGATTGTATGAATATTAGCAGGGCTATTGAACATAATTTGGACAGGGAAGAGGAGGATTTTTCCTTGGAAGTTGCCTCTGCCGGTGCAACAGCTCCTATGGTGATGCCCCGTCAGTACAAAAAGAATGTTGGTAGGAAGATAGAGGTAAGAACGGAAGTAGAAAGTTTGGAAGGAAACCTAACTGCCGCAACACAGGAATATATTACCTTGGAATGGAAGACCAGAGAACCCAAGCCGGTAGGTAAGGGAAAAGTAACAGTACAGAAAAAACAAGAAATTGCTATTTCTGATATTAAGGAAGCAAAAGTTGTATTAAAATTTTAATTGTAATTCAGAATGGAAAATATTGCGTTGATCGAGTCCTTCTCGGAATTTAAGGATGATAAATTCATAGACAGGGTAACGCTAATGGCGATTTTAGAAGATGTTTTTAGAAACGCCCTTAAGAAGAAATTTGGTTCGGACGAGAACTTTGATATTATCATTAACCCCGATAAGGGAGATTTGGAAATATGGAGAAACAGGGTTGTTGTAGAAGATGGTGAAGTAGAAGAACCCTTGGAGGAAATATCACTTTCAGAGGCACAAAAAATTGAGCCAGATTTTGAAGTTGGCGAAGATGTTTCGGAAGAAGTAAAGTTGATAGATTTAGGACGAAGAGCCATACTGGCCTTACGTCAGAATCTGATTTCCAAAATTCATGAGCACGACAATACAACGATATACAAACAATTTAAGGATCTAGAAGGGGAAATTTATACGGCAGAGGTACACCATATTAGACATAAGGCAATTATTCTTTTGGATGATGAAGGCAACGAGATCATTTTGCCCAAAGACAAGCAAATCCCTTCGGATTTTTTCAGGAAAGGTGATAATGTTCGTGGAATCATAGAAAGCGTAGAGCTAAAAGGGAACAAACCGGCGATAATTATGTCTAGAACTTCCCCATCTTTCTTGGAACAATTGTTTTTTCAGGAAATTCCGGAAGTATTCGATGGTTTAATCACCATTAAGAAAGCAGTTCGTATCCCGGGTGAAAAAGCAAAGGTAGCGGTAGATTCTTATGATGATAGAATTGACCCGGTAGGAGCTTGCGTTGGGATGAAAGGATCTAGGATACACGGTATCGTAAGGGAACTGGGCAATGAAAACATAGATGTGATCAACTGGACCAACAATCCACAATTACTGGTGACACGTGCTTTAAGCCCGGCAAGAGTGTCTACCGTAAAGTTGAACGATGAAAAAATGACCGCACAGGTATATTTGAGACCGGAAGAGGTTTCAAAAGCCATTGGTAGAGGAGGACACAATATTAGGCTTGCCGGCCAACTGACCGGTTATGAAATCGATGTGTTCAGAGAAGGCGTGGAGGAAGATGTGGAGTTGACCGAATTTTCGGATGAAATAGATGCTTGGATTATTGAAGAGCTTAAGAAAATAGGAATGGATACGGCACGGAGTGTTCTAGAGCAAGATGTTAACGATCTAGTTAAAAGGACCGATTTGGAAGAGGAGACAATTTTGGAAGTTGTACGCATCCTAAAAGCAGAGTTTGAAGATTAAGCTATATATTAGCGGCAAATTATAAGAAATAGGATTTATTATTTATGGCAGAGAATGCAACAATAAGGCTTAATAAGGTCCTTAGGGAGCTTAATATCTCACTGGATAGAGCGGTAGATTACCTTTCTTCCAAAGGACATGAGGTGGAGGCAAGGCCTACCACCAAAATATCCGATGAGGTATACCAAGTGCTTTTGGACGAGTTCCAGACGGATATGAGCAAGAAGGTTGCATCCAAGGAGGTAGGTGAAGAAAAGCGCAAGGAAAAGGAGGCGCTAAGGATACAGCTAGAGCAAGAACAGGAAGAGAAGAGGTTAGCCAGGGAAAAAAGATCTTCGGAGCAGTTGGTAAAGGCCAAAGCTGAAATCGCCGGTCCTAAAACCGTAGGCAAAATAGATTTGGAGCCAAAGAAGAAGACCCCGGCCAAGAAAGAAGAAACCGAAGCACCCGTTGAACCAGTAAAGGAAAACAAGGTAAAAGAGTCGCCAAAGACTCCGGAGCCCGCCAAAAAGGAGGCGCCCGTAAAAAAGGCCCCGGTAGCCAAAAAAGAAGAACCTGAAGTTGAAGAACAGAAAGAAACTGTTGAAGATACCAAGCCAAAATCCATTACTACCCAATATCAGAAACTTTCCGGCCCTAAAATTACGGGAGATAAAATAGATCTTACCAAATTTGCAAAGCCGAAGAAAAAGAAGGAACCACCTAAAGAAAGCAGTGCAGCCATAGATCGCAAGAAACGAAGAAAACGTATTGTTAGCGAGAAAGGTAATAGCGGGGCATCCGGTGGCGGTGCGAGAGGTAAAGTAGGAGCACGAAAAGGAGCCGGAACACGATTTGCACCTGTTTCCAAGGTAGAGCCTACAGAAGAGGAAGTTCAAAAACAAGTAAGGGAAACCCTAGAGAAGTTACAGGGTAAATCCAAAAAAGGCAAAGGAGCCAAATATAGAAGGGATAAAAGAGATCAACACCGTCAGCAGACAGAAAAAGATCTTGAACAACAAGAACTGGACAGTAAGGTATTGAAGGTTACCGAATTTGTAACGGTAAACGAAGTCTCTACCATGATGGATGTAAGTACTACCCAGATTATCTCCGCATGTATGTCATTGGGAATCATGGTTACCATGAACCAGCGTTTAGATGCCGAGACACTTGCCATTGTAGCCGATGAATTTGGATATGAAGTAGAATTTGTAACGGCAGATATTGAGGAATCCATTGTTGAAGAAGTAGATGCGCCGGAAGATCTAAAACCAAGAGCGCCCATCGTTACCGTAATGGGGCATGTAGATCACGGTAAGACATCTTTATTGGATTACATTAGGGAAGAAAATGTTATAGCAGGTGAAAGCGGTGGAATTACACAGCATATCGGTGCTTATGGGGTAACCCTGGAAGGTGGTCAGAAAATTACCTTTTTAGATACACCGGGTCACGAAGCCTTTACGGCGATGCGTGCGCGTGGAGCACAAGTAACAGATATTGCTATCATCGTAGTTGCAGCGGATGACGATATTATGCCACAAACCAAAGAAGCCATCAGCCATGCGCAGGCGGCAGGCGTGCCCATTGTTTTTGCAATAAATAAGATAGATAGGCCTACGGCAAATCCGGATAAGATTAAGGAAGGTTTGGCCGCCATGAATCTTTTGGTAGAGGACTGGGGAGGTAAAATACAGTCTCACGATATTTCTGCCAAGACGGGTGAAGGAATCAAAGATCTTTTAGAGAAGGTGTTGTTGGAGGCAGAACTTTTAGAACTAACGGCAAACCCGGATAAGTTGGCCGTTGGTACTGTAGTAGAAGCCTTTCTGGACAAAGGTAGGGGATATGTTTCCACCATATTGGTTCAGGCCGGAACGTTGGAAATAGGAGATTACGTTTTGGCAGGTACCTGCAGTGGTAAGGTAAAGGCGATGCAAGATGAACGCGGAAAAAATATTAAAAATGCAGGACCTTCTACTCCGATATCTATTTTGGGCTTGGATGGTGCACCGCAAGCGGGCGACAAGTTCAATACTTTGGAAGATGAAAGGGAAGCCAAACAGATTGCTGCAAAAAGAGGTCAGCTACAGCGCGAACAAACTGTTAGAACACAACGTCATATAACCCTGGACGAAATTGGAAGGCGAATTGCCCTGGGCGATTTCAAAGAATTGAATATTATTCTTAAAGGTGATGTGGACGGATCTGTGGAAGCACTTACGGATTCTTTCCAAAAATTGTCCACGGATGAGATACAAGTAAACATTATACACAAGGCGGTTGGCGCAATCACCGAATCGGATGTATTGTTGGCCTCGGCCTCGGATGCCATTATCATTGGGTTTAATGTAAGGCCAATGGGCAATGCCAGGATGATTGCAGAAAAAGAGGAGATAGATATAAGGATGTATTCTATTATCTATGATGCGATCAACGACCTTAAGGATGCCATGGAAGGAATGCTCTCCCCAGAAATGAAGGAAGAGATTACGGGTACTGCCGAAATAAGGGAGACCTTTAAGATTTCCAAGGTGGGTACCATTGCAGGATGTATGGTTACCAGTGGTAAGATTTTCAGAAACTCCAGTATAAGACTTATTCGAGATGGTGTGGTCATCTATACCGGCGAGCTGTCTTCTCTAAAACGTTTTAAGGACGATGTAAAAGAAGTGGCCAAAGGATATGATTGTGGGTTACAGGTTAAAAACTACAATGATATCAAGGAAAGTGATATTGTAGAGGCCTTCCAGGAAGTTGCGGTGAAAAAGAAACTATAAGATTTTTAGTACAAAAGGGCCTAGAAGGTTAAATGCGTTTCAAAGCCATTTACTTTTTAGGCTTTTCCGGTTTTAAAAGCATGGCACTAGGATATTTTTTCCTAACCTCCATAAGCTTGCGTTCACCTTCCAATTTGGTTTTAAATCTACCCACCCGCACGCGGTAACTAGGAGATTCAAATTTGATGACGGAAGACCATCCCGGGAAATCCAACTCAAACTTCGATTTGGTATTTTGTGCCTCATTATATGCGCCGAAAAAGACCTGGATTCTGTAATAATCAATTTCCGCATTATGAGCTTCGTAGATTTTTAAAAGATCGTTGATCCTTTCGTCCTGTGCAATGGTTATGGTGCCTTGCTGAGCCATTCCGGATATGGTAAAACAACAGATAACAAGTGTATATATAAACGTTTTCATCGTTTCTTTTTAATTAGTTTCCCTTAGGCCGTACAAAAGTAGATTTTAATTTTTAAACTAAATAATTTGGGATTATTTAGAATTAATATAAATTATAAATTATAAATCCCTTAACATTTCCAAAATAAAGTCTATGTCGTATTTTTGCCTTCAATTTGAACGGCGATATAGTACTGTTATTGTCCTAGTAATAGTAATTATCGTGCCAAGATTTCGATAGAAATATTTTTAATATGAAAAAGGTTCCATACCGCAATCAAATTTCTAAAAATTTAGGTATCAGCTTAGTAGTTTTCCTACTCTTTTCAATTTCCATTATTGCACAAGACGAAACGGCGGCTCCGGGAACGGAAGTTGCAGCTGAAGAAACCAGTGGTGCTTCCGGCGGTGATGTGGCCAAGGGAAAATCACTGTTTAATCAAAATTGTGCGGCTTGCCATGCCCTAAATCGGAAAATGACAGGGCCTGCCTTGGCAAATGTGGCTTCTAGATTGGCTGCCGATGAAGGATTGGATACTGAATGGCTTTATGCTTGGATAAAGAACAGCCCGGGAATGATAAAATCGGGAGATGCTTATGCCGTTAAGATTTACGCAGAATACAATCAGGCGGCAATGACCGCATTTCCTACGTTGAGCAATACCGATATAGACGATATTTTGGCCTACACGGCCGCACCACCACCGGCTCCGCCAGTTGCAGCAGCAGGCGCGGCGGGTACAACCGGCGGGGAATCTTCCTCAGGAATATCCAACGAAATAATTTTGGGTGCCTTGGCCCTTGTGTTTGGGCTTTTGGTAATGATGTTGATACTGGTCAATAAAACCTTGCGAAGAATCGCAGAGGCTAATGGAGTGGTATTGGAAAAGGAAAAGGCGGAGAAACGCATACCTATTTGGAAAGCTTTTGCGCAAAACCAGTTCTTAGTGCTGGTTTCAGTAATCTTCTTGCTATTGGCCAGTGGTTATTTTGCGTATGGTTGGATGATGCAAGTAGGTGTAGATCAGGGATATGCTCCTATACAGCCCATTCACTATTCCCATAAAGTGCATGCCGGGGACAATAAGATAGAGTGTAAGTATTGCCATTCTTCGGCGAGGGTTTCAAAGACTTCGGGAATACCATCACTTAATGTGTGTATGAACTGTCACAAATCTATCTACGAATATAAAGGTAACCCTGAAGGTCCAACTCCAGAAGATTTGGCAAACGGGTACACCAACGAATTCTATACCAAAGAGATCAAAAAACTTTACAAAGCAGTTGGTTGGGATGAGGAAAATCAAAAATATACCGGGGAGACCCAGCCCGTGGAATGGGTAAGGATACATAACCTTCCCGATTTTGCCTATTTTAATCATTCGCAGCACGTTTCCGTAGCAGGAATCGAATGCCAAACCTGTCATGGCCCTGTAGAGGAAATGGAAATCATGTCGCAGTATGCCCCATTAACAATGGGATGGTGCGTTGATTGCCATAGAGAAACCAATGTAAAGGTAGCGGGCAACGAGTATTATGCAAAAATACACGAGGAGCTTTCCAAAAAATATGGAGTTGACCAACTGACCGCGGCGCAAATGGGCGGATTGGAGTGCGGTAAGTGTCACTATTGATCAAAACAATTTTAAGAAGATAATTTCAGATATATCGTATGGCATCAAACAAAAAATATTGGAAAAACGAGGCGGAGTTAAATCCAAACGATTCCATTGTTGAGACGCTAAGACAGAACGAATTTGTTGCGGAAATTCCTGTAGATGAATTCCTTGGTGATAAGGACACCTTGTCCTCCACAAGCACCAATAGGAGGGATTTTCTAAAATATGTCGGTTTCAGTACCGCCGCTGCTTCTCTGGCCGCTTGCGAAGGACCGGTTGTAAAATCTATTCCTTACGTGGTAAAGCCAGAACGTATCGTTCCCGGAGTTGCCAATTTTTACGCAACTACGATTGCCAATGGATTTGATTTTGCCAGCATTCTGGTTAAGACCAGAGAAGGTAGGCCCATTAAAATAGAAAATAATACAGATGCTAAAGTTGGAGGCAGTGCAAATGCCAGGGTTCAGGCCTCGGTACTTTCTCTATACGATAGTACAAGATTGCAAGGACCACTTCTAAATGGTGAGCCTATAGAATGGAATAGTTTGGATGCCGCGGTAAAATCCAAACTGGGAAGTCTAAAAAATTCTGGGAAACAGATTGCATTGTTGACACAAACATATGCAAGTCCCTCTACTACCAAACTGATTGCCGAGTTTACGGCAGCCTTCGGTAATGTAACCCACGTTACCTATGACGCTATCTCGCAAGATGCAGCACTTACTGCTTTTGAGGCGAGATACGGTGAAAGGGCTATGGCCGACTACGATTTTGAGAAAGCTGAGGTCATCGTTTCCTTTGGGGCCGATTTCTTAGCGGACTGGCAAGGAGGTGGGTATGATGGCGGTTACGCCAAAGGGCGTGTTCCGAAGCAAGGAAAAATGTCTAAACATACGCAGTTCGAGTCTAATATGTCGCTCACTGGGGCCAATGCTGATAAACGAGTACCCATTACGGCGGCAGAGCAAAAAATTGCCCTGGCCAAGTTATATGGTAAACTAAATAATAGTACCGTTAGTGGTGAGCTTCCGGAAAGTGTAGAAAAAGCGGTTGATGCAGTAGCAAGCGAAATTCGCAAGGCGGGCAGCAATGCTGTGGTTGTAACCGGAATAGATGATGTTAATGCACAAGCTGTAGTTCTTGCCATCAATGAATTACTGGGGAGCAAAGCTTACGATACCAAGGCTCCCAAGTATGTAAGACAAGGAGATATCAAAGCACTGGCTACTTTAATTTCGGATATGCAGTCCGGCAAAGTAGGCGCACTGATCATGGATGGTGTAAATCCAATGTATTCCTTGCCCAATGCGGCAGATTTTGGTGAAGGAATAAAGAATGTTGATCTCTCGGTCTATTTTTCAACCAATAATGACGAGACAGCCCAGGTTTCGCAATTTGTTGCAGCAGCTCCGCATTACTTGGAGTCATGGGGCGACAGTGAAATTAAAAAAGGACATTATAGCTTAATGCAACCTGTTATAAAGGAATTGTTCGATACAAGACAACTGCAAAGTGCGTTGCTTACTTGGATGGACAGCGATAAAGGCTATTACGATTATATTACCCAAAATTGGGAAGCAAATATTTTAGGAGGATCAGACTGGAACAAAGCACTTCACGATGGTGTCTTTAGTGCGTCATCTGATGTGATGTCCGAAGATACGGCCGATGATGCTACGGCTTCCAACGATGCCAATCAGGCAGATGACCAACCCGCGATAGATCCAATTGCTACGGCGGTAAGAAATTTGGTAGGGGCGGCAAGTGCCGATATGGAACTTACCCTTTATTCCAAAGTAGGTATGGGAGAAGGAAGACAGGCCAATAATCCATGGTTGCAAGAATTCCCAGATCCTATTACCAGAGTTTCTTGGGACAATTACCTTACCGTTTCCAAAGCCGATGCAGAGGCTTTAGGGTTAAAGAACGAGAATGTTGCCAACGGTGGTCTAGATGGCAGTTATGTAAAAATTACGGCCAATGGGGTTGCCTTAGATAATGTTCCGGTAATGATTCAACCCGGACAGGCCAAAGGTACAGTCGGACTTTCCTTTGGTTATGGAAAGACCGTTGGAATGAAAGAGGAAATGAAGACAGGTGTCAATGCATTTGCATTGTATCAGGGCTTTTCCAACATACAAGACGTAAGTATTGAAAAATCTACGGGTATGCATGAGTTTGCCTGTGTGCAACTCCATAATACCTTAATGGGTAGAGGAGATATCATTAAGGAAACTACCTTGGAAATATTTAATACCAAGGATGCCCATGAATGGAACATTGTTCCACAGGTTTCCCTTAACCATCAAGAAGTGCCCGCAACCACTGTTGATTTATGGGACAGTTTTGATCGATCTATCGGTCATCACTTCAATTTGTCCATAGATTTAAATGCATGTACCGGTTGTGGTGCCTGTGTAATTGCATGTCATGCCGAAAATAACGTTCCCGTTGTTGGTAAGCAAGAGATCAGACTATCCAGGGATATGCATTGGTTACGGATAGATAGGTATTATTCTTCAGAAGATACCTTTGAACAAGACAACGTTAAAAAAGATGAGTTTGATGGTCTTTCGGGCGATAAAGGATCCTTGGGAGGTTTTGGTGAATTGGAAGATCCATCTGCTAACCCACAGGTAGCTTTTCAGCCGGTAATGTGTCAGCATTGTAACCATGCTCCGTGCGAAACCGTATGCCCTGTGGCCGCTACATCGCACAGTAGACAGGGTCAGAACCATATGGCCTATAACCGATGTGTTGGGACTAGATATTGTGCCAATAACTGTCCTTATAAAGTACGTCGTTTTAATTGGTTCCTTTATAATAATAATGACGAGTTCGATTATCATATGAACAATGATTTGGGCAAAATGGTAATCAACCCAGATGTTAACGTACGATCTAGAGGGGTAATGGAAAAATGTTCCATGTGTATCCAAATGACGCAGAAAACTATTTTGGACGCTAAGCGAGATGGGCGCGCAATAAAGGATGGAGAATTCCAGACCGCGTGTTCGGCGGCATGTAGTAGTGGAGCTATGGTGTTTGGAGATATTAATGACGAGGATAGCAAGATAGCCGAATTAAAAGAAAGTAACCGTATGTATCACTTATTGGAACATGTAGGAACAAAACCCAATGTGTTCTACCATGTTAAAGTGAGGAATACCAACGAAGCATAATCATAAAATAAGCAAGTAACTATATCATAAATTATGGCATCGCATTACGAAGCACCTATACGAAAACCCTTAGTTCTTGGAGATAAAGGCTACCATGATGTATCCGTGGACATTGCCGCTCCGGTAGAAGGGAGGGCCAATAAACAATGGTGGATTGTATTTTCCATTGCTTTAGTGGCGTTCCTATGGGGTGTCGGCTGTATTATTTATACTATTTCCACAGGTATTGGTGTCTGGGGACTCAATAAGACCGTTGGCTGGGCTTGGGATATTACCAACTTTGTTTGGTGGGTAGGTATCGGGCATGCCGGAACCTTGATTTCTGCGGTATTGTTGCTTTTTAGACAAAAATGGAGAATGGCCATTAACCGTTCTGCGGAGGCTATGACCATCTTTTCGGTAATTCAGGCAGGATTGTTCCCAGTTATCCACATGGGTCGTGTATGGGTCGGCTATTGGGTATTGCCCATTCCAAATCAATTTGGATCCTTATGGGTAAACTTTAATTCGCCCCTACTTTGGGATGTATTTGCAATATCCACCTATCTATCGGTTTCTTTGGTATTCTGGTGGACAGGCCTATTGCCAGATTTTGCCATGATACGAGATAGGGCGGTTAAACCCTTTCAAAAGAAGATATACAGTTTACTGAGTTTTGGTTGGAGTGGTCGCGCAAAAGACTGGCAACGTTTTGAAGAAGTATCCCTTGTATTGGCCGGTTTGGCAACACCTTTGGTACTTTCTGTGCACACTATCGTATCCTTTGACTTTGCCACTTCGGTAATTCCAGGATGGCATACCACCATATTTCCACCTTATTTCGTTGCAGGAGCAGTGTTCTCTGGTTTTGCCATGGTGAATACGTTGCTCATAATAATGAGAAAAGTATGTAGTTTGGAAGCATACATCACGGTACAACATATAGAATTGATGAACATTGTTATTATGATCACCGGTTCAATCGTTGGCTGTGCCTATATTACGGAGCTCTTTATGGCTTGGTATTCTGGTGTGGAATACGAGCAATATGCATTCCTCAATCGGGCTACAGGACCATATTGGTGGGCATATTGGGCCATGATGACCTGTAATGTGTTCTCTCCTCAGTTCATGTGGTTTAAAAAACTACGGACAAGCATCGTGTTTTCGTTCTTAATTTCCATTGTGGTAAACATAGGAATGTGGTTCGAACGTTTTGTAATTATTGTTACCTCGCTGCACCGTGATTACCTACCTTCTTCATGGACAATGTTCTCACCCACCTTTGTGGATATCGGTATATTCTTGGGTACTCTAGGGTTTTTCTTTGTACTCTTTTTACTATATGCCAGAACTTTTCCAGTGATTGCACAGGCAGAGGTGAAATCTATTCTTAAATCCTCTGGAGAGCGATATAAGCGATTGAGGGACGAAGGAAAACCGTTATACGAAATAACAAAGGGAGCTGCTACGGTTACAGAAACTAAAGCGGAAGAGAAAGCACCAGAGGCAAAGGCATCAGAAGATGTGTCCAATTTGTTGGGTGCCCTGGGAACCTTTGATGCAACCAAGGATACCCCTGATGATTTGAAGAAAGTAAAAGGGATAGGTCCTCAGATGGAGACAACTCTTAATCAGATAGGTATTTTTAGCTTTGCTCAGGTAAGTAAAATGACCCAAAAAGAATACGATTTATTAGATTCTATAACCGGTTCGTTCCCGGGAAGGGCGCAACGAGACGATTGGGCCGGGCAAGCTAAGACTTTAAATAACAACAAGTAATATGGCATCTAAAGTAATACAGGCATTTTATAATGACGATGATGTGCTAATGCATGCGGTAAAGAAAGTTAAAGCTGCCAAGCACCATATAGAAGAAGTATATTGTCCGTTTCCGGTTCACGGATTGGACAAGGCCATGGGACTGGCCCCAACAAGAATCGCCATTACCTCCTTCATGTATGGATGTGTGGGATTGATAGTTGCCATTGTTATGATGAACTATATCATGATAGACGATTGGCCACAGGATATAGGAGGAAAACCTAGTTTTAGTTATATAGAAAATATGCCGGCCTTTGTGCCCATCATGTTTGAACTTACGGTGTTTTTTGCAGCGCATTTAATGGTGATAACTTTTTACCTTAGAAGTAGATTGTGGCCGTTTAAAAAGGCAGAAAACCCTGATGTAAGAACCACGGACGACCATTTTGTAATGGAAATAGAGGTGCATAACAATGAGGCCGAATTAAAGGAACTCTTATTGGATACCGGGGCCGTAGAAGTAAACGTTTCAGAAAAAAGTAGTCATTGAATATGAGCAGTCTTAAGAAAATAGGAATTGTATTGCTGATGGTTTTTGGCCTTGCATCGTGCTCGCACGAAAAAAGCAGAAACTATCAATATATGCCCAATATGTATGTGCCTGTTGGTTATGAAACTTACGGCCAGATAGGTTTTCTTCCCGGTGGTATGGAAGCTCAGCTTCCCGTAGAAAATACCATACCAAGAGGATGGATGCCTTATAAATTTGATAATTCTCCCGAGGGAAAAGAATTGGCCAGATTGGATGTAAGTCCTTTAGATTCGCTCCAAAGTGAGGCCAATCTTGCCGAAGGGAAAGAGTTATATAATATTTATTGCGCTATTTGTCATGGCAATAAAGGAAGTGGCAAGGGCAATCTTGTAGAAAGAGAGAAGATTTTAGGAGTGCCCAGTTATGGTGATGTAGCCAGAGATATTACTGCAGGCAGTACCTACCATACCATTTATTATGGTTTAAACTCAATGGGCTCTTATGCCGGGCAATTAGATCATGAAGAACGTTGGAAGGTAGCCGACTACGTTATGCAACTAAAACAAGACTTAACAAAATAATTGATAGAACCAGAAGTATGTACACTTTTTCAAACAGATTAAAAATTGCTTCTTTCATTTTAATGGCCGTAGGGTTATTGGGTATTGGCATTGGTTTTGTTTCTGCACCTGCTACGGTAGAAGAAGCAAAGGCCATAGTGGCGAGCCATGATGACGGTCACGGAGCTGCCCATGGTGAGGAAGCCTCGCACGCTGTACCTGCGGATCATGGTGCAGAAAGTGCCCACGATACAGGTCATAGCGCGTCACACGATGAACATTTGTTACATCAACTTCAAAACAAACCGTGGTCTGCCCTTTATGTTGCTGCGTTCTTTTTTATGATGATCGCTCTTGGTGTATTGGCATTTTATGCCATTCAGCGGGCTTCGCAGGCTGGCTGGTCCCCACTGCTTTTCCGTGTAATGGAGGGTATTACAGCTTACTTGGTTCCTGGCGGTATCATTGTTTTTGTAATCTTGGTACTATCTGTATTACACATGAACCATCTGTTCGTATGGATGGATGCAGATGTAGTAGCACACGATAAATTACTACAAGGAAAGGCCGGGTTCTTAAATCCTACTTTCTTTTTGGTCAGAGCGGCCATATTCTTAGGAGGATGGATTTTATATCGTGAGTTTTCCAGGAAATTCTCCTTGGCACAAGATGAAGCCAATGACAATTCTAATTTCAAGAAAAATTTCAGAATTTCAGCTGCCTTTTTGGTGTTCTACCTTATTTCCGAATCCATAATGTCTTGGGATTGGATCATGAGCGTGGATCCCCATTGGTTCAGTACCTTGTTTGGGTGGTATGTGTTTGCAAGTATGATTGTTTCCGGTATCACTGTGATATCCATGGTAACAATTTACTTAAAATCCAGAGGTTATTTGGAAGATGTAAATGATAGCCATATCCATGATTTGGCCAAATTTATGTTCGGTTTCAGCATCTTTTGGACCTACTTGTGGTTCTCACAGTTTATGTTGATCTGGTATTCCAACATTCCGGAAGAGGTAACCTATTTTGTAACCAGAATAGAAGATTACAAGCTACCATTCTTTGGCATGCTGGCCCTAAACTTTATATTTCCATTTTTAATTTTGATGAATAGCGACTATAAGAGGATCAACTGGTTTGTTCTTATGGCTGGTATCATTATCTTGATAGGACATTACATAGATATTTTTAATATGATAATGCCGGCGACGGTAGGAGACCAATGGTATATTGGAATTCCCGAAATTGGAGCCATATTATTCTTTGCAGGATTGTTTATTTTCTGGGTTTTCAGGGCGTTAACAAACGCTCCGCTGCAACCCAAACGCAATCCGTTCATTGAAGAAAGTAGGCATTTTCATTATTAATTAGTTTTTAAAGTATAATAGAGATCATACAATGACTGCATTATTAACCATAGCTGTTTTAGTCTTAGTGGCAATTGCAATTTGGCAAATGACCAAAATATTTGAATTGTCGCAAGTTAAGGCAAACAACTCCCAGGTGGCGACCGATACCGATAACAAGTATAACGGTTACCTCATGTTCGCCTTTCTAATATTTATATACGCAATAACCATTTTTAGTTTTTGGAAGTATACCAAATTCCTATTGCCCGAGGCTGCCTCGGCACATGGTGCGGAGTATGATTACCTAATGTTGGTGTCCTTTGTGATCATATTTTTTGTACAGACAATTACCCAGGCCTTGTTGCACTACTTCAGTTATAAATATAGAGGGGAAAAAGGGAAGAAAGCCTTATTCTATGCAGATAACGATCGTCTGGAATTTATATGGACCATCATTCCTGTCATTGTTTTGGCCGGATTGATCCTATGGGGATTATATACTTGGACCAATATAATGGATATCAATGAAGAAGATGACCCTCTGATCGTGGAATTATACGCGCAGCAGTTTAATTGGACGGCAAGATACGGAGGAGCGGATAATGTCCTAGGTGATGCAAGTGTTAGAATGATAGATATTGATAGAGCCAATGTACTTGGATTGGATGAGTCAGATCCAAATGCCTCCGATGATGTCATTGTAAAGGAACTACACCTACCAGTGGGGAGAAAAGTAAACTTTAAAATGAGGTCACAAGATGTATTGCACTCTGCTTACATGCCCCATTTTAGAGCTCAAATGAACTGTGTCCCAGGAATGATTACCCAATTTTCGTTTACTCCGATCACCACTACCGAAGAGATGAGAAGAGATCCGGACGTAATGGACAAAGTTCAAAGAATCAATAAAATTAGGGCTGAAAAAGCTGCCAAAGGAGAAGATAATTCTGATCCTTGGGAGTACGATTATATTTTACTCTGCAACAAGATTTGTGGAAAATCACATTATAATATGCAAATGAAAATTATTGTGGAAACCCAGGAAGAATACGAGAAATGGATGGCCGAACAACAAACGTTTGGACAAACAATGACCCCGGCACAGTAATTTAGGCTACTTAAAAGAAATTAATAAAAAAACAAATACTGGATTATGGAAGATCACGCAGATGATCATGGACATCATCACAAAGAGACCTTTGTAACCAAATACATATTTAGCCAAGACCATAAAATGATTGCAAAGCAGTATCTAATTACTGGTTTGATCATGGGTTTCATTGGTATTGCAATGTCCTTGATGTTTAGAATGCAATTGGCCTGGCCAGGAGAGTCCTTCCCTATTTTTGAGACTCTGCTTGGAAAATGGGCTCCCGATGGGGTTATGGATGCGGAGGTGTATTTGGCTCTGGTAACCATACACGGTACCATCATGGTATTTTTTGTACTTACTGCTGGTTTAAGTGGAACTTTTAGTAACCTGCTAATTCCATTGCAAATTGGCGCCCGAGATATGGCTTCCGGATTCTTGAACATGATTTCTTATTGGTTGTTTTTTACTTCCAGTATTATTATGGTTATCTCATTATTTGTGGAAGCAGGACCAGCTTCGGCCGGTTGGACGGTCTATCCACCATTGAGCGCACTGCCCATGGCACAATCCGGTTCTGGTATGGGAATGACACTTTGGTTGGTGTCTATGGCAGTATTCATTGCCTCTTCTTTGCTTGGATCACTGAACTATATAGTAACCGTAATCAACCTTAGGACAAAAGGTATGTCCATGACCAGATTACCACTGACCATTTGGGCATTTTTTGTAACAGCTGTAATCGGGGTTATTTCTTTCCCCGTACTTCTTTCAGCGGCCTTGTTGTTGATCATGGATAGGAGTTTTGGAACATCTTTCTTCTTATCGGATATTTTTATCCAAGGAGAGGTACTGCATTATCAGGGAGGTTCCCCTGTATTGTATGAACATTTGTTCTGGTTTCTTGGACATCCAGAGGTTTATATTGTACTACTGCCTGCCTTGGGAATTACCTCAGAAGTGATGTCTACCAATGCAAGGAAACCCATTTTTGGATATCGCGCCATGGTTGCATCCATTTTAGCGATCGCGTTCTTGTCTACCATAGTTTGGGGTCACCATATGTTTATCTCCGGGATGAACCCATTTCTGGGATCCGTATTTACATTTACAACCTTACTGATAGCCATACCATCTGCGGTAAAAGCATTCAATTATATTACAACGTTATGGAAAGGTAATCTGCAATTAAATCCGGGGATGTTGTTTTCCATAGGCTTGGTATCCACATTTATAAGTGGAGGGCTTACCGGAATTATCCTTGGGGATAGCACCTTGGATATTAACGTACACGATACCTATTTTGTAGTGGCCCACTTCCATTTGGTAATGGGGATCTCTGCTCTTTATGGTCTTTTTGCGGGTGTATATCACTGGTTCCCCAAGATGTTCAAAAGGATGATGAACAAAAATCTGGGGTACGTACATTTTTGGGTTACCGCTGTTTGTGCTTATGGGGTATTCTTCCCAATGCACTTTGTTGGTATGGCCGGTGTTCCAAGAAGATACTATGAGAACACTGCGTTTCCAATGTTCGATGAATTAACGGACGTAAATGTCTTGATTACCGTTTTTGCTCTGATCGCCGGTCTGGCACAATTGGTTTTCCTATACAACTTCATAAGCAGTATCTTCTACGGAAAGAAGACCGAGCAAAACCCATGGAAATCCAATACGTTGGAGTGGACAGCTCCAATTGAGCACATACATGGCAACTGGCATGGTGAAATACCCCATGTACACAGATGGGCCTATGATTATAGCAAAACACAACCGAATGGGGAATACGTAATCCCCGGACAAGATTTTGTTCCTCAGAACATTCCTTTACAACAGGATGAGGAAGAACTTAATCACTAAAGAATTTAAGCGTTTAGACGAACATAAAGACCCATCATAGATGGGTTTTTTTGTGCTCAAAAAAAGCTTGTATCAATTGAAACGGTATTTTTGTATATCTTTAAATATGCTTTGAGACCCAGATTTAATTTTAAAGCCCATGAAACTGAAAAATATAACCCTAGTCATTGTCCTAACACTATCTCACTGTCTAATATTTGCGCAACGAAAACCCAAGATAAAAGGCAATCGGAGTGTTACAGAGGTGGTACAGGAACTACCTCCTTTTTCGGCAATAGAACTCAATGACGATTTAGAAATATTTTTACAAAAAGGAATTTCAGAAGGGTATACGGTAACTGCCGATGATAACCTGGTGGACATACTTAAGTTTAAAGTAGTAGATAGCACGCTTATTATCTCCTCTTTTTACAAGATCATCGCCAAAAAAAAATTGGACATAACCGTAAATTATAGGGAATTGGAAGGCATTACGGTAAGGGATGGAAAAATTGGTGTAAAGGAAACAGTTGTTTCCGACCAGCTGTTCGTGAACACCTTCGGCACTTCCAAAATTGATTTAAATGCCGCTGCCTCCATTATGAGCGTTACCATGGAGGAAGGAAGTTCAGGAGTTTTCAATCTGGATAGCGACTCCCTCAACATCAACCTAAAGAATAAAGCCAACGCCTATATTTATTCCGTGGGGGAAAAAAGCACCTTAGAGCTAGATAAGAATACTTCGGTAACCTTCGATGGTACTACGGATTCACTACAGGTGAAAATGAGTGGTAACGCAAACCTTAAGGCAGAAAATATGGAAGCCGCAGTAGTTTCGGCTAAATTGGAAGATGCCGCTTTTGCCAAAGTATATGCCTACAAAAGTTTTGAACTTTCCGCTATGGGGTCAACCCGTGTTCATTTGTACGGTGATCCTAGGGTTATCATACAACAGTTTTTAGGAACTTCGGCCTTGCTAAAAAAAGAAGATAAGTAGCACTCCCTTTAATAACATACCGGCTTGCCAATGGTTTAGGCAATACCTATTTTGCGATTTGGTCTATTTTTACAAAAGCCAATAGCCTTTGATAATTTGTTTGTATTTTTATAAGAGACCCTATAGTCCCTTCAAAGAACAAATGCATTGTCATGGAACAGCTAAAAGAACAACCCAAGGTACAGAACTTTATTAATGGTAGCTTCGAAAGTAACGGACATGCTGCCATGGACGTAATTAGTCCTTTAGATGGTAGCGTTATATCATCGCTTCCCCTATCCAAGGAAAACGATGTGGACAAAGCTGTTAAAGCTGCCCGGGAAGCCTTTCCGGAGTGGTCTTCCAAAACTCTAAAAGATCGGGTACAGATATTTTTTAAGTATCGGTCGCTCTTGGAGGAGCACATGCACGAACTTACACTTTTGGTGCAATTGGAAAATGGAAAGACGTACAACGAAGCAAAGGCAGAAGTTGAAAAAAGTATGGAGCTATGCGAGTTTGCGGTATCCATGCCCCAAATTGTGGTCAATGAGATCCAAGAGGTCAGCAAAGGTGTGGAATGTAGAATAGAACGTAGACCCCTTGGTGTAGTTGCCAGTATTACACCCTTTAATTTCCCCAACATGGTACCCCATTGGACGTTGCCCAACGCATTGGTATTGGGGAATACCATGGTGATGAAACCTTCGGAGCTTGTTCCGCTGAGCACTATGCGCATGGCAGAATTATTACAAAAAGCGGGTTTACCCAAAGGTGTATTCAATATCGTCAACGGAGGTAAGGAAGTGGTAGAGGCCATTTGCGACCATCCAGGGATAGAAGCCGTTTCTTTTGTGGGTTCTACAAAGGTGGCCAAAATTGTATACAAACGAGCTACATCCACATTAAAACGGTGTGTTGCATTGGGAGGCGCAAAGAATCATTTGTTAGTGCTTCCAGATGCCAATCCTGAAATGACAGCCTCCAATGTTGTAGCCTCCATGTCGGGCTGCGCAGGTCAGCGCTGTATGGCTGCATCCGTAATGGTGGGCGTAGATAATGTGCAGCACATTATTGATCGTATGGTGGAAGAAGTTAAGAAAGTAGTGCCAGGAGAATCATTGGGATCCGTAATAAGTGCCGAAGCAAAAGCGAAGATTGAGGCATATATAACCGAAGCAGAGAATAATGGTGCCAAAGTATTGGTAGATGGTAGAAATGCTACGGTACCCGGAAAGGAAGGCGGATTCTATGTTGGTCCTACCATAATCGATTATGTAACTACGGATATGTCCGTTGCCCGAGAGGAGATTTTTGGACCGGTAATCTCAATTATTCGCGCAAAGAATTTAGATGAAGCCATAACAATAGAAAACGGATCTAATTATGGAAATGCCGCCGCGGTCTTTACCCAGAGCGGAGGGCTTGCAAAACAGGTGATGGAGCGCGCCAGCGCAGGTATGATCGGCGTTAATATTGGGGTGCCTGTACCTAGAGAACCTTTTTCTTTTGGGGGGTGGAACGAATCTAAATTTGGTGTTGGCGATATTACGGGCCGTAGTTCTATAGAATTCTGGACTCAAAACAAAAAGACGACCACCAAATGGAACCCCGAAGCACAAATTAACTGGATGAGCTAGTTCAATTTTATTCCTTCACTTTAAATTAATCTATGAAAAACCAAATTGTACAGGACAATCTAGATTATACGTTGTTCTCTTGGGCCAAACAGGGCGGACTAAATCCTATAAACGCCCATCGTGCCAAAGGTTCCTATATTTTTGATAGGGATGGGAAGAAATATCTCGATTTCTCCTCTCAGCTTATGAATGTAAATATAGGTCATGGCAATCAGCGGATAACCCAGGCTGTGGCAAAACAGATGCAAGAGCTCAGTTACGTGTATCCGGGCATGGCCACAGAGGTCAGGGGCATACTGGGTAAAAAACTCGCCCAAATTACTCCGGGTAACCTTACCAAGACCTTTTTTACATTAGGAGGGGCAGAAGCTGTGGAGAACGCCATTAAATTGGCCAGAATATACTCCAAAAGACACAAGATAATAAGTCATTATCGTTCCTATCACGGTGCTACTTACGGTGCTATTTCGGCAGGGGGCGATCCAAGGAAGTTTGCCATTGATGATCAAGCGGTAAATAATTTTGTACATGTGGAAAACCCGTATTTCTACAGATGCCCATGGAACTCATCTACTATTGAAGAATGTGGGGAAAGGGCCGCCGCCCATTTAGAAAGGGTAATACAGTTTGAAAATCCGGATGCCGTTGCCGCAATTCTTTTTGAGGGCGAATCTGGCTCTTCGGGCTGTATCAAATACCCTCCCATGTACCTTAAAAAAGTACGGGATATTTGCGATAAGTATGGTATCCTTATGATTATCGATGAGACCATGAGTGGCTTTGGGCGTACCGGAAAAATGTTTGGGGTAGACCATCATAAGGTTACCCCAGATATTATGTGTATGGCCAAAGGACTTACATCCGGTTATTTACCCTTAGGCGCTATGGTGGTTACCAATACCATAGCGAATCACTTTGATGACCACCCAATGTTATTGGGTTTAACGTATTCTGCACATCCTGTGGCCTGCGCAGCTGCCATAGAGAATATAAAAATCATTGAAGAGGAAGGTTTGGTGGGCAAGGCGGAAAAAGCAGGGAGGTATATTGAAGATCAGGTAGCTAGGCTAAGTGAAAGACATCCCTCCATCGGCGATTTTAGAAATACCGGACTTTTAGGTTGTATAGAATTGGTTAAGAACCGAAAAACCAAAGAACCTACAACGCCATGGAACGCAAAACCGGACCAAATGGAAGCCACCCTTAAAATGGCAGGGAAAATAAGAGAACTGGGCATGTTCACCTTCGTGCGGTGGAACTGGATATTCATTGCACCTCCGCTAAATGTGAGCACGGATGAAATGGATGAAGGCCTGGATATTATCTCAAAAGCCGTTGCCATAGCCGATCAATATTGTAATTGATTATGAAAGAAGATATTGTAGAATTACAAGAAGATGTATCCTCATCATCCCTGTACAGCGAGGATCTAGCTCCTGTTCCACCCAGCAAACGTACATGGAGCAAGTGGCATCTGGCAGCTATTTGGGTGGGCATGGCCGTATGTATCCCTACATATCTACTGGCATCCTACATGATAAAAACAGGTCTAAATTGGTACGAGGCGCTGATTATTATTGGGTTGGCCAATTTAATCATTACCATACCCATGGTACTTAACGGTCATGCGGGGGTAAAATATGGTATTCCCTTTCCGGTAATCGGTAGGGCGGTATTTGGTATCAAAGGAGTACATCTGGCCTCGGTTACCAGGGGAATAATTGCCTGCGGATGGTTCGGGGTGCAGACATGGATAGGAGGATTGGCAATTTATGCCATTTTCAATGCAATAACGGGTACCGAAGGAGAACTGGGACTATCTATCGGTAAATTTATTGGCTTTGCCATTTTCTGGTGTATCAATATCTATTTTATCTGGAAAGGCACGGAAAGTATAAAATGGTTGGAAGCCTATTCCGCTCCCATACTGGTAGTTATGGGTCTGGCCCTAATAGCATGGGGGTACAACAAGGCCGACGGTTTTCTGGTAGTGCTAAATCAAAGCGAACAACTAGAGCGTCCGGCAGCAACATATTATACGGAAAGTGAACGGACACTTCTGCAACTAAATGCTCTGAAGAATAAGGACGGAAGCTTTAAGGCAAATCAATACAGATTGCTTACAGCTTCAGAGGAAGGGGATTGGGAATCGTACTCATCAGAACCAATTGATATTACGGATTATTTGGGTAAAACTACGGAAGCTGCGCCCAAAGTACAGTTTAGGAACGACCAAACATCCAAAGAAACGGTTTCCAGTATTGTCCAGGCCTCTTGGACAGATTCTCAGAACCCGGAAACAGGATCTAAACTATGGGGATATTTGTTATGGCTAACGGCCATGGTGGGTTTTTGGGCGACCATGTCCATAAGCATAGCCGATATTACGCGCTATGCCAAAACCCAAAAAGATCAAATAGCAGGGCAGTTTATAGGGCTTCCCGGTACCATGATGTTGTATTCCTTTGTAGGTATTTTTGTTACTTGTGCCGCCGTCATCAATTTTGACAATGTAATGATAGCCGACGACGCTCCCTGGGATCCGGTTTCTTTGATTGCCAATTTTGAAAACCCGGTAGTGGTCGTCATTTCACAAATATTTTTATTGATTGCAACCTTGAGTACCAACATAGCCGCAAATGTTATAGCCCCGGCGAATGCTTTCTCCAATCTGGTTCCAAGAAAAATAAGTTTTAGGATGGGAGGGTTGATCACTGGGATAATAGGGATCGTAATTGCTCCTTGGTGGTTGCTGAACGAGATATCGGGCTTTCTGATATTTGTTAGTGGCCTGTTGGGTCCGGTACTGGGAATCCTTATCGTGGATTATTTTATTATCCGTAAAAAGAACTTGGAATTGGCGGCTTTATATAAAGAAGGAGGTAATTATGCCTATGGTGGATTGGGTGTTAACAAAGCAGCCATGATCGCCCTTTTTACGGGCGTGTTTTTGGCACTTGTTGGGTATTGGGTACCCCAACTTAACTTTCTGTACTCCCTGTCCTGGTTTACGGGATTCTTTATCTCGTCCATATTGTACTATCTATTAATGTTAAAAAAATAAGATGTCTGTTCTAATTAAAAATGGCAAAGTGGTCACTGCATCCGAAAGTTATATCGCGGATGTTTATGTAGTAGGCGAAAAAATAGCCGCCATCGGAAAATCTTTAGGTGTTAAGGCGGATAAGGTTATAGATGCAACGGATAAGTTGGTACTTCCTGGCGGAATAGATCCGCATGTACATTTGGATATGCCCTTTATGGGGACCTATTCTAGTGATGATTATGAAACCGGTACTCGGGCTGCATTGCACGGGGGAACCACTATGGTAATCGACTTTATTCTGCAAACCCAAGGCGATAGTTTGGCAAACGCCTTAAAAACTTGGCAAGGAAAATCCAAAGGCAAGGCGATTGGGGATTACTCGTACCATATGGCGGTTACTGATTTTAATGATGATGTGGCCAAAGAGGTTGTACATATGATCAAAAAGGAAGGCATCAGTTCTTTTAAAACCTTCATGGCCTACAAGGGAGCCTTAATGATAGATGATGGTCAAATGGTAGCACTGATGAAGGTGGTTCAAAAAAATGGGGGATTGGTTACCGTGCATGCAACCAATGGGGATATGATCGATACGCTGATCGCCAAGAACAAGGCCCTAGGAAATAGAGCACCAATTTACCACTACTTGTCACAGCCTGAGGTGACGGAGGCAGAGGCCTCGGCCCGATTTACGGATATGTTACACTATACGGATTGCCCCGGTTATATTGTACATATGACCTGCGAAGGGGCGCTTAATGCCGTAAGAAGGGCAACGCAAAGAAATCAGAAGGTATTTGTAGAAACCTGTACCCAATATCTAATGTTGGACGCATCTTTGTATGAGCAGGATTTTGAGGGTGCAAAATGGGTTATGAGTCCACCGCTACGAGAGAAAAAAGATCAGACCGCACTGTGGTCCGGCATCAACCAGGGCCTAGTGCAAGTTGTGGGTACCGATCATTGCCCCTTTATGTGGGAACAAAAACAAATGGGCAAGGACGATTTTTCAAAGATTCCCAACGGACACCCGGGCATAGAACATCGTATGGAATTGCTATATTCCGAAGGGGTGCGCAAAGGCAAGATATCATTGACCAAATTTGTTGAGGTTACTTCCACCAATGCTTCCAAAATATTCGGGATGTATCCCAAAAAAGGTACAATAGCAATTGGATCGGATGCAGATTTGGTGATTTTCGATCCGGACAAGGAACATACCATATCAGCAAAGACACATCATATGAACTGTGATTATTCGGCCTACGAAGGGAAACAAGTAACTGGTAAGACCGAGACCGTGCTATTAAGAGGAGCGCTAGCAATTGAACAGGGAGAATGTAAGTTAAAAGCTGGCCATGGGCAATTTGTGGCTAGGGGTAAAACATCCAAGGTAATTTGAAGTATCGTTTTATCTTCAATAAATTCATAACTTAAACACTATAAGAAAGCCATTATGCCAAGAATAGTAAAATCGGGACTCATACAAATGAGCCTACCTATGACCGAGGGCGAGGGTACCATACAGGAAATTATGGATGCCATGTATAATAAACACATTCCCTATATAGAGGATGCGGGTAAGCAAGGTGTTCAAATACTATGCTTACAGGAAATTTTCAATACCCCTTATTTCTGCCCCGGACAAGACCGAAAGTGGTATGCATCGGCAGAGTCCGTACCCGGACCTACTACCGAAAAAATGCAGGTATACGCCAAAAAATATAACATGGTCATCATTGTTCCTATTTATGAAAAGGAGCAACCAGGGGTGCTCTACAATACCGCTGCTATCATAGATGCCGATGGTACTTACTTGGGCAAGTATCGTAAGAACCATATACCACATACCACAGGGTTTTGGGAGAAGTTTTTCTTTAAGCCCGGTAATCTGGGATATCCCGTATTCCAGACAAAATATGCTAAAGTGGGTCTCTATATCTGCTACGACCGTCATTTTCCGGATGGTGCGCGTATTTTAGGACTAAATGGAGCGGAAATAGTATATAACCCTTCGGCTACCGTAGCCGGTTTAAGTGAATACCTCTGGAAGTTGGAACAACCGGCGCATGCAGCGGCTAACGGGTACTTTATGGGTTGCATAAATAGAGTAGGCGAAGAAAAGCCATGGAATTTGGGAAAATTCTATGGACAATCCTATTTTGTTGACCCGCGAGGGCAAATATTTGCACAGGCTTCCCGTGATGATGATGAGCTTTTGGTGGCCGAATTTGATTTGGACCTTATTGATGAGGTACGCTCTACCTGGCAGTTTTTTAGAGACCGCCGCCCGGAAACCTATGGTAAGATTACAGAACTTTAACTAAATCCCTAACCCGAATATGGCAGAGTATAATAGACCTACATCCGAGGAGGAATTTAAGGAGAACTTTAAGCAGAAAAAGCCATTGATGAATCCGACGGAGGCATATTATGAAAGTTCTCGATGCCTCTTTTGCTATGATGCTCCCTGCATACAGGCTTGCCCTACGGGTATAGATATCCCCTTGTTTATTAAACAGATACAGACACAGAACACAGAAGGGGCAGCAAAGACTATTTTCGATTCCAATTGGCTTGGCAACGCCTGCGGCGTAGTATGCCCCACAGGGGTTTTGTGTGAAGGTGCCTGTGTGTATAATCACCAAGATGTACCCCCAATACAAATAGGGCGCTTACAGAACTATGCCACTGCAACCACCATTGCCACAAATAAACGCCTTTTTGCACCTGGGAATTCAATAGGCAAAAAAGTGGCAGTTATTGGCTCTGGGCCAGCAGGTATTGCATGTGCCTGTGAATTGCGCACATTAGGTGTGGAGGTCGATATTTTTGAGGCCAAGGACAAACCTTCGGGCCTTACCGTATATGGTATTGCTCCCTATAAGATTACCAATGAAGAAGTGTTAAGTGAGATTACATATTTACAAGAACAACTAGAATTCAATATTAAATACAACGCAGCGATCAACTCCAAAACACAACTAGGGGAATTGGAATCGGATTATGACGCTATTTTTCTGGGAGTAGGTCTTGGAAAAACCGCCAGTCTTGGTTTGGATGGAGAGAATAAGGAAGGTGTTGTAGGTGCCGTGGAGTTTATTGAAGAATTGCGTATGAAGCACCATAAAATTACAGTTCCCGATAATGTTGTGGTAATCGGTGGTGGTAACACGGCCATGGATGCAGCTTCCGAAGCAGCAAGAATGGGGGCAAAAAAGGTGATATTGGCCTATAGAAGGGATAAACAATCCATGGGTGCTTATAGATTTGAGTACGACCTGGCCATAAGTGCCGGAGTAGAAAGCTTGTTCAATGCCACACCCTTAAAAATTGTGGGAGACAAAAATGCAACGGGAGTACAGTTCGAAAGAGTAAAAAGCCAGAATGGGGACCTTACGCCTATACCGGACAGTGATTTTATTGTGCCATGCGATTTGGTTATAAAAGCTACCGGACAGGCCAAGCAAAAACATTTTTATGAAATGGTAGAAGGATTGAAAATTGATAAAAAGACGCGGATCTTGGTGAACGACCAATATCAAACTTCAAATCCGAAATATTTTGCTGGTGGGGATGCTGTGAACGGAGGTGCCGAGGTGGTTAACGCCGCGTATGAAGGAAAAATGGCAGCCCAAGGCATAGTATCTTGGCTTGGCAGTTAATTATAAATTAAGAACGGTATACGTATAAATACCGTTGATAGTAATAACATATGGCAGATTTATCAATAGATTTTGCAGGAATTAAAGCGCCAAACCCATTTTGGCTGGCATCGGCTCCACCTACCAATTCGGGGTACCAAATTATGAAAGCCTTTGAAGCCGGATGGGGCGGAGCGGTATGGAAAACCTTGGGGGTTCCGGTTGTAAATGTTTCTAGCAGATATGGATCCGTTAATTATAGGGATACCAGAATGATGGGATTCAATAATATTGAATTGATAACGGATAGGCCTTTGTCCGATAACCTTCGTGAAATTGAAGAAGTAAAAAAATACTTCCCCGACCATGCCGTTATCGCCTCCCTTATGGTGGAAAGCAAGGCGGAATGGGAACAGATAATAAAAGATGTGGAAAATGCTGGTGCCGATGGTATTGAATTAAATTTTGGATGTCCGCATGGCATGTGTGAGAGGGGTATGGGTTCTGCGGTAGGGCAAGAACCCGAAGTACTTAAAACTATAGTAGAATGGGTGATTAATGCGGCCAACATTCCTGTAATTACCAAACTCACCCCTAATATTTCGGAAATTACCGATCCGGGATTGGCCGCCTACCAAGGAGGCACGGATGCAATCTCATTGATCAATACAATTAAAAGTATCGTAGGGATAGATTTGGATACCTATGCCCCTCTTCCGGTCGTAGACGGTAAAGGTACAAACGGAGGGTACTGCGGCCCGGCGGTAAAACCTATAGCCATGCATATGATCCGGGAATTGGCACAACATCCAGAAATTGGTAAGGTACCTATATCGGGTATCGGAGGTGTGGAAACTTGGAGAGATGTTGTAGAATTTATTTTGTTAGGGGCCACTTCTGTGCAGGTTTGCACGGCAGTGATGCATTACGGTTTTGGCATCGTTAGGGAAATGGAAGCCGGACTTAGGCAGTTTATGGATAACAAGGGTTACAATACCATCTATGATTTTGCCGGTAAAGCCTTGCCCAATGTTACGGAGTGGAAACACCTCAATCTTAAACATAAGGTAGTAGCCGAAATTGATAATAATAAATGTGTGGGTTGCGAGCTGTGCTATATTGCCTGTGATGACGGAGCCCATCAGGCGATAGCACTCTCGGAGGATAGAACAATAAGGATTCCCAGTATTATCGAAGAAAACTGTGTAGGTTGTAATTTATGCTCCTTGGTTTGCCCGGTAGAAAATTGTATCACTATGGTACAACGCGATGATGGTTCCGAACATTTGAGTTGGGACCAACGAACCCAGGCCGATGATGTGCCCACTACTTTTGATGATGACAGAGCAGGGGGTAAAGGACATTTTGTTCCCAAACCCACGGACGCCCTAAAAAATCAATCTTAATAATAAACAACTTAAATTCTACAAGGCAATAGGTGCGGTAAGGCAATGTCTCGGGATGCCATAACCGTCTACCAAAACTTCAATATGTGGCCTTAATTCTGTACAAAGGCGTTCTACCCGCTGTCTAATGGCTTTGGATTTTGAACTGCCCAAGTACCCCTGCTCCAAATACCACGAAGCATCTTGCCGTATTTCGTGTAAAGCATACAGGGTACCCATTTGACTGAACAACGAGCGGTATTTTTCATCCTCGATAGTTTCTGTAAAATCTACAAAAGTATTATAGGCCAACTCTATGCTATAAGCCTTTCCTAACGTTAATAAATGACTTTGCACTTTCAGAAATGCCTGATAAGAGGGGATTCCCTTTTTGATATAATCACGGATCCGCATGGCCAACGTATAGGTAAGCCTTCGCGTTCGGTAGTTAAAGGCATGCTTATGAAACTTGGGGTTGTAGAGGTGTTCCTTATCTACCTTATTGGTATATATGGGGTTTATGGTACCCAATTTATCACTTAGTTGCGATCCCAAGAGTTTTAGAACGGCCATAAATCCGGCACTATTGAATTCGGCTTTGAAATCGGACAACACACCTTTGGCGGCCAGTTGTAGCAATACGTTATTATCGCCCTCAAAAGTGGTGAAAATATCTACATCGGCCTTTAGGTCGGCAAACCTATTTTCCAAAAGGTAACCTTTGCCACCACATGCTTCCCTGCACTCCTGAATAGTATCATTGGCAAACCATGTTATAACGGACTTTAACCCGGCAACCTGTGTTTCTATCTTTCTTTTGTCCGTAACGGATTCGTCACTATACACCTTCATCATATGGTCCAAAGTAATATGATAAACATAAGCTTTAGCTACCGCCGGAGTTAGCCGCAGTTGGTGCGAAGGATAATCCATAAGCAGATCTTCCTGTATTTTTATGCTATCGTTAAACTGCCTGCGTTGCAGGGCGTGCTTAACCGCTATGGTCAATGCCATTTTAGCTCCACCTAGTCCGGCCCGTGCAACGCAGATACGTCCACCAACCAAGGTGCCCAGCATGGTAAAAAAACGTTTGTTCGGGTTTTTTATATCGGATGTGTAGGTGCCGTCCTCCAGGATATCGCCATACTTGTTCAGCAAGTTTTCCCGAGGCACGCGTACATTGTTGAACCATATCTTACCGTTATCTACCCCATTAAGTCCCAGTTTGTACCCGTTATCCACAATGGAGACACCGGGCATAAGCTCATGGGCCTCGGTACGAAGCGGAACTAAAATGGCATGCACCCCCTCATTTTTTCCGTTTACGATAAGTTGTGCAAATACCGATGCCATGGTGGAATGCAAGGCATTGCCAATGTACTCTTTGTTATCATTTTTACCGGGTGTGGCTATTACAATACTATCCGTTTCTTTCTCGTAGGTGGCGGTAGTCTTTATACCCCTAACATTAGAACCGTGCCCGGTCTCTGTCATGGCAAAACACCCTAGGAGTTTGGCTTTGCCGGTATCCGTCAAATACTGGTCATGATGTTTTTTGGTCCCCAGTTTTTGTATACTACCCCCAAAAAGCCCAAATTGTACCCCAAATTTAATCGTTAGGCTTCCGTCTACGAACATTAAATTTTCGAATATGGACGCGTAAAGTTCCATGTTTCCATTACCACCATACCCTTCAGGATAGGCCATAGCGCCATATCCCTTTTCAGCCAAAAACTGTACCTGTCGTAATACTTTTCCCCGAAACTGTTCCTTATCCCTTTCAATTTCCCAATTGAAGATAGGATTGGTCAACTCCTTTCTAAAACTGTTGATCTCCAGACTATATTTACCTGTTAACAATGCATCCAATCTATCGGCCCTATAGTAATCGGAGGTTTTTTGATGGACTACGGCTACGTCAAAGAGATGATTGTAATGGTTGGGCTGTATTCCCAGATTTATCTCTATATGTTTTAGGTTTTCGTTAAAAGGACATGCTTCACAGTAATGGCACACCATTTTTTGACTAAAAGACGTCAGCGGATAGGTTTCGCTCTCTATAAGTTTGGTCTCCGAGTTGCTAATAAGCTGTTTCCAGTGTTTAATGATATCAAAAGAAGGAGGCTTGTCCTTCGCTAACCAGTTGCTTAAGGTTTTAATATCACTGTCATTTAGCGAACCATCTTGTTCAATGGCGTGCTTTACTACGGAGACCTCCGAAGGAGAAAGCAGGTCATCTGACCAAATCACATAAAAAAAGGGAATATATTGAAGAATTCCGGAGGAATAAGTTTTCATTTCCATAGGCTTAAATTACAACTTTTTTCAATTAATGGATTATGGGTGGTCAATGAAATTTGTCATGAAATACATCTGTAAATTACGTTTAAAAAGTATCTCATTTTCTAGTATCTTTGTTAGGATATGAATGAAAATCTTGACCCTACTTCTGATGGTTTTTCCTCAGAAGAATTAGACATTGAAAGGGCCTTACGACCTATTACCTTTGATGATTTTACTGGGCAGGAGCAGGTGTTGGAAAATTTGAAGGTGTTTGTACAGGCGGCCAATCTTAGGGATGAAGCGCTAGATCACACCTTGTTCCATGGGCCTCCCGGCCTTGGCAAGACTACCTTGGCTCATATATTGGCCAATGAGCTTGGTGTGGGAATAAAGATTACCTCGGGCCCCGTTTTGGATAAACCCGGCGATTTGGCCGGATTGCTAACGAACTTGCAAGACAGGGACGTACTCTTTATAGACGAGATACATCGCCTTAGCCCCATTGTTGAAGAATACCTGTATTCTGCGATGGAAGATTATAAGATCGATATTATGATAGAGACCGGCCCCAATGCAAGATCGGTTCAAATAAACCTTAATCCGTTTACCCTAATAGGTGCTACCACACGTTCTGGGTTACTTACGTCACCCATGCGGGCACGTTTTGGCATCCAGAGCAGGTTACAGTATTATTCTACCGAGCTATTGTCTACCATTGTACAACGTAGTGCAGAAATTTTGAAAGTACCCATTACGGAAGAAGCTGCTATTGAGATTGCAGGTAGGAGCAGGGGCACACCAAGGATTTGCAATGCTTTGCTAAGAAGGGTACGCGATTTTGCACAGATCAAAGGCGATGGCAATATTGATATTAAAATTTCCCAGTTTGGATTGGGTGCCTTAAATGTGGATACCCATGGATTGGATGAGATGGATAACAAAATTTTAACCACCATTATAGACAAATTTAAAGGAGGCCCCGTGGGGATAGGTACTTTGGCTACTGCCGTTTCGGAAAGTGCTGAGACCATAGAGGAAGTGTACGAACCTTTTTTAATTCAACAAGGTTTTATTATGCGTACACCAAGGGGTAGGGAAGTAACGGAACTTGCCTACAAACACTTGGGCAAATTAAAAGGTGGTACCCAAGAAGGCCTGTTTTAATGAATTCGCTCCCCACGATCAGTAGATATCAGGTTTTTAAACATCGTAAACGAATACTGGCCAACCCATTGCCCTATCACAACGAGAATTTTGAGAAGTTTGGTGATGTTTTTAGGATAAAGGTAAGTCACAAGATTCCCGTTGTTTTCACTAGAAACCCGGCCCAGATTAAGCACATCCTGCAAAAACAACATAAAAAATATTACAAATCCCCTATACAAACGGTAGATTTGGCCAAATATATAGGTCATGGGATACTTACTTCCAACGGACTGCATTGGCGTACCCACCGTCGTATGGTACAACCTGCCTTTCATAAAAAAAAACTAGAAGGACTGCTAAATATAATGAAGGATGCCATTGTGGGCGAGTTGCAACGTATTGAAACCAACAAGGCCCTGGATGTTTTTCCGTTAATGAGCGATCTGGCTTTTCAGGTAGTGGCAAAATCGCTCTTTAGCAGATCGGACATCCGTAATCAAATGGAACGCTTACAGCTCATTACGGCGGCAAACCAAAAAATGCTGATAAAAGAAATGAGACAGCCCTATTTTAGTTGGTGGTTTAGGCTAACAGGTGAAATAGGAAAGCACTTAAAACTATCCAAAGAGGGAAGGGGGTTGCTCAATGAGATTATTGAGGAGCGGTTGGCACCTGAAGAGGAAAAGGATGATCTGTTGGATATGTTATTGGCGGCCAGATACGAAGATGGCACACCTATGTCTAGGGAACAACTGTTGGATGAGGTTGTAATTTTATTTACGGCCGGACATGAGACTACCGCCAATGCACTAAGTTTTGCTCTTTTTCTTTTAGCAAAGCATCCAGAGGTTCAGAACAAGGCCAGACAAGAGGTGATGGGCATTGATATTGCCGCGGGCGATATCTTTCAGCAGATAGGACAACTATCTTTTGTGAAACAATGTGTAGAGGAAGCATTGCGTTTGTACCCCCCAGCCTATGTCATTGATAGAATATTGATGGAAGAAGATACCTTTGAGGGTATCACTTATGATAAAGGCACACTTTTTCTAATGTCTATTTATGAAATCCATAGGTATTCCAAATTTTGGGAAACACCGGAAGAATTTTGTCCAGAGCGTTTTGATGCTGCTAATGGTAAGGACTTTTCGGAGTACTACTATCCTTTTGGTGCCGGACCTAGAATGTGTGTAGGCAACAATTTTGCCATGTACGAAATGATCCTGACCTTAGCGGAAATACTTCAGAAGTACAAAATATCAACCACAATGGAAACCGTGGAAATAAATCCCATGATATCCTTAAAACCTGAAAAACCTACTTTGACGTTCTCTACATTTTGAGTTTGAAAAAGTATAATTTATTGCCGTAATTTAATGTGATGTTCTAACATTTTTTGTTAGTATCCGTTCAATGAAAAACTTAAGCAATCATACCTCATTAATTAAGTCCGAAGCCAAACGCCTTGGTTTTTTGTCTTGTGGTATATCCAAGGCCGATTTCTTGGAGGAGGAGGCACCGCGTTTAGAAAAATGGCTGCAATCCAATATGCATGGGGAAATGCAGTACATGGAAAACCACTTTGACAAACGGTTAGATCCTCGATTATTGGTGGATGGTTCCAAATCGGTAATCTCCCTCTTGCTCAATTATTTTCCCGAACACTCCCAAAATACAGATAGCTACAAGGTTTCCAAATATGCCTATGGACAAGATTATCATCATGTTATAAAATCAAAACTCCGGCAATTACAAGAATTTATTTCTGAAAAGATTGGAGAGGTTAATGGCAGGGCCTTTGTGGACTCGGCTCCAGTACTTGATAAGGCCTGGGCGGCCAAAAGTGGTTTGGGGTGGATTGGCAAACACAGTAATTTGCTAACACAGCAGGTGGGTTCGTTCTATTTTATTGCAGAACTCATTGTGGATATGGAATTGGAATACGACGCTCCGGTTACCGACCATTGCGGTACCTGTACGGCCTGTCTTGATGCATGCCCTACCCAAGCCATAGTTGAGCCCTATATAGTAGATGGCAGCAAATGCATCTCCTACTTCACTATTGAACTAAAGAATGAAATTCCTACCACGGTACAAGGCCAATTTGACGATTGGATGTTTGGGTGCGACATATGCCAAGACGTATGTCCGTGGAACAAATTTTCTAAACCTCATAGCGAGCCCCTTTTTAACCCAAATCCCGAACTATTGTCTATGACCAAAAAAGATTGGGAAGAAATTACGGAGGAAGTTTTTAAGAAAGTGTTCCAAAAATCCGCGGTAAAACGTACCAAATTCTCCGGTTTAAAACGAAATATCAGTTTTTTAAAGTAACACTTCACACAACTACATCGATGTAGTTGTCCATAGCACTCATTTTACTGTTAAGATTTTTTTAAGAAAAAATTAAAAATACTATATTGGGAAGTCGCAATATTTTGAGAATTCCTTAATAATCTGTTGTAAAAGTTTGGGTATGTGCAAATAACCCGGATCAAGATTATGAAGAATCAAATTGCGCGCTCGCTAACTATAACTAAACTAAACTAACAAAATTATGAGTGGATTAGAAACCTTGGACATTGTTGTAATTCTGGTATATCTGGTCGGAATTGTCATCTATGGAATATCAAAGTCTAAACGAAGCAGTTCCGAAGATTATTTTTTAGGAGGTAGAACAATGACCTGGCCTATTGTGGGTATAGCGCTGTTCTCTGCAAACATTTCTAGCTCTACCCTGGTAGGACTTGCCTCGGATGCATTTCAAACCAATATCAACGTATATAACTACGAATGGTTTGCCGTGGTAATATTGATTTTCTTTGCTATTTTCTTCTTACCATTTTATCTGAGGTCTGGCGTATATACCATGCCAGAATTTTTGGAAAGACGCTATGATAGAAGATCACGATACTACTTCTCTTTTGTAACCATCGTTGCCAACGTGTTGGTAGATACTGCAGCAGGTCTATATGTTGGAAGTATAGTGCTTAAACTACTTTTTCCTGAGATCAGCAGTACCACAATAATTATTCTTTTGGCCGTAGCCGCGGCAGCGTATACAATTCCCGGGGGTCTTAACTCGGTAATACAAACCGAAGTAATTCAGGCCGTACTGTTAATTATTGGTTCTTGTCTGTTGACCTATTTTGCCTTTGATGAACTGGGCGGTGGATGGAATGGTATGATGACCAAGTTGGATGCTATGCTGGCTTCTGGAGAGGTTAATTTTGGTGATAAGGCGGCAGAAGGAAAGTACATACCCGCCAATTCTGGGGAGGTCTTTAGCCTAGTGCGTCCGGACAATGACGAATTTATGCCTTGGTGGGGATTGCTTACAGGAGTACCACTATTGGCTTTTTATTTCTGGGTTACCAACCAGTTTATGGTACAGCGCGTACTTGGCGCAAAAGATTTAAATCACGGTAGATGGGGTGCATTGTTCGCAGGTTTACTAAAACTCCCTGTAATCTTTATTATGGTGGTCCCAGGTGTATTGGCCCTGTTATTGTTCAATCAATTAGACATCTCTAATTTAAACTATCCCCTTCCCGATGGAGGCACCTGTGAAAACCTGGCAGATTGTCCTAACCTAACCTATCCGGTATTGTTGTTTCAACTACTTCCTACCGGTGTATTGGGATTGGTAGTGGCCGGTTTGTTGGCGGCTATGATGTCTTCGGTGTCCGCAACATTCAATTCGGCCTCCACACTAATAACTATGGATTTTGTAAAGCAATTAAAACCAGAGCTAACTAGTAAGCAATTGGTTAGGGCCGGACAAATAGCTACAATAGCTTTGGTAATCTTGGCTTCTCTATGGGTTCCTTTCATAGAAAAGGTCAGCGATTCTTTATGGGGCTACTTACAGCTTGTCATTGCGTTTACGAGTCCGCCGGTTGTTGCAGCATTTGTTTTGGGCTTGTTTTGGAAACGGGCCAATGGAACCGGCGCTTTTGTGGGCCTTTTAGTGGGCGGTGCAATAGCCATATTTATGATACTTTCCGTAGCATTTGATATTTCCCCGTACATAAACGATTTGCACTTTTTGGCCAAGGCCAATCTACTTTTCGTGGTTAGTTTAATAATACATATCGTGGTTAGTTTATCTACAGCGGCACCCGATGCACAAAAGGTAACCGATTATACATACAGAAAAGAACTGTTTACCATAGAGACCGAGGAACTGAAGTTGGTGCCATGGTATAAGAACTACAGATATCTTGCCTGTATCTTGTTATTGGTAACTGCAATTATCGTAGGTTGGTTCTGGTAAGAAACCATAAAATTAGCTTTACAAAAAGCATTGGTTTAAAACCAATGCTTTTTTATTTGGCACATATTGTTTGCCATGTAAAGAATACCATTAAATTTGTTTCTTAATTCTTAGTTCATGAGCGAGGAAAAGAAAAGGCAAGAAGCACTGGATTACCACTCCAAACCAGAGCCGGGTAAGATAAAGATTGTGCCAACAACACCATATGCCACACAACGAGATTTGGCACTTGCCTATTCTCCAGGGGTGGCAGAACCCTGTTTGGAAATAAAAAATAACGTTGATGACGTTTATAAGTATACAGCCAAAGGAAATATTGTTGCCGTTATTTCCAATGGAACGGCAGTTTTAGGATTGGGAGATATTGGTCCGGAAGCATCCAAACCTGTAATGGAAGGAAAGAGTCTCTTGTTCAAGATCTTTGCCGATATTGATGGAATAGATATTGAATTGGACACTAAGGACGTAGATAAATTTGTGGAAACCGTAAAGATTATTGCCCCAACCTTTGGAGGTATTAATTTGGAGGACATTAAAGCTCCCGAAGCTTTTGAAATAGAGCGAAGACTAAAGGAAGAATTGGATATTCCGGTAATGCACGACGACCAGCATGGAACGGCCATCATTTCCGCCGCGGCCTTGTTGAATGCTCTGGAGATTGCAGGTAAAAAAATTGAAAAAGTACGTATTGTAGTTAGTGGTGCTGGCGCTGCGGCGGTATCCTGTACAAGATTGTACAAAGATTTTGGGGCTTCTGGCAAAAACATAGTAATGCTAGATAGCAAAGGTGTTATCCGTAGTGATCGGGATAATCTGTCCAAGGAAAAATTGGAGTTTGCCACCGATAGAAAAGTAAGCACTCTAGAAGAAGCTATGGAAGATGCGGACGTTTTTATAGGGCTTTCCAAAGCAGATATCGTTACCCCGAAAATGTTGAAGTTAATGGCAAAGGACCCTATCGTTTTTGCCATGGCCAATCCGGATCCGGAAATTGCCTATAACTTGGCATGTAAGACCAGGGACGATATTATTATGGCCACCGGGCGTTCCGATCATCCCAATCAAGTAAACAATGTTCTAGGGTTTCCTTTTATATTTAGAGGAGCTTTGGACGTGCGGGCTACTAAGATAAACGAAGCCATGAAAATGGCAGCGGTAAAGGCCTTGGCAGAGCTGGCAAAACAACCAGTTCCCGAACAAGTGAATATTGCCTATGGCAAAACCAGACTTACTTTCGGAAAACAATATATAATACCGAAACCCTTTGACCCCCGACTTATTACGGAAATACCTCCTGCAGTAGCAAAGGCAGCAATGGATAGCGGGGTGGCAAAGGCCCCGATAACCGATTGGGAAAAATATAGGGAAGGACTATTTCAACGGTCTGGCAATGATAACAAGGTAGTACGCTTGCTACATAACAGGGCCAAGGTAAACCCTAAAAAAATTGTATACGCCGAGGCAGAACAATTAGATGTACTCAAAGCTGCACAAATAGCATATGACGAGGGTATCGCAGAACCCATTTTGTTGGGGGATAGAGAAACCATTGAAGTTTTAAAAAAGCAGTTGGAATTTGATGCCGATGTGTCAATAATTGATCCGGTTTCCGAGGAATCTTCGCAAAAAAGAGCCCAATACGCCAACAAATACTGGAAAGCACGCCGAAGAAGTGGGTCTACCTTGTACAGTGCTGGCGTTAAAATGAGGGCGCGCAACTATTTTGCGGCCATGATGGTTTTGGAAGGCGATGCCGACGGCATGATTTCTGGTTATTCCAGAGCTTATTCTACCGTGGTTAGGCCAATATTTGAAGTCATAGGACGCGCATCGAGAGTAAAAAGGGTGGCTACCGTAAATATTATGATTACCGATAGAGGACCTCTGTTTTTAGCGGATACTTCAATAAATATAGATCCCAATGCCGAGGAGATTGCCGAAATTGCCCAAATGACGGCAAATGTAGCAGCTACCTTTGGTTTTAAACCAGTGTTGGCCTTATTGTCCTACGCCAATTTTGGGTCGTCTACCCATCCACATGCAAAGAAGGTAAGAGAGGCAGCAAGCATTTTACACGAGCGTTGTCCCAATATTGTGGTAGACGGTGAAATCCAAACAGATTTTGCACTTAACAAAGAACTGCACAAGAATACGTTTCCGTTTTCTAAATTGGCAGGAAAGAAAGTGAACACCTTAATTTTTCCTAATTTGGAAGCTGCCAATATCACCTATAAATTGTTGAAGGAGCTTAACAGTGCCGATTCTATTGGACCTATTATGGTAGGATTAAGGAAATCCGTGCATATTCTTCAGATGGGTGCCAGCGTGGATGAAATTGTTAATATGACGGCCGTTGCCGTTATAGATGCCCAGGAAAGGGAAAAAAGAAAAGAGGCCAAATTGGGTTATAAATAAAGATGAATCCAAAGTTTGTGGTTTCTTTACCATAAAAAGTAATAGTTAACGATTGTTTTATGATTACCCATTTAAAGGGAAGATTAATAGAAAAGAACCCAACGCATGTAATCATTGAATGTGCCGGGGTAGGTTATTTTATAAACATTTCACTAAATACATTTTCTAAACTTGGAGATGGAGAAAACATACAATTGTTTACCCATTTGCAGGTTAAAGAAGATTCACACACGCTCTTCGGTTTTGCCGAAAAATCGGAGCGAGAAATTTTCAGGTTATTATTATCAGTATCCGGTATCGGATCTAGTACTGCAAGAACAATGTTATCGTCCCTCTCACCCTCCCAGGTGCGCGATGCCATTGCTACAGAAGATGTGGCCTCTATACAGGCTATAAAGGGCATCGGAGCCAAAACTGCCCAGAGGGTAATTTTGGATCTGAAGGACAAAATTTTAAAAATTTACGATATTGACGAAGTTTCCCACAATTCGAACAATACAAATAAAGAAGAAGCGTTATCTGCATTAGAGGTTCTTGGATTTGTCCGAAAGCCAGCCGAAAAGGCGGTGGACAAGGTTTTAAGCCAAGATTCGCTACTAAGCGTAGAGGACATTATTAAACGGGCGCTTAAAAATTTGTAATAAATTTGAAAACAGGGGCAAAACTATTTCTTAAATCATTATTTAAGCTTTTTTTCCTATCCATTATTTTTCTTGGAACTAGTGGCACATTACTGGCGCAAGAAACCAATGAGCAGGAGGTAGATTCCGTTAAGACCGGATTTGCCTTGGGAAAACTAGTCTTGGAAACCCCGGCCAGCATAACTTCCAAATATACCTACGACCCCCAACTAGACCGATATATCTATTCAGAAAGCGTTGGTGATTTTGATATCAGCTACCCTATAATACTTACCCCGGTGCAGTACCGCGAACTGGCGCGCAAAGAGGGGATGAAATCTTATTTTAAGGAAAAAATAGATGCGTTCTCGGGTAAAAAAGAGGGGAGCGAAGAGGCACGGAAAAATTTACTGCCCAATTTCTATGTAAACAGCAGCTTTTTCGAATCTGTTTTTGGAGGCAATACGATTGAAGTAATCCCACAGGGATCCGTAGCCATTGATTTAGGGGTCATTTGGCAGAAAAACGACAACCCCGCCCTATCACCAAGAAACCGCACCAACCTGTCCTTCGATTTTGATCAACGTATCAGTCTAAGTATGTTGGGTAAAATTGGTGAACGCCTTCAGGTCACCGCCAATTATGATACTGAGGCAACTTTCGATTTTCAGAACCTTGTAAAATTAGATTATACACCTACCGAGGACGATATCATCAGAAAGATAGAGGTAGGTAATGTAAATATGCCCCTAAATAGTTCTCTGATTACAGGGGCTCAAAGCCTTTTTGGTATAAAAACACAGCTGCAATTCGGGAAAACTACGGTAACGGCGGTTTTTTCCGAGCAACGTTCACAGAACAATACCGTAGTGGCCCAAGGAGGTGGAACACTTAGCGATTTTGAACTTACGGCGCTAGATTATGATGAGGACAAGCATTTTTTCTTGGCCCAGTTTTTTAGGGATCAGTATGATGATGCTCTCGCAAACTATCCGTTTATTAGGAGTCAGGTTCAAATCACCAGGTTAGAAGTATGGGTAACCAATAGGAGCCAGCAAACCTTAAACGTAAGAAATGTGGTAGCTATCCAGGATTTAGGTGAGTCCGATCCAGATCAAACCAGGATAGGCCAATTAAACGGGGACCCTGCCGGTTTCTTTAATATAAGCACCGCTGGAAATTTACCAAGAAACAATGCCAACGATTATGACCCGGCGCTTATTGGTACCGGAGCACTAACACAGTCCATACGCGACATAGCCACCGTAGAAGCTGGCTTCAACATTCCTGGCTATCTTGTGAATCAGGGATTTGACTATGCCATACTGGAAAATGCCAGAAAATTGGATCAGGGTAGGGATTACGATTTCAATTCACAATTGGGTTATGTTTCTTTAAATCAACGGCTAAGCAATGATGAGGTTTTGGCGGTTGCTTTTCAGTATACTTTCAACGGAGAAGTATATCAAGTGGGTGAATTTGCCAATGGCGGTGTAGATGCCACCACGGTAACGCCGGGGGCATTTAACCCCATCAATAACAATACGCTGGTCTTAAAACTTTTAAAGAGCAATATTACCAATGTTACTGACCCCATATGGGATTTGATGATGAAAAACATCTATTCTACGGGTGCTTTTCAATTGAGTCAGGACGATTTTAAACTTAATATCCTTTATTCAGATCCAACACCTAGAAACTATATTACCCCAGTTGTAGACTTCCCCCCGCCTCCCGGAGGGGCCAAACCGCTGGAGGAACGCATTTTATTGGATGTTTTTAATCTAGATCGCCTTAACGTATATAACGATGTACAGCCCGGAGGGGATGGCTTCTTTGATTTTGTTCCGGGAATTACGGTAGATACCCAATCGGGAAGAATCATATTTACCAAAGTTGAACCTTTCGGTGAATTCCTTTTTGAACAATTGGGAGGAGGAACCTATGATGTGGACAATGACCAAGGATATAACGAGAACCAGCAAAAATATGTTTTCAGGAATATGTATGCCAACACCAAGGCTTCTTCCCTGCAAGATGCGGAGAAAAATAGATTCTTGCTAAAAGGTAGGTACAAATCCGAGGGTAGTAATGGTATTCCCATCGGCGCTTTTAATGTGCCAAGAGGATCTGTGCGGGTTACTGCAGGAGGTAGACAACTTCAGGAGGGAATAGATTATACGGTAAACTACCAGGCCGGTACCGTACAAATTTTGGACCCAAGTTTGGAGGCATCGGATACACCTATCAATATTTCAGTAGAGAACAATGCCGTTTTCGGACAACAGACAAGACGTTTTACCGGAATAAATGTAGAGCATCAGGTCAGCGAAAATTTTGTCTTGGGAGGTACCTTCCTAAATTTGAACGAACGCCCGCTAACGCAAAAATCCAACTTTGGTGTAGAGCCGGTCAACAATACCATATTTGGACTTAATGGAAATTTCTCAACAGAAGTGCCTTTCCTAACAAGATTGGTAAATAAACTGCCCAACATAGATACAGACGTCCCCTCTAACATCTCCGTGCGTGGCGAAGTAGCATTTTTAAAACCAAATTCACCAAAAAACGCAGATTTTCAAGGAGAAACCACAACCTACGTTGATGATTTTGAAGGTGCCCAGGCACTTATAGATATCCGATCGTCTTTAGGATGGACATTGGCCAGTGTTCCCGAAGAATTTGCCTCAGGTAAAAATGATCTGGAAACTGGTTTCGAAAGGGCAAAAATGGCGTGGTATACCATCGATCCAATTTTTTACACCAATCAACGTCCTTCCGGAATTAGCGATAACGATATTTCTACTAACGAAACTAGGAGAATATTTATAGATGAGGTCTTTCCCCAGGCAGACATCGCCCAAGGTCAGACTACGGTACAAAATTCGTTGGATTTGGCCTACTACCCTAATCAAAAAGGACCCTATAACAATAATCCTAATTTTCCTGCCGAACAACCTAACGAAAAGTGGGCCGGTATTATGCGCTCTTTGAGCAGCACCAATTTTGAGCAATCCAATGTAGAGTTCGTTCAGTTTTGGGTGCTAGACCCTTATGTGGATGGTATAGGCAATGGAACAGGGGAATTGGTGATCAATCTGGGAAATATATCGGAAGATGTGCTAAAAGATGGTAGAAAACAATACGAAAACGGTTTACCCGGGGTAAATAGCAATGACCTTACCACCACTACTGTTTGGGGTAAAGTACCTGCTACCCAATCCTTAGTTTATGCCTTTGATGCCGATGAAACCAATAGAGGCCTTCAGGATCTGGGATTTGATGGCGAGGACGACACTGTAGAAGCTACCATTTATACAAACAACGGAGGAGAAGACCCCGCTTTGGACAACTACCAATATTACCTCAATAGAGAAGGAGGTATCTTGGAAAGGTATTTAGATTTCAATAACCCTCAGGGCAATTCCCCAGTGGCGGTTACCAATACCAATAGAGGATCTACCACTTTACCCGATGTAGAGGATGTAGACAGAGACCTTACCATGAATACGGTAAACAGTTATTACGAATATCGTATAACCATTAAACCCAATACCAACATAGACGACCAATACGTAACGGACATAAGGGAAGGGCTTACCCCACAATTGGAAAACGGGGACCAACTAAACAGGAGATGGATACAGTACAAAATACCATTGAACGACTTTACCAACGCTATTGGTGGAATTACCGATTTTAGGTCCATTAGTTTTATGAGAATGTACCTTACCGGTTTTCAGGATGACGTAGTGTTACGATTTGCAACCTTGGATCTTGTTAGAGGCGACTGGCGTACCTATACCCGAACCTTGCAGGCAGATGAAGACGATCCGGCAGATGATGCCACTACCTTGGATGTAAACGCAGTGAATATCTTGGAGAATGAAAATAGAACTCCCATTCCTTATGCACTTCCACCTGGCGTAATCAGGGAACAATTAAACAATAACAACACCATAATCCGACAAAACGAGCAGTCGCTCTCGCTAAAAGTGGAAAACTTGGAAGCGCAAGATTCTCGTGGAGTATTTAAAAATGTAAACATAGACGTTAGGCAGTACGAACGTATTAAAATGTTTATGCATGCCGAAAAAATTGTGGATTCGGATTATGCCGACGACGATACCCCACTGGTTGGTTTTTTACGTATCGGTACCGATTTCTCTCAGAATTTCTATCAAATAGAACTGCCCTTACAGTTTACCTCCTTTGGAGCTGCAAGCCCAGAGGATATTTGGCCAGAAGGAAACGAAATAGATATCGCACTAAGCGATTTAAATAAAATAAAATCCTTAGGTATTGCCGAGCAGACCTTGGATGATATCAACTTTTACGAAGTTATTGATGGTGAAGTGGTTCCGGTAGATGAATTTGCCCCAAGAACCTTGGGAAGATTAAGGATTGGTATCAGGGGAAATCCCTCTCTAGGGAGTATAAGAAGTATGATGGTCGGTGTTAAAAATATAGATAACCTACCAGCACGTGGAGAAATATGGTTTAACGAATTGCGTTTAGCAGGGCTAGATAATAATGGAGGTTGGGCCGCAGTAGCTGCTGTTGATGCCAATATAGCCGATTTTGCCAATGTTACGGCAACCGGTAGCACCAGTAAATCGGGCTTTGGTGCAATTGATCAAATGCCCAATGAACGTTTACGAGAAGACGCCATCTCCTATGATGTGGTCACCAATGTAAATGTTGGCCAGTTGTTGCCAAAAAAATGGGGCTTACAAATTCCGTTCAATTATGGTATTTCCGAACAGTTGATTACGCCCGAGTTTGACCCCGTTTATGATGATCTTAAATTGGATGATCGTATAGCAGCGGCGGAAACAGCGGAGGATGCGGAAGAAATTAAGCAACAGGCAGAGGACTACACCAAGAGAACAAGTATTAACCTAATCGGGGTACGAAAAAATAGGAGCGAAGAAGCAGAGGCAAACTTCTACGACATAGAAAACTTTACCTTTAACTATTCCTATAACGAAACCGATCACCGCGATTTTGAAATAGCCAGTCTACGAGATCAAAATGTGGCTACTGGCTTTGTTTACAATCATAACTTTAAACCTGTTGAAGTAGCACCCTTCGCCAAAAAAGATTCCTTGTTTACAGGAAAGTACTGGAAATGGCTGAAAGATTTAAACCTAAATCTACTGCCCACAAGCGTTTCGGTAAACTCTAATATCAACAGGGCCTTTAATCAACAAAGGTTTAGGGATGTATTGGAACCAGGGGTAGAACGTTTGGAATTGCCTTTGTTACAACAAAGAAATTACATGTTTAATTGGCAATATGCCCTTAACTATAGTCTTACAAAATCATTGAGATTAAACCTTACGGCATCCAACAATAATATTGTAAGGAACTATTTTGAGGAGGAAGGCAATCCTAACTCATTAATTGACCAAAGCTTGAATCTTTGGGACGGTTTCTTTGATGTGGGGGAACCAAACCGCCACGCGCAACAGATGCAATTGAACTATGAATTGCCACTCAACAAAATACCCTTCCTGGAGTTTATCAACGCACAGTACACCTATACAAGTAATTTTGATTGGCAACGGGCCGGTGATGCCCTAAATGAAGTGGTTAGGGAAACGCCCGGTCAGGAAAATGTTTCCCTGAGTACCGTTCAAAATGCCAACACCCATAATTTAACGACGGCATTTTCCATGCAACGCCTTTATGATTACATAGGACTCACTAAAAAAGGGGGTAAAGGACAAAATAATGCAAATGCTAGGAGGGACAAGGCCGGAAATACCGCCGATGATGCTTCTTCCACAAAGAAAAAAGGAGGACTTTACAACACGGCCATTGATATCCTTACTATGGTGAAGCGCCTTAACGTTAATTATAATGAAAGTAATGGAACCGTACTTCCGGGTTACACGCAAACAGTTGGGTTCATAGGCACAACAAGGCCTACTTTGGGCTTTGTCTTTGGTAGCCAATCAGACATTCGCTTCGAAGCCGCACGGAATGGATGGCTTACAGTTTTTCCAGAATTCAACGAGCAGTTTATAAAACGCACCAACCGTCAATTGAACATTACAGCTACGGCTCAGCCCATACGGGATCTAACGATCGATTTGGTAGCGGACAGACAGTTTTCTACCAGTCGACAAGAGAATTTTAGTATAACTGATGGCGAGTACATTCCACAAACGCCCAATACCTTTGGTAATTTTAGCATTTCTACAGTTATGATAGGTACGGCTTTTACAAAAAGTGATGAATTTGATTCTGAGAGTTTTGAAACCTTCAAGCAAAATAGGATCGTTATTGCCAATAGAATTGTTGCGGATAGAAATCAAAGTACAGGTGCTATAGATGCCGATGGTTTTCCCGAAAGGTATGGTAAGACCAGTCAAGACGTGCTGTTGCCAGCTTTTTTTGCTGCATACACGGGTCAGAATGTAGATCGTGTTAATTTAGACGCCTTTAGGGACATACCTATTCCTAACTGGAATCTTAAATACACGGGCCTAATGCGCAACAAATGGTTTAAAAAGAAGTTTAAGCGCTTTTCACTTAGCCATGGATATAGGGCGGCCTACAGCATAAACTCTTTCCAGACCAATCTGGAACGCCAGAATACCAGCATAGATCCTGAAACCGGTAATCTTCTACCAGATATTATTATAAACAATGTAGTACTTACAGATCAGTTTAATCCTTTGATGCGTGTTGATTTTGAGATGAAGAACTCGCTTAGCATATTGGCCGAGGTACGCACGGACAGGGCGCTTTCATTGAGCTTTGACAATAACCTCTTAACCGAGATCAATGGCAAGGAATATACCTTGGGACTTGGGTATCGCTTTAAGGACGTAAAATTTGTAACCAATATCGGAGGTGAAAAAACACGCTTAAAAGGAGATTTAAACCTAAAAGCCGACATTACACTGAGAGATAACATAACCATTATTAGGAATCTGGATATAGACAATAACCAGATTACCTCGGGTCAAAACCTCTTATCCATCAAATTTACTGCGGATTATGCCCTGAACAAAAACCTGAACGCACTGTTTTTTTATGATCACTCATTCTCACAGTTTGCAGTATCCACGGCATTCCCTCAAACCACAATAAATACCGGTTTTACCCTGAGGTATAATTTCGGGAATTAAAATTGCCGCGATTGTCAAATAGGTTCTTTATTATTTGATAATATTCCCTATTACTTTTTTGAATACCTTATTAAATCTTTTACATTTGTTTCCCTAACAAATAAAGAAATGAATATACCAGCAGAGCTAAAATATACCAAGGATCATGAATGGGTGAGGGTAGATGGCGATATTGCCACCATAGGAATTACAGATTTTGCCCAAGGAGAATTGGGAGATATCGTATATGTAGAAGTGGAAACCTTGGACGAAACTTTGGATAAGGACGAAATTTTTGGCACCGTGGAGGCCGTAAAGACGGTCTCAGATTTAATACTTCCCCTTAGCGGTGAAATTATAGAATTTAATGAAGCCTTGGAAGATGAACCGGAAAAGGTGAATTCCGATCCTTACAATGAAGGATGGATGATAAAACTCAAAATCAGTGACCCTGCCGAGTTGGAAAACTTACTTGGCGATACGGATTACAAGACCTTGATAGGTGCTTAAAAAGCATGTATACACAATTGGTTTTATAAGCTGGATGGTGTTCATTACACTGCTCAGCTTATTTTCTTTTCCGGAAGACACCATAGATTTGGGAGTTAGAATTCCCAATATAGATAAGTTGGTCCACTTTGGTTTTTACTTTATGATGGTAATCCTGGGATGTTTTTTTCTTCGTGAAATTGCCAACCACAGAATAGGATTAGTAAAAGCGATACTTTCAATGACGGTTTTTGCCATTGTTTATGGTATGATTCTTGAGGTATTACAGCATACCATCACTACCGAAAGAAGTGGGGATATTTGGGATTTTTTGGCCAATAGCGCAGGAGCATTGGTAGGGGGTATCTTAATAAAATGGGTCTTTTATAAGAAAAGGCGGTTAAAATGGAAAAATTAATTGCTTATTTACTAAATAAATAATTAAATTAGCAAATACTAAAATGAATTATTATGGAACCAAAAAAGAATCCAAAAGCTGATTTAACAAGAAATAGCGGCATGTATTTCGTAATAGGGTTGGCCGTAGTTATGCTTATTACTTGGCGAGCCTTGGAATGGAAAACCTACGAGGACGATAGTAATTATGACTTTTCATTGAATGTTGAGGACGAATTGGATGAAGAAGTTCCAATGACGGAGCAGATTAAAACACCACCACCACCACCGCCACCTGCTGCACCAGAAGTTATCGAAGTTGTGGAAGATGAGGAAGAAGTGGAAGAAACGGTGATAGAATCTACGGAGACAAGTCAGGAAGAAGAAGTGATAGAAGTTGATGACGTAGAGGTAGAAGAAGATTTTGAAGATGTTGATGTTCCTTTTGCAGTTATCGAAGATGTACCGGTTTTCCCAGGGTGCGAAAAGAAAAGCGATAAAAGAGCATGTTTTAATGAAATGATGCAAAAGCATATCCGTAAAAATTTCCGTTATCCAGAGATTGCCCAAGAAATGGGAGTTCAAGGAAGGGTTAACGTAATCTTCACCATTCAAAAAGATGGAAGTATCGGTAATGTTAGAATGAGAGGGCCAGATAAAAATTTGGAAAAAGAAGCAGCCAGGATTATATCCAAGCTTCCAAAAATGACTCCTGGTAAGCAGAGGGGAAGAGCCGTAAGGGTTCCATTTAGTATCCCCATTACCTTTAAACTACAGTAGGGTATTTTCCTTAATAATAGTATATGACCTGAGCCTTGGCTCGGGTCTTTTTTTTGGTATGCTTCTTGTGTTTTAACATAATAGTAACAATTAAAAAGGCACTATTATGAAACCACAAAACACAGAAGAGCAAATCTTTCAGTACAAATACGAAACTGAAAATACCGAAGAAAAGCGCGTCCGTAAAACAGGGAAGCAACACATCAACCTTAGGAAAAACAGTTTCTTTCATTTTCAGATCGGTTTAATTATAGCGATGTTACTGGTATATTTTGGTCTAGAAGCCTCATTTAAGACCTTTGGTGAACAAAATAGTGAACCAACTATCATTGAAGATTATGCTCCTGTATTTGCCTTGGATGCCAATACCATAATCGTTGAAAAGCCACTTTCCGAACTTAAAAAACCCAAGAAAAATACCAGCAGTTCTTTTAAAGAAGTTTCCAATGACCATGAAATTGAAGCCGGAACAGAGTTTATTTCCAAGCCAGAAGAAGGAACAGGGGAAATTTCTCTGGATTCTATCGCTTATGAAAAGGAAATTGAGGAAATCCCGGAGGTACCAATAACGGTAGTACAAGAGCTGCCCATTTTCCCAGGTTGCGAAAAAGTGGCCAACTCGGATCGTTTGGCCTGTTTTCAGAAAAAAATTCAGAAACATATAAAACGTAATTTTCGGTATCCTAAGGCAGAAAAGGAGCTTGGTATACATGGTAGGGTAAATGTGCTTTTTAAAATTGATGCTGATGGAACAATTTCCGAGGTTAGAATGAGCGGACCATCCAAAGGTTTGGAGATTGAGGCGGAACGGATCATTAAAAAATTACCTCAAATGGTACCCGCCAAACATAATGGCCGCTCGGTAAAAGTACCCTACGCCATCCCTATAGTATTTCAATTAAATTAGGAAGTTTAGCACCTACAAGGCCCAAGGATGCACAAACCTCCAAATAACATTGCAAAAGGTACAAATGGGTCTTATCTTTGCCCCCTATTAAAACGCATTGATGAAGACTGCGGTTAGCACGGCAAAAAGTACCTCTTGGGCACTGGCCTTTTCAGATTTTAAGGAAATTACAAAAGTAAGACTTGCGGTCAGCGTAGTTTTTTCCTCTATTGCTGGATACTTTCTGGGTGCTTCTGAAATAAATGTATTATCACTCCTTTTACTTGGTTTTGGTGGGTATTGTATGGTTGGCGCGTCCAATGCATACAATCAGGTAATAGAAAAAGATTTGGATGCGTTAATGGATCGCACCAAAAATAGGCCCATACCTGCAGGTAGGATGTCTGTAAGGACGGCAATGGCCATTGCCATTTCGTTAACCGTTCTTGGCGTAATATCACTCTATATCCTAAATCCTAAAACGGCCATGTTCGGGGCAATTTCCATTTTTTTGTATACCAGCGTTTATACCCCACTGAAGACCAGGACACCTTTGGCGGTTTTTGTAGGAGCTTTTCCAGGAGCAATACCTTTTATGTTGGGATGGGTAGCGGCCACCAACGATTTTGGCATAGAACCAGGAACGCTTTTTATGATACAGTTTTTTTGGCAGTTCCCTCATTTTTGGGCCTTGGGCTGGATGTTGGATGACGACTACAAAAAAGGCGGATTTAAAATGCTGCCTACTGGTAAGAAAGATAAAGGAACAGCACTACAAATAATTATGTATACCATTTGGATGATCGTAATTTCGGTAATTCCGGTATTTGGGATAACAGGTAGACTAGAACTTTCCGTAGCGGCGGCAATAATCATCTTTCTTATGGGGATGACCATGTTGATCTTTGCATTTCGATTGTATGAAAAACGCGATAACCGTTCCGCCAAAAACTTAATGTTAATTAGTGTAAGCTATATTACTTTAATGCAGATAGTTTACGTAGTAGATAGATTTCTATAATAGGATGGATTTAACACAGGGTACACAGAAGCAGAAGAACGACAGGGCCAAGAAAATGATGCTCTGGTTCGGTATTGTGAGTTTACTAATGGGATTTGCCGGATGGACCAGCGCCTATATTGTAAGTAGTAGTAGGGAAGACTGGATAAAAGAACTGCAATTACCACCTTCCTTTTTCATCAGCACAGTGGTCATCATTTTAAGTAGTATTACCTATTATTTGGCCAAAAGGGCAACAAAGCAAGGTAATAGCAAACAATGTACAAACTGGTTGCTAATAACCCTAGGTTTGGGAATTACCTTTATAATACTCCAATTCAACGGGTTTTCTCAAATGGTGGCCCAAGGATATTATTTTACAGGCCCTACCAGCAATGTAAAAATGTCATATATCTTTCTGATTGCCATGGTCCATATTGCACATGTTGTTGCAGGTATAATTTCGCTGTTGGTCGTTCTCTATAATCAATACAAAAAAAAATATTCAGCCCAGGAAATGTTAGGATTGGAATTGGGTGCCACTTTTTGGCACTTTTTAGACCTTTTATGGGTATATTTAATTGTGTTTATGTTCTTTGTTAAATAAAAATGAAAATTAAGTTCCTTTTGAACATGATTTCCGCTTTTGTATAGACGAAAAAAATGTAAATTTGTGAAAATTTTATTAACGCTATAGTATATATATGGATACAACGGTAACTGAAGAAAACGTTTGGGGAGGTGGTAACCGACCCCTTGGAGCAAGTTACGGGAAATTGATGATGTGGTTTTTCCTTGTTTCGGATGCTTTAACTTTTTCCGGATTTTTGGCCTCATACGGGTTCTCAAGATTCAAATTCATTGAAACTTGGCCTATAGCCGATGAGGTATTTACCCACGTTCCCTTTTTTCATGGAAATTACCCCATGTACTATGTGGCATTCATGACATTTATTCTTATTCTTTCCTCTGTTACCATGGTACTCGCCGTGGATGCTGGGCATAGAATGAAAAAGACCAGTGTTATTTGGTATATGTTCGCTACCATTATAGGTGGTGCAATCTTTGTTGGCTCCCAGGCTTGGGAATGGGCTACTTTTATTAGTGGTGATTACGGTGCTGTGGAAACCAAGGGAGGTAGAATACTTCAGTTTGTCAAAGCCGATACCGGAGAGCGGGCGGCATTGAGTGATTTTTCTAAGACGATCGCCGACGAACGTGTTGGACACGAACGCAAAAACGGAGTTTGGTTCTATGAAGAGACCGCACTTCCCTCATATACCGTTAAAGAAGTTACAGAAGGTCTTAAGGCTAATCCCAATATTCTTATAAGGACCGAGACCATAGCTGAAAATGGTGAAAAGACACTTTTGACCCGGGAAGAATCACTGAAAAAGATCAAAAGTGCAACCCAAGTAGTGGAAGGCGCCAATTTAATACATAACGAGTACGGCAGCCGCCTATTTGCAGATTTCTTTTTCTTTATAACAGGTTTTCACGGTTTTCACGTTTTCTCCGGTGTTGTAATAAACCTTATCATTTTCTTTAATGTTATTTTAGGAACCTACGAAAGAAGGGGCCATTATGAAATGGTGGAAAAGGTTGGACTGTACTGGCACTTTGTAGATTTGGTATGGGTTTTTGTATTTACATTCTTCTATTTGGTATAAAAAATAATAATCAATGGCGCACGAACATAAATTAGAAATATTTAGGGGACTTTTAAAATTTAAGTCCAATACCCAAAAAATTTGGGGAGTACTTATTTTCTTAACCCTGGTTACAGCAGTAGAGGTTGGTCTGGGTATAACAAAACCAGTAGCACTTACAGATTCCTATTTCCTAGGGATGAAATTATTAAATTGGATATTCATCATATTAACATTGGTAAAAGCCTATTACATAGCATGGGATTTTATGCACCTTCGCGATGAAAAAAGTGCCTTAAGACGTGCTATCGTATGGACACCTATTTTCCTTGTTGCATATCTTATCTTTATACTGCTTTTTGAAGCAGATTATATTTACAATATATATAAGGATGGATTTGTGGCATGGGACTTCTAACGTATTATTAACAGAAAGAAAAGACGGTATAACAACCGTCTTTTTTATTTTTGTATGTACTTATTTTTCCTATTTCCATAGGATTAAAAAAAATTAATTTAAGCAGCTACAAGTTGAAAAAAGGCTTTGTTTTAGTAGTGTTGTTTATACTGCCCATAGTGGCCTATCTCTTTTTTGCTTCCGGGGTAAACAATTTTGGTAAATTACCCGTACTTACAAACACCATAAAAGATGTCAGCTTCTTGGATAGTGAGGTTACATTGAAGGACAAAATCACCATTTTAGGATTTTTGGGCCGCGATTTGGAACTGAAAAAAGGAAATGCCTTTAATCTAAATCAAAAAATCTACAAACGCTTTTTTGAGTTTCATGATTTTCAATTGGTAATGGTGCAACCAAAAGGTACAGAAGAAAAAGTGGCAACCCTTAAAAAAGAGTTGAGTAGTTTGACCGACATAAGGGGGTGGAAATTTGTTTTCGCCGAGGAAGACGAAATAAACGAGCTGTTCAGTACACTTAAAACGGATTTAACCTTAGATCGGCACATGGGTACCCCATACGTCTTTATTGTTGATAAGGACAAAAACCTTAGAGGAAGAACAGATGATGAGGATATTGGAACCAAGTATGGTTTTAATACCACTTCCGTAGCCGAATTGAATAACAAGATGGAGGACGATGTGAAAATAATTTTGGCAGAATATAGGATGGCCTTAAAAAAGAACAATGCCAATAGAGATAAGTAAAAGATGAAGAAAAATCAATACACATATGTCTGGGTCTCTCTGGTTATCTTAATTTTCGGAATCATATTTATACCTAAAATAGTAGACAGGGTAAAAACGGGCACCGTGGTAGAGCACGATCGTATGAACGTTATGGATAATAGTGAAGGCTTGGCTTTTATTATAAACGAAAAAGGACACAAACGAAAGGTTCCTTCTTTTGAGTTCATAAATCAGGACAGTCTCGTCATTTCAAATAGAGACTACAAGGGTAAGGTTTACATAGTAGAGTTCTTCTTTACAAGTTGTCCTACCATTTGCCCCATTATGACCAAGAACCTTGTGGAAATACAGAATGAGCTTAAGGATTACGAAAACTTTGGAATAGCCTCCTTTACCATAAATCCCCGATATGATACGCCCAGGGTACTTAAAGAATATGCGGAGCATTATGGTATTACCAATTTGGATTGGCATTTAATGACGGGCGAACAGGAAACAATTTACGACCTTGCCAATACCGGATTTTATATTTTTGCGAATGAAGTGCCCAGCGCTCCCGGTGGTTTTGAACATTCCGGAATGTTTGCACTTGTAGACAAAAATGGCTTCATCCGATCTAGGGTAGATAAGTTTGGCAATCCTATCATTTATTATAGGGGTACCATTACTAGAGAGCAAGGGGAAAACGAAGAGGGTGAAAAACAGCAAATAGATATTTTGCTCGAAGACATTAAAAAACTGTTGGAGGAATAGTGATGGACACAGTATCGGTACAAGAGAAAAAATTCAATAAACTAATTACTGCGGTCTCAATAATTGTTCCGTTGGTTGTGGCAATTCTCTTTGGGGTTAAAATACCCAACGTGGAACGTCTTGGTTTTTTGCCACCTATCTATGCTTCGGTAAACGGACTTACCGCTATTTTGCTGATAGCCGCGGTATTTGCCATTAAGAACGGTAAGAGAAAACTGCACCAAAAAATAATGACCACGTGCATCGGCCTGTCCGTATTGTTCCTGATTATGTACATCGCATATCATATGACTTCCGAGTCAACGGCATATGGCGGGGAAGGTGCAATTAAGTATGTCTATTATTTTATCTTGATTTCGCATATTTTGCTATCGATTATTGTAATACCTTTAGTACTAAGGACATATGCCAGAGCGTATCTGGGAAAATATGAAAGCCATAAGAAATTGGCAAAGATAACCTTCCCTATCTGGCTTTATGTGGCGATTACCGGTGTTGTTGTGTATATGATGATATCACCCTATTATCAGGGTTAATCTTAGAGGCAACCCACGATGCAAAACAAATGTAGTTTTGAAACATTTCTTAAGTAATAGTGTATGAAGCGAGCTACAGTGATTATTTTTTTATTAATGCTATTCCTACCTCAATTCTCCGAGGCCCAGTGCGCTATGTGCCGTGCCGTATTGGAAAGCGAAGAAAATCGCTCGGCAGCGGAAGGAGTCAATAACGGTATTGTATATTTAATGGCTATCCCCTACGTTTTAATCGCTGGCCTATTCTATTTTATTTATAAGAAAATGAAGGCTTAACCGCTCAGTTTTAACATTTTTTTTGGTTTTTTACTGTAACAATATCTTTTCCTGCTTGTCTTATTGTAATACATTTAGTGTTGCTAGTTTTTTTGAGCCAAAACTATTCCTATGTTCGATATTGAGAGATGGCAGGAGATTTTTGATACCATCCGTAAAAATAAGTTACGTACTTTCCTTACAGGCCTTTCTGTTGCTTCCGGAATTTTTATATTGGTAATCTTATTGGGTTTCGGACAAGGGATGCAAAATGGTATTGAAAAGGAATTTTCCGCAGATGCCAGTAATCGGGTATGGGTTTGGACACGAGTAACTACCAAGGAACATAAAGGACTTAATCCGGGACGCAGAATACAACTCAGAAATGAGAATCACCAGTACGTAACTACAAGATTTGCCGATGATTTAGACAAGAAATCAGCGGTTTTCAGGATCCGCGATGTTTTTGTATCCTATAAGGGAGAATCTATAGGGTATCCGGTGCAAGGTGTATCCCCCGGGTATCAGTTCATAGAAAACGACTACATGTCCCAAGGGCGTTTTATCAATGAGCTAGATGAAGAGAAGGTTGCCAAGATAGTGATAATCAGCAATAAGATAAAAAGAGAGTACTTTGGGGATGAGAATCCCTTGGAGGAATATTTAGACATAAGCGGCATTAAGTTTAAGATTGTTGGGGTATATGGAGATCCGGGAGGAGAACGGGAAGAAGATCGTATCTATATCCCCATTACCACTGCCCAACGGGTTTTTAACGGCTCGGACAAGGTTAACAACTTGTCCTACACCTTACAGCCCGCCGCTACATTTGAGGAAGCAGTGGCCGAATCCGTTAAATTTACCGCTGGTCTTAAATCCTATCTGCAGGAAGCCCATACCGTTGCACCAGACGACCCAAGTGCTGTAAATACCTTTAATACCCTTGAAGAAGCCAAACGCTATTATGGACTCACGGGCAACATTAAATTTTTCTTTTGGTTTGTAGGCATCTGCACTATTATTGCCGGTGTTGTAAGCGTAAGTAATATTATGCTCATAGTGGTTAAGGAAAGAACGAGGGAAATTGGTATTAGAAAAGCTATGGGGGCAAAACCATGGTCTATTATAGGGATGATTTTGCACGAATCAATTTTTGTGACCGCAATATCCGGTTTTACCGGGCTTATTTTTAGTATGGGACTCTTAGAACTTGTAGGACCCAATGTAGAGGTAGATTACATTGTTAACCCTTCGGTAAATTTTACAGTAGCACTCTCTACCGTTATCTTGCTAATAGTGGCGGGAGCGATGGCAGGTTTTTTTCCTGCATGGCGAGCGGCCAGAGTACAGGTAATTGAGGCATTGCGAGATGAATAATAAATGACAATAGAACACCATGTTCAATAGGGATCGTTGGAAAGAAATTTTAGAAGTACTTACCAGTAACTGGTTTAGGACAGTGCTTACCGCTTTCGGGGTGTTTTGGGGTATACTTATCCTGATTATACTTTTAGCCGCCGGTAAAGGCTTGGAAAATGGTATAAAATTAGACTTTGGGGATACCGCTACCAATACTATGTTCATGTGGTCTAGAGACACAACCAAACCCTATAAAGGCCTACCCAAAGGAAGAGATTACGATTTTAAGATCGATGATGTACAGTCTATCCAAGATAAGGTGCCAAACCTTCGATTTATATCCCCAAGAAATCAATTAGGAGGATTTAGAGGGGCCAACAATGTGGTAAGAGGAATAAACACTGGGGCATTTAACGTTTATGGGGACTACCCGGAGATTATTAACCAAGAGCCCATGACGATTACTTCTGGCCGATTTCTGAACCATTCCGATATAAGGGAAAAAAGGAAAATTGCGATTATAGGCGAGGGAGTGAAAAGCGATTTGTACGAAAAGGGTGAAGAAGCCTTGGGAACCTATATTAAAATACAAGGGGTAAACTTTATGGTGGTAGGCACGTATAAAAAGAAGTCCAACGATGGCGATGGCGAGGAGGCGCAGAATCAGATCTTTGTTCCCTTTACATCATTTTCGCAGGCGTTCAATACTGGAAATGATGTAGGATGGATGGCCATAACCGCATATGATGGAACCTCTATTACCAGTGTGAAGGAAAAAATTATGGAGGTTGTGAAAGAAAAACACAAAATTCATCCAGAAGATAACCGGGCCGTAGGCCATTTTGATCTTCATGAACAGTATAACAGGGTAGAGAGTCTCTTTGGAGCCATGCGCTTAATTGCATATTTCGTAGGTATTTTGGTACTGCTATCGGGCATCATTGGGGTCAGTAATATTATGCTTATCGTAGTAAAGGAGCGTACTAAGGAAATAGGTATTCGTAGGGCATTGGGAGAACATCCGTGGTCTATTAAACTACAGATTTTAATGGAGTCTATTTTCTTAACAATTATCTCTGGTATGGCCGGGATAATCTTTGGTTCCTTATTTATATATGGTATTAATGCCCTTTTGGAAGCGAATGGACCCGTTGACATGTTCGTAAACCCTAGTGTAAGCTTGGGCGTTGTGGTGGGAGCATTGATAGTGCTCATAATATCTGGCCTGTTCGCTGGTTTTATCCCGGCGCAGAGTGCCATAAAGGTAAGACCTATAGATGCCCTGAGAACTGAGTGAAAAACTCAGCACAAGTTCAAAATGAAAATCATCAATCAAATAAATATAAATTTTTAAAACCATGAAAAAAACAATCACTATAGTCATTCTGCTTTTCATTGTTGCGGCTTTTGGAGGGTCTATGTACTATCTATATCAGAAAAATGCGGAAGACCCAGTGGTCTATGAAACGGAACAACCCACAAAACAGACCATTATAAAAAAGACGGTGGCCACAGGCAGTATTCTCCCTTTGGAAGAAGTACTTATTAAACCTAATATTTCTGGTGTAATCGAAGAAGTATACGTAGAAGGAGGCGATCAAATAAAAAGTGGCGACCTTATTGCAAAAATTAAGGTCGTACCAAACCTAAATGCCTTAAACGATGCTAGAAATGGTATAGATGAGTCCAAAATTGCATTGGACGATCAGCAACGAAATCTAAATCGCCAGAAAGGATTGTTCGATAAGGGAGTAATTTCTAGGGTAGATCTGGAGAGGGCTCAAGTAGCCTTTGATCAGGCTAAGCAATCGTACGGAGCTGCTAACAAACGATACGACATTGTAAAGACAGGTACGGCCAAAGGATATGGCAACGCTGCAAATACCTTGATAAGATCTACGGTAAGCGGAATGGTCCTAGAAGTTCCTGTTGAAGTTGGAAACCAGGTTATAGAAAGCAATAATTTTAACGAAGGTACCACCATAGCGGCCATTGCAGATGTAAACAAAATGATTTTTGAAGGTAAAGTTGATGAATCCGAGGTGGGTAAGATCTCCGAGGAATTACCTTTGGAAATTACTGTCGGCGCTTTGGAAGATATAGTATTTGATGCGGTTTTGGATTATATCGCCCCTAAAGGAAATGAAGAAAACGGTGCTATCCAATTTGAAATTAAAGGAACACTGAAGAAAAAAGATTCGGTTTTTATACGTGCAGGTTTAAGTGCCAATGCCTCCATTATTTTAGATCGTGCAGATAGTGTACTTGCCGTTAAGGAAGCTTTAATACAATTCGATGACAAAACAAAAAAGCCCTTCGTGGAAGTAGAGACCGGCGACCAACAATTTGAACGAAAAGATATTGAACTGGGTATAAGTGATGGAATCTACGTTGAAATAAAATCTGGAATCGACGAAAAAAACAAAGTAAAAGTCTGGAACGAAGTGAAACCGGACGAATTTGCTCAAAACTAACATTATTAAAAAAAAATTGGGTCTAATCTTGTAACTTTTTAACACTATTCCAGTCTTATTACCGGGTTTACCTCCTAATAGTTAATACAACTCACCATGATTGAAATAAAAGATCTTCATAAATCCTATAAAATGGGAAGTAATTCCCTTCATGTACTTAAAGGAATTAATTTTAGTGTTGAAGAAGGCGAACTGGTGGCGATTATGGGCTCTTCTGGTTCGGGAAAGTCCACACTTCTCAATATTCTTGGGATGTTAGATGTGGCAGATGAAGGACAATACAATTTAGACGGAGTGGTTATAAAGGACCTAAATGAGACCAAAGCTGCCAAATACCGCAACAAGTTTTTGGGATTTGTGTTTCAATCCTTTAACCTTATAAACTATAAAAGCGCCATGGAGAATGTGGCCCTTCCGTTATATTATCAGAGGATGCCAAGAAAAGAACGCCAAGATAAAGCACTGAAATATTTGGATCAGGTAGGACTAAAGGAATGGGCATCTCATTTACCAAGCGAACTTTCCGGAGGACAAAAACAACGTGTTGCCATAGCCAGGGCCATGGCCGCGGAGCCTAAAGTGCTTTTAGCGGATGAACCCACGGGAGCTTTGGACAGTACTACCTCGTACGAGGTTATGGATTTGCTGCAAAAAATTAACGATAAGGGGAATACAATTTTGGTGGTAACCCACGAAGAAGATATTGCACATATGTGCAAGCGTATCGTATACCTTAAAGATGGGATCATTGTGGAGGACAAAAAAGTAAAACAAGTAAGGGCATCGGAGTATGTTTAGCAGGGACACCTGGAAAGAAATTTTTGAAACCATCCAAAAGAACAAACTAAGGACGTTCTTATCTGGCTTTACGGTGGCTTTGGGCATTCTTATATTCGTGGCCCTTTTTGGTCTGGGAAATGGTCTTATAAATACCTTTGACGAGTTTTTTAAGGACGATGCCACCAATGTATTCTATTTTTTTCCCGGAAGAACAACCATACCCTATAAAGGCTATAAATCTAACAGACAAATAGAGTTTGAAAATGGGGACTTAGCCGAAATTGACAAAAACTTCGAAATGTTCTTGGAGTATACCACACCCAGAATTACCCGGAACGCGCTGGTAAGGTATAAGGAAGAATCCAACGAATATACCACAAGGGCTGTTGGCCCGGCCCATTTATTTGCCGAGAAGACCATTATGATGAAAGGCAGGTATCTTAACGCTGAGGATATTCAGAACCGAACGAAATATGCAGTAATCGGTAGACTGGTAGAACAAGATCTTTTTGGACAAAAAAATGCCTTGGGTAAATACATCGATATAGGCGGAAGTGTGTTTAAGATAATTGGTGTTTTTCAGGATGATGGCGGTGACAATGAAGAGCGGTTTATTTACATTCCCTATACCACTAGGCAACTAATTGAGAAAAATACGGATAAGGTAGACATGATTATCGTTGGGTTTAAGCCCGAAATTGGTTATGTAGGGGCCATGGCTTTTGAAAAAAGCTTGGAAAAATATTTTAAGACAAAAAAGTACATAAGTCCAGAAGACCAGAATGGCATTTTTATACGCAATGTAGCCGATCAGTTAAAGCAGAACCAGCAGTTTGCACGTGTGCTCCAGATTATTGTAGCCTTTGTGGCCTTTGGTACCATAATAGCAGGTATCATTGGGATTAGCAATATTATGGTTTTTGTGGTAAAGGAGCGTACCAAAGAATTGGGTATCAGAAAGGCGTTGGGTGCAACACCCAAATCCGTGATCAGCACAATCTTACTAGAGTCTGTTTTTATTACCACAATCTCCGGGTTTGTGGGCATGATAATCGGAGTTGGCATATTAAGTTCACTAGGCGAAAAATTAAAGGATTTTTTCATTACCAATCCCTATATAGATATAAACCTGGCCTTAGTAGCTACCCTTATTCTTGTAATCTTCGGAGCTATAGCAGGCTATATTCCGGCAAGACGTGCGGCAATGATCAAACCCATAGTGGCCCTTAGAGACGAATGATATGATACGATTTATACTAGACAGAAATACGTGGCAAGAAATTTATGGTTCTATAAGCAAGAACAAGATCAGAACCATGATTACCGTAATCGGGGTACTATGGGGCATATTTATTTACATAGCCCTTTCAGGGGCCGCAAAAGGCATGGATAATGGGTTTGAACAACAGTTTGAGACCGTTGCCATGAACAGCCTCTTTGCTTGGGCCCAGAATACAAGTATGCCTTATGAAGGTTTTAAGACAGGAAGGCAATTACAGTTAAAATTGGCAGATGCAAGTGTGTTAAAAAATAGAATACCAGAAATCCAATATGTGGCGCCAAGAAACGTAAGAGGCTTTTTTGGTTCGGAACCGGCCATTGTGGGAAGAGGTCAAAAATCTAGCAGCTATACCGTTTATGGCGATTTCCCAGAATATACCAAGATAGCTACCAAGAAGATTTATGACAACGGAAGGTTTATAAATAAGGAAGATATAGAGCAGGCCAGAAAAGTATGTGTTATCGGAGAGCGCACGGAGAAGGAATTGTTCGAAAAGGATGAGAGCCCTATAGGCGCCTATGTAAAGGTTGATAATGTAAATTTTCAGGTGGTTGGCGTGCATAAATTTGTGCCTGGCGGCGGCTTTGAAACCGATGGAGATATATTCATTCCCTTTTCAACCTATAAAAAATTGTACAATACCGGTGAAGATGTTGGGTGGTTTTCCTTGGCTGCATATGACGATGCAGATGTTATGAAGGTAGAGGAAGATGTGAAGGCGGTTTTAAAAAACATTCATCGGGTGCATCCAGAAGACGAACGGGCCTTTGGATCTTTCAATTTGGGAGAAATCTTCAACAAGGTCATGGGCTTTTCAAAAGGAATAACCTTCTTGTCCTTGGTAGTGGGCATTGCAACTATTTTGGCCGGCATCATCGGTATTGGAAATATTCTTTTGATATCCGTGAAAGAACGTACCAAAGAGTTGGGGATACGCCGGGCCTTGGGCGCTACCCCTAGGGAGGTACGATCGCAGATAATCCTGGAATCCGTTTTTTTAACAATGATAGCGGGCGTAGTTGGGGTTATTCTTGGGGCGGGTGTATTAAGTTTGATCAATAGGTTTACCCAAGATATTGATTTCCCGTATACCAATCCAACGGTACCCATACCCTATGTGCTGGGTGCTTTGGCCCTTATGGTAATATTGGGAACGTTAATAGGTCTAATTCCTGCCCAGCGTGCAGTTAGTATAAGACCAATAGATGCCTTAAGAGAGGAATAGAAAGGACCATAATAGAATTAAATAAAAGTAATAATGAAGAAAATATTAAAATATGTGGGTATTGGCGTGCTGGTTTTGGGCGCTTTGTGGGCAGCTGCCTTTTTTGTGAAATCCAATAGCAAATCCGCTGTGGAATACGAGACACAAAAACCTTTTATTTCCAGTATAGAAAAAAAGACCGTGGCTACCGGCAAAGTAGTTCCTGAAGATGAGGTAAACATTAAACCACAGATTTCCGGTATTATCGATAAAATTTATTTGGAGGAAGGCATGCAGGTAAAAGCGGGCGATCTCATCGCCGTAATAAAGGTAGTACCCAACGAACAATCCTTAAACCAAGCCAGAGGACGTGTACGCAATGCGGAGATAGCCCTTAACAATACCAGAATAGAATTTAATCGTAATAAAGCGCTTTTTGACAAAGGCGTAATATCTAGTCAAGATTTCAACAACCTTAAGCTACAATATGATCAGGCGGAGCAGGAATTGCAAAACGCCAAAGCCGATTATCAGATAATAAGAGTTGGTTCTGCCGGAGGTTCTGCAACAGCGAATACCAATATTAGAGCCACGGTATCGGGTACCATTCTAGAAATTCCCGTAAAAGAGGGAGACCAGGTAATTCAGAGCAATAACTTTAACGATGGCACGACCATAGCGGCAATTGCAGATTTGGGCAAAATGATTTTTGAAGGCAAGGTAGACGAAGGCGAAGTAGGTAAATTAGAACTGGGTATGCCTTTAGAAATAAGCCTTGGCGCCATCGAAAAGAAAACTTTTGAAGCAAAACTTAAGTTTATAGCACCCAAAGGAATAGAAGAATCCGGTGCCGTACAGTTTAAGATAGAAGGAGATGTTACCGTGGAGGACGATTTTTTAATACGCGCAGGATACAGTGCCAATGCCTCTTTGGTCCTGGAAAGTAAGGATAGCGCCCTGGTAATTCCTGAAGCTTTGTTGCAGTTTGATAAGAAAACGGACGAACCCTTTGTTGAATTGTCCGTAGGAGACCAAAAGTTTGAACGAAAAGACGTGGAAACAGGGATTTCCGATGGGGTGAATGTAGAGATTTTGACCGGGCTTACGGAAAATGATGAAGTTAAGGTCTGGAACAAGACAGAACCCATTAAGAAAGGCGAGGAAGAGGATAATAAAGAAGAAAGCGATAGCTAAAAGCACATCATCGATCATAAATTAAAAGAATCACCAAATGAAATTTAAGTTAAGTATACTACTAGTTCTTTGTTCCATAGGAATAGCATCTGCACAAATGAAAAAATGGACACTTTTGGAATGTGTAACTTATGCGGTAGAAAATAACCTTTCCATTGAGCAATTTGAGCTTGATCTTGAAAACGCCAAAATAGATAGGTCCGATGCTATAGGGGCAATGCTTCCCGATTTAAACGCTTCTACCGGTATTTCTGCCAGTACAGGGCTATCTTTTGACCCTACCAATAACGAACCGGTAACCACCACTATTTTTTCGGCTTCCGGGGGTCTTAGATCTAACGTCTTGTTGTTTGACGGGTTACGTAACTATCATAGATTAAACCGCGCTAAACTAAATGCCATAGCCAATCAATACAGGTTAGACGATTTAAAGGATGATATTCGGTTAATGGTAGCCAATTCCTATTTGCAAGTGCTTTCCAATAAGGAGTCGCTTAAAGTCTTTAAGGCCCAATATGAGGTTACGGAGCAAGATCTAAAGAGAACCAAGGAGTTGGTAGATTCCGGGGTAGTGCCACGAGGAGATCAGTTAGAAATTGAGGCAACTGCCGCCACCCAAGAACAACAAATAGTTAATGGGGAGAACCAGGTGCTAATTTCCCGGATCAATTTGGCACAGTTGCTACAGATCACCGATTATGAGAATTTCGATATTGCTGAAGAAGAATTCGACATACCACCGTCGGATATTCTGAACAATTCTGCTAAAACAATTTTTGACAAAGCGCTTACTTTTAGGAATGATATAAAGTTTTCGCAATCTAATGTAGAATTGGCCCAGAAAGACTTGGATATTTCAAAGGGTGCCGTATATCCTACTATTTCAGGATTTTTTAATTACGACACACGTTATTCCGATCAGAACCTAGACCCCATTACTGGCGATCTTATAGGGTTTAAGGAACAACTTTATATAAATGACGGAATTTCTTATGGCGTACAGCTGAGCGTCCCAATTTTTAATGGTTTCAGCACCAGAAACAATATTAAAAGGGCCAAAATAAACGTGGATAGGGCCCTATTGCAATTAGAGCAAGATAAATTGGATTTGGAAACCAATATCAATCAGGCATATGTAGATGTCACCAGTTTTTATAAGTCATACCTCGCTGCAGAGAAGACCTTGGAGGCAAGACGATTGGCTTATGACTATTCCAAAGAACGTTTTAATGTGGGATTGATGAACGCTTTCGACTTTAGCCAGGCACAATCACGTGTAGACAATGCCGAAGCCGAAGTAGTACGAACCAAATACGACTATATCTTCCGGCTAAAAATTCTAGAATTCTATTTTGGCATTCCTATTAGGTTGAACTAGTAGAAGTGAAGTATATTTGTGGCCGTTATGGCCATAATATTAAATTTAGAGACCGCAACTACCAATTGTTCGGTAAGTATTGCAAAAGATGGAAAGCTTATCGCCCTAAAAGAGCACAATAGTGAAGGGTATTCGCATTCGGAACTGCTGCATGTCTTTATAAAGGAGGTATTGGAAGACGCTTCTCTCAAATTTGAGGATTTGGATGCTATTGCGGTAAGCAAGGGCCCTGGTTCTTATACAGGACTTAGAATTGGGGTTTCGGCGGCGAAAGGCCTTTGCTTTTCATTGAATATCCCATTGATTTCCGTTGCAACCTTGCGGGCATTGGCCCATCAAGCCATAAAACAAAAAGTTGATTTCATTATTCCGGTTTTGGATGCCCGCAGGATGGAAGTCTATGCTGCAGTTTTTAATAGCAAAATTATCGAGTTACGGAAAACTAAGGCAGAGATTATTGATGAAACTTCCTTTCAAGAATATGTGAAAAAGGGTAAGGTGTGTCTTATTGGAAGCGGAGCGGAGAAATGCACGGGTATTTTAGAACATCCTAATTTTGTATTCAATACGTTGGCCTTTCCTTCGGCCAAGGAAATGTGCCTGCTGTCTTATGAACACTACAAATCCAATACTTTTGAGGATTTGGCTTATTTTGAACCTTATTACCTAAAAAACTTTATGCTTCAGGGGAAGAAAAGCTAAGCCTCATTATGTATAACGCGTTGTGGGAAAGGAATTTCAATACCCGCTTCATCAAATCGATATTTTATTTCTTCCATTACATAGAAATGGGCTGGCCAAAAAACTTCGTTTCTTGCCCAAAACCGTAAGGTTAGGTTTACGGAACTATCCCCTAACTCACCTACATACACTTCAGGGATGGGTTCTTTTAGTATGTCGGGGTTGTCCGCACATATTTTTAGCAGTATATCCTTTGCAGTCTTTATGTTTGAACCATAGCCTATGCCCACGTCTATTTTATCGCGTCTAGTGTGCTCCGCATTATAGTTGATGATATTGTTGTTGGATAATTGACCGTTAGGGAGGATCGCAACCTGGTTCCCGAAGGTATTTAGTTTAGTAGTAAAAATTGTAATTTCCTTTACAGTGCCATCGACTCCCTGGGCTGAGATGAAATCACCAATTTTAAACGGTTTAAAGACCAAGATAAGCACGCCACCAGCAAAATTGGCCAAAGAACCTTGTAGTGCAAGACCTATAGCCAATCCGGCAGCCCCTACAATAGCTACTAAAGAAGACGATTTTACTCCCAATTGTGTAACTACCAAGACAAAAAGTATGGCTTTTAACCCTATGCTTATGAAACTTTGCAAAAAACTCTCTAAAGTTTCGTCATAGTCTTTGCGATCAAAAAACCTGTGGACCATTCGGTTCAGGAATTTAATGACCCATAACCCTATAACTAAAATAAAAAGGGCCATGATTAAATCTGGGAGTACGCTCCAAGCCCAATCTATGGCATTTTCTATATGTTTTTGATAATCAATAAACTTTTCCATTGGTTTAAATTTAGTGTACAAAGCAAAAGAAAATTACGGCTTTTATCAAGCAATGTAATTTAATTTTTTATTGTTTATTCTTATTAAATTGTAACTGCCCAAGAGCTTCATCAGCGCTGCTTACCGGGAGTCTACAGCTACCATGTTCGCATACATATATCAATGTTTCGTTCTCTTGGTATCTTTCTTGTAACAATGATAAATTACCCTTTTTTTCGGCACCGGCGAAAACCACATGTGGTAGGTAATTACCGAGTAATTTTTTGGCCTTTTCCTTATACGAATCCCCAACAACGGCCAGTTCGTAGAAAGGTTTATTTAGATACAGTACCATATGAAGCCAATTGGCATAGCTCTGGGCATTTTTTGTAAAGTTTCCCTGCATGTTCTTCAGTTGCTGTTTGGCTATTTTCCCATATCCATCCTCTGGAAAGAATTTGGACATTTTAAGCAGGTTTATGGCCATGATAGAGTTAGATGCGGGGATTACATTGTCCGTTGTCTCTATAGTCCTTCGGATAATATAATCGTCTTTTTTGGAGGTAAAGTAGAACATACCACTTGCGGAATCTAGGAAATTGGAGATACAATAGTCTAACAATCCTTTGGAGGCCTGTAACCATTGCTCGTCAAAAGTAACCTCATACAACTGCCGGTAGGCATCCATTACCGCGGCGTAATCCTCCAAATACCCATTTATGGTACTTTTACCCGCTTTGTGGTTGTGGAACATGCTACCATCTGGCCTTATAAGTTTTTGGCGAATGAACGTGGCATTTTTTAACGCCAAATCCAGGTACTCTTTATCTCCAAGGTATCTATAGGCATCTATAAGGCCCCTTAGCATTAAACCGTTCCATGAGGTTAGTATCTTATCATCGAGTCTTGGTCTATTTCGTTTTTCTCTTTCTACATCAAGGAGTTTCAGACCGTTTTTAATTGTTTTTTGTAGTTCCGTATCATCGAGCTTATGTTTTTTAGCGATTTTGGCATCCGGCTCATCACGAATCAAAACATAGTTTCCATGTTCCCAATGTCCATAAGAATTTATGTTGTAGTAGTCTTTAAAAACAGGAAAATCAAGGGTCAATAGTTCCTTTAATTCCTCTTCGGTCCAAACATAGTAGGCACCTTCTTCTAAAATACCTTCCTCATTTAAGCTATCGGCATCCAAGGAGGAAAAAAAACCATAGTCAGAATTCATAAGCTCTTTGGTTACAAAGGAAATGGTTTCTTCTACGGTTTTTTTATAAAGATCGTTTTTGGTAACCGCATAGGCTTTTGCATAAAGACTTACCATTTGCCCGTTGTCGTATAACATTTTCTCGAAATGCGGAACATGCCATTTTGTATCTACGGAATATCTGGAGAATCCGCCTCCTACATGGTCAAAAATACCGCCGTAGGCCATACGCGTTAGGGAAACATTTACATAATCGAGTATTTCATCATCTTTTTGCGCTGTTGCATAGTGAAGAAGGAAGTTTAGATTGCCCGGCATCATAAATTTTGGGGCCCGCTTGTAGCCTCCCAGAAAATTATCGAAATAACCCGACCAGTTTTTTACGGCATCTTCCAATTGGTCTATGGTAAAGAGATCGGAGGTTTTTTGTTGTGGAACCAGATTGATCGATTTTATACCCTCCGAAAGGTCCTTTGCGTAACCTATGACTTTTTCGGGGTTCGTTTTGTATAAATCGGCAAGGTTTTCCAATACTTTGATCCATTGCTCTTTTTTCACATAAGTGGCGCCCCAAAAGGGTCTGCCATCTGGTAAAGCTACAATGTTCAAAGGCCATCCTCCACTGCCCGTCATCATTTGCAGCGCGTCCATGTAAATATGGTCTACATCGGGCCGCTCTTCCCGATCTACTTTAATATTGATGAAATGTTGGTTCATTACTGAAGCCACCGCCTCATCTTCAAAGCACTCTTTTTCCATTACATGGCACCAATGACAAGAGGCATAACCGATGCTTATAAGTAGTAATTTGTCTTCTCGTTGCGCCTGTTTTAGAATTTTATCTCCCCAAGCCTCCCAATTAACGGGGTTATGGGCATGCTGCAACAGATATGGACTTGTTTCGTTAATTAAAGCATTGGTATGTTTGTGAACCATAGTATCGGGTTTTTGGGCAAGACCAAACATTATATTTAGAAACAGTAAAATTGAAAGGCCTTTTTTCATCTTCTACGCTATTGATCGTATCTGGAATAGGGCAAAAAAAAGCGCCCCGGGGAGCGCTTGTTCAAAAATTCTTGTCTTAAGGTTAATTTACCTCAAAAGTAATCTTAACGTTTACACGGAATTCCTTCACTTCACCACCTTTTACAATCGCGCTTTGGTCCTGAACATATACCGATCTGATGTTGTTAACTGATTTTGCCGCCTGTGCTACCGCTTTTTTGGTAGCATCTTCCCAACTTTCATCAGAATTGGACAGCACTTCTATTACTTTTAAAATTGCCATAATTAGTGTTTTTTTAGATACTTATAAAGTTAACCATTAATTGCTAAAAACACTAAAATTATGCCTTTCAATCAGCCGTTAAGGGCCACCACTTGGTTTATTTTATCACCCATCATGTTTTTCAACATATTCTCTATACCGTTTTTAAGGGTAAAGGTAGAAGAAGGGCAGCCACTGCATGCGCCTTGCAAAATTACATTAACGGTTTTGCTCTCCTGTTCGTAGGACTTAAAAAGTATATTACCGCCATCGCTGGCTACTGCTGGTTTTACATATTCTTCCAGAATATCTATGATCTGCTTGGAGGTATCATCCAAGTTTACATCTTCCAATTGCTTGGCCGGAGTCTCTTTGGTTTGCTGCGCCGCAGCGGTAGGCGATATTACTTCTTTGCCGTCAGCAATAAAATCCCTAATAAATTCGCGAAGTTCCATGGTAATTTCGTCCCAACTGGCTACCTCGTATTTGGTGACCGAAACATAGTTTTCATCCAAAAACACCTCTTTTACAAAGGGTAGGTGAAAAAGTTGTTTTGCAAGCTCGGAATCGCTGGCTTCATCAATATTTTTAAACTCGAAAGTGGTTGGCACAATTTTCTTGTTAACCACAAATTTCATTACCGCAGGGTTGGGAGTAACCTCTCCATAGACCGTTACGGCTATTTTTTTATCATTTTCTTCCTCCAATACTACCGGTTCTCCAGCGTTGAGGTATTCTACCAATTGCTGGGCCACCTCATCCTTAACATCGTTCCATTCTACAATATCGTAACGTTCCAAGGCAATAAAATTCCCTGAAATGTATACAGTTTTAATAAATGGAAGGTAGAACAATTGTTGAGCTAAAGGTGAATTTTTGGCCTCATCGATGTTCTTAAATTCATAACTTTTATGTTTTGTGATGAAGTGATTGGTGTCAAATTTTAAAATGCTGGGGTTATTCGTTTCCACTACACTGATCGTATACTCTTCCATGGCTTAAAAATTTTTACAAAAATACAAAGTAAATCCATGTTGGCCTACATATAATAATGTTGTGTTTCAACCGTTATACTTTATATTTGAACGATATACCAACAGTTATCCCCACATCTTAAGATGAAAAACAGGTTATTGCTTTTATTCTCGTGTGTGCTTATTGGATTGCAGTCCTATGCGCAGGAGGGAATCCCCGTATATTTTGATTATTTGTCGGACAACTACTATTTGGTACACCCTTCCATGGCGGGTATCGGAGAAGGAGGTAAGATACGGCTAACGGCTAGGAAACAGTGGTTCAGCGTAGACGAAGCACCTAGTTTACAGACTTTAAACGGTCATTTTAGGGTAGGTGAGAGCAGTGGTGTTGGCGCAATTATTTTTAATGATGCCAATGGTTACCACTCGCAGACCGGTATTAAATTTACTTATGCCCATCATCTTAGATTTTCTAGAGACCTTACCAATTTAAATCAGTTATCATTTGGTTTAAGCACCGGAGTAATACTAAGTAGTTTGGATGAAACTGAGTTTAGGTCCATTATTCCAGATCCCATAATCACCGGAACTAAAAATACAGCTAGCTATTTTAATGTTGATTTTGGGATGTCTTACAACTTTTTGGAGTTTTATGCCCATGCTTCCGTTCTTAATGTTTTAGGTAGTGGTCGCGATTTGTACACGGCAATAGAATTTGATAATTTAAGAAGATACCTTTTATCCGCAGGGTATGTCTTTGGTAAGGGCAAATGGCAGATAGAACCATCTGTACTTTTACAACTAACGGAATTTACCGAAGAGAAGACTATTGATATTAATGCGAAAGTATATCGTGAGGTTGGAATAGGTACGTTGTGGGGCGGTCTTTCCTATAGAAGAAGCTTTGATGGTGCTCAATTTCAGACAAATGGCAGTTTTGGGGAACAACGTTTACAGTTGTTTACCCCAATTATCGGTCTTAATTGGAAGAATTATATGGTCTCCTACAACTATTCTTATCAATCAGGAGATATCCGATTGGACAATGGTGGGTTTCATCAAATAACCCTTGGATACAACTTTGGACAAGATTCTGAAAATAAATACGATTGTAAATGTCCTGCAGTAAACCTGTAACAATATAAATGGGCCCATCGTACTATGTGACAGACCCATTTACACAACAACCCACAACCAAGAGGCTACTTTAACGCTTTTTTTTCTATTCCCATTTATAGTTTTTCTTGGCCGCTTGCTTTTGTATTGCAGTTAGCATGGCATTTTCTAACTCTCCTTCTTCTCCATTTTTTTGCTGCTTCGCAATATAGATTTCTCTTTTCCTATTCAATTCCTGAATTTCCTTTTGAATTTTGATACGTTCAGATTTCTTGGATGCTATATAAGCTTCTGCCTCTTGCTTGGATTTGCCTTTTAGTTCAGGGGGCATGTCCGCTTCTTTTATTTTGGAGACATCGAACTCTTCATCGTCAGCAGCGTCTACCAAATCCCATTTTTTGTTTTTGTACAACCTAGAGCTTTTACTTACAGCCCTTTTTATGTATACTGATTCCTCCAACCCTGCTGCGTTGGCATCCTGGGCGGCCTGCATCTCCATTTTGGAGGCACCCAGGGCACCGTAGGAAATATAGGTCTTGTTTAATTTGGAGTTCAGTTTTATGATAATGTCGTCATAAGGCGTATCAATATGCACTACTTGTTTGTTGTGATCTATGGCCATGTATTCCCCTCCTGTAAGAGTTGCGCCATTTTTCCAATCGGTGGCAACACCCTGTTCGTAACTGCCACAGAAAATGGTATTTACAATGATATCCTTTTCCTTGGCATTGGTAACGGCATCCTTATAATTCAGTTTTCCTTGTGTAAAGGGCTCGTTTCCGGCAATAAAGATCATTTTTAGGTTATCCGGGTTTTTGCCCCATTCCAGTTGATTCAATGATGTATGGATCACCTGTCCGCAGTATTCTTCACCTCCATTGGTGGTAAGGGAGAACAATTTTTCCGATAATTCATCCAAATCACTACTGAAACCTATTACCTGTTGAATGTATCCTTCCCGTCCTGATAAATCATCATTGCCGTATTGGTATAGAGCAATTTGTAATTGTGGCCTTTCCTCATTACCACATTTGGCATAGGAGAACTTGTTTACAATATCCCATAATTGGGCTTTGGCCTGGTTAATTAATCCGTCCATACTATTGCTGGTATCCAAAAGGAGTGCAATTTTTACGAAATTCTTGGATGGCTTTACTACTGGCACTGCTGTTTTGGTTGTTATTGCGGCTTCGGCCAGTTTCTTGGGCTTAGGCTCACACCCAAAAATGGTCCCTACGGATAAAGCCATTAAGACCATACTTGTTATTTGTTTTACGTTTTTCATCTTGAAGTAATTTTGTTTAATATGGCATAAAACTAGGGCCGAACTTTTTCTAAAAAAATGAGTAATGAGGGAACTAGGCGTTTGAATGAGTAAAGCGCGCCAATGACTTTGTTAACACTGTAAATAGTGCATTTTTTCAATGGAATATGGTGTTTCACCATTTTTTAATACCGTTTAAAACAAGTAAGTTTATCCTATTCAAAAAGAGTTTATGCAAAAAAGAGCATACATATTTTTGTTATTGTGCACTACGGCTTTCTTTGGGTTTTCCCAAATACAGCGTGGCCAGTCAAACTTTGAGATAACCGGTTCCGTGAAGGAGCGGAATACCCATACCCCAATTTCGGGGGTTTCTGTTTCTACCAAGGAAGGTGGCTATACCACTACAGATGCTCGGGGCGAGTTTAGGATTACCGTGTCGGTTGGAGACGAATTGATTGTTGAAAGTCCAGATTTTGAAACTGTAAGATACATTATTAGAAATGATGATGACGTAGATGTTCTGGTCGTGGACTATCAAGAGCCTAAGAAAGAAAGTGCAAAAAAGAGATCTACCGTGGCAACTGCAGGTCAGCATCGGCAGTACCTAGATTCTGCTAAGTTGTATATGAAAAACGACATTGAGAAGAGCATCGATTTTATTACTCGATCTATAGAACAATTGGGAAGAAGAGGGAATAAACCAGAATTGGCTTCCTCGCTTAGTACTTTGGGAGAGGTATATCAGCACCACAAACAATACGATTTGGCAATAGCCAATTATAAAGATGCCTTAGAAGCTCAAAAGTCTACCAGAACCACAATTTTACTGGGAAATACTTATCTGCTGAATAAAGAATTTAAGAATGCCGAGGCAACCTTTTTGTCATTGATAAACCTTAAAAGCATCGTTCCTTTTCAGAAAGTCCAATTGCTTGAAGGGCTTGGTGACACCTATAAAAGTTTAGGGCTGATAGATAAGGCGGTTGCGTATTATAACGAAGGATTGGTAATTGCAAAAAAGAACCAGATAACCCCCAAAATTACGGACTTAAACTCCAAGATCGCTGAGGCCTATGCCAAAGATGATAGAACTGTGGAGGCCGAAGGGTTTTTTATTAATTCCTTACAGCTGTCTAAGAACCAGGCTCCGCAAAGGGCAATTCAGGAAAATGAAAAGGTGGCCGATTTTTACAGTAAAAAAAACAGGTATGATGAAGAAATAGAGCTGCGTAAGGAAAGTCTGAGCGAGTTAAAACAATTGCCAAGGGACCAGGCACAAAAAGGTGCCGTTGCCGGTAGGCCCGATACAATTACTGCCCAGCGGATCAATTATAAAATAGCGAATGCCTATATAGCTCAAGATAAATTGGATGAAGCAATTCCTTATTTGGAAAAAAGCATCGATGAAGCAGATAATGAGGATGATTTATTGGTGCAAAAAGATGCCACCAGAAAATTGTCCGAAGTGTATAGGTATAAGGGCGATTTTACAAAAGCATTGGAAACTTATCAAAAGTACGTAACCGTTGTAGATACGCTCTATGTTAGAAAGGAACAGGAAATATCCCAAGCTGCTAGGTTTAACAGGGAAATTGCCTCTAAACAGAGCCGAATATCCGGTCTGGAACAAGAACGACAATTATCGCAGAGCAAATATGATCTTGCACTAACATCCCAAGAATTGGCGCAAGAGAGCAATAAAAGACAACGATGGATTATCTATTCGTTATTGTTCGGGATGCTACTTACCGCTTTGGCCGCCTTCTTTTTCTATCGAAGCAATAAACAACAGAAACTGGCAAACAATTTACTGGCACTAAAGTCGCTACGGTCACAGATGAACCCACATTTTATTTTTAATGCACTGAACTCCGTGAACAACTACATTGCCAAAAGCGATGAGCGTAGTGCTAACAGGTATCTAAGCGAATTTTCTACCCTTATGCGAGCCGTTCTGGAAAATTCCGAAGAAGATTTTATACCCTTATCCAAAGAATTGGAGCTTATAGAGTTATACGTAAAATTAGAGCACTCTCGTTTCCCGGATAAGTTTGGATATGAAATTAAAGTAGATCAACGTATAGACATAGATGCTTTCCAAATTCCTCCTATGCTACTTCAGCCCTATATAGAGAATGCAATTTGGCATGGTTTGCGTTACAAAGAAGAAAAAGGATCTCTGCAAATTGATCTGGCACAAAAAGACAACGATGCGATAACCATTACCATTACCGATGATGGAATAGGTAGAAAAAAATCGGACCAGCTCAAAACCAACAATCAGAAAAAGCAAAAGTCTAAAGGTATGGGCAATATCAAAAAACGAATAGCCATTTTGAACGATATGTATAAAAACAAGGTAACCGTAGCTATTTGCGACCTAAATGATGATGCTTCGGGAACACAAGTTGTATTGACATTAAAAAAAGATTGATGAAATTGAATGCTATCATCGTGGAAGACGAGGCCAATAGTAGGGAAATCCTTCGGAACTATCTGTTGAAATATTGCAAGAATGTTACACTTTTAGGAGAAGCGGCCACCATAAAAGAAGGTTTGGATCTTATAGGGCAAACCCAACCAGACTTAATTTTCTTAGATGTGGAAATGCCTTTTGGAAATGCTTTTGATTTGTTGGATAAAGTGCCACAACGTACTTTTGAGACCGTTTTTGTTACCGCGTATAACCAATATGCCATGGACGCACTCAACAGTCATGCTGCCTACTATTTAATGAAGCCCATTAATATTGATGAGCTCATAAAGGCGGTAGATTACGTAACGGAAATTAGGCAAAAGGAAGATGCCTTGGAAGACCGTATTCTTAAGCCCAGATTGAATAAGGTCGATGGCAAGATTACCCTACCCCAACAAGACGGGTTTCAAATTTTAAACGTGTCCGACATTCTGTATTGCAAGGCAGACGACAACTATACCGAAATTTATTTGGAGCGTGGCAAAATAGTCGTTAGTAAAACCTTAAAGTACTTTGAGGAGGCGTTGTCGGATTTTCCGTTTGCAAGAATCCACAAATCGTATTTGGTAAATGTAAATGAGGTGGTAAAGTACCGAAAGGGTAAGGGTGGTAGCGTAGAAATTTCCAATGGCAAGGAACTTTTGGTCTCAGCAGCTAAAAAGAAGACATTATTATCCTATTTTGACTAAAAATTTAAAAATGATTATAAAGACCATCAAAGGAAAAACACCGGTATTTGGGGGAGACTGTTTCGTTGCCGAAAATGCGGTAGTTGTAGGCGATGTTGTTATGGGTGATGAATGCAGTATCTGGTACAATGCCGTACTTCGTGGCGATGTACATTTCATTAAAATGGGTAACAAGGTAAATGTACAGGACGGAGCCGTAATACATTGTACCTACAAGAAATCGCCAACAACGATAGGGAATAATGTCTCCATAGGTCATAATGCCATTGTGCATGGTTGTACCGTTAAGGACAATGTGCTTATTGGCATGGGAAGTGTAATAATGGACGACTGCGTTGTGGAAAGCAATAGCATTATAGCGGCAGGGGCGGTAGTGACAAAAGGTACCCATGTGCCCTCAGGGACTGTTTTTGCAGGTATGCCGGCAAAGAAGATAAAGGATATTAGTCCGGAATTAAGTGCCGATGAAATAGATAGGATTGCCAATAGTTATGTAAAATATGCCAGCTGGTTTAAAGAAAAATAATGGGTAGGCGCTAGACCTGGTCAAGTAAGAACCCACTATCCACGATAAACTGTTTTTTTCAATCAAATATTTCCTATTTTAGCCAACGAAAATCAAAGAAAAATGAACGCATATATATTCCCGGGACAAGGCGCACAATATGTTGGAATGGGGCTTGATCTTTACGAAAAATACCCATTGGCCCAAGAAATGTTTGAAGATGCCAATGATATTTTGGGTTTTACCATCACCGACATGATGTTTGAAGGAACGCCCGAAGATTTAAAACAGACCAAGGTTACCCAACCGGCAATTTTTCTGCATTCGGTTATTTTAAGTAAGGTAATGGGGGAGAGTTTTAGACCGGATATGGTTGCAGGACATTCTTTAGGCGAGTTTTCGGCTTTGGTAGCCAATGGCACCTTAAATTTTGAGGACGGTCTAAAGTTGGTTGCTCAACGGGCAATGGCTATGCAAAAAGCATGTGAGTTACAACCTAGTACCATGGCAGCTGTTTTAGGATTGGATGACGGAGTCGTAGAAAAAATTTGCAATGAGACCCAGGGTATAGTGGTGGCGGCCAATTATAATTGTCCCGGACAATTGGTGATTTCCGGAGAGGTTGAAGCGGTAAATGCAGCTTGCGAAAGCTTAAAAGAAGCCGGTGCACGAAGGGCTTTGGTATTGCCCGTAGGTGGAGCATTTCATTCCCCACTAATGGAACCTGCTCGCGAGGAGCTAGCATCGGCCATAGAAAACACCGTTTTCAATATACCATCCTGTCCAATTTATCAGAATGTTCCTACCACTGCAATAGACAATTCGGATGAAATAAAAAGCAACCTCATGTTGCAGCTGACAGCTCCTGTAAAATGGACACAAAGTGTTAAAAATATGGTGGCCAATGGCGCTAAATTATTTACGGAAGTGGGGCCTGGAAAGGTATTACAAGGTTTGGTGAGAAAGATTGATGCATCTGCTGAAACGGCTTCCGCAGACCTTCATTAGCAGGTATTTACCTTCATATTTTGCATTTCAACTTAAAAAGATAGATTTAACCCCTTTTATTAGTAGTAAGGCAGTTTTTTTTAGTAATATTGATTCCCAATTTTACTATCCTAGATCGCGTTTGCTTTGGTTTGAATTTTTATAGATTCAGAAAACAGCATAATGAGATTACATCAAGCATATATTTTTCTTTTTAAAAGATTAAAATCTACACTTCTTCACAAACCTATTTTTTTTGGAGCATTTTTGCTTTTGGGTTTTTGTGGTTATGGACAGGTGCTTACCATAGAGAACGCTACAGAAACCGAAGGTACCGGACTTGTGTTTACCGTTACCGTAGATGTTGCAGTAGGAAGCCCTTTTACAGTTACCACGGGCTATGTGGGTGGTACGGCCACGGGTGGTGCTTTGCCCTTGGCAGCCCCCGAGGATTATAACAATACACCACAAGTGCTGAATTTTACCGGGGTTACTCCCGGCGAGGCCCAACAGTTCACCGTTGAGACTTTTGATAATTTGATGGTAGAGGGCACAGAGATTTTTGCTGTCACTTTAACGTCTAGCAATATTGCAATCACGGATAGTGATACGGCCATAGGTGCCATAAACGATAACGATTCGGCTGCCGTTACCATAGAGAACGTTACTGTAACCGAAGGTGCCGGACTTCTATTTACCGTTACTCTGAACGCTTCGATAGGGAGCCCTTTTACCGTTACCACAGGCTATACGGGTGGTACTGCAACAGGGGGAGCCCTGCCCTTGGCAGCCCCGGAGGATTATAACAATACGCCACAAGTACTGAATTTTACTGGGGTTACTCCCGGCGAGACCCAACAGTTCACCGTTGATACTTTTGACGATCTGGTGTTAGAGGGTATAGAGACCTTTACGGTTACCTTAGCTTCTAGCAATATAGCAGTAGGAGATAGCGATACGGCCATCGGTACCATAAACGATAACGATACGGCCTCTGTTACCATAGAGAACGTTACTGTAACCGAAGGAGCTGGACTTCTGTTTACCGTCACTTCGGATGTTGCGGTAGGCAGCCCTTTTACGGTTACTACTGGCTATACGGGTGGTACGGCAACGGGGGGAGCCTTGCCCTTGGCAGCCCCCGAGGATTATAACAATACACCACAAGTACTGAATTTTACTGGGGTTACTCCTGGCGAGACCCAACAGTTCACCGTTGATACTTTTGACGATCTGGTGGTAGAAGGCCCAGAGACCTTTACGGTGACCCTTACCTCTAGCAACCCTTCTGTTACGGACAGCGATACGGCCATCGGTACCATAAACGACAACGATACGGCCGCGGTAACGGTAGAGAATGTAACGGCGACCGAAGGTGCCGGTCTTTTGTTTACGGTTACCCTCAACAATACTGTGGCGTCCGGTGCCTTTACGGTGACCACGGGCTATACGAATGTGAGTGCTACTGGAGGTGCGCTTCCCTTGGTAACCCCGGAAGACTATAACAACGAGGCGCAGGTGTTGAACTTTGCGGGTACCGCGGGCGAGACACAACAATTTACAGTTGCCACCCTTAACGATTTGGTGGTAGAAGGAACGGAGACGTTTACGGTGACCCTTACCTCTAGCAACCCCGCTGTTACGGACAGCGATACGGCCATAGGTGCCATAAACGATAACGATACGGCCGCGGTTACGATAGAGAACGTAACGGCGACCGAAGGTGCCGGTCTTTTATTTACGGTAACACTGAACAATGAAGTGGCCACAGGGGCCTTTACCGTCACCACGGGTTATACGGGTGGTACGGCCACGGGTGGTGCTTTGCCTTTGGTAGCTCCTGAGGATTATAACAATACGGCACAAGTGTTGAACTTTACAGGCACCGCTGGCCAGACCAGGCAATTTACGGTGGCGACCCTTAACGATGTTATCGTTGAAGGCCCAGAGACCTTTACGGTGACCCTTACCTCTAGCAACCCTTCTGTTACGGACAGCGATACGGCCATCGGTACCATAAACGATAATGACGCAGCGGCCATTACGGTAGAGGACGTTACGGTAACGGAAGGTGCGGGCCTTTTGTTCACGGTAACGCTCAACAATACGGTGGCTTCGGGCGCCTTTACAGTCACTACGGGGTATACTGATGTGAGTGCCACCGGAGGTGCCCTTCCCTTGGTAAGCCCGGAGGACTATAACAATACAGCACAAGTGTTGAACTTTGCAGGTACAGCTGGCGAGACACAGCAGTTTACGGTGGCAACCCTTAACGATGTTATCGTTGAAGGCCCGGAGACTTTTACGGTGACCCTTACCTCTAGCAACCCTTCTGTTACGGACAGCGATACGGCCATCGGTACCATAAACGACAACGATACGGCCGCGGTTACGGTAGAGAACGTAACGGCGACCGAAGGTGCCGGTCTTTTGTTCACGGTAACACTGAACAATGAAGTGGCCACAGGGGCCTTTACCGTCACCACGGGCTATACGGGTGGTACGGCAACTGGGGGAGCCCTGCCTTTGGTAGCCCCGGAGGATTATAATAATACGGCGCAAGTGTTGAACTTTACAGGCACCGCTGGCCAGACCAGGCAATTTACGGTGGCAACCCTTAACGATGTTATCGTTGAAGGACCAGAGACCTTTACGGTTACCCTTACCTCTAGCAACCCCGCTGTTACGGACAGCGATACGGCCATCGGTACCATAAACGACAACGATACGGCCGCGGTTACGGTAGAGAACGTAACGGCGACCGAAGGTGCCGGTCTTTTATTTACGGTAACACTGAACAATGAAGTGGCCACAGGGGCCTTTACCGTCACCACGGGTTATACGGGTGGTACGGCCACGGGTGGTGCTTTGCCTTTGGTAAGTCCGGAGGACTATAACAATACGGCACAAGTGTTGAACTTTACAGGCACCGCTGGCCAGACCAGGCAATTTACGGTGGCGACCCTTAACGATGTTATCGTTGAAGGCCCAGAGACCTTTACGGTGACCCTTACCTCTAGCAACCCTGCTATTACGGACAGCGATACGGCCATCGGTACCATAAACGATAACGATTCCCTAGCGGCGAGTGTTGTTGCTACCGATCCTACGGCGGCCGAAGTAACACCGTCAAACCAAACAGGTACCTTCATCATAGATTTAGGGGCTATAAACGGAACAGGCACACCGATAACGGTAAACTACGGTCTAACAGGTTCGGCATTAAATACAACTGACTATGCCACCATTCCTACCAGTGTGGTTATTCCAAATAACCAACGTACTGCTACTATAACCGTTGTGCCCGTTAATGACCTGATAACAGAAGGAACCGAAGATGTGATCCTTACGTTGGCAGCGGGAACCGGCTATACGGTTGGTGCGCCTAATAGCGCCACGGTAAATATAACGGACAACGATACGGCCACCATATCCATAAACGATGTAGCTGTAGATGAAGGAGATGGCACAGCTACCTTTAACGTTACTTTAACCGGTATTTTACCAGGGGGCTTTAGTGTGGATTTTGATACCGCTAACGGAACTGCAATCGCTGGAGTTGGAAACGACTATACGGCTAATAGTGGAACTCTAAATTTTGCCGGTACTAACAATGAGATCGAGATCATAACCGTGACGATCCTTGAAGATTTTGTTGAAGAACTGACAGAGAACTTTACAGTAACTTTAAGTGGTATAACAGGTTTGGCAACCATAGATGATGCGGTTGGAACAGGTTCTATAAATGATAATGATAGTTGTACGGCAGATATTATTGCGCCCGCTATAAACCCTTTGGTGCCAACAGATTTTTGCGATTCCATTGATCAAGATCTGAATGCATATACAAGCACTGCACCACCTGCAGGTACTGTATTAACATGGAGTAGAAACCCTAACCCTTTAATTACAAGTGCACACTTGCCAACATCGGTAATTACCTTACCAGGTGTGTATTATGGTTTTTTCTTTGATGCCTTGGACCCATGCCTCAGCCCTACATTGCAAGTAGATATAATATTGAACCCTACACCAACCGTAGGGAGTACTACACCAGATACCATCTGCGGAACGGGGACAGCTACTTTGGAAGCCACAGTGGCTATAGGTGGTATTTTAAATTGGTATGACGATCCCCTCGCAGGGAACCTATTAGGCACGGGAAGCAGTTTTACCACCCCGCTTATCACCGAAACCACTACTTTTTACGTAGAAGCTATAATAAATAACTGTCCTTCGCTGAGAGTTCCGGTTATTGCAACGGTCAATGACCCACCAACAACAGGTGTGGCTACAAGTACCGCGGCATGTAATGTTACCAATGCAGGCGGACCAACCACGGTAGACCTGGACAATACCCTTGTTGGGGCCGATGCCGGTATTTGGGCTGTTACTACCGATCCTTCGGGAAGTGTAACTATAGGAGCTGGCAATGTGGTAGATTTTGAAGGTCTTCCAGACGGTTCTTATGAATTTACCTATACCACCAACACTGCTGTCTTACCATGTACAGATGTTTCCGTTGTAGTTACAATTTCTGTAAATGATTGTTTTATTGATACCGATAATGATGGTTTAACCGATGGCGAAGAGGCCGTTTTGGGAACAGACCCCAATAACCCGGATTCTGATGGCGATACCATCCAAGACGGACAAGAAGTTACGGATACTACGGATCCCTTGGACGATTGTGATTCCATTGGAGGCGTTCCCCTGCCCGCATCGGACTGCGATAATGACGGTATCAGCAATGGAGACGAGGCTACCTTGGGAACCAACCCCAATGATTCTGATTCGGACGGCGATGGTATAGAAGACTCACCGGAAGTAGGCAATGATATTGCAAATCCTTTAGATGGAGACAATGATGGTATTATAGACGCCTTGGATTCTAACATCCTTGATACCGATAACGATGGTGTAGTGGATCAACTAGATCCAGCTAATTTGGATCCTTGTATCCCTGATATTACGGCAGGGCCATGCGTTCCGGAAGATATAGATCTTGGTGTAGAGAAAACAGTAGATAGGGATAGACCTTTGGTTGGTGACCAGATTGTATTTACCATTACGCTTACCAACCTTTCACAAGTACCTGTGAGCAATATCGCTATAAATGATTTGTTGGAGGTGGCAACAGGGTTTCAGTACGTGTCCCATACTGCCTCCCTTGGAGCATATGATTCGGCTACCGGTAATTGGCAGTTAGATGAGATAGCGGCAGATGCTGTCCATACTTTAACCATTACCGCGGAGGTTCCTACATCGGGCACATTTACAAATACGGTTACCGTTTTGGACAGCTTTCCCAATGACGGCAATGCCACCAACAATACGGCTTCCATAACCGTTATCGTAAATCAGCGATCTAGTGATGAGTGTGGATTTTTGTTCAATCAATTTTCTCCTAACGGTGATGGTTCCAATGATCTACTACGCATAAATTGTATAGATCAATTTCCGGACAATACTATTGAAATATATGACAGGTACGGCAATAGCGTGTTTGAGGAAAGTGGATATGCGAACAATTGGGATGGTACTGGTAGTAATGGAGAATTACCACGAGGGACATACTTTTATATATTGGATTTGGGAGATGGTTCAGAGGTACGAAAGGGTTGGATCCAAATTATTAGATAATACGGCATATGATAAACCAAACATACGCGCTTAAGTGTAGGATTGTATTTTTAACCTTGTTGTTTTTTTGTGCAACCTTTTTGGCATTGGGACAAAAGGAGCCTCAGTATACGCAATACATGTATAATATTGGAAGTTTTAACCCGGCATATGTAGGTAGTGTCGAAACTGCCGAAATAGCTACATTGTATAGAGCACAATGGATAGATATAGACGGAGCACCCAGAACCATAAGGGTAGGTGCAAACATTCCCTTGGCCAACGATAAGCACGGACTAGGTTTTAACGTGGTTAATGATCAACTGGGCCCAACTACTCAAACTTTTATAGATGTTGCTTATTCGTTTCAGGTAAATGTTTCGGAGGATACAAAATTGTCGTTTGGAATTGACGCGGGCGGTGCACTTTTAGATGTTGATTTTACTAAAGGTACTTTTGAAAACCCATCGGAACCATTATTAAATACCCAGGAACTCAACAAGTTCTATCCAACCGTTGGTGCGGGTACGTTCTTATATTCGGATGACTGGTACTTGGGGCTTTCCGTACCCAATTTTTTAACGAGTGTTATTAACGATGAAGAAATTGCCGCTTTTGTTAATGAGCAGGTGCAGTTTAATTTTATTGGAGGTTATGTGTTTGATTTGTCGGACGGTCTTAAATTTAAACCAGCTTTTTTGGTAAACTACTTGGAAGGCGCACCAGTAAACATAAATGTATCCACCAATTTTTTAATTAGTGATGTGTTTACTTTAGGTGCTTCGTATAGGGTAGACAACGCGGTTAGCGGACTGGCCGGATTCCAAATTTCCAGCGGTACCTTCCTAGGGTATTCCTATGATTACAACACCAACGGTTTGGGAGAGTTTAGCCAGGGTTCACATGAAGTAATATTGAAGTTTTATCTTGGTAAAGGCGGAGAAAGAAACAAGAAAACCAGAACCAAGAATGCAAAGGGCAAACCAAAACAAATTGATACACCAAGGTTTTTCTAAAAATAGGAATATGAAATTTAGGATTGTTACAATATTCTTTCTGCTTTCGGTGGTTACAACCATGGGTCAAAACAAAAAATCCAAAGGGGATTTCCTTTTCTTTGAATATGCCTATGCAGACGCGATTAGAGAATATCAAAAGGAACTTAGAAATGGTTCTTTAACGGTTCAACAATCTTTAAACCTGGCAGATTCCTATTTTAAGACTAGAAACTATAAAAATGCCACGGAGACATATCTTAATGTCTATAAGAAGGACTCTACCATGTCCAACCATTACTTTAATAAGATGCTACAGTCACTGACCAAGACTTCGGGAGCAGATAGGGCAAAGGCGTTTTTGGCCACGCGAACCTCGGCCTTACCCAATGAGTTATTGGAAAACGCTAATTTTAACTACGAACTTTTTGGATCGGACACGGGGATCCAAGATTTCAGTATTTTTAATATTAATGCCAACAGTCCCCAATCCGATTTTTCGCCCACCTTTTATAAAGATAGACTACTATTTTCCAGTGCCCGGAGTCGTAACTCCAAAAAGGTGTACGCACCGTCTGGAGAGGCGTACTTAAATATCTACGAATCTCGCATAAGTACAGATGGCAATATTAACAATGCCAATGAGTTTAAACGTATACCCGGTTTTCAATACCATAAGGCTACACCGTACTATGCCAAGGGATTGGATAATTTGTTCTATGTGCTTTCCAATGCTGAGGATGGGGAACTTTCTTTTGATGACAATGGAAAAAATTCATTGGCCATAGGATCCGTGGACCGCAACGGAACTTTTGAGTATCTATTGAGAGATTTAAGTACCTCTTTTTACTATCCGTTCTACCATGAGGCATCGGGCAAACTATATTTTGCAGCCAATTTTGAGGACGGTTATGGAGGAACTGATATTTATTTCGCCTATACCAATGAAGGTCAGCTTATGTCCGCTCCGGTTAATTTGGGCCCCAGGATAAATACCCCTGGGAATGAGATTGCACCTTTCATCTTTGAAAACAGCCTTTACTTCTCATCCGATGTTTTCTATGGTTTGGGTGGGATGGATGTTTATAAGTCAAATATACAAATGGATGAAACCTTTAGTATACCTATAAATCTAGGCATAGGGATAAATTCGGCATCCGACGATTTTGGGTTTATAATTAAGAATGATGATAACGGGGGGCTGCTAGGCTATTTTTCGTCAAATAGAACAGGAGGAGAGGGAAATGATGATATTTATGGTTATAAGGTAGCGGAAAAGCCAGGTCTAAAAACAGTTTTGATAAGAGGCAAGGTTGTAAAACACAATTCCGTTGTAGGTGTGGCCAAAGCTTCCTTAAGAATATTTGGCGAAAACAACGAACTGATAAAAGAAACCGCAACCAATGAGGAAGGGGAATATCGGCTAGAGATGCCATGGAAAGACAATTTTACTTTAGAGGTTACCAAAGAGCGCTATTCGGTCTATACAAAACAGTACAACGAGGAGATTTTGGAAACGGAGCAGAACAGCAGCCTAACAATAGATCTTACCCTATTGGATGACCTCGTGGAGGAAAAAGAGAGTCAAACTGTTATTAAATTAAGGAAATTTTACTTTGCAAGGGGCAAGACACTGATAACTCCAGAAATTGCATTTGAACTGGAAAAAGTGGTGACGGCCGTTAAACAATTTCCGCAGGTGCAATTGAGGATAGAATCGCACACGGATAGTAGGGGCGGGGGAAGTACAAATTTTAGACTCTCACAGGGTAGATCGGATGCTATTAAAAATTATTTATTGCAACAGGGCGTACCTGCCAAAAATATTTTGTATTCGGTTGGATATGGCGAGGATAAGATTACTAATAATTGTACCAATGGGGTATATTGCATAGATTATCTTCACAAGCAAAATGAAAGGTCCTTAATAGTGATATTAAACTACAACCTATTGTATTAATACTCTCATTTTAGCACAGGTTTGTTTCATTTTTACAACATCTTATATTAAATTATTGTGGATTTCCTATATTTACCGAAACGGTAGTTCTAGTGGATAAAGATTCTTCAGCAAAAGCTTATTGGAAAGAAAATCTCATTTATTTGGCCATTCTTCTGGCTATATGGTTTCTGGTCTCTTATGGTTTCGGGATTATTTTAAAGGATTCCTTGGATAAAATCCCTTTAGGCGGGTTTAAACTAGGCTTTTGGTTTGCGCAGCAAGGTTCAATTTACGTTTTTGTAATACTCATTTTCGTCTACGTTGGATTGATGAACAAACTAGATAAAAAATACGGTTTTGATGAATAATTCCAAAAAAACCAAAATGCACTAAAATTATGGATGTACAAGAATGGACCTATGCTATAGTGGGCATAACTTTTGCGCTTTATATTGGAATAGCTATTTGGTCTAGAGCGGGTTCTACCAAGGAATTTTATATAGCAGGTGGTGGGGTGCCCCCCTTGGCAAATGGATTGGCCACAGCAGCGGATTGGATGTCGGCCGCTTCTTTTTTAGGCATGGCAGGCCTTATTTCTTTTAGCGGCTATGACGGTTCTGTGTATCTTATGGGTTGGACAGGTGGCTACGTGCTTCTTGCCCTGCTTTTGGCACCCTATCTAAGAAAGTTTGGCAAGTTTACCGTTCCCGACTTCATTGGTGACCGGTATTATTCTAACGTGGCACGTACGGTAGCGGTAATCTGTGCGCTGTTGGTTTCCTTTACCTATGTAGCAGGGCAGATGCGTGGCGTAGGATTGGTATTTTCTAGGTTTTTGGAAGTCCCCATCAATACAGGCGTTATCATCGGGATGTTAATTGTTCTGTTTTATGCCGTTTTGGGAGGTATGAAAGGTATAACCTATACACAGGTTGCACAGTATTGTGTGCTGATTTTTGCTTTTATGGTACCGGCAATTTTCATTTCAATTCAAATGACAGGAAATCCTGTTCCACAATTGGGGATGGGAAGTAATGTTACCGGGGAGGCTATCTCACTTTTGGATAAACTTGATGGACTTTCTACCGAACTTGGTTTTGCCAAGTATACAGACGGTTCCAAGAAGATGATCGATATCTTCTTCATTACCATGGCCCTTATGGTAGGTACTGCTGGTCTGCCACATGTTATTGTACGCTTTTTTACCGTTCCCAGAGTTAAGGACGCCAGGAAATCTGCAGGGTATGCCCTATTGTTTATTGCCATACTTTATACCACGGCTCCGGCAATTGCGGTTTTTGCCAGGACCAATTTAATAGAAACGGTCAGTGACAAAAAGTATGAAGATATGCCCGGTTGGTTTTCCAAATGGGAGACTACGGGTTTAATAAAATTTAATGATAAGAATAACGATGGTCTTATCCAATACGTAGCCGATGAGGCAACCAACGAGCTCGATGTAGATGCCGATATTATGGTATTGGCAAACCCTGAAATTGCCAATTTACCCAATTGGGTAATTGCTCTTGTGGCTGCCGGCGGTTTAGCAGCGGCCCTGTCCACGGCGGCAGGACTACTTTTGGTAATTTCCACTTCCATATCGCACGATTTAATTAAAAAACAGCTAAAACCAAATATTTCGGACAAAGGTGAGCTTATAGCTGCCCGTTTATCAGCCGTTGTTGCGGTTTGTATCGCCGGATATTTTGGAATAAACCCACCGGATTTTGTAGCGGCAACCGTAGCCCTGGCATTTGGATTGGCCGCCGCATCCTTTTTTCCGGCAATAATTATGGGTATTTTTTATAAACGGATGAACAAGGAAGGAGCCATCGCCGGCATGGTGGTAGGCATGGTGGCCATGTTATTCTATATGTTAAAATTTAAATTTGATATGTTTGGAGGTGGAACCCAAAAAGATTGGTGGTTCGGTATTTCTGCAGAAGGCTTTGGTACAGTAGCTATGCTACTAAATTTTATAGTTTCGATAACAATCTCGAAATTTACAAAAGAACCGCCCAAAGAAGTTCAGGAAATAGTGGAAAATATTAGGGTTCCTAGTGGAGCAGGAACAGCACAATCGCATTAAAGTAATTTTCGCATGAGTAATTATCACATAAAACATTTAGAAGAATATTTTCAGGTTTATAGAAAATCTGTTCGCGAACCAGAAAGTTTCTGGGAAGAAATTGCCGAGGAACACTTCGTATGGCGCAAAAAATGGGACAACGTTCTGGATTGGGATTTTACCAAACCAGAGATAAAGTGGTTTAAAAATGCAAAACTGAATATTACGGAAAACTGTTTGGATAGGCATTTACCAACTAGGGGAGATAAAACGGCGATACTTTTTGAACCTAACGACCCTGAAGAGCAAACCGAACATATTACGTATAAACAGTTGCACGAACGTGTGTCTAGAATGGCGAATGTATTTAAAGACCATGGTGTACAAAAAGGAGATAGGGTATGCATTTATTTACCTATGATCCCGGAACTTGCGGTTGCCGTTTTGGCGTGTGCCCGCATAGGTGCTATTCATTCTGTTGTTTTTGCAGGTTTTTCTGCCATTGCCTTAGCTACACGTATCAATGATAGTGACTGCAAGCTTGTAGTTACGTCCGATGGCTCCTACAGGGGAAATAAGACCATCAACCTAAAAGGAATTGTAGATGCCGCCCTAGAAGATTGCCCAGGTGTGGAGCACGTACTCGTGGTTAAGCGAACAGGAGAAAGTATTGACATAAAGAAAGGAAGGGATAAATGGTTACAGCCCCTATTGGATAAGGCTTATGCAGACTGCAACGCCGAAATTATGGACGCCGAGGATCCTTTGTTCATTCTTTATACATCCGGATCTACAGGGAAACCCAAAGGGATGGTACATACCTGCGCCGGATACATGGTATACACGGCGTATACTTTTAAAAACGTATTCCAATACAAGGAAGAGGACGTTTATTGGTGTACTGCCGATATCGGATGGATTACCGGACATTCCTACATTGTTTATGGTCCTTTGATCAATGGGGCCACTACTGTGATGTTCGAAGGAGTACCGTCGTATCCCGACTATGGAAGGTTTTGGGAAGTGGTGGAAAAGCACAAGATAAACCAGTTCTATACTGCACCGACGGCGATACGGGCATTGGCCAAAGAAAATTTGAGCTATGTTGAAAAATATGACCTATCGTCCTTACGGGTGCTTGGTACAGTAGGGGAGCCCATTAATGAAGAGGCATGGCACTGGTACAATAACAATATTGGGCAAAAACAAAGCCCCATTGTAGATACATGGTGGCAAACGGAAACAGGAGGGATCATGATTTCTCCAATACCCTACGTAACACCCACAACGCCCACTTACGCCACTTTACCTTTTATAGGTATACAGCCAGCGCTAATGGATGAGCAAGGCAAGGAAATAAAGGGCAATCAGGTAGAAGGACGACTCTGCATCAAATTTCCATGGCCTTCTATGGCCCGGACCATTTGGGGAGATCACGATCGGTATCGCGATACATATTTTACCGCCTACCAAAACAATTACTTTACAGGTGATGGAGCCCTTAGAGATGCCGTAGGATATTATAGAATTACCGGTAGGGTAGATGACGTAATTATAGTTTCTGGTCATAATCTCGGTACAGCACCCATCGAGGATTCCATTAATGAACATCCTGCCGTGGCAGAATCGGCTATCGTAGGCTTCCCCCACGATGTAAAGGGCAATGCACTTTACGGATTTGTAATCTTAAAAGAAACAGGGGAAAGTAGAGATCGAGACAACTTAAGAAAAGAGATAAATCAGCAAATAACAGAGCAGATAGGCCCTATCGCTAAATTGGATAAGATTCAGTTTGTTAGTGGTGTTCCAAAGACCAGAAGTGGTAAAATAATGCGCCGAATTCTGAGAAAGATTGCTGGTAAGGATACCGAAAATCTTGGTGATATAAGTACGCTGCTGAATCCAGAAGTGGTCAAAGAAATAATGGATAATGCCTTATAAATGGCTTAAAAGCTAAATCACAACATCCGGAAGCTTGGAGAATTCTAAAAAAGAACCATCCAACAGTAATAGATAGCGAAAAGCGATAAAAATACAATTCCGGCATAGGTTAAGACCTGCAATCCTTTTTTAGGACGAAATGCTTTTGGTAGGTCATCACTCATAACGTTTTTAAGATTCATATAACCAACTACGGGGGCTAAGACAAAAGAAACAAAGGTTGCCAAAGCCACCAGTTGTCCCATATTGGCCCCAAAAGCCCATACTACAATGAAATTTACAATGGCCAAGGCAATTACACCTACGGTAAAATATCTTTTTCTATGGAATTTCTTATCCTTTAAAAAGAGGAGCTCAACGATATCTACACTTACACGGGCAACGGCGTCATGAGCGGTCATACATGTGCTGAACATAGTTGCAAAAGCTGAAACAGCTATAAAAATATAGGCCCAAGGACCAATATTGGTAGTGAACAAGCTCACCAACTGGTCTGCAAAAACCGTAGCGTTTCCGCTAATTTCCGTGTTGGTGCCGTATAATGTCATCCAGCCTATAATTAAAAAGAACACGGCAAATAGGGCGGTCATTAGATAACCAGAATTAAATTCTTGTAGTGCCTCTTGGAGACTTAATTTACGCTTGGTAAGCTTTAATTTTTCAATACTCCATAGACTTACCCAACTAGAAGCCTCAACGGCGGTGGGCATCCATCCAACAAGACCAATGAGAAACAAGATACCGACCTCGTTAAATATTCCCGGAGGTTGAAAATTTTCTACGGAAGCTATCTTTCCATTAAATATTACTAAAGCCGTGGTTACGATTAAAGCAACAAACAATATGGAGATTACAAATTTTAAGGAAGTTTCCAAAAATTTATAGCGCCCAATGATCAACAACGTACTGATAAAAGCAAATAGACCAAGGGCAACTGTGCTTACAGGAACATTTGCAAGGTCAAAAAGGTTAATAAAAAGCCCGGACGTAACTACATAGAGCGCAGCCAATATGGTAAAGGTTGTTATTAGCGTAATTAGGGCATAAAGCCATAAATACCCTTTTCCCCGGTTTAAATACCCTTCTATAAGACTTTTGTCGGTAACATTGGTATATCGGATCCCAAATTCAAAAAAAGGATACTTTAATATGTTTGCCAATATTATGGGAATCACCATAATCCATCCGTATTGGGCCCCTGCTTTGGTAGACAGTACTAAGTGCGATGTACCAATGGCCATGCTGGCAAACAAAAGCCCTGGCCCTAAATTTTTCAACAACGTTTTTATTTTGGACATGTACGGAAATCTTAGTTCAAAAGACTAAAATATGTTTTTTTTGCACTATAAGCACGGCATTTATTTTATTTCGATTTTTTCGCCGTAAAATTTTGGTTGTGTATTCAAGAGGAGATCCAAAAATACTTTTACCCGGGCAAAATATTCCCTAAACTGTACTTTAAAACCCTGACTCCCTTTAATGTCCCTGGCATTGAATCCAACGGCATATAGACCTTTTTTTTGAGCAATGTAAATGGCACGTTCGTTATGGAACTCTTGTGATATTACGGTAACCTCGGAGAGGCCAAAAACTTCCTTGGCCCTAACCATGGAATCCAGGGTACGAAACCCTGCATAATCCAAAAAAATACTTTCTTCAGGAATGCCCAGAGCTACCAGATCATTTTTAAAAGCGGTAGGTTCATTGTAGTAAATACTACCATTATCACCACTGACCAAAACAAATTTTATTTTTCCGGCCTCATATAGCTGAACAGTGGCATGTATTCGAAACGTATAATAGGGGTTAGGGCTTCCGTCCGTCAGTTTTTTGGAGGTTCCAAGGACAAGGCCAACCTTATTTTTTTTAATTTCAGAAATTTCAGAATAAGTCCTTCCCCGAGCAGCTATTTCAATAACCAAGTTACACAGAAGAATTAGTAGGGTAGGTAGAATTATGGAACCTATTAAAAGATACAGGTATTTTCTTTTCATGTTAGATTAAAGATAAGTAAATACCGCAACGTTTTTAATATAAAGACATTTGATTATGTTACAAATAAAACGGCTTGTGTTCGCAATAACATTCCCTGAAAATTGCAACCGCGTAAGATCCATGAATTTTTTGGAAATTGAATCCAAGGAAAGCCACAAAACCTTCCTTGGTGCAAAATTCCCGTTAGGGTCTAAATAATCTCCACTGCCGTTGCTATCAGGAAAATAATATATGACACAAAGACACAGCCTAGTGCTACAAAAAAGTCTATAAAATCAAATTTTCTCCTCATCATTTAATTGTTTAAGGGAATACGGTTCATTAATCAAAGGCAAAGCCAGTAGATACTCTAAATATGAAGGCATATAACACTACCAAAAACATAATAAAGCTAAACCATGTAAAGAACTTAAAATACTTCCTTACAATAACGTTTCCCAAGTTTTTAAACCCTTCAAAATAAATCTCCTTAATAAGTAAAATTGTTTTCATAAGTATAATTTTATGATTTACTCTAAGATGACAAAGTTCGTACCTGGTTTAGTGGAATATTCAGTTTTTAGCCCAAGGGAAGGAAAATCTTGCTGAAATACATTTTGGGCATACCAAATGGAGAATAATGGTATTTCGTCGATTATTGTTGTTGGGACGGGCTGCGAAGAATACTCGTTTCGCCCTGAAAAAAATGAATTTTACCGTTTAGGAAAGGTTTAAGAAACTTCGGGCCTCCCGTTAAGCCTCTTTTCAATTTTTCTTTTCTTTTCGGTCAACCTTTTCATCAGGTCCATTAATGTGGAATCTTTGGTCTGTTTATAGATTTCGTTGATCGATAAAATCAATTGTTTTGCTTCTCTGGAAGCCTCCACCCTATCACTTGTAGACATGTGACTTAATGTTCTTTTCTCAAATTCCAGTGCTTTTGCAATCAATTCCATAGCAATTTTTATTCAAATTTAGGCGTAATATACGTAATTACCGCAAAGCTACAATATGAAGTGCTTATGGAATAATCGGGTTTTCTTATTTATGAATATTTTAAGATACTGTTTGTATGCCGCCCAATGATCGCTAATGTACATTTTAACGTATTTTCTGGGAAATGAAAAACCTTGGCTCATGGAGAAAAGAGCAACCGGAATGTACCTATAGGAGTAATTATACCAATGGTATGGAAATAGTGTTAAAAGTAAGTGTAAATGTGTAAACCCTGATTGGCATTGACAAAGTACTGTTTCTTAATTTGTTAAATTTGTTACATATTCTAGGAGACAAATGAATTTTTGGGAAATAATATTGCTTTTTTTTGCCTTTCAGGCATTGGTCTATGCACTGCTGCTTTTTGCAAAAAAAAGTAAGCTTAGGCAAGCAAATGCGTTATGGGGCACATTTCTAGTACTTTTTTCGTTCTGCATTTTCTATAGCGTAATGTATTGGTCCAATGGTGTGGACAAGCTTAATGTAAAACTGGCCTATTTATACCTTATGCCGGTTTCTTTGTATGGACCACTGTTTTTTTTATACGTTAAAACCCTAACCACAGGAAAAGGATTAAGACCTAAAGATTTTCTTCACTTTATTCCCTTCTTAATCGTTCTGATGAATTTCAGCGTATTTTACTTTTCCTCGCTAGAGAGAAAACTGGAAATCGTATATAACGGCGGGGTGGATTCAGTAACTTGGATTCCAAAAACCTTATTTCACTGGGGGCTTACGGCCAGTATATTAATTTATTCATATATGGCCTACAGGGAATATAAAAAGTACTACACCAAGGATTTTGAAATGAGTTTGTGGCTTAAACTTATCTCCATGGCCTTTGCCGGATTTGGTGTTTTTTGGTTAATTTTTATAATTCTTTTAAAGCTTGATACTTTAGAGGCCCATGAAGATTATTTTCTAACATTTGCCATGATGTTTTTTGTGGGCTTAACCACCTACTTTGGGTTTAACCATTCGGAAATATTCAATGGAAAACCATTAAAACGGGTTTTCCCTATTATAAAATATGAAAAATCAGGGTTATCCAAAAAGGTTCTGGCAGAACTAAGGGCTAAACTTTTGCATCTTATGGAAGTAAATTTGCTGTATTTGGATAGTGAGCTTAAGCTAACCGATTTGGCCGAACAACTAAACATTTCTAGACATCATACTTCACAGATAATCAATGAATGTTTTCAAATGAGTTTTTACGAATTTATAAACAAGTACCGCATTGAAGAGGCGGAAAGATTATTGATTGATGAGTCGGAGAACGATTTGAACATTACCGATATTGCCTATAAATCTGGATTCAATAACAGGATTTCCTTTTACAACGCCTTTAAAAAATATGTGGGCATTACCCCTTCCGAGTATAGGAACAGGAATTTGGCTTCCTAATTAACCAATTAAGGAGTTTGCTTTCGGGTCTTGAAGGTCTATAGAGCCCGTTCATATTTTATTCTCCATAACAATTTCCATGTTTTACCACCGTCATAAGAGGATTCCCAATCCCAGGTAAAAGAGTTTTTCTTGATATCCATAAAAACCATACGCGAAACAATCTTTTTACCATCTTTCTCAACAACCTGTGTTTTGAAAATTCGTTTGTCATCGTCAAATTCCCCTATCAGGTCATAGTATCCACCCTGATTATCTGCCCATGCCTGTTTCCATCGTTTAAGTTTGGGCTGATATATCGAAATACTTATACCTTTAAAGCCCTTTCCCTGACCTTCCGTGATCCGGAAATCTTCCTTAATTACCTTGCTGTCCAAAATCTTAGTAATTTTGTTTGTGGCCTTTCCAATTTTCCCGTCTCCTTCATCCCAACTGGCGTGCCATTTACCTACCCAAAAATCAAACGACTTTTCTTCGGGTAGACTCAATTCTGGACTTACCCTAGATACCTTGGGGATATTGATGTTATTATAGGATATATCATTAGAGGTACCTAAAGAACTCAATATAAAACAGACCGGAAGTATAATTTTTGTAAAACCCATATGCTCATTGTTTAATTAGTACAAAGAAGCGCAAATCCCTGCTGTTTTTGGTTAATCTACATCGGATTATTAATTTTTACATCTTTTGATAGTTATGAAAATCAAGTGCGGACATATTGATGTATGCTAATGAAAAAACCTTCTAGAAACTTAGTTTCCAGAAGGTTTAACGAATTAATTAAAATACTAATACGAGAAGAATAGCAAGGTTTTTAGTTTTTTGTTAGGGTAAAGGCCTGGTTTTGTGAGGACCCCGAGAAATCGAGGCTCAGGTTGATGTCCCCTGTACAGGTCCCTACAGTGCCATCGCCGGTCACGGTGGTTATAAAGCCGCCTCCATAGTCCCATGGTTCATTGGAGCTTACCAGAACGGTCCCATCGGAAGGGTCTATGGTCACCAGTAAATAGGAGGTAGCCGTATTTATCACAAACGGGCGCACAGTATTTGGGAGTCGGAAGGTAAATTCGCCATCCGTTCCGGTAAATTCGGCAGGCACGGTCTCCCCCCCGGCATAATCTGCCCATACATCCGCTGTAACGGTGTAATTGCCCTGAAAGAGCGATGCATCGGGAAGGGCACAAAAGAACTGTACGGAATAGGCAAAGGGCGAGCTAAAGAAGGAACCGTTGAGCACGGTACCCTTACCTCTATTGGTAAATTCCCTGCCGTCCGTGAGCTTGGCCACCAACCTAATGATAAAAGAGTCCGCACTGTCGTAATCACCGGCCTGCAGGCCCAATACGGTCAGGGCTTCGTCCAATGTAATGGTAACCTCACTTCTAGGAAACCCGAAGGGCCCTTCCGAAAAAGCGGAGGCAGGTACGGTCTTTACCAAGGTTTCTGTACCGGCATCTCCGTCATTTACGAACGTTATCAACAGGTCTACCTCTGATAGCAACGCCCCATTTTCCTCATCCTGGGCCTCCAAGGTAACGCTCCATGCCAGGGAACTGTCGAAGAAATCGAAGGTTCCACTGTTTACGGATACCGTCCTTAGCACCAGTCCCCTTTCCACGGTGTTTTGCACGTCGTCAATCAATTTGTCGTCCTCGCTACATGCCGCTGCGGTAAGCAGCGCTAGAGCGAGAGCCATATATTTTCTTATTTTTTTCATGATCTAATTTTATATCGTTTTTTTGTCCACTAGTTTGCCATCGGGAATGCCGGTCCGGTGGGGTTGTTGTCCCAGAACACCTGTTCGGCCAAGCTGGTCCTTTGGGTGATGTTGGAGTTGGAGGTCACGGCCTGGTTGGGGTAGAACATGACCCTTGGGAACGTTCCGGGGTCCGGTTCCCTGTTGGGCTGCAAGGTGGTGGGGAATCCCGTCCTCCTATAAAAGTTATATATTTCCACACCGTTGCCATAATGGGCCACAAAATAGTTCTCGGACAGGATGTTCCACCGGTCGTCACCGCTTGCGGCCGCAAAGGCGATCCCTTCGGCCGTAATAAAATCCGTAACGTCCGCCGCCGAGGGTTCAAAAGATGTATCGGCATTGGGATCCAGCGATACAAAACCGCGGGCCTTGGCGATCTGTTTGGCCATTCCGGCCTCCAAGAAGGTCCTTGCGGCCCCGGCATCGCCATTTACAAGGGCCATCTCCGCCCTCCAAAAGTCCACCATAAAAGCGTTCAGTATCGGGGTAATGCCTACGCCATTACCGCCTAATGACGCTACATTGGTCTGTCCTACAGCACTGAAGGTATTATCGTCAAAACGTCCCCCGGCCGGGTATACGCCCCAAGTGCTTCTTAGCGGTCCATCTGGAGGTGTCCCTTGATCGTCCCCATGGTCCCTTCCCCAATATCCATTGGGAAGCGCACAGAAAGTAAAACCGCCCGCGGTATAATGTGCCGGCGGTGTCTGCAGGGAGCACCGTATGGTCTGCTCGTCCGGTGGAAGCTCCTCTCCGGGCACCTCATTGGTCTGTCGATAGAAATAGTAACGTATCCTGGGATCGTTTTTCAATTGCATTTGGTTCACAAGCCAATTGGAAGTATAATCTGCAGGCCCGTTAGATATGTAGTTAAGACCGTAGCGGGGATGCCTGTTATCTGGCTGTGCCGCACTTGTTCCGGGCCAGTTCCAATCCAGGTCGTCCGCTGTATCGGTGATATAATTGCCCGAAGCCACAATGGCGTTGAAGGCCGCTACTGCTCCGGGATCTACCAAGCGGGTCTGGAGGTAGAGCTTCATTTTCAGCGTGTTGGCCGCCTTTACCCATTTGGTATAGTCATTGTTATAAAACAATTCTGTTGGAGGCGTAGCTGTTGCCGTATTGGTAAAGTTTGCTATGGCCTGGTCCAAAAGTGCCTGGGCCGCCGCGTAAACGGATTCGCCACTGTCCAATGAAGGGTTTAGGATCTCCGGTGCCTGTGCGGCCTCGGTATAGGGAATGTCCCCAAAAAAGTCCACCAGGGTACTGATGATATAGGCCTCTATGAACTGGGCAATGCCCAAATGTCTGGTAAGCCCCGCATCCTCTGCCAAGGGTGTCATATTTCTAATATCCCTTAATATCCCTCTGTAGGCGTTGTCCCACTCATCGTCCACATCGGTGTCCTGATAGGTACTGGCATAATCCCTGCTCCGCATCTGCATTACCCTTGTAAGTTCCATGCCCAGAGGGGAGAGGCCATCACCAATTTGGAAACCACCTCCCGTAAAGTTATCGTTGGGATCCCCGCTTACATCACCGTCCAATTGTCTTGCAAAGTCTTCCTGCATGGAGGTTATGAAGAAATCGGGCCCTGCTTGGTCCGGGGTCAGGAAATTGGGGTCGCTGGTGATGTCCAGTTCGGTGGTCTCACAGGAGGTCCCTATCAACAGCCCCACAAGGAGGGCCAATGCTATATATCTGTTTGTTCTTTTCATTTTTCTATTTTTTTATCTTAAAATGTTGCTTTTACACTGAAGCCGTACCTTCTTGAACTGGGCCCGTTTAGGAATTCGAAACCGAAGCCGTTGCCCACGCCCGTACCGGAGGTATTGGGGTCAAAGTTGGCCCCGTTGGGTGTGTTTATGGCATCGTACCAGAGGTTGAAGCCAGTGGCGGTAAAGGAAAGGGAACCGAAAGGGGTATCCTTCAAATACCTTTTGGGCACGTTGTATCCAAGGCTCACTTCCTGCAAACGGATCACCGTGGCATCATAGACCTGTAGCTCCGATGGCCCGTTAAGAACATTACTGAAGAAGTAATCCGAGTTGTTGATCTGCGCATCGTTCACACGACCGTCGCTCTGCTGTACCCCTGGGAGTACGAAGGTGTTCTCCCTGTTTACGGTCTCCACGATAAGGCCCCTTCCCAACAGGGTGGATATGGTACTGGACCATATGTCCCCGCCTTGGGTGTAATTGAACTGAAAACCGAGGGTGAAGTTCTTAAAGGAGAAACTGTTGTTGAGGTTGGCCACCCAATCGGGGTTGGGGTCACCTATGATACCGTTCTGTGGATCCTGCACATAATCGCCCACGGCGTTCACCACAAGCTGTCCACTGTCATCCCTGAGTACCCGGGTCCCAAAAATGACCCCCAACGGCTCGCCCTGTATGGCGGCATTTCCCAGATTACCAAAACCGGAATAAACAATTTGGTCCGTCTCTTGCCCCAAGTCGGTTACCTCGGTTTCATTGGCGGTAAAGTTAATGTTGGTGTTCCAATTGAAACCGCCCTCTTCCCTGTTCCTGAATATGTTGAGGCCCAGATCCACTTCGATACCCTCGCCCTTTATTTCCCCAACGTTGGTGTTGGTACGGAAGAACCCTGAGGAAGGGTCCAATGGTTGGGATACGATGAGGTCCGTGGTGGTCCTTTGGTAGAGGGACACGTCCAAGGTGATCCTGCCTTCCCACCATCTGGATTCGATGCCCAGTTCTATCTCGGACACCTGTTCCGGTTTAAGATCGGGATTGCCCAGTGTAAGCGGACTGGTATTGGTCACGATATTGGTGCCCGTGGCATCCTGAAAATCCTGGGTGTCCAAACTTAATCTGTTGGCCACGGGGAAATTATCGGAATTTGCATCGGGGAACCCTGCCGACGTACCGTAACCGGCCCTTATCTTAAGGTAGTTGAGCACGTTCTCGCTCTTTAGCCCCTCAATGGCCTTGGTGGGCACAAAAGAGAGACTGGCACTTGGATAGAAGAGCGATCTGTTGTCCTTGGCCAGGTTGGATACCCAATCGTTCCTTCCCGCAAGTGTAAGATATACGTAGCGGTCGTAATCAAATTCCAACTGGCCGTAAAGGCCTATCACGTTCCTTTCGGAGGAGTCCTGTATTTCGTTTTGGTTAAGAAAATTGAAATGTCTGAGTACCCCGAAGACCTGTTGGGCATCGCTGGATACCCCGCTCTGGTCGAAGATCTCCCTTCGTCCGTTGGCCCCTATGTTAAAGGTGGTGCCTATCTTTTCGGTAAGGTCGTAATCCCCGTTGATGGCCAGGTTATGGTCCCAGATGGTGTTGGTGTTGTTCCAGGTTTCATAAATACCACTGGCCAATCTGGGCTGCGGCACGTTACCGTTGATCCCCCCCTTGTTTTGGAAGTTGAGGTTGTTCTCGCTATAGACATCGAGGCCCGCTCGGTATACTACATTAAGGTTGTCGTTGAGCTGATATTGTAATGCCATATTACCAAAGACCCTGTTGGTCTCCTGTTCGGTACCGGCGTTGTTCACCGTCCATAATGGATGCTGTATGTCGTTACCGTTTCTATAATACACGCTTCTACCATCTATGGGACTTTGGAAGGGAAGACCCACTAGATCAACACTCCTTGGAGTAAAGAACAAGTCCCCAAAAACGGAAGATCCGGATCCTGTTGCCCCGTTGCCCTGGCTGAGTGCCACGGGAGGGGATATAAACTTGGTCCTTGCAAAGTTAAGGGTGCCCGATACGGTGAATTTGTTGCTTAGTTCCGCACGTCCTCCCACACTGATGTTGTTACGGTTAAGGCTGTTGCCCGGTGTAAACCCCTTATCTTTTAGGTAACCGTAGTTGGCGTTGTAGGATACCTTACCATCGGCTGAGGCCCCACTTACGTTGATGGAGGTGTTGGCCACGGTCCCCGTTTTAAAGAACTGTCCAAAACTGTCATAGGGCCTCCATTCATAGCGTTGGCCTGCAAATTCAGGAAAACCCTGCTGCCCAGCTATAGATAAGGTATAAGGATGTGGTAAGGTACCGTTGGCGTCAAAAGCATTGCTGTTGCCCCATCCGGAAATACCACCTTGGTCAAAACTGGGCCCCCAGTTACTGAAGAACCATCCGAAGGCTTGGTCAAAGCCACCCCCGTATTGGTCCTGATATTCCGGGGTAGATGCGATCTCGTTGAAGAAGAAGGAAGAGTTTACGGTAATCTCGGTCTTTTTTGCCCCTTGTCCCCCGGCACCTGCCTTGGTGGTGATAAGGATCACCCCGTTTCTACCTAGGGAACCGTAAAGTGTTGAGGCCGCAAGGCCCTTGAGCACGTTTACGCTCTCTATGCTGTTGGGATCCAGATCCAGGAACCTGCTCGACCCGTTGTTACCGTTGATGAAATCATTTCTAGACCCCTGTCTTCCGGAAGGGTTGGTATCCCCGTTGAAGGGCACCCCGTCGACTATGAAGAGTGGTTGATTGCTCTGGCTGAACGAGTTGTATCCCCTTATCACGATATTGGTACCGGAACCCGAGAGCCCGCTCTGGGCGGTAATGTTCACGCCCGATGCCTTTCCTGTGAGCACACGTCCAAGGTCGCCCTCGGTACGGTTCTCCAATTGCTCGGAACTTACCTCGGCCACGGCATATCCCAGGGCCTGTTTCTCCCTTTTGATGCCCAGGGCGGTAACGATGACCTCCTCCAATGCCTGGGCGTCCTCCTGCATCCGTACATTTATGGTATCGTCCGCCCCCACGTTGCGCCTAACGTCCTGTTGGCCGATATAGGAGAAGACCAGTACCTGTCCGGTGGCGGCCCCCACGGAGTAGTTGCCGTCGAAGTCCGTCTGGGTACCCGTTGTGGTACCGTCAACAACGATGTTGACCCCGGGCAAGGGTAGACCGTCCTGGTCGGTGACCGTACCCGAAATCGTTTTTTCCTGGGCCAGTACCGATGTCATGGTAAGTAACATAAGTACCAAAAGCCCCCAGTGATTCTTTAATTTCATAGAGTTTAAAGTTTTGTTAGTAATTAAATAAGTCCTTGCAACTGAGAAAGGTGGGCGGGAGAAGGGTATTGATAGCTAATTCAAATAATTACCCCTTAAAAAATGAGAACAAAACCGGGTAATGGAATTTGTTTCTCCAGAAGAAGTAAGGCCTCTCACCGCCTCACCTTTACAATTGCGGGGTAAAACAAGAGAAATAAACTAGCTTGGATGCTAACGCCGACGGGCATAAACATAAAATCCGACGTGCGTTAACATTTACAAAATCCGAGATTTCGCTCAACAGACCAAGGAATGGGTAACGGAAAGAATTCGAAGGTTTTTGAAAAACCTATAGGAGTATGTAGGTCAATTGTTTTTTCGTTTACGAAATACCACAGAACCATGCTTGGTGATTTGGACAAAACTAGTTTTGCCACAACACTCTTTTTTTAGCGTCTCTTTAGAAACTAATCATTTTTTGGAATAACAGTTATGAAAGAACTAACTACGTTAATTTTCGTTGGATGTTTATTAATTGCTTGTCCAACGGCCAGTGCGCAAGTGGAACAATTTACATTGTCGTCCAATATTTTAAACGAAGACCGTGAAGTTTATGTGCAATTACCCCTGTCATACGACCCGCAGGCCAAGTATCCTGTGGTATTTCTGACGGATGCCCAGTTTCATTTCAATATGGTTTCCGATGCCCTTCAAATGCTTTATCAAGGTGGATTCCCTAAAGTTATTCTGGTAGGTATTCCTCACAAAGACCGACTTAAGGACCTAACCGCATCAAAGACCGATGAATCTCCAACAAGTGGGGGCGCATTAAGTTTTTTGCGATTTATCAAAGAAGAGCTGTTGCCAGAATTAAGCGCTAAGTACGCAATATCAAAATACAAAGTGCTTATGGGGCATTCTGCCGGAGGCCTGTTTTCTGTATTCGCTATGGTTAACGAACCTTTACTTTTCAACGCCCACATTGCCATTACACCTACGGTTAGATGGGATAATTTGGCCATTTTTAAGACTTTTCCAGTTCGTTTTTTTGATGATTTCGTTACACAAAAAAAGCGACTGTTTCTAGGATTGGGAAATGAAGTGGGGAAGGAACGAGAAGGAGTTGTACAGTTGAAGGAACTTTTTGAGAGTCATTTGGCCGATTCTCCTCAATTTACCTATACCGAATTTTTGGACGAATCGCATTCCACTGTACCTTGGGTAGGATACTGGGCTGGACTAAAAACCGTTTTTGGAGCCTTCAAATTATCCAATTATAGAGATTTGCCGTTGGATGATATAGTAAAGTATTACGCAAGGGTAGGTGCGGAGTATGATGCCGATATACGAGTTCCCCAAAGGATATTGTTGGATTTGGGAACAACGGCTATGGAAAAAAAAGAGTACTCACTAGCCAAAATTATCTTTGAATATTATAGTGAAAACTACCCTAAAATACCGTTTCCCAAACGCTATTTGGGAGACATCCACTTTGAGCAAGGCAATTTTAAAACTGCAAAAAACTGCTATTTGCAGGCATTGGACATTTTTCCTTCCGAATATGTAAAATCCAAAATAGCCGAAATCGATGGGTTATGACGACCACGTAATTAAGTTTCTTATGCTTGATCGCAATTAATAAGAGATTATTTTCCCACTTTGATTTTTCCATAATTATTGGCAATAATTATAAGTTTTTTGACACTATTTTGCTCAATTAACCAAGAGTACCGATTATTTTGATTGATTGGGTAAATAGAGTGATGAAACGGAAGAATTTATAACATAAAGGTCCGGAGCTATTTATACCTTTAACTTTTAAAAAGAACGCTAAGGCTATACCTGTGAACTTGCAGAAAAAGAGTACTTAGCAGGAAGGCGAATCAGATTTCTTATGAATTCGGCAATAATAAGACGGCCTGATGATACCAAAATTTCTCAGAATGCCTCGTTCTACCATGTTTTTTTAAAAATCTAAATACACATTGAAACATTATTCTCCCATTTAAGTAATCAATCCTTGATTCTTAGAGGCCTTGTAAAATTAGTTAGCAGCTTCAAAAAAAGATTCTAGTAAAAAAGTTAGTATAAAATAATACAATCAAACCTACTTTAAAATGATAAAAACTGTACATCAAATATTGGACATTGGCAATCTAATTAAAAAACCAAAGAAAGCCGTTATAGTACTTTCCTTGGCATTCGGCATGTATAGCTGGGTATCTGTTGCTCAATGTACACCTCAAGATTTTTCAACAACCTTCAATACAGGTACGAATAGTACGTTTCCGGGCCCAGACCCTAATTGGACTGGTCAATGGATTACGGGCCCTTCAAGTGCTTATGCACCTCCATTAGGAGGGGTTCAAACACCAGGATCTGTAGGAAATCTTGGCGCGTGGGTAGCTGCTCCGGCTGGATCAAATTGGATAAGTATCGATTTTGGAAGTGGAATTTCAATTATACATTCTGATGCCGATGGCGATGGTGTAATTAATGAGACCTCAGCATCCAATGGACCAACAGGGGATAACGTTGCGGTTAGATTTACAAATACATTTACACTGCCACCATTGGCAAACCCTAATGACTTTGCACTTTCTTTTGGTATAGCTTCGGATAACTGTATTTCTGAAATTAGAGTAAATGGGGTCGTTCAAGTTGGAGCAGTAGCCGGTTGTGGCCCTTTGAGTACAAGATTTAATCCACTTGAAAATGTAACATTAAGCAATAACTGGCAAGTAGGTGCAAATACAGTTGAAATAGTGGCTATTTCAGCACCCTTTGCTTTTGGGTTTTTAATTGCGAATGCGACTGTTTGTTTCGACCCAGATACTGATGGGGATGGAACGCCGGATTCACTAGACCCCGATCCGAACGATCCATGTATTGACGATGGTACTATAGGCGATGAGGACACTTCAAATGGTATTTGGCAAGCGGCTGATTGTGACGGTGATGGCGAGGACAACGGTACGGAAAATACCAACGGTACAGACCCTTTTGACCCCTGCGATGTAACCACGACTTCGGTACCTGTAGATCCCATGATGCCGGGCACCGCAGCGCAAAACGCGTACGATGTTTGGGCCGCCTCGGATTGTGATGGTGACGGCGAGGACAACGGCACTGAAAATACCAACGGTACGGACCCCTTCGACCCCTGCGATGTTACCACGGCCTCGGTACCTGTAGATCCGATGATGCCGGGCACAGCTGCACAAAACGCGTACGACGTTTGGGCAGCTTCAGATTGTGATGGTGATGGCGAGGACAACGGTACGGAAAATACCAACGGTACAGACCCTTTTGACCCCTGCGATGTTACCACGGCTTCGGTACCTGTAGATCCCATGATGCCGGGTACCCCCGCGCAAACTGCATATGATATTTGGACAGCTTCAGATTGTGATGGCGATGGCGAGGACAACGGCACTGAAAATACCAATGGTACGGATCCCTTCGACCCTTGTGATGTTACCACGGCCTCGGTACCTGTAGACCCCATGATGCCGGGCACCGCTGCGCAAAACGCGTACGATGTTTGGGCAGCCTCCGATTGCGATGGAGACGGCGAGGACAACGGTACTGAAAATACCAATGGTACGGACCCTTTTGATCCCTGTGATGTTACCACGGCTTCGGTACCTACCGATCCCATGATGCCGGGCACTGCTGCGCAAAACGCATACAACGTTTGGGCAGCCTCCGATTGTGATGGCGACGGCGAGGACAACGGTACAGAAAATACCAATGGTACGGACCCTTTTGACCCTTGCGATGTTACCACGGCATCGGTACCTGTAGATCCTATGATGCCGGGCACCCCTGCACAAAACGCATACGACGTTTGGGCTGCCTCCGATTGCGATGGCGACGGCGAGGACAATGGCACAGAAAATACCAATGGTACGGATCCTAATGATGCCTGTGATGTTACCATAGCCATGGTACCTGTAGATCCCATGATGCCGGGCACCCCTGCGCAAAACGCGTACGACGTTTGGGCGGCCTCCGATTGCGATGGCGATGGCGAGGATAACGGTACTGAAAATACCAACGGCACGGATCCTTTTGATCCTTGTGATGTTACCACGGCCTCGGTACCCATAGATCCGATGATGCCAGGTACCCCTGCGCAAAACGCATACGACGTTTGGGCAGCCTCCGATTGCGATGGCGATGGAGAGGACAACGGCACTGAAAATACCAATGGCACGGATCCCTTCGATCCTTGCGATGTTACCACAGCCTCGGTACCTGTAGATCCTATGATGCCGGGCACCCCTGCACAAAACGCATACGACGTTTGGGCAGCCTCCGATTGCGATGGCGATGGAGAGGACAACGGCACTGAAAATACCAACGGCACGGATCCCTTCGATCCCTGTGATGTTACTACGGCCTCGGTACCTGTAAATCCAATGATGCCGGGCACTGCTACGCAAAACGCATACGACGTTTGGGCGGCCTCCGATTGCGATGGCGACGGCGAGGATAACGGTACTGAAAATACCAATGGCACAGATCCCTTCGATCCTTGCGATGTTACCACGGCCTCGGTACCTGTAGATCCGATGATGCCGGGCACCGCTGCACAAAACGCGTACGACGTTTGGGCGGCCTCCGATTGCGATGGCGACGGCGAGGATAACGGCACTGAAAATACTAATGGTACGGACCCTTTTGATCCCTGCGACGTTACCACGGCTTCGGTACCTACCGATCCCATGATGCCAGGAACTGCTTCACAAAACGCTTACGATGTTTGGGCCGCCTCCGATTGCGATGGCGACGGCGAGGATAACGGCACTGAAAATACCAATGGTACGGATCCCTTCGATCCCTGCGATGTTACCACGGCTTCGATACCTACCGATCCCATGATGCCGGGCACCCCTGCACAAAACGCGTACGACGTTTGGGCCGCCTCCGATTGTGATGGCGACGGCGAGGACAATGGCACCGAAAATACCAATGGTACGGATCCTTTTGATCCCTGTGATGTTACCACGGCCTCGGTACCTATAGATCCTATGATGCCGGGCACCGCTGCGCAAAACGCGTACGATGTTTGGGCAGCTTCAGATTGTGATGGTGATGGCGAGGACAACGGTACGGAAAATATCAACGGTACGGACCCTTTTGATCCCTGCGATGTTACCACGGCTTCGGTACCTACCGATCCGATGATGCCGGGCACCGCTGCACAAACAGCTTACGATGTATGGGCCGTTGCCGATTGCGATGGCGACGGTGAGGACAACGGCACTGAAAATACCAACGGTACAGATCCGCACGACCCGTGTAGTGTAACCATGGCAGCAATACCAGCTTTCGGAGGCGTAAATTATGCTATTTGGGCAGCCGCAGATTGCGATGGTGATGGCGAGGATAACGGCACCGAGAATATAAACGCTAGCGATCCCTTTGATCCATGCGATGTTACCATGGCCACTGTCCCAGCTAATCCCATGATGCCGGGTACTCCTGCGCAAACCGCCTATGATATTTGGGCAGCTGCCGACTGTGATGGTGATGGTGCTACCAATGGCGATGAGGCCATAGATGGTAGTGATCCCTTTAACGGATGTGATTATGACACTGCGAGTCAAGATATTTCAATCGTAACCACAAATTGGCAGGCTTTGGATTGCGATGGTGATGGCGTAACAAATGAAGATGAGGTCGTGGATGGCACTGATCCCCAAGATTCTTGCGATTACGAGGTGCAAAGCGCCACCTTGGCAAATTCCAGTGCTTGGGAAGCCGAAGATTGCGATGGTGATGGTGTTACTAATCGCCAAGAGGTTGTGGATGGTACGGATCCTCAAGACGGTTGTTCCCTGATGTATTTAAACCGAGATACCACTCCTACAGAAGAATGGAATAACGGAAACTGCGACGGTGATAACTTCCCTAATGGGGATGAGGTTGCCGACAACAACGATAACGATATTCCAGACTTTCTTGAAGTTAACGGAGGTAACTTGAATGCAGAAGATGGATTGGAAGTTTTGAGTTTAGTTACACCTAATGACGACGGACTAAACGATGTACTCGTAATTCGCGGAATAGAACAGTTTCCAAACAATACACTGAGAATCTTTAACCGTTGGGGAGTACTGGTATATGAAACCAACGGTTATACCCAGGCCGGTAATTTCTTTAGGGGATTCTCCGATGGACGGGCCACTATCAACGGCAACAAAAAACTACCAACGGGAACCTATTTTTATGTCTTGCAGTATGTGAATAACGCCGGAAACGGCAGACAAAAATCCGGGTACATCTATATTAACGGAAGTTAGTGGGGATATTTACCGAAATAGCAAGCTGTTAGCAGAGAATTGAATAGATAAAATAGGTAAGTCTAACGACTTACCTATTTTATTAAGAGGTGTAACTGTTCCATCATATACCGCCATGCGGCCGACCGGTTTTCCATGTCAGTGGACATCGTTACAAATTTTTGCTCCAAAGACAATCGGGAAGCGCTAGTGGTAATTTCTTCTATGTATATTTTAACAAGGCTATTAGGGGGCTTATTGTCAATTCCGTAGTATTCAAAAGTAAAAGTTAGTTTGTGATCTTGTTCTATTTCCGTGTAATGCCCTTTAATGTAAAAACCAGTGTTATCTGGCCTTAACAATTCAATACTATAAGTGCCTCCTACGCGCACATCCATTTCTACAGCGCCTACTTTCAACTGTTTTGGACCAAACCATTGGGCAAGTGAGTTTGGGTCGGAAATCCAACGAAATAGCTCTTTAGGGGTACATTCAAACTCCCTTTGTACATAAACACTAGTCGTGGTCATTGTGTTTTTGATTGCGGATTATCTGATCCAATTTGTCAAATGATTCGTTCCAGAAGTTGGAATAATGGGAAATCCATTCAAAGGAGGACTTAAGAGCATGGGTGTTCAAGGATATTATCCGGTACTTTCCTTTTTTTTCCTTTCTTACAATTTTCGCATCTTCCAAAATTTTTATATGCTTGCTCAACGCTTGGAAAGAAACCGAAAAGCTGTCCGTAAGTTCTAGCAGGGTAGCATCCTTTTCGTATAGGAGCTCAATGATTTTTCTCCTGTTTTTATCGGCCAAGGCAGGAAAGACTTTTTCTAACTCCATAGTATCTTACAGTTTAAATCCCGAGCCAACCAGATTTAGCTTTGTCTGTTTCGGAGGTGATACGGGACCGCTGGCTTTAAGTGCCGATCGGAACTCACCAAATTCTTTTACGTCATTTAGCCTTGCCATGGTTTCCCCATCCTTTGCCATATTGATGTGTACAAAGGTATTTGGATCATCTGTATCGGTATAGGAAGAATAGAGCATTCCGGGAATTGGGTTTGCCATTAACGCGTCCATTACTTTGTTGATGTTCCTTTTGTTTTCCTCTACGTAACCGGGTTTAACGGTATATTGGACTTTTACTGCTTCCATAATTGACATGTTTCTATTGATTTGAAGTTTCCATGAAATTCATCAGAACCTCACGCTGACAGGGTAAGTTAAAGGAATTCCAATGTTCTAACATTTGTCCGTTTTTCATTTTGAAAATATGAATATCAGCGTGTTTGTATATTTTTCCATTGCGCTTTCCCGTTCCGGTACCCATCATTGCAACCCAGTTATCCTTTGCAAACAGTATTTCAGGGCTGAGGTCCAGTGTTTCAAATTGCGAAAATGTTCCGTAAACCATTTTGATGATTTCCTTGAACCCTGCTTTGTCCTTTACGCCTTCCGGAGCGTTATGATTCATAAAATCATCGTGTACCAACGTATCTACCTGATCTGTATTACCGGTTGTAAAACCCTGCAGTAATTTTCCAATAGCTTCAATGTTCTTCCTTTCCACTTCCGTTAAATTGCTCATTTTGTTTTTGGGCTAAGATATACAATTTTATAACATTCAACAAAATGGTTGAATGTTATTTTTTTCGAATCAACCTAAAACCCTCGTAAGACCACTTTGGTGTGGTTACGCTATGCTGGGAAAAATCTTTGCAACTTCTCAAAAATTGGTTACTACAGCTTCCAATTCGATGTACAACTTGTGGTAGGTGGGGATCTTTATCCCTAATTTGCAACCCTCCTTTACTACGTAATTGGTAAGAGACCTTAGCTCCGTACGATGGTTTTTATTTTGAAAGTCAGAGTGCATAGAGGAAGTCATCTCGTAGGGTAGGGACTTTATTTTGTTTAAGGTTTTGGGAGCTATATCTTCAGAAACGGCCATTTTTTTTGCCTTCGCCACTTCAGATACCTCAGTGATAAGGTCACTTAGTATTTTCATTTTTTTTCTGTCGGCGAGTATGGCCCCAATGGTAGTATCATAATAGGAGGTCGCGGTGGCGACCGATGATATAAAAATGTACTTTTCCCAGATAATGGACGAAATGTTGGTGGAAAGGGTAGCTTCAATACCTGCGGAAAGAAAAATTTCCTGTAGCTCGGTCAATTTTTCATTTTCAAAATTATCTAGACCAAAGAACAACTTTTGAATGTTCCCTAAATTTTCTACCGTTCCGGCCTGTGTTAAACGCGATATTATGTATACACAACCTTCCAAAACCAGGTTGTAGGGAAGCATCGCTGTAATTCTTTCCCTGCTATCTACCCCGTTTAGCAGAGGTAGTATAACTGTTTTATCGTCAATACACGGTTTTAGCATTTCAATGGTTTCCTCAAGTCCATAACTTTTGGTACAAACAATGATATGGTCCATTGTGCCAAAGGCGTTAGGATCGTCACTTGCAATTTTTGGTCTGGCAATAAAATCCTTTGCACCAATAATTACTCTAAGGCCCTTTTCTTGTATTTTTTTCAAATGTTTTCCCCGAGCCAAAAAATAAACCTCTATTTGGTCATTATTATAGTATTTCTGCGCTAAGAGTCCTCCGAAATAACCTCCAACTCCGCCAATACCTGCTATCAATATTTTAGTTTTGTCCATATGTAATAAATCGATATTAATTTGACCTTAAAATTCGGTAGAGAATAGAAGAAATTGGGTTACGTCTTTATCGGGGCTTATTTTTCCGATTTCCTTAAGTCCAATTTTCTTCAAAAGCCCTTGAGATCTGATATTTTTGCGGGTCGTAATTCCTAAAATCGGATTTAGGTTTAGCTCGGTTTTCCCGTATTTCAACATTGCTTTGGACGCCTCTAAGGTATATCCTTGGTTCTCGTATTTGGGAAGAATGGCAAATCCAATATCCGCGCTGTCTAGATAATCTCTTTTTACAAACCCGCAGATCCCTATAGGTTTGCTGTTCTCTTTAAGACTTACCTTATATAGGCCATAACCATTTTTTGTGTAGGAACTTATCAAACTATGTTCAATATAATTGCGAGCGTCCTCTTCGGAGTTAATATTTCTGTTGCCAATAAACGTTATCCAATTAGGGCTGTTCAACAACTTCAAAAAGAAATGAGCATCGTTTAAGACAGCTTTTTCAATTGTTAATCTTTGGGTTTCGGCTATTTTCATTTTGTTATGCAAGGTTCGTTTTATAAATGTAATCAATACACGAAAATCATCTCGAAATAATAGCAATGTTGATATCCGATCATTTATATATGAAACTCTGAGGTGTGTTTAATTTCTTTGAGTACAAAAGAACTGTTTAAAACCCCTATGTTCTCAATTTTTGAAAGTTTGTACTTAACAAAGTCGTGATAGCCCTCCAAACTTTTGGTATTTATCTTCAGGATAAAATCTACTTTGCCAGCCATATGAAAACATTCTTGAACTTCTTTAAGACTTTGAATTTGTTCTTCAAACTTTTCTATAAATGCCTCTTCGTGAAACCTCATTGAGACTTGGCAAAAGGCAGTTACCGGAAGATTAAGCCGTTTTTTTTCGAGAATGGCTACATATTTTTTTATATAACCCTGTTTTTCAAGCCTTTTAATACGTTCGTATACCGGAGAAATAGTAAGATTAAGGTTTTGTGCAATTTCCTTGGCGGTTTTTTTTGCATCCTTTTGCAATATCCTCAAGATTGTAACGTCCGTTTCGTCCAATAACTCCATGCTAAACAAAAAATATTACTGCATTAATATCAAATAATTGATCAATAAAAGTAAAAATAACTATTAAATCGTTTTCATCAGTAAAAAAAACTTAATTTTTCAATATTAACATAATAATAATTGGCATAATGTATATTTGAAAGTAAATAATACTTTTATAGGATTTGTGGTTTTATGAACAACGCAATTTTGATAACAGGCGCAAACGGACAATTGGGATCCGTTCTTGCTAAGTCCCTTCAAAATAAATATGGGAAACAAAATGTAGTTGCTTCCGATATAAGATCGGCAGGAAGTTTTGACGGTGTTTTTGAACTTATAGACGCTACCGATATCTCTCGTTTGGATGAAGTTGTTTGCAAGTACCGTATAAAGCAGATATTTCATTTGGCAGCTATTCTGTCTGCAAATGGAGAAAAAGCACCATTAAAAACCTGGGATTTAAATATGCAGGCCTGGCTGAATATTTTGGAAACCTCCCTAAAAAACAAAGTGGAAAAAGTTTTTTTCCCAAGCTCCATTGCCGTTTTTGGAGAAAGTGCGCCTAAGGATAACACTCCTAATACTGCCTATTTGGATCCAACCACCTCATATGGCATTAGCAAAGCGGCCGGGGAAAACTGGGGACACTATTACTTTAATAAATATGATTTGGATGTTAGATCTTTAAGATACCCCGGGCTAATCGGATATCAGTCGGTACCTGGTGGAGGAACTACGGACTATGCGGTGGAGGTATATCATAAGGCTGTTTTGGAAGAAAGGTTTAGCTGTTTTTTAAGGGAGGATACTTCCTTACCAATGATGTTTATGGATGATGCGGTTAGGGCAACTATAGAACTAATGGAAGCGCCCAGAGAACGTATTACCATCCGGACGTCATATAACATTGCCGGGACAAGTTTTTCTCCTTCGGAAGTAGTAGCTTCAATTAAAGGATTTTATCATAACTTTAAGGTTAGTTACAATCCGGATCATAGGCAAAACATAGCTGCATCATGGCCAAAGAGTATTGCAGATACGGAAGCTGCAAATGATTGGGGTTGGAAAGCACAATACCACCTTAACGAAATAACGGAAACCATGATCGGTAAGCTAAAGGAGAAGTATGCGCAACATGAGAGCACAATATCCTAAAATATCTGGCTGTTTCCAGATGAACCAATTCATTTCACCTAGATAGAAATTAAAGAAAGCATGGGAATGGATCGTAGAAAATTTATAAACCGATTAAGCGCTGGTGCCGCCACTGCAATCCTACCTACTACTATGTTGTCTTTTAAACCCTTTAATCCGAGAGGGCAACAGCCTCAGAGCCTTACATTTGGGATTATTGCAGACGTACATAAAGATCTTATGCCCGACGCAGATGACCGTCTTCAGGTATTTATAACCGAGGCAATTAGCAGAAATGTCGATTATATTATTCAGCTAGGCGATTTTTGCATGGCCGATAGCAAAAACAGCAATTTTATGTCTATCTGGGAAACTTTTAAAGGTCCCAAATACCATGTGTTGGGAAATCATGACATGGACAAAAATTCAAAGACTGAAATGCTGCAATTTTGGGATATGCCCAAAACTTTTTATTCCTATGATTTCAACAATTTTCATTTTGTTGTTCTCGATGCTAACTTCCTTTATAGAGATGGTAAGTTTATAGATTATGAAAAATCCAATTTTTACGTAGACAGTAACCTTCGGACTTTTATAGACAACGAACAGATAGCATGGTTAAAAGAAGACTTGAACGGAACAAAACTACCTACGGTGATATTTTCCCACCAAAGTCTTTGGCATTATCAATGGGGAGTTAAAAATCGGCTTACCATACAAAAAATTATGGAGGAGCATAAAGATAAGATCATATGCTGTATGAATGGCCATAACCATATAGATTTTCACCATCATCAAAATGGAATAGACTATATAGAGATCAATAGTGCGTCTTATCAATGGATGGAGGATAAATATAGAAACACGGAACGTTATCCAAAAGCCATGTACGATGAGTACAAATGGTTGCCCAATATGGCAACATACAAGGACCCGTTGTATGCATTTGCCACTATCGATCCAAAAGGAAGTATGATGATAGAAGGTGTTAAAAGCCAATGGACTGAGCCTTCCCCTTTAGATGCCGGTATGCCAAAAAATGTGTATGGGAACGTATATTCTGCCCAGATCTCAAATTATAATTTAAAGTTTTAATCAAAGTAACGAACAAGTTTGTTCTTAAGAATCTTTGTAATAATGTAGCAATGAAAAGAAGGGATTCTTTAAAGAAAATTATTTTAGGTGCGGTAATTCCATGTATTTCTTCCGAGGTCTTTGCTGGTAGCGGTTATGGTTTTTGGCCGTATGCCAAAGGGGTTGTTTTTAAAAGTGATTGGCACAATTGGCCAGATATGAAATGGGTGGGCCCAGATTATTGGGGCAATAGGCTACAAGATTGGAAAATAGACAAGGGCAGGGCCATTTGCGATGTTACCGGAGCAGATAGAAACCTACATTTATTACCTATTCAAAAACCCGAACAAAATATTGGGTTTACCACCTCAGTTCGAATTGAAATTTTAAATGATACGATCCTAGGGCTGGAAAATGGTTGTATAGGAATACGGCTAGGGGCTAAAGGACCTTTTGATGACTACAGGTCGGCAGCGGTATTTGGAAAAGGGCTGGATATTGGACTTACGCCAAGCGGAAACCTTGTTATAGGAGAATCCGTTATTAAATCTGGGTTGGAAACCCTTCCCAAAGAATTTGGACTTGTATTGGAAGCCGTTCCTAAGAGCGATGGGTGCTTGTTAAAAATATCCGTTACAAATACCACAACGGACGCCTTGTTGTTTCAACATGAAACCATCCAATTGCCCAGCAATAAGTTAACCGGTAATTTTGCCTTGTTGGCGCATTGTCCGGGAGAAAACAAGAATTCTGAAGAAAACACGGCTTCAGTTGCCTTTAGTGATTGGTCCATTGCATCGGAAGAACTGCATTTTGAGAAAGACCATTTTTTCGGTCCTATTTGTTTTGCGCAATATACCTTGAACAAAGGAAAACTAAAATTAACCGCCCAGCTGGCCCCAATAGAAACAATAGCAGGGCATTCCGTAAGTTTCCAGATTAAAGAGAAAGGGCAATGGAAAGACCTCCGGTCTACAAACATCCAGCATGCGGGAAGAGCGGTAAACTTCACTTTTGAGGATTGGAATAGCGATCGGGACATCCCATACCGTGTTGTGGCCAAAGTTCCTTTAAAAAACAGAACGGAGGATTATTATTATAAAGGTACCATTGCGAAAGAGCCTCTTAAAAAGGACGAAATAAAAGCGGCAGTATTTAGCTGTAATTTTCATTATGGATTTCCGGATGCCGACATTCCGTTAAATGTTTCCAAACTGGATGCCGACATAATATTGTTCCTTGGCGATCAATTTTATGAAGGTACCGGAGGATTTGGGGTGCAATTTAAGGGCAGTTTTGATAAGACTTGTCTAGATTATTTGAGAAAATGGTATATGTTCGGGTGGTCTTATCGCGATCTTTTTAGACATAAACCCTGTGCTATAATACCGGACGACCACGATGTATATCATGGGAATGTCTGGGGCGAAGAAGGAAAGAAAGCAGATACAAGCGGTGGTTATGGAGCTTCGGCGCAAGACTCTGGCGGTTACAAAATGCCTGCAAAATGGGTAAATATGGTACAATTTACGCAGACTAGTCATCTGCCAGATCCGTATGATCCAACTCCGGTAAAACAAGGGATTGGAGTTTACTACACCCATTGGAATTATGGAGGCATTAGTTTTGCCATTTTGGAAGATCGAAAATTTAAGTCAGCACCCAAAAATATTTTGCCAAAAGAGGCTCAGGTAAACAACGGCTGGATTCTTAACGAAGCGTTCGATATTAAAAAGTACAAAGATCTGCCAGCAAATTTGTTAGGGGATCGGCAAGAACGCTTTTTGGAAGAATGGGTCCAAGACTGGTCCAAAGAGGCTTGTATGAAAGTGGTACTGTCACAGACCAATTTTGCTACTGTGGCCACCTTGCCCAAGGAGGCAAAAACGGGAGCGGTGATCCCAGGTTTATATATCCCACAAAAGGGAGAGTATATTGAAGGAGACCGCCCCACCGTGGATATGGATTCTAATGGATGGCCATCGAAGAAGCGGGATGAGGCTGTTGGAATTATCCGTAAGGCCTTTGCTTTTCATATTGCCGGAGACCAACATTTGGGGTCATTTATCCAATACGGGCTAGAGGAACATGGGGATAGTGGACACGCTTTTGCCGGTCCGGCCCTTAATAACATTTGGCCAAGAAGATTCTGGCCATCGGTAGACAGTTCCCTGCATACTTATGAAAACCCAGCCTACGTAGGAGAGCATGTAGACGGTTTTGGTAATAAGATGACGGTAAAAGCAGTTGCCAACCCCCATAGCACAAACAAAAAACCTAAAATAATCCATGATCGTGCGGTAGGCTACGGTCTGGTAACGTTCAATAAAAAGACAAGAACAATCAAAACGGATTGCTGGCCACGTTTTGTGGACCCTACCGAACCGGGGACACAATACCCAGGGTGGCCCATCAGCATTGGGCAAGAGCACAATTATGCAAGAAAAGCACAGGCTTGGTTGCCAGAATTAAAAGTAATCGGAAATCATAGGCCTGTGGTAACAATATTTGATGAAAACAAAGATTTGGTCCATGCTTTAAGGATGGCTACCAGTTCTTACCTTCCAAAGGTATTTAAACCCGGTGCGTATACAGTAGTGGTCCAGGTTCCCGAAACGGAATATTACAAAAAAATCACAAACGTAAAGGCGAAAGTAAAACAACGAAAATCAATACAATTGAACTTGGAGGAATAGAGGCTATCGTTAAAAAAAGACCTATGAGACGGATGCTGCATGGATGTTGTATTTTTTTATTACATCCGATAATCCTATTTTTTTCATTTCCGCTTTTAAGGCCGTCGGGGGTATACCAAATTCTTCTTTAAAACATTTTGTGAAATATTTGGAATCTTTGTATCCCACCATAAAAGCCGCTTCAGATATACCATAGTTACGTTCAATAATTAAAAGGGCAGCTTTCTTCATTTTGAGGGTTCTTTGAAATTCTACCAAGGTTTTTCCCGCAATTTCCTGACATTTTCGGTAAATAACCGAATAACTCATGTTCATAGAAGCCGTTAAATCTTCCAATCTAAAATCTGAGTTTTCAAGCTGAGTATTCAATTCAATTGCCAACCGCTCCATAAAAATGTCATCTCTGGATCTAACTGAAGGTTTATCTGGAGTGCTTACCCTATCCAATTTATATTTGGAGATCATTTTTTCTCGGGTTGCCAGAATATTTGTCACTTTCATTAAAAGTTCATTAAAATTGAACGGTTTTTTAAGGTATTCCACCGCACCGGACTTTAGTCCCTTTAACTTTGTTGCTTCCGCATTTCTTGCTGTTAGCAAAATAATAGGGATATGGGCGGTTAGTTTGTTTTTTCTCAAGGACTTGCTCATCTCAATACCGTCCATTACCGGCATCATAATATCACTTAAAATTAGGTCGGGATTATGTTTTTGGGCCAATGCAATTCCCTGTTGTCCATTTTCTGCTATCAAGACATTAAAGGTAGTAGTAAGCACATCACGCAAAAAAATCTGCATTTCCACATTGTCTTCCACAACAAGCAAGGTATTGGCCTTTTTGTTGGAGGTTATTGAAGGTTCTTTGGATAAACCTTCTTTACCGCTAATTGTTGGTTCTATAAACTGGGTAGCGGCAGTCATTTTTTCCTCTTGTGTAAATATCTCCTCGTTTGAACTTAGCCTAACGGTAAAGCAGGCCCCTTCGCCGTTTGGACAGTTTACCTCGATTTCTCCGTGATGAAGGGTTATGAGCTCTTTTGTTAATGCAAGACCAATTCCCGATCCTACCGCCTTTTTGCCCTCCTCCGCTTGATAGAAGAGTTTAAAAACATCGTCCAACTCCGCTTCCGGTATCCCTGGGCCAGAATCGGTAATGGTAATTTCTATTAAATCTTTTCGGGGTAAACGTTGTACTTTTAATAAAATATTACCTTCTCTAGGGGTAAACTTAAAAGCGTTGGATAAGAGATTATAGAAAACGTGCTCTATCTTATACCTATCATACCAGATGGAGATTTCTTCCTGTGGATATTCCTGTTTAAAATCGATTTGTTTAAAATGAGCCTGTTCCGAAAAAGATAGTGCAATAGTCTTTAGGTCTTTGATGAGATCATTATTGCAAACGCGGAGTTTTAGGGTTCCCAATTCCTTGTTCCTTACGGTCATTAATTCATTGGATATTCTTGAAAGGCGTTGCGCATTGTTTTTTATTAGGTTCAATCGCCGTTTCAGAAGCTTATTTTTGTTAGATGTTGCACGTTGAAGCATATCGTCTATTGGCCCAAGGATCAATGTTAATGGTGTTTGGATTTCGTGCGACATTTTAGCGAAAAAATTCATCTTCATAGCATAGATTTCCTTTTCCTGTCTATTTTGCCAAGCTTCTTTGCGCAATCTGCTTCTTAATCTCAACCAGAGAAACACTCCATAGGTCAAGGCCAGAAGAAATATGGCATATAAAAAATAGGCAAGTGTAGTGCCCCACCATGGGGGAGAAATATGGATACTTATGGATTTTGGGTCTAAATCCCATTCGCCTTTTTTGGATCCTGCTTTTACCTCAAAAATGTAATCTCCGGAAGCAATGTTGGTATAAGTAGCTATGCGATCTTTTTTTGGAACGATCCAGTCGTCATCAAAACCTTGTAATCTGTATGCATAATGGTAATTAGGGTTCATTACATTGTCCAAGGCCGAGAATTGAAATGAAAATGAGGACATACTTGCTTTTAGGTTCAGCTTTTTTACACTTTCCACCCTGCCCGTCAATTGTTCGGGAATCATAGATTTGGCCGGTTTGTTCAAAATTTCAATGTTGTTTATATACAATTGCCCCTTGGTTTCATTTTTGCCCAAATCTCCCGGAAGAAAAAAACTAGTACCGTTCTCTCCTCCAAAATATAGCGTACCATCACTATGTTTAAAAGAACTGTTTCTTAAAAAAGAATTTCCCTGCAGCCCGTCTATCTGATAATAAGATTTTAGGGAATTGTTTCTTGTGTTAAAATGATGAATACCGTTAGAGCTGCTAATCCAAAGATTGTCTTTGTCCTCCACAATTATTGATCTTACCTGAATGTCCTTTAGATTACTTTGTTGTGCCAAGGGTGCATACGTCCCTTTTTGTGGGTCGTGTTTTATTAGAAACCCGGAGGCACATAAAAGAATAAGTCCATCGTTATGGTCGTTTACCAGTGCAGCGATATTATAATTCTGGGAATTATTTTGGTTTGGCTCATAATATTGATGCTGTTCAAATTCTGAATTTTGAAGGTTCGCGGTATTTTCTATGAATTTGTAGAGTCCAGATGGGTTTACTCCCATCCAGATACAATTTTTGGAATCCTCTGTAATGGCAAGGGACAGGGTACCGCTTAGTCCGTGGGAGTTGTAATCATAGGAAGCCAATTGTTCCTGATTTTCTGAAAATACATGTACCGCGGCTCCGGAAGCTACCCATATCCTATTTTTAGAATCTTTGAATAAGTTTCGGATATCTAAAGAGACCCTTCCTCGTGAATCTGCTATTTTTTTCTTGATAAAAGTCCCGGATTTTGGGTTATGTATCCAAAGCCCGTTTTGATAAGTGCCAATCCAGATATTTCCATTGGAATCCTCCAAAAGATCCTGAATATATCTACCTTCGAAAAAACTCTTCCCTGTTTTTGACGGACCGAACCCAGTTTTGCTTCCATCTAGGCGAACTTTCGTCAATCCATCACCATCTGTCCCCATCCATAACGAGCCAACTCTGGTTTTTAGCAAAGACAACAATGGGGTTGGTGTATGGTTTTCCGAACCACTATAATAGCCTATATCCTCGTTATTTTTCGGAAATACGTCAACCTCTCCTTTTTTGGTCACAAACCAAAGATTGCCTTTTGTATCTTGACTGATATTGGTTATGGTGTTATTGCGTATAGAAAATTTATTTTCACTATCGTGCTTAAAAATGGTGGTTCTATTATTATTGGGATCTATTCTATATAGTCCATCACCATCGGTACCCGTCCATATATGGCCAGAACTATCACAAAAGACAGAAATGAACATGGGGTGTTTGCCCCCATTTAAGTAACCTGGGAGTTTATCGTATCTGCTAAATTTTCCTTCATCAGGATGATAGGTAAAGATCCCTTGAGATTCGGTTACCACCCAAAGCCTTCCATTTTTATCGGATACCAATTCAACAATACCGTTGAGATCTCCAATCAGGGGATCGCTTAATTTGGTCAGTTTTTTACTGTTTATGGAATATCCAAATACTTGGCCATTATCGGTACTTACCCACAGTTTCGATGGAGCGGTAAAATCAATACTTCTAATTTCCCCTTGGCGGTTGTGGGCACTTGGAAGAGTTACAATACTGTCCAGAATTTGTGTTTCGTGGTTATAGGCAAATAGCGTTCCTTTTGAGTTCCCCAACCAAACACGATCTTTCTGTGCCTTAATGGCTGTTATCCAACGTTTATTTTGATTTAAAAGCAGATTATTTTTGAAATGAATTTTTGACCCGTTGGTTTTCAACTGTGTTAACTCACCATTAAAAGTGGCCAACCAAAAATTACCAAATGTGTCTTTGGAGAATACAATTTCTCGAGTGTTTACCAAATCATGTCCAAAAATGGTAGAGATAGGTACAAAATCAAACCCGTAACCATCGTATTTATAGAGGCCATCTGCATTGGACAACCATATATAGCCAAAGTTGTCGTTGACTATTTGGGTTCCCCCGCCAAAACTGGGTTCCAAATGGGTAAAACTTGTTTTTTCCTGACCCGAAACGTATAAAAGGGAAAATAATGAAACAAATAGGGTACTAAGGTACTTCCACAATATACCGAAGTCCGGACAAATTAGGGTTTTCATATGTTTCTGTTGTACCATCAAGTATACGATCATAAACAATTCTTTCAGGCGGGTCACAACCAATTTAAGGTACAAAAAATAACTGTCGTTTTGAACAAATTGGCAATATATCCTGTTTTGAAAAAACTACTGATTCGTTTTCTTCAAAAAAGGTAGGGTAATCCTCCATAAGGTGTTATTAGACCAATATGTCTTCCCTTTTCGACCAAAAAATCCACGTTAAGATTATACGGATTTCTCAATTTCGGTATAAGCCTAGTTCTAAAAAGGCCAAATTAAAAAACAATTAACAAAAACAGAGATAAAGTGGATACAAGAAGGCATTTTATTAAAAAATCGGCCATTGTGGGTGCAGGAATCGTAAGTGCTCCCAATCTAACATTGGCAAATATGGGTTCTTCCAGCAAAGATAAGTTAAACGTAGGAATGATTGGCGTTGGTCTTAGGGGTACAAATCATTTAAAGAACCTTCTCTTACGGGACGACGTGGTAATAACAGCTATCTGCGACATTGACGATGCTAGGATAAAACTTTCCTTAGATGCTATCTCCAAAGCGGGTAAGACCAAACCTACGACCTTCGGTAAAAACAACTATGACTATCGTAATTTGTTAGAATTAAAAGAAGTAGATGCTGTTGTTATAGCTACCCCATGGCTTTGGCACACAAAAATGGCTGTTGATGCCATGAAGGCAGGAAAATATACCGGTCTTGAAGTATCTGCAGCAAATACCTTGGAAGAATGTTGGGACCTCGTAAATACCCATGAGCAGACAGGGTCTCACTTAATGATTTTGGAAAATGTAAGCTATAGACAAGACGTGCTTGCGGTATTGAATATGGTAAAACAAAACGTCTTTGGCGAGTTATTACATTTTAGGTGTGGTTACCAGCACGATCTACGTGCCGTTAAGCTAAATGATGGAAAGCAACCTTATGGGGGAGGTGTAGAGTTTGGCGAAAAAGGCACATCCGAAGCCAAATGGCGAACCCAGCATTCCCTTTTACGAAATGCCGACCTATATCCAACGCATGGACTTGGGCCTATTGCCGTGATGGCAGATATTAACCGGGGCAACCGATTTGTATCCTTAACATCACATGCTTCCAAACCCCTGGGATTACATAATTATATAGTGAACCATCCAAAAGGTGGTCCGGACCATGCGAATGCAAAAATAAAATGGAAACAAGGAGATGTTATAACTACGACCATAGAAACCGCGAAAGGGGAAACTATAATCGTTACCCACGACTGTAATCTCCCCAGACCATATTCATTAGGCTTTAGAGTGCAAGGTGTTAGCGGTATCTCCGAGTTTGATTACCATACCAAGCGAATACACGTAGAAGGTGTTACCGAGGGGCATGGTTGGGAGGATATGAAAGACTGGCTACAAAAATATGACCATCCATTGTGGAAAAAACAAGGGGAATATGCCAGGGAAGCCGGTCATGGTGGAATAGACTTCTTTGTAATGGATGCCTTTGTACAATCGGCGAAGCAGAACATTGCACCTCCCATGGATGCTTATGATGCCGCAGCATGGAGCGCTGTAACGCCATTATCGGAGCTGTCTATAGAAAATAATGGCGAGCCACAGGACTTTCCGGACTTTACAAAAGGAAACTGGATTAAAAGAACCCCTTATAACTGGATAAAGGAATCGTATTAAAAACCAATAAAAGTATTAATCAACTAAATTACTAACTTAATAATTCAATTAATTATGCGAACATTATTGATAAAAGGAATGTTCCTTGCTACATGTATCCTAACCATGTCTGTACATGCCCAGGATATTACGGTCACGGGGACAGTTACCGACGCTCAAACCGGAATACCCATACCCGGGGTGAGCGTGGTTGAGAAAAACACTACCAATGGAACAGCCGCAGATTTTGACGGGTACTACACTATCACAGTACCTATTGGTTCTGCACTGACCTTCAGTTCTCTTGGATATTTGACTCGAGACGTTGCCATGGAAGGACAAACGGTAATTAACATTGCCCTTTCCGAGGATGCCGCCCAATTAGACGAGGTAGTCGTGGTAGGTTTTGGAGAACAGAAGAAATCTTCCCTTAGTGGGGCGGTAACCATTGTAAAAATGGATGAAGTTTTGGGAGACAGGCCTGTTACCAATGTAACCTCGGCATTACAAGGGGTAGCGGCAGGCTTACAGGTCATTAATTCTTCCGGACAGCCGGGAGGAAATAACTCGTCAATAGAATTACGGGGTTTTGGGTCCATTAATAATGCCACACCACCGCTTATTCTAGTTGATAACGTTGAAATGTCCTTGGCCGATATCAACCCCAACGATATTAAAAATGTTACCATCTTAAAAGATGCCGCCGCGGCTTCCATTTATGGAGCTAGGGGTGCATGGGGTGTTATTTTGATCACCACCAAAAAACCCATTAGGGAACAAAAGGTGAGTTTTGATTATCGAAATACGGTTAGTTTCTCATCACCGGTAGAATTACCCGAGAAACCCACGGTAAAGGAATTTGTTACCCTATTGGACGATGTGGGTATATCCAGATATTGGTCCAATCAAAGTGTGCAGACATGGCTTGGTTATTTGGAACAATACGAGGCAAACCCAGGAAATTTTCCGGGAGGTATTGTATTGGACCCTGATGGATTTAACTACTCCCTGGCCGAAACCGATCCAATTGATCAGTTGTTAAATAACCAGGGACTTATCACTAGACATGATTTTTCTTTCAGTGGTGGTAGTGAAAAATCTTCCTACAGGGTGGCCACAAGTTATAGTGATGAGGATGGTATAATTGTTACTGATCAAGATCGATTTAAGAAGTATAATGTAAACGCCTATTTGGATACAGATCTGACCAAGAACATTACATCAACAACTAATATATTCTACAGAAAGAGTGATCGATCCAATCCAATAGGCCAATTTAATCAAACGGTCAATGAACCTGCATATCTTCCCACCGGGTTTTTTACTTTAGAGGATGGTACTTCACTACCTTTTGATTCTCCTGAGAACTTGGAACGTCTTTTACCGCACACTACAGTCAATACCGATGTCGTCCGGATGTTTCAAAAACTGGTTTATGAACCTATAAACAGTTTAAAACTTACCGGGGAATTTACATACGAACGGGGGACCACCACCACAGAATCTTCAAATATTCAGCTATTGACGGTGAACAGGGCACAGTTTGTTCCAAATAATGCAAACCCAGACCTTACAAACGTTGGAAAAAATTTCAGCGAATTTGAACAAAAAGCATTTAACTTCTATACGAACTACGGTCTAAGTATTAATGAAAAACACAATTTTGATGTGCTGGTCGGCTTTAACTCCGAAAGTAGTTTTTCCAATGGTTTTAATATAAGTAGGTTGAATTTGCTTTCTACCGATGTTCCGGCAATTGACGCCGCGATCGGTACAACCAGCGGAGGAGACTTTTTTACTGAAACGGCTGTTCTGGGGTATTTTGGAAGGTTACAGTACAATTACAAGGAGAAATACTTCTTGGAGGCCAATATTAGACACGACGGGTCTTCCAAATTTCCACGTACCGATCGTTACGGTACCTTTACCTCCTTTTCGGGCGCATGGGATTTGAAAAAGGAAAATTTTTTAGATAATGTGGAGTGGATTTCCCTATTTAAGTTTAGGGGATCTTATGGAGAGATAGGAAACCAAGATATTCCCAATAGCCCGTATCCTTATATTTCCCAATGGAGCCCAAGGCAGACCTGGTTGCTAAATGAAGCTGGGGAACGCTATACAACCATTGAACCCGGACTATTGGTAAGTTCTACACTAACTTGGGAGACCGCACAAAAAACCAACCTTGCGCTAGATGCCGCCTTTCTTAAAAACAGGTTGTCAACAACGGTTGAGGTATATAGGAACAGAACCCTGGACATGCTCATACCCGGAGCCGAACTTCCGGCAGTATTGGGTGCGGACGCTCCTGTAACAAATGCGGCCGATCTGGAAACCGAAGGATGGGAAGCTTCCCTATCATGGAGAGACAATATAAACGAATTTACTTACGGATTTAATATAAATGTTTCCAATAACCGGTCTAGGATCACCAAGTACGATAACCCGGCCGGGCTGTTATCTTTTAGTGAAAATAACGATGGCTCATTGACGAATTTTTACGAAGGAATGACCATTGGGGAAATCTGGGGACACGAGACGGTGGGCTTCTATACCGTCGATGATTTTGTTGAAGGCACACTCGATGCCAATCTAGTAGGCGCCAACAGGCAACTAAAGGATGGGGTGGTAGGTTTTGAGTCTGGCATTATTCCTTACCCTGGAGATATAAAATATAGAGATTTGGATGGCGATGGGATTATTACATTTGGGGATAATACCCTAGGAAACCCCGGCGATAGGAAGGTTATAGGTAATAGCCGTAGAAGATATCTGTTCGGAGCCAATGGCAATGTAGGGTATAAGGGTTTTGATTTGTCTTTTGCGCTTAGTGGTGTGGGAAGAAGGGATAGGGTGCTTACCGGCCCTAAAGCATTTCCGTATCAAGGTCAGTTTGATGATGCCTTTAAGCATCAGTTAGACTATTGGACCGCTGATAACCAAGATGCTTTTTATCCAAGATTGTTCGGTGATAACACCAATTCCTCAGGAGATAGGGGCAATTATGGACATAGTCGCCGTGTACAGACCAAATACCTCAGGGATGCCTCCTATATAAGAATTAACAATATTTCATTTGGATATACCTTGCCAAAAGAGGTTTTGGAGAAAATTAATTTTAAGACCATACGGCTCTTTATAAGTGGCGAAAACCTACATACGTTTCACAAACTTCCCAAAGGTTTTGACCCAGATGTAAATCCGGATGGAACCCGCGATGCAAATCCGAACGGCGTATATCCCATTATGAAGAATATAGCCGTTGGGGCCCAACTATCCTTTTAATCAAAAAAAACAGAAAAATGAAAAAAGAATATATTTTACGGATGTTTTTGTTGCTCCTGATTACTATGGCAGGTTGCAGTGAGGATTTTTTAGAAAAACTACCGCAAGATTCCCTTGCGGAAACCAACACCTTTAGTACCAACAACGCTATACAGTCCTTTGCTTGGCAGTTTTATGAGATGTTCGAAGCTCATAACGAAACCACAAGGATCAATACCGATGGTGATCCAAGTACCCCAACGGTGGGCAGGCCGGGAGCCGGTTTTGGTCTGGATAGGGAAGCCGATGCAGATCTGATACAAAAAAACTCTAACGGTGCAGGAAGGGACTACATTTGGGGCAGGGTAATTGTTCCCAGTGCGGATGCCGATTATAGTGTCCCTTTTAAGCAGATTAGGGCGGCAAATCTCTTGCTGAAGAATGTTCCCAATTCGGATTTGGACGAGGTGGATAAGAACCATTGGCTGAGCGTTGGCCTATTCTTTAAGTCTTTTAATTATTTCAATTTATTAAAAAAATATGGTGCCGTACCTTGGTTAGAGGAACTGGCAACGGAAGTGTCGGAAGAATTGTACGGTCCAAGAACGCCAAGGGATGTGGTAAGTGCCAATATTTTAAGGGATTTGCTGTGGGCCGAGGAACACATTAAATCCGATGTTGATCTAGAAGGAAAGGAAGTAGACAAAAGTGTAGTGAACGCCCTTATTTCGCAATTTGGGCTGTTTGAGGGCACTTGGAGAAAATACCATAGTTTGGGAGACCCAACGGTTTATCTGCAGGCGAGCATAACCGCATCGGAGAAACTAATGGCAGAATTCCCAGGGATACATCCAAGGTTCGACGAACTTCACAATAGTGAAACGCTAGACGGTACAGCAGGGATAATCCTGTACAAGGAATATAACGACCTTGAAAACTGGTCCAATATGTCTACCACCTTTAGGGCGTCCAATTCTACTTGGGATATTACACGCAAAGGCATCGATAAATTTTTGTGCAAAGATGGTCAGACAATCTATAACAGCCCCCTCTTCCAAGGCGATCAGGATATGTTCGCAGAGTTTAGGGATAGGGATATTAGATTATTGTATATGACACCACCACCTTATTTCGTAACACGGCTTACCAATACAACCTGGGAACCTACGGGTGATCCTGCGCACGAAGAATGGTTTCCTGTATATGAGGCCATAAGCGATCCGCTACACAAGAAATTGCCCGATTTAAACTGGAGGGGCAATGTAGTTTCTAGAGTACCCAACTTTGACCAAAACAGTGTTGCAGGATTCAACAGAACCTTTTCGGGCTACAGGGTGTGGAGGCATTACAATGAGCTTAATACCGGGACCTCCTCAAGAGATTTTGCCGATGCTCCCATTTACAGAATGGGCGAGGTATTATTAAACTATGCCGAAGCAAAGTTTGAACTCGGTCAGTTCGATCAGGGTGTCGCAGACCAGACCGTTAATCAGCTTCGTGCAAGAGGTGAAGTGGCGCCAATGGTGATTGGCGCCATAGGCCCGGATTTTGATCCTACCCGCGATAGCTCCGTTGATCCGATCCTGTTCGAAATTAGACGCGAAAGGGCTATAGAACTAATGGCCGAAGGATTTAGAAGGGAAGATCTAAGACGATGGAAAAAGATGAACTACGCGTCGGAAGTAAAATTAGGCCGATATATTACGGCAGCCAGCCAAAATAACGCCGTACCAATTCAAGATAATGCTCCCGAAGGATATGTTCAAACCGTACCTGGAACCCCACCATCTTTTCCAGAGCATTATTATTTATTTCCGCTTCCATCCGATCAACTTGTGATAAATCCTCAGTTAGAACAGAACCCAGGCTGGTAGTATACATAAATTAAATTTTAGAACTTATGACAAACGCAATAAAGAATATAACTGGAACAGGATTATTTGGGTTGCTTACCATGATAACTTTTTTTTCTTGCTCCACCAATGATGACGGTTATCTTAAAGAGCTAAGTATTGATACGGCACGTATACCCGAGGCAACCTTTACGGCTACGGGAACATCGGTTGAAGCCGGGTCCACGGTGACCTTTACAGATACTTCCACGAACACTCCATCCTTATGGACTTGGAATATGCCAGGGGCCACACCCGATTATAGTAATGCTGCCAGCCCCACGGTTGTATACGAAAGTGCGGGAGTATATGATGTAAAACTTACCACCCGTAACGAGTTTGGCGCGGATGAAATCTTGTTGGAAGGGTTTATTGAAGTTACGGCCCCACCCGTAATTGATATTGACACCGAACCCCAAGTGCGACTTAATTTTGACGATAACCTCGCTAACGACGGCCTGGTTAATATAGATGCCACCTCGGTTGGTGGAACAGAATTTGGAATTAGACCAGGTGGGGGTGGAGCATACAATTTTACGGGATCCAATAATTTGGATATTCCCGGATATACCGGTATAAACGGAGCCGGTGAAAGATCGGTAGCCCTATGGGTAAAAACAACCCATGATTCCACTTCGGGGCTGGTACATTGGGGTAACACTGGGACTTTCAGCCGTTCTTCCTTCAAATATCAGAACAGCGGCGTAGTTAGGTTCGAATATCAAGGAGGTGGTCATAATGGAGTTACACCTGTAAACGATGACGAATGGCACCACGTGGCCTATACGTACGATGGGGATACCGTTAAGATATATGTTGATGGCGTGGAAGATTTTTCCATAGCTGGCATTACCGATATCAATACAGGTAATACGGGAGAGACCGATGTAAATATTGGCTCACAACTTGGAGGCGCAACCTTCATAGGATTTATGGACGATGTTAGGATTTTTGATACCGTGTTGACGCCGGACGAGATTCAGATATTAAGCGAAATTAAATAGGTAGTTAATAGTTTTTTTGAGTTAGTTTGAGGAAGATGTTTGCTGTAATTTAGTTCCCTACCAAATTGCGGTGAATGTCTTCTTTTTTAATGCAGCTTACAGCCATAACATCGTTTACGGTTAAGCCTGAATAAAAAATTACGTTAGATCAGATATGCGTTACACAAGCCTTTTTCCATATGCTATTGTACTTTGTTTGTTGGTCCTATCCTGTAAGGAACACGAAAGAAAGAATGTGCTACAGCATACCAAACCGAACGTTCTTATCATAAATATTGATGATATGGGTTGGAGAGATACTTCGTTTACGGGTAGTCCTTTTTATGAAACTCCCAATATTGATGCGCTTTCTAAAAAAGGAATGATATTTACCAATGGATATGCCGCCGCTGCCAATTGTGCACCAAGTAGGGCCAGCCTTATGACTGGCCAATGGACACAGCGTCATGGGATTTTAACAGTAGGCAATTCGGAAAGAGGAGAATCCGTAGATAGAAAATTAATCCCTATTGTCAATAAGACGACACTTTCAAATAGCTTTTTACTGCTCCCCGAGGTTTTCAAAGACAATGGATATACCACCTGCCATGCCGGAAAATGGCATATTTCTGACGACCCAAGGGACAAGGGGTTTGACATAAATATTGGGGGCAGCCACGCCGGGCACCCCAATAGTTATTATCCTCCATATAAAAATGTGGACGTTAAAGCGGTAGAGGGTAAACGACTTACCGATGTAATTATGGATAGCACCATCAGTTTCGTTAAGAATGTCCAAGACCCCTTCTTTATCAATTACGCGCCTTATGCCGTGCATACGCCCATACAACCTGTACCCACCCTTGTTGAAAAATACCGAAAAAAACCTGTTTCTCCCGGTCAAGGCAATGTAGATTATGCCACCATGATAGAGAATCTGGACCAAAATATAGGCAGATTGTTAAAAGTGCTGAAAAAATCGGGTAAACTTAAGAATACCCTTATAGTCTTTACTTCAGATAACGGAGGGCTTTTTGCCATAAGTAATCAACATCCTTTGCGAGCAGGAAAAGGAAGTTATTATGAAGGGGGAATACGGGTTCCGTTCTTCTTTGTCTGGGAAGGAAAGATCAAAGGAAACCAAAAGAAAGATATACCAATTTCCAATTTGGATATTTATCCAACACTTCTAGAAATTACCGGAATTACAAAACCTGAAGCCTACACCTTGGACGGACATAGTTTGGCCAACATGTTACTTAAAAATAAAGAGTTAAAAGAACATCCTTTATTTTGGCATTTCCCGGTCTATTTACAGGCAGTTGTAGCAAAAAATGAAAATCGGGACAGTAAATTCAGAACAAGGCCAGGTTCGGCAGTGCGTTACGGAAAATGGAAACTACACCACTATTTTGAGGACGATGGCATAGAACTCTATGATTTGGAGAATGATATTGGCGAACGTAATAATTTGGCCAAGACCCAGCCAGAAAAAGTCAATTACCTATTGGAAATGTTGAACGAATGGCGCAAGAAAACCAATGCTCCCATACCGTATGAATCCAATGCGGAATATCGGGAACAATTGATACATCGTTGATTTATACAAGGAAAATATGCTTGGAAAAATAATTTTCACATTCATAGCGGCAACCTTATTGTGGTCCTGTTCAAAGGATGCAGCGGTGAAAGACCCAATGATAGAGGTTACGGACCCCGTTGGTCCCGTAGATCCAGTTAATCCGGAAATGGATGTCTGGGCGGTGAATAGAACAGATCAGTTTGCATTGAATATTGTTTTTTTTAAACCGAAGGATTTTACGGCAGATGCGACACTTATCCATAATGTAAGTGAGGTAATGCTATACATCCAGAATTGGTATGAGCTGCAAATGGACTTACAAGGTTTTGGAAAAAAAACGTTTGGGCTTGTAACGAATCAAAATGGCAAAGTAAGAGTGCATTTGGTTGAAGGTAAATTACCTGGCAGTTCGTATTCTGGTCATAATGCCATTGTTGGGGAAATAGATGCGTATTTTGCCGCCAATCCGGGGTTTAAGGCCGGAAAACATACTTTTGTGCTAGGACATCGGAATAGTGGTGTGCCTTTCTATGGAATTAAACATATGGCCTTCGCAAATTCTGAAGATTTTGAACTGAAGTCTACCGGAAAATCATTAGCAGGATTCCAATTAAAGGTTTGCCCACTGTTGGGTGGTATTATGCACGAACTTGGGCATGGCCTAAACCTTCCCCATTGTGCCCACAAAGGATCGGATGTGCCCAAAGTCTCGTTAATGTCTTTCGGTAATCATACCTATCAGGACATTTCTACCATAGAGAGGGTGTTTTTAACAGCTTCCAGTACAGCAATATTGGATGTTTGCGAGCCTTTCAATAAGAAAAGTAACATGGAATATTATACCCAGGATGGTGATGCTCGATTATTACAGTATTCAGTGACCAAGGATGAAACAAAAAACGCATTGGTGGCACAAGGAGAAATCGATTCCGATGTTGACATTACCAATATCTATATAGGTCATGATGGTTTTCCTGCGGGTGGAGGGGACAATTATGACGATATCACCTTTAAGATGTCCATAGAACCTAATCTCACCAATGAAAGCTACAAGTTTTACGGGGAAATGCCCTATAGCGATCTCTTTAATGATTATAAGGACGAAAATAAAAGCGATATACAATTAACAATAAACGCCATTGATGAAAACGGCAATAGAACAAAAGTTGGGGGCTATGTGTATACCATGGATTTAGCTATTCAAAAACCAAATGATGACGTTAACAAAATCTACGTCCCGTTTACGTTTACAGAGAGATCCAACTGGACGGTTTCGGCAAATACAACAAGTCCAAACGCAATGAGGGAAGCAGCTACGGTCATCGACGGCGATTTATCTACCTATTGGCATTCTTCTTATCCTTACAATATTTCGGGAAGCGGCCCACATCAGATAGATATCGATATGAAGGAATCCAGAACATTTCGCGGGATTTATCTATATTCAGATCGTGAAGGAACAAATTATAGGCCAAAACACATTACCGTTCAAACAAGTCTTGATGGATTGGTGTATACCCATGTTAAGGATATTTACATAGCCAGCGTCTCTGATGCAGTTGAGGTAAAAATTATTTTTGACACCGATATTACGAGCCAATACATTAGGGTGCAGGTAGATGAGGTGTTCATCTCGCTGGGAGCGGAGGAAAATTTGATATTCAATGAGATTGATATCATACAAGAATAGCAAAAAACATCTAAAAACATCCAATTATGAATTCTATTAAATTGTTCAAGTATTCTTTTTTCAGTATGGTAATCCTGGTATTTTTTTCCTGCAAGCAGGGAGCCGATAAAAAAATTGAAGAAAAAGAAGCCAAAAAACCCAACATCATTTATATTTTGGCCGATGATCTTGGATATGGGGAATTGGGCGCTTATGGTCAGGAAAAAATAGAGACTCCCAATATAGATGCCTTGGCGAAAAACGGTATGCTTTTTACGCAACACTATACCGGTGCCCCGGTTTGCGCTCCGGCAAGATATATGTTATTGACAGGTAAGCATGCTGGGCATGCGTATATTCGTGGCAACGACGAATGGGCAGAACGCGGTGAGGTGTGGAACTATAGGGCAACAATATTGGATTCTACTCTGGAAGGACAGCGACCCATACCCAGCAATACCGTATTGTTTCCAAAAAGACTTAAAGAAAAAGGTTACAAGACGGGCATGGTAGGTAAATGGGGATTGGGTGCGCCGCATACCGACGCCATTCCTACAAAAATGGGTTTCGATTTCTTCTTTGGATACAATTGTCAGAGACAAGCGCATACATATTATCCGGTACATCTCTATAAAAACGAACATAGGGTGCATTTACAAAACGACACCATAGCACCATCCATAAAGATGCCGAAAGGTGCAGATCCCACAGACTCCAAAAATTATACGGATTATACGCTTAACGACTATACCCCGGATTTGATGTTCAATGAGATGACAGGCTTTATTTCCGAAAATAAGGACAACCCATTTTTTTTCTATTGGGCAACACCTATACCGCATAACCCTATCCAGGCACCACAAAGATGGGTAGACCACTATATCCAAAAATTTGGGAAGGAAGAACCTTACCTTGGTGATATAGGGTATTATCCACATATGAACCCAAGGGCCGGCTATGCGGCTATGATCTCTTATTTGGATGAGAATGTAGGTAAATTGGTAAAATTGTTAAAGGACGAAGGCATTTATGAAAATACACTCATTATGTTTACCTCGGACAATGGGGTAACCTATTCAGGAGGTACCGATGGTAAGTTTTTTAACAGTTCAGGACCTTTTGGGGAAGCATACGGTAGAGCCAAAGGTTTTGTCTATGAAGGAGGAATCCGTGTGCCTATGATAGCAAGCTGGCCAGGTAAAATAGAGGCAGGGTCTTCAACAGACCTGGTTTCTGCCCACTATGATGTGATGGCTACCATTTACGATTTAACAGCACAGGAAATACCGGATGATACGGATGGTATAAGCTTTCTTCCAACGCTTTTGGGAGATGAAAACAATCAAAAAGCACACGAATTCCTATTTTGGGAATATCCAGAATATGGTGGGCAAATGGCCATCAGAATGGATAATTGGAAGGTGGTGCGGCAGAACCTGAAAAATAAAAAAGAACCTACCCTGGAATTATATGATCTGAGCAAAGATCCGGAAGAATCCAACAATGTAGCCGAAGAACATCCAGAACTTATCCGCAAAGCCGCTGCTATTTTTGCGAAAGAACACCAGAATGCGGAGATAGAACGATTTAGGATCCCTTTGATCGAGAATGGGCTATTGACCGAAAGTAAGTAAGGTTCTAACTACGGAAATTTCTATCAAACCAAAGTTTCATTTAGATAACATGTTGTTGTAACTGAATAACAAGGAATTATCCATGCTTTTGCCAATACAATACTATCAGTTCTTTGTGGGCATTTCGTTTTTCTTTTTTGGTTTTACAATTCCGTTTTGGTAAGTACAGCTGTTGGTATAATATTTGATATCGTGGTTGTAAACCAAACAAATGAAACAATTATTTACAATACTCATTTTTTTTATTTTTTCTTCTTGCATTCCTGTGAGGGTAGCTCCGAGTATTAAGGAAGACAAAGTAATGGTAGGTAAAAAATTTAGGAGAAGCCTCCCAAAAGATTATGTTTTCATTTTTGAAGATCCAAAGGATGCCAATGAATTTTATGACTTTATAAATATTAAGTATGATTTAGCGCATCAAAATGTTGAAAGGAACGTTCCGGTGGTTATTAATGATAAAAACTACTTTTTATCGTTTTATGAAATTGAGATTCCAACAAAAACCGTAAATCTGGTTCCGCTAATGATCGATGCGGTGATAGCATCCGAAGACGGGCCTCCCTTATTTGAAGATCAACATTCCTGGCGTATAGGTAATTGGTATTTAGGTCTTACCGTCGCAGATTCAAATATCAATGATTGTCTTGAGCCAAATTACAAATCTAGGAAAGAAGTATTAAATTATCTCCGAGATCTAAGACAGGAATATTTGGACACCCATAATTATTTTGAAGCACTACTGAAAGGAAAACCATAAATGGTGGTACTAAAAATTGTAAATTTTGCGGACTTTATAAAATATGCTAAACTTTTAGTTAAGCCTTAAAACCCTTATCATTTTTTCATTTTGTTATCTCTAGTTTTTTTTATTCTCTTATAGGTATCATATTAGAAGTATCCACAGGAAAACTATCAAATTTATTGTACAGTTTTAAATATTTTCTAGGGTCAATAGGAACTTCATTTAACGTTTCATGTAAACCTCTAAAGAAGCCTTCTCTTTTTTGTGATGGATTAAATATTAGTATAAGTTTTACCTCTTCATTCGTATCATTTTTAAAACCATGGGGTGTTAGTCTGGGAGCATATACAACGGTTCCTGGTTTAGCATGTACCTCTTTGTTACTGGTTTGGATTGTAAGTACCCCTTGAGTTACAATAAAAGTTTCATCCATAAATCTGTGATAATGTAATTTTGCACCAATGGCCATAGGAGCTAGTACAATTTCATAAACACCCAACTGGTCATTTGAAATTTCGCTCGTAACTTTGAATGTAAGCGAAAGTCCGTTCATTTCAAATGATTCCCCTTCATTTGGATATACAATAGTTGCTTTATCTTCTAATTGGTCGTTGAAATAATCTATCTTCATAATTAATTGATTTTAAGTGTTTTTTTGATTTCTTGCTGTGCCAGGGCTATGTTTTTTTCGAGAATATCTAGATGGGCCGTTGCTTCCAAAGAGAAAATATTTTTGATTTTCATGCCTAAAAAACCACAAATGACTTTTAAATAGGGTTCTTGAAAATCGAGCGGCTCCATTGAAGTTCCCTTATAGCTCTCTCCTTTTGTAGTAATTAAATAAACAGATTCCATATCTAGCAAGCCTTTATAACTACCATCAGTATTTACCTCAAACGTGTGACCAGATCTTGTGATATGATCAAAATATGCTTTTAGCGTGGATGGAACATTGAGATTGTACAATGGACTACTAATAAGCAATTCGTCCACAGATTTTAATTCTGCTATCAATTCATTGGACAATGAAATTGCTTGCTTATTTTCTGCAGTCCAGTTTTCTTCGGGTACATGGAAAGCCTCTACCGTTTTATTCTGTAAATGAGGAATTTGTTGTTTGGTTAAATCTCGATAAATAATGCTACCCGCAGGATTGGCTTTTTTCCAGATTGTTTCAAAAAAATTTGATAGAGCTCTAGAATGCGAACCCTCAGTTCGTAGACTTGCATCTATTCGTAATAATTTTTTCATCTATTGATATTTTAAATTCAATAGTATGACAAAACTGAAAGGAAAAACGTGACAGGGTTATAGGGAAAGCGATTTTAATTTATTGGGATCTATGATAGAAAATATATTTTTTATTTTGTTTCCTTCTAATTCAAATACTTGGCAGTTGATTAGAATCTTAGCCTTATAAAACAGCAATGCCGGCTGATGGTTAATTTTTGATATTTTAACGGATAGCGACTTTTGATGGGTTTTGAATACAAAAAACAGCAAATCTAAAGTTGCTGCTTTTCCAACGGTTAACTCTCTCACTACTTTGATGTTTTTTCCCCCATCCGCATGTAATGAGATTTCTTCGGAAAGCATTTTCTCTAGTTTCGAAACATCTCCATTTTGAATTGCATGGACGTAATTTTTTATGAATGAAGTCGGGGTATTTTGATTAGTATCTATACTGGAATTGCTTATTTTTTTTGTGGCTCGACTTAATAATTTTCTCGAATTTTCGATTGTAGAGTCAATGACCAAAGAAATTTCTTCATGTGAATATTCAAAAGCATTTTTTAGAATGAATACAGCTCTTTCTTTTGCCGTAAGTTTTTCTAAAAGAACAAGCATTGAGTAAGAGATAATTTCTTCTCCATTAATATTACTATCGGCTATTTCTGTAGATATAGGTTCTGGCAACCACATCCTATTCGCAATAATTTTCTGGTTTCGCTTTTTTATATTAATCGATTGGTTGGTGACAGCTTTGATTAAATACCCGGTTTCATTTTTAATATGCCCCTTTTCAATAGAAAGATATTTCATCAAAACATCTTGTATAGCATCTTTTGCATCTTCCGATGAGCCTAAAATATTGTAAGCGTAAGGAAATAATTTGTTATGATAATTTTTCAAGTCTAAACTTTAAGTTCTACACAAGTGACAATTTAAATGGTAAAAATGTGACATTTTGGATTAGAGATAACGATATTACCAAGTGTTTTCATCTATTGTTTAAGCTCAGAGACTAGCTTATGCGCAGAATGCCTATGGTGCTTAGCGTTTGTAGTACCCCGTGTACGTTTATTCTATATGCGATAAGTCTTCTCCCAGATTTCTATTTTGATTTAACCCTTCAACGATAGCCATTTCCTCCTTGGTTAGCATAAAATCGAATATTTCGAAATTCTGAATGATTCTTTTCTGCGTTACCGATTTAGGAATAACTGCAACGCCTCTTTGGACGAGCCATCTCAGAGCTATTTGAACGGCCGATTTTTGATGTACTTTGCCAATATCCACTAATTCCGGGATAGAAAGAACTTCCCCCATCATAATTGGTCGCCAGGCTTCTAACTGAATATTATGGGCATTTGCAAAATGCAGCAGTTCATTTTGACTTAAATGCGGGTGCATTTCTACCTGATTGATTGCAGGAACTACATTGGAATGTTCCATTAGATCTTCCAATTGTGCAATGCTGAAATTACACACTCCAATTGCTTTGGCCTTGCCGCTGGCATAAATGTGTTCCATGGCTCGGTAGGTTTCTTTGTATTTGGCCTTTACGGGCCAGTGAATTAGATATAAGTCTACATAATCTGTTTGTAGCTGTTTTAAACTTTGCTCAAAAGCAAGTAAGGTTTTGTCGTATCCTTGTTCGGTATTCCAAACTTTTGTGGTAAGAAATATTTCTTCCCGCGGAACCTCACTTTCTCTTATCGCCCTTCCAACCCCTTTTTCATTTTGGTAGGCCGAAGCGGTATCTATTTTCCTGTATCCCGACTTAAGTGCTGAGATAACTGCTCCTTCAACTTCACCATCATTTTCGGCAAAAAGAACCCCCAGACCTATGGAAGGCATTTTCAATTCATTGTTGAGCGTAAAAATTGACGCGTTTTTAGATAACATATAAAGTATATTTTGGTAATGGAGTTCAACGGGTTTGTGTATGGCAGGGCACTAAATTACTAAAAGAAAACGAATATAATCCCGGTGGCTATCGAGACGAAAGAATTTTCAGAGTAGGGGAGATCAAGCAATGGATTTTAGGCATTGTTGTAGCGCGTTTTTTTACTAATTATCCGCATAGCCTTGATCCCAAGTCTTTTTGGGGTCATGATTTCTCAAATCACATTGGAAGTCAGCAACTGCTTTAAGGTTCATCAGTACCGAAATCCATCCTGCGTTTACCTCAGAAAAGTCACTTTCCGATACATTTTCATTAATTAAAGTAAGGTCGGTTCCGCCATTTTCAGAGGGCATTAACTTAAATTTTACCAAACTATTGAAATAGTCCAAATGAAATTCTTTGTTAGAAATAGTCTTTATTATCTGACTATCATATGTTTGGCCATTGGGAAATAAAAAGTGAATTATGCGGCCTTCTTCAGTTGCATTTTCAGACCAGAATTTCGTTCTTCCTTCAGAAGTGGAGAGTAAGTCAAAGACCGAATTTGGTTCAGATTTTAGGAATAATTTCCAAGTAATTGTCTTCATTGTATAATTAAGGTTTCAAATGTACTACAAGGGTTAAGCCATGAAAAGTAAGGGAGTAAACCGGCGTTTGCTTTCCGCCACACACATAGCGAAATCTTTTTGTTTTGTTTTTTCTTTTCCCTGTTTAAAGCAAAATCCCAAAGATTTTGCGGACTTCATAAAAATACACAAACCTTTCGTTTTATCATTTAAGTCGCTATTCCTTATATACCGTGTTGTAACCAGTTGTTTTTTGTTAAATTCTATTCTATTCTTTTCCAAGAACATAGGTTTTAAAAACATACTTCCAAGGTGTGAAAATAACAGGAATAATAATCAACATAAATATTTGAACCCAATCTTCTGCCTCACTACCTACAAGTTTTTCATTTTTCCATAATGGATAGGCAACAAATAATAGCCAAAGTCCTTTGTACAAAAACATAAAAAGCATTATTGGTAACATTTTTAATGTATGGAATATTCCCAATCCTGATAAAGTTGTGTAGGCTGCAATGGCACACCAAGCTATAGCAATTTCAGGATTCCACTCTCCTTCATGGGTAATTAATTCAGTCCAAGCATCTTTTGCAGCAAACAGAAACATAAGTAAGAAGAATAGTTTTAGAACATACACTTTTATTGGCCAAATTCCTTTATGTTTATCCGATTGCGCAAAGAGATTTTTTATTAATTCCATATTGCGATTTTGAGTTTTAATTGGGTGCAACGGTTAGGCTATGAAGAGCACGGGAGCAAACGCCAGTTTGCTTTCCGCCACACACATAGCGAAATCTTTTTGTTTTGTTTTTTCTTTTTCTGTCCAAAGCAAAATCCCAAAGATTTTGCGGACTTCATAAAAATACACAAACCTTTCGTTTTATCATTTAAGGCGCTATTCCTTATACACCGTGTTGTAAGCTGTTTTTTTTAATTCGTTTTTTTATAAGTATTATTTGTCCAAGGTGATAATAAGCATGTTCAATCATTGCGTCAATATTTCTGTAATAAGTCCCATATTGTTTATCAACAAAGTCGGCCATTATGTTTTCATCCGTCATATTATCAACAAGACGAATGAATTTTTCCGAGTCGGAGCAAAATTTATTTACCAAATTTTTCCAATCTTGTTCAGATTTTATAGGTGGCGAATCAAAACTAAATTTATCCCGTATGTCCAGTGTGCCACCTTCAAGAACTTTGGCCAATCCGGCTATATAGTAATCAATATGGAAAGTCAAATCAGCTATAGTATTGAAATCATCTATTTTTTGAGTTGCCTGATTCCAATCTAAGTCAATAATTTGTTCCTTAAAATTTGTGCCTAAAACCCATTTTCCTTCGGTGAAAATTTCCTTGAGACGATTGGCTAAATATTTATTTAATTTCATTCTCGAGTACCTGGTTTATTTCAATATCGGAGTTTTAAATTGCCGCTAACGGTCTAACCGTCAGTTACCGATTTTTATGCGTTATTTTCGGCTAAACACAGACTTTAGCAATTCCGCGGGGATTCGGACGTAGTGGAATTTACCATAATTGTAGTTGTACATGTTGTAAGTAGTACTTTCAAGCTTATTTAACGCGTGTATTTTGAATCTTTCAGATTATACATTATTCTGTGAATTTTCCATTTTCCGTCTTCTTTTTTTAGAATATTTGTGAATTCGGAGATAGATTGGGTAGTATCTCGACCAATATTATTTTCTAAAGTGCACCAAGTGAGTTTAGATAACCCTTGGTAGTATGCAATATTTCCAGAGCTTACAATTTCTTCGTTTTCTACTTCGTATTGAATTATTGGATACTTGATGTCCGACTTTGGGAACCAAAATTCACGAACATTACGCTTACTAAAAACAGGTTTACCTGTTTTTCCTGGTTGAAACAAAATAATATCGGCACTCAGTTTATCCAATACTAAGGTTGAATCCCCATTTCTCCATGCCTGTCTATATTCTTGCATCATTTGTTCAATATCTTTAACATCACTTATTTCTTTTTTATTTGTTTTTTCGCAAGAACTAAACATTGGCGATAGTACGATGATAAAAAATGGAAGAAAGGTGTTTAATATTTGTTTTTTCATTTTTTAGGTATTACTTACAACGGTTTCATCTATGAGCGGTTGCGTTGACTGTAACTAAATTACTAAAAGAAAACGAATATAATCCTGATAACTATCGGGACGAAAGGATTTTCAGGGTAGGCGAGAACAAGCAATTACTTATAGCCATTGTTATCTAACGATATCATGCTAGATAGTATACTCTCTTTCACTTTAAAAACAGTACCATGTCTAGTACCTTCCGGGAAATTAACTTTATCTGAAATATTATCCCATTGTTTTAAATCTGAAGAACTAACCGCTCCCATTTTCTTTTCAGTATACATATCAAAATATACAATCCATTTGTCATCGATTTTTATGGCAGTTGGTCCTTCTACCCAATTGGGACTTATAGGCTCGGAAGCTTCAGAGTAGCTGTCTGTGAGAGTCTTACTGGTTGCAATTCGAATATTTTTTTCAATCTTAGGAAGTTTTGTTTCATTTTTTAAAAACATTATATACGTTTCATCCTCCTTTTGTAAAGTAGCATCAATTACGTTAAAACCCTTGTTGTATAACATTTTTGTTTCATTAAAATCAATAAAATCTTTAGTAGTAGTGTAATACATTCTGTGGTTTCTTCCATTTCCATTAGAATCATCTGTTTCGGGAAATCTGCCTGGGATTGTGGTAGCCCAACATATTAAATATAGCTCAGATGCTTCATCATAAAACAATTCTGGTGCCCAACAGTTTACAGCATTTGGCTCATTATGCATAACAGGAATATATTTCTGTTCAGACCAATCAATCAAATTTGTTGAACTGGCATATCCAATTCCTCTTTCATTCCAACTTACTGTCCATACCATGTGGAATTTATTGTCGCCTCCTTTTATAATACATGGGTCTCTCATCAGCTTGTCCTGACCAATTTTTGGCTTTAAGAATGATTTATTGTTATTAAGTGCCTCCCAATTTAGACCATCTTTACTTGAAGCCAAGTGTAAGCCGTCTTCGCCATTTCCTTTAAAATATGAAAATAAATATATTTCAGATTCTTTTTTTGAACAACTTAACGAGGTGAGTAGAAGAAGTATTGATAGTATTTTTCTCATGGGTTTTTTGTATTATTGTTACATAACGGTGGGGCTATGAGTAGTTGTGTGTCTCAGCAACTAAATTGGCAAATACAAACCGAATATAATCCTGATAACTATCGGGACGAAAGGATTTTCAGGGTAGGCGAGAACAAGCAATTACTTATAGCCATTATTAGCACAAGTTATTAATTTTGTTTTGGATTTGTTTGAATTTATACTTATGCTTAACAAATGTGTCCTAGCAGGGCAAAATGTTACCCAACTATCGGCATTATCTGAACATTAACAGTTATATTTTTCGTTATACAAGCATTGAGCTATCATAAATATATCAAGAGCCATTCTATTGATCACAAATCAGCTATGATCACATATATCGTGTTATGTCCTTTTTTGTTAGTTCGATTAGTTAAGTCAAATCCCCTAATTCGAACGCTAGGAAAATAAAATCGAGTTAGATTTCCGTTTTTCAATTCAAACTCAGGTACAGAAATTCCGTTTGTCAGAATTGTGCCTAACGGTTTAACCATGAGCATTATTGCAGCAAACTGGCGTTTGCTTTCCGCGAGCACATCGCGAAATCTTTTTATTTTGTTTTATCTTTTTGTTATGAAGTCGAACCAAAAGATTTTGCGGACATCACAAAAATATACAAACCTTTCGTTTGGGCTCAAAGCCCGTATTGTTTATGGGTTTTGTTGTAAAACGTTTTTATTTCTTTTTAAAATCAAATCCTAAATTGAGTTGTAACATAATTGGCCAGATATTTCCATTTCCATTGGTGTCAAAATAGTATTGAGGTCCAATATCAAATAGTAGATGGAAATTCTTTCCGTATTTTCTTTGGATTCCCCATGTTGGTCCAATTGCGAAATCAAATTCAGAAGTCCGATTCACGTTTTCAGCGACGGAGTTCCCACGAGTTACAAATCTTAATGAAACAAAGTTTCCAGAATTATTTTCAGTAGTTCTATTTTTTCCGTTTCGTTTGTTCAAATTATAGAACCACTTTTCTTGCACATCCAAAAAAGGACTGATTATGTATATAAATCCATTGCCGCCGAAAGTCAAATCAGGGTATCCGCCACCATATCCAATTCCAATTCCAGCAGAGAATGTAGAATAAGCCCCCGTTGGTAGTTCCAATTCAACGCCTGGGTTTAGGAAATTCACTCTCCAGATTTTCTCTGTTGTAATGTTGTTTTTTTCTTGGGCATACGTTAATGTAATTAAAAGTCCAAATAGCACGGTCAGTAGGTTTTTTTTCATTCTATTATATCTTTAATTTTCAAATATTGTCTAGAAGTCAATCAAGAATTATACCGTTTTTTGGAAGGTGTTTTACAACGGTCTCGGCTATGAGTAGTTGCGTGGGTTAGCACTTATTTTTGCAAGTACACACCAAGTAGAATCCCGATAGCTATCGGGACGCTAGGATTTTCAGAAGTAGGCGAGAACAAGCACTTATTTTTACACATTGTTGGCAAACGTTTTTTGTCATTCAACAAAATTCATTTTTAAATGTGCTTAACCCTTTTGATGAACTATTTATATCTTATTTAAAGTTCTATTTGCATATCGGAAGAGACAAAACTGGAATAATGTTATAGCATCATTGAATTGTTTTTTTAGTTTATGAAGTTTTTAAGGCAAAACATCCAATTCTGATTATATTTTAAAACTAATAATAAAAATGTAATAGAAAGTTAAAAGATTCGTTTTAACAAAGTCCAAACAAATCACCATCTTATGAAAAAAGTTCTGCTACTCATTTTATTATGCACCGGTTTTATTAGTCATTCGCAAATCTCATTTGGTCCAAAACATTACGGTAAACCAGGTAAACTTGATAAGGAAATCCTTGAGAATTTTAAAAAAACAACAACCATTTTTGTCTTTTCAAATGTTTATGAAAAAGATATTTATGAAAATATTTTAAAAGACTCCTGGGACGTTACATCATACAAAATTGTGGCCCAACAAGATTTTAATCCATTTGATTATCAAGAGAATTATTCTTTTGCTCAAGTAGGGGGTTTTAAGTCCATTAAAACCACTAAAATGGGTTCAATTGTAACGAGGTTGTATACCTATTTTGACATTTTTTTATATGATTTTGAATCTATAAATAAGAAAGCAGCTAAATTAAACCCAAAGAAGTTGAAGAAAAAGATTGATGATATTTTTACTGAAAACAAAGTTAGAATTGCCCGTTTTAATCTGTTTGCTGATAGCGACTTTGTTAATACAGTAGTCCGCAAATCGATGGACGAAATTTCTAGTTCTCTCTTTAATGATGATATTTTCCACAACTATACTCCTGGAATGCTGAAGAATTACTTTCAAAAGCTAAACCAGTTAATTTCAGATGGGGAAGTTTATTGGATGTATGAGGAAAATGATTACACAAAAGAAATCTTGGAACTTCAATCGAATTTACTTTATATTCCAAACTATTTTAAAATTAAGACAAATGCATTTACGGCAGGGGAAAGTGAATCAGGCGATGATTATGTTAAAAGTCTTTATGACACTTATGTATATGATTATAAGTTCATTGATATGGATAATCTTGATGACAAAATTCTCAAAGAAGAAAAGATTTACTATTTGAGATATGTTAGATTAAATGCTGAAAAATTTATCGAAATTGTGAATTCAAGAACAGGAGAAGTTATTTATCGAAACTACATTACCGGATTATCTTATAACATTAAGCCAAAGCACTTAAAAGAACTTAATAAAACAATTTCAAAGGCAATAAAAAAGAATGGGTAGCAGTTCTAAACCTACTTTTTCTTTCTACAGATAATAACTTATATGTTGTGGAGTGTTTGAAGGAAATGTTTGCCACGTGTTTGTGTATGGTTAGTTGCGTAGGCTAGGACTAAGTTAGCAAATACAAACCGAATAGAATCCCAATAGCTATCTGGACACGAGGACTTTCGTAAGTAGGCTTACACTGGCAATGAATTATACACGTTGTCGGCAAACGTTTTTATTTTTCTATTTCATAAAAGTTCCAAATTTCATCAAACATAGATTCTAATTCTGCCGAAGAAAAGTCTCCATGTTTTTTACCTTTTATTTTGACCAATTTGTTTTTAATTCCGTTAGCTTGTAATTCCTCATGGAATGAAATTGCTTGTTCAATTTCGACATTTACATCTTTATCTCCATGTAGACTTATTATCGGAGGAGTTGTGTTTTGCGAAATATGGTTTATTGGAGAAGTGATTTCTAAATATCGATTTTTATCGCCACTCCATTTATCCATTATCAATTCCGTATAAGATTCATCATTCCAAAATTTTATTGCATTTTCCATCTTAGTAATTCCATACCAATTTATAATTCCATTGATTTTACTTTTTCTCCTATGGACTTTATTCGCACCTAATTCAGGTTCATTTGTCATTCCAGCTAACAAAGCTAAATGCCCTCCAGCCGATTCCCCTGATAAATATATTTGACTGGTATCAAATTTATAAGTTGAGGCATTATCATCGACCCAATTAATTGCGTCAATGCAGTCATTTAAACATCCAATCAAATTTGTTTCTTGTAGCAATCGATATTCAACATTTACAACACACCAGCCTTTTTCAAGATAAGGGAGTAATCCTAAGAATCTTGAAGTTCTATCTCCACTCATCCAACCTCCACCATGGAAATAAATTAGAGTTGGTTTATTGTGTTCTGATATCTTTTCCCAAGGCTCTTTTCCCAATTTTTCTGCAGGATAATAAATGTCTAATTGTAGTTCCAATGAATCTATTTTTTTGTAAGTAACATTTGATGTTATGGAAATACTCTCCATGATTTTATAAATTCTTTCCATTTTATTATTTCCGTTGCACGATATTATCAGCATTATTAAAACTGTAATACAAATTATTCGTTTCATTTTTGTTTTTTTAATTGCCGCCAACGGTTTGCCTAAGGTTCGTTGCTGTGATTCGTCCGAAGGACAATCTAGCCGAACCTAAAGTTAGCTTTTTGCGCGTGATTTCCATTTAGGAAATCCGCAAGCAATGAATTTTAGGCTTTGTTGCAATGCGTTTTTAAGTTTTGAAAATGTCCAGTCCTTTAATCCAAAAGATTTCGCTTTCAAAAAACTTTAGTTTAGTCTTTATTATTCTGTCTGTTTTGTCCCGAGAAGGTTTTGTGACAAATCTTGCTTTAGAACCGCTAAAGTCCAGAGTATGTTTTTCGTCTAAGTCCTTTTCCTTATTCGTAATGAACGAAACGACCTTGCCATCTACATTCCAAGTCCCTTTTCCGTACGTATGTACTATTGGCGGAATCCCATTTTGATTATTGGTATAAGAGTGAAATCCGAATGTTCCGTCCGAATTAAGATTTAATCTGTACTCAATTTGGTGCTTTTCGTTTCCAAGTTCAAGAAAGTATTCCCCAATTATTTTGTCTGACTGAGAAAATGAGGTCAAGGTGCTAACTAGGAATATGGCCGAGAGTATTTTTTTCATTTTGTTAGATTAAATGCATTACAACGGTTTGTGTATGAGTTGTTGCGGTTAAAAGTGCGATTCACTTTCCGCCGTTGCGGAAAGATAATTAACTCGCGTGAATTCCGATGAAGGAATTCCGTAGCAATTAATTATACACGTTGTTGTAGTGCGTTTTTTCTCCAGCTCTTTAATTTTAAATTTAGTTTAAATGCTCCAAGAATTACTCCCGAAAAAACTAATAGTACTGTCAGCTTGTAATATTCTTGGTTTGAAAATGATTCTGTAATAATTATAACTGAAGCCAAAACACAGGCAATAGGTATAAAATAGGACATTACCATAATACCCTTGAAAGCAAGATTTTGTACTGTTGAATTGTCTTTAACCCAATTCAGTTGTTTTAATGGTACAATACTAATCAGATGATAAAACATATGAAAACCAATATTCATAACTAAAACAATTCCAAATTTGTCTTGAACTAATAAGTTATCAATCGGTATTAAAATCAAAATTAGACTTACTGCAATTAGAAAATATGCAATCAGTTTATAAAGATTATGTAGTTTCTTTTCTGTCAAGGTAATTAATTAAGTTTCTTATTTTCTAATTCCGCAAATCTTTGCTTGTCTGTCATTTCTATTTCAGTCAGTTCAAAGCGATTTTTGTCTAAAACATCAAAATCAACTAGGCTTAAATAAAGCTCCACAACATTTTTGTCTATCATTATTTTTCCACCACCAACCCAATGTCTATCAGTTCCGTTTTTCTTTATTCCAGAAACCCAATATTCATCTCCATTTTCTATATCAAAGTAATTTCCTGCAATTCCTTTAGCATTTGAGTTTTTAAGTGCTTTTCCATTAAAATACACAGTCCTTCCAGATTTTGAAAATTCAGCCATTCCAATCCAAGCTGGCCCATTATCTCCAAATCCGCTTTTCAATTCGATGTATTTTAATTCAGGTTTCATTTTTTCTCAAATGCACTACAACGGTTCGGCTATGGCAAGTAGGGCAGGCAAGGAAACTTTTCGTTTCCGTCTGGTCTTCGAGCCAGAGCTTTTTGTTTTGTAATTATTTTTATTTTTTAATTGCCAAATCCAAAAGATTTGGCGGACTCAACAATTACGCCCAAGCCTTTAAATATTTCACTTTATGCCCTATTTGCTATAGGTATTGTTAGCTGTAGTTATTTTCCAGTCCAAGTTTTACCAATAGGTTGCTAAATCCATTCCACTCGCAACTTTCGTCAATTAGTTCCATATTTTCAGAACTGTCCAAAATCGTTAAATTATAAGTGTCCGTAGTTGTACAATATCCAGTCGGAACCTGCCGAAGTTCAATTTCGAATTCTCTGATTAATTTGATTTGGTTAGTAGAAAGTACTATTTCAGTTTTGTCTAGTTTTGCTAAATATTGGTCCTCTTTCCGGATTATTTCCAGACCTAATTCTTCTGAATGAAAACAACCAAACGTGAAAAAGCCGATTTTTAATTTTTCATTCGGTTTTAATTGGTCTATAAATAAGTTATTGTTTGCTAAATCATAATCTATTTTGTCAATGCAAAGTTCAATTTCTTGGGTTTTACTATTAACTTCAAATTCAACGATTTCTAGACGTTCATAAATTGAATTGAACTTTACACTATATTTTCCAAAAGATAAATCTTTCAATTTTACTTCTCCGCTAAATTCGAGCGTATCACTTCGAACCTTCAAATCGTTTTTGAATAATTGAAATGGTAAAACTATAAAATCATTATTGGGATATTTACAATATTTTCCAGTAACAGTTAATTCTCCAGTTTCCAGCTTTTTGTCCGATTGACAACCGAAAATGAAAGTCATAACTAGGAAGGTTACAAAATATCTCATTTGTTTTTTATAATTACAGCTAACGGTCTGGTGTATGATTTCGTTGCGTGTTTAAGCACTAAAGTTAGCAAATATATCACAGATAGAAAGTCTGCGAGGACTTTCGTAAGTAGGCTTACACTGGCAATGAATTATACACGTTGTCGGCAAACGTTTTTATTTTTTAATAACTTAATTCAATTCCGATTCCTAAACTTAATTCATTAAAGTCATTGACTTTATAATATTTTAGAAATCCATAAATTCCTTTGTACTGTTTTTTAATTTCAGCGTGGTATTCGCTCAAGTTTTTATAAATCGTCGTTTTCGCAGATACAGACATTAAAAATGGTTGTCCAATCCAAGTTCCAAGTCCTAATGTTGGTCCAATGGAATTTATATTTTCGTTTTCCGACGTTTTATTAAAGTCAATAGTGCTTAAGCCAACTATCGCACTAAAACGATTAAAATTAAGACTTGTTTCAACTGAATATGCAGTTAATTCTATATTATTATCATACTCCAAGTTTCTCAATGAGGAATTGATGTCAGCGTTAAAATCACAAATGACAAAAAGATGATGAAAATTCAAGTAAGCATTAAGAAACTTATTTTCTTTTAGGTTGGTTTGGTAACTAATTCCAGTTTTAATTGTTGGCCAATTATAATTTGGTGTAAAGGAAAAGTGAATTAATCCACCAACAGGATTATTAACAATTCCGCTATTTAAATAAATTCCAATATGACGTTTGTCAAACCAATCAATATTACAATCTTCTTTTAAGAATACTTCAATTTTTCTTTCTGTTTCTAATTTATATTCTAAAGTTTGAAAACCTAAAAATGAAAATGAAAGTATGTTTAGAGAGTCTGGAACAGAAATTTTGAAATATCCGTCAAAGTCAGTTTGGGTTCCGATTTTTGTTCCTTTAATTACAACATTTACTCCTGGAAGTGGTGATTTGTCACTTTTTACTTTTACAATTCCGCTATACTCTTTTGGTTGACAAAATGTAATTCCGCTTGTAAATAAAAATAGTAGAAGTAATGCTTTTTTCAAAATCGGTCAGTTTAATTTGAGTTCAATTTATATCAGATTTTTATTTTGAAAAAGTCATATTGAGTGAAACTATATTTTGGTTTAGTAAATGTGCTCTCAAATGCATTACAACGGTTTGCCTAAGGTTCGTTGCTGTGATTCGTCCGAAGGACAATCTAGCCGAACCTAAAGTTAGCTTTTTGCGCGTGATTTCCATTTAGGAAATCCGCAAGCAATGAATTTTAGGCTTTGTTAGCCACAGTTATTTTTTCTCCGTTAAGTACTTATTTAGTTCTTTGATGTGCTCGTTTTTATCAAAAAAGTATTTGAGAATATAGTGCACAGCACTCTCTTCATCGATAAATTCTTTTAGAAAATCTCCTGGGCCAGGCTTTGGAGCAAATTCCGAACAATCAACCCGCCATTTACCCGACTCAAAAAGTAGAGCAAGAATTGGTAAATCCGTTTCCGTTATTATTCTATTGCCACTATCATCATATTCCACAAGATTACGTGTCCCATAATTATTCAACCTATTCCCAACTATTCCGATTGGCTTTGAAACTCCGCACACGAACTTACCATTTGAATCAGGAGCTGAACAAGAAAGGTTAAGCCCCTTGGAAAGCAGGATTTTTTTCGATGAGCTTTTTAACATCTAAGATTTTTCATAATTGCGGCTAACGGTTGGGCTAAGCGTAGTGCGGAAGTAAGGAAACTTTTCGTTTCCGTCTGCGCACGAAGCTAAAGCTTATTGCTTTGATTTATTTTTTCTATTCTAAAGCTAAATCCATAAGATTTTGCGACATTATAAATATACACAGACCTTTTGACTAAGCCCTAGAGTCCGCATTACGTTTGGGTTTTGTTGTAAACAGTTTTTTACTCAAAGTAGTTTTTAAGCATAAACTCTGCAGAAGCATATTTCCCTTTTATATTCCTTATTACGTCTAAAGCTTCAGCTTGCTTTTTTTGTTCTAAAGAGTAAGCACCAAAGAGTCCACCAAAAAAATACAGCAAACTTTCTAAAAATCCATCTGCGTTTTCACTTTCCGCATCCAAATCCAGAATTGGTATTTCGTTCACGTATTTTAAGATAAAGTCATCTTTTATATTCGTGGTGAGATAAGTTCTCAATTCATATGAATATTTTGCAAAGTCTTCGATTTCGGTTAAGTCCGCCTGACCTTTAATAAGTCTATCGGCTTGGACTTGAATATCCGTAATCTGTCTCAATATGTTTCTTGGTTCAGTCAAAATTGTTTACAACGTTATCGGCTATGATTTCGTAGCGGGAAATCCGTTAGGATTTTTCAGTCTAGAAATCGGGCCACATAAAAGTAGGTATTTTCAAGATATAAGTAGGGGAACTATGAATTATAGCCTTTGTTGTAGCTAGTTATTCTTTAATCTCTAAATCTTTTCTTTCTATGGCTTGACCTCCAATAACAATTTTTTCTATAGCATCATATGCTTCAATATCCTTTAATGGGTTTTTAGTCATCATAATTATATTAGCTTTTTTCCCAATAGCCAATGAGCCGAGTAAAGAATCTAATTGAAAAGCTTTGGCATTATTTATAGTAGCAGATGAAAGTATTTTATGTAAAGGAACTCCTGCTTCTTTCATTAATTTAAGTTCCCAATACCCATTGTGACCAGGTTGATTACCATACGTTGGGGCAGATGGAGTATCTGAGCCAAATAGAAGTAGACCATTATTATCAGAAAGATATTTTAAAACTAGCATGGCCTGGGCCTGTACATTACCATAAATTGTATGAGTTTCTTCTACAGTTTGTTCACTGAAAATTTCTTTGGCAAACCATTGCGCTTCTTCTGTTTTATACCATTCAAGTAAATTTTCAGGAACTATTTTTTTTAAGGCAGGCTGATTGAGAAATTCATTATCAACTAAAGCTTCCTCTCCTTCAATAACAGTTAATGTGGGCGTATAGCCCATTCGTTTTTGAATTTGTAAATCCAACATTTTTTTTATTTCCAATGGAAGAGAGTCCTTTGGTACATCTTTATACTTTCCCCAATTCCATAGTCCATGTGATAAAATATCTACTCCTATGTCTGTCAAAAACGAATGCGCTTCAAGTGAATTGGCATGAACAGTTAAGACAAGCCCGTTTGAATGTGCTTCGTTAAGCAATTCCTTCATAATACCTCTGGTTGGCACGGGTAAATTAGACAAGCGTCCAAAACCTGGTTCGTAATAAGATTTTACGGCAATAGCTCCAGAATTTTTAATGCGCTTAACAACAGCTTTAGGGGTATGGTTTGCGGGGTCATACTTATCGGGTATATTTTCTGCCTCACTTTCCATATATATGAAATTTGGCTCAGAGTCAAACCGATATTCTTTAGGGGTGAAATTCATTGGGTAGCCATTTGCAACCGCAGCTCCTGAATATCCAATATGATATAAATCGGGTTTTAGTGGTTGCATGTTAAAAGATGCAATTCGTTCTTCTGATATACCTCCAAGGTTAATGAGCGTAGTAAAACCATAGTATAAATAGCTTCTAGGCATTTGATTGTTAAATTCTTTGGCTAGTTCAGGGTACTTTTCCATATGGTGAGGAAGCATTCCTTGTACTCCAGGAATAACATGAACATGACTATCGATTAACCCTGGAATTATGAATTTTCCAGTTCCATCGATCTGTTCAAATGTTCCGCTTATACTTGGCTCATTCTTGTCTATATAAACGATTTTATCTTTTTCGACCACCAAATGACCGATATATGGGGTATAATTTCCATCTTCGGTTGAGATTAAGGTAATGTTCGATATGTGAAGTCCTTGAGTAAGGTTTAATTGTTCTTTATTTTCTTGACAAGAGAATAAAACTAGGGCAAGGAGAATGGTTAAGCCTTTTTTCATTTTTTGAAATTTATTTATTTACATAAATAACACGAATGAAAGAAATTTTTGTTACGGCTATTTGATTTTTTAGATTAGTTGTTAGTTTTTAATTGGCTACAACGGTTTGTGTATGGTTAGTTACGGAAAATCGGTTAGGATTTTCCGACGTTGAGCTAAGTTAATTAATTCAAGTGAATTCCTGCGAAGGAATTCCGCAGTAATTAATTATACACGTTGTTAGGGTTAGTGCTTTTATTTTAATTCATCTTTGGCTTCCTTAATATTTATTCTTGCATTATAACCATGTTTTTCAAGTAGATAAAGTAAATTTCCTCCATTTATTAGAGTAATTGGCTTATCCTTTGCAAATTTGAATGAGTCAGAACCATAATCAGAAGTCGTTACTAATATTCCTTTTGTCGCTCCCTCATTCATTACTGTTCCATATAAGTCTCTAACAGCTGAAACTCCTACTATATTCGTATAACGTTTAGCTTGAATTACTATTTTTCCTCCACGAATTGGGTCAGGGTCGAATGCAATTGCGTCTACACCTCCATCTCTACTTGACTGTGTAACTTTTACTTCTCCACCGTTTATACTAAATTCTTTCTCAAAAATTTCTCTTATTAAGTGTTCAAAGTCTTCCCAGTGCATTGATGCCAAATTTGTGGAAGAGTCTATTCCGATTTCTTGAGATGACACAAACCTTCTGTCATCATTCGCTATTGTGATGATAGGTTTTATAGGCGTTTGGTTACTGATTTTATTTGCAGAAATTCCTTTAAGACTTTTAAAGCACTCTTTAGGGTCAACTTCTGAAAAATTAATTTTACTAAATTCACTCTTATCGCAAACTACAGAAAGAACACATGCTTTATTATAAAGTCCGGTAGCCTTGTTAATAGCATTTGTCCAACCATTGAAAACAATCGTTTTAATGACATTTATCAAGTCATTTTCGAATGAAATACTTATTAAGTCAAGTACAAGTCTATAAATAATATCATTATATAACTTGTCAAGTTCTCTATCTGAAAATTTAATTTCTTTGTATTCGTTTCGTGTTTTTATGTACCGAAATTCTTTTGTTTCAGGAAACTGCTCTATTGTAGGAAGAAGGTATTCTATAATAAGAATTTTATTCTCCTTGTTATAATCAGTAGTTATTGATTTGTGAAAATTTGGGTCATAGATTATTTTTTCAAGTATTTGAAGATGAAATTCAGCAATTGAACTTTCGTTTCTTTCATTATATTTTGCTTTTAACAAATCAACTTTGTCATTTTTTTGTTTCTGTTTTTCCTTGAACTTTTCAAGCTCTAAAGTCCATAGTTTGCCTTTTTGCTTATATTTCTCTTTGAACTCATGTATTTTATTTTTCGTGGAATTTAGATTTGAAGTGTAAATAGATTTTAAGCTCTCATTAAGTTCCTTTTTCTTCTGTTCAATTTCTGTTGACAGTTTGTCTTTATTTTCTGTATTTTGTTTTAGTTCAAAGTATTCAGGTTTATTGATTTCATCGACTAACCTTATTTTTTCTTCGAAACGTTGATTAAGATTTATAACCTTAAATTCACCTTGGTCATAAAATAAATCCCAAATTTCGTTTAGACTTAAAGTCTTTACTTTAAGAATATTTTGAAGTTTTGAAATAGCTCTTATTGGGTCATAAGAATCATTGTAAGTGTTTTGTTTATTTTCTAATGCGATTATATCATTCTCAATTTTCTGAAGTGACTGAAATATTCTCTCTTTTTTGTTCTCAATTCTGCTTTTTTCTTGTTCATATTTTTCATTGAGACCTTTTAAAATTGCATTATGAATATTACGTTTTTTCTGTTTTTTTGAGTCTTGATGTTCTATGAATTTAACAACAGCAAAAATTACAAGAGCAATTCCAACGATTACTCCGATAACAACAATATTATCCATGATAAATTCGAAGACTTTTGCAATGATAAATACTACAAAACCCACTATAATTAGTAGTCCAGTTGCTTTATCATTTCTTCTTGCCATATTCTAATCTTTGAATTGTCGTTTATTTTTCAGCATTAACCCTAACAAATTGGATATAGTTATTAACTATATTTCTCTTATAAGAACTAAGATAATAAATCCTTTATGCCTTTGAACGCTCTATGGACAATAGGGGTTTACGTTTCTCTTGCTTTTACCCAATAAAAAACAAAAAACCCTTGAAAATCAAAAGATTAACAAGGGTTTTTGTACTCGAGATGGGACTTGAACCCATACGGACTAATGTCCATTGGATTTTAAGTCCAACGTGTCTACCAATTCCACCACTCGAGCCTAACTGCCCTAAAATGGCAGCACGTGGATAATTATGAGCGAAAAACGGGATTCGAACCCGCGACCTCCACCTTGGCAAGGTGGCGCTCTACCAACTGAGCTATTTTCGCATCTTTTTTCAATATGTAGAGAACCGTAAGGTCCTCTAAGGAACGTCGCTCTACCTCCCGATAACTATCGGGATGAGCTATTTTCGCATCTTTTTTCAATATGTAGAGAACCGCAAAGTCCTCCAAGGAACGTCGCTCTACCTCCCGATAACTATCGGGATGAGCTATTTTCGCGTAACTGTAAGAACGTTGCATCTTTACCAGATGCGGATGCAAATTTAATACAATTCTAGAAAAGGCAAAGAAAATTTTCACCAAAAGGAACAAAACTTCTACGGTTTGGGAAACCTGGCAACTTTAGGACGATGCCTTCTTCTTTTTACCCAGCAAGCGTTTAATCTCATTTAACTTCATAAGCGCTTCTACAGGGGTTAGCGTATTTATGTCCAAACTGGCGATTTCTTCCTTTATTTGCTCCAATAATGGGTCATCTAGATTAAAAAAGCTCAGCTGCATCTCGTTTTGTGCCGCTTGCAACTTATCGGTGAGCTCCTCGCTAGAATGCGATTTTTCCAACTTTTTAAGAATCTTGTTAGCCTTGTGGATCACCTGTTGCGGCATCCCGGCCATTTTTGCCACATGTATGCCAAAACTATGTTCACTGCCTCCCGGGACCAATTTTCTTAAAAACAGCACATTATCCTTAAGCTCTTTTATGGAAACATTGTAATTTTTAATTCGCTCAAAAGTGGCGGCCATCTCATTAAGCTCATGGTAGTGTGTGGCAAAGAGTGTCTTTGCCCTCGCCGGATGCTCGTGCAGGTATTCGGAAATGGCCCATGCTATCGATATTCCGTCGTAGGTACTGGTACCCCGGCCAATTTCATCCAAGAGTACTAAACTACGCTCCGAAAGGTTGTTGAGTATGGAGGCGGTCTCGTTCATTTCAACCATAAAAGTAGATTCGCCTGCCGATATATTATCGCTTGCCCCAACCCTGGTGAAAATTTTGTCTACATATCCAATTTTGGCTTCGTCTGCGGGCACAAAACTACCCATTTGGGCCAGTAGTACAATGAGGGCCGTTTGCCTTAATATAGCTGATTTACCACTCATATTGGGTCCGGTGATCATAATGATCTGCTGCATCGTACGATCCAAGTGAACGTCATTGGCAATATAGGCTTCGCCAAGGGGCAATTGCTTTTCAATAACCGGATGTCGGCCGTTTTTTATGATTATGTCCGTGGAATCGTTAATCTCCGGTTCAACGTAGTTGTTCTCTTTGGCCAACTGGGTAAACCCACAGAGGCAATCTAGTTGTGCTATCTGATAGGCATTTTGCTGTACAGGGGCAATGTACTCTTGCAACCATACTATAAGCTGCGAAAACAGCTGTTGCTCCAGACTTAGGATACGTTCTTCGGCCCCTAATATTTTTGCTTCGTATTCCTTTAGCTCTTCGGTAATATAGCGTTCTGCGTTTACCAGGGTCTGTTTCCGAATCCATTCCTCGGGAACCTTGTCCTTATGGGTGTTTCGTACTTCTATATAGTAGCCAAATACGTTGTTGGAGGCAATTTTTAAGGAAGTGATACCGGTACGCTCCGTTTCTCTTTCCAACATCTTGTCCAAATAGTCTTTTCCCGAAAAAGCCATTGCCCTCAACTCATCCAATTCGTCCAAGAACCCGTCGGCAATGGTCTTGCCCTTTAATAAATTTACAGGAGCTTCTTCACACAACATCTCTTTGACCTTCGTCCTAAGCATATCGCAAGGGTCCAATTGATCGCCCATTAAGTTTAGGGCTTTATTATTGCATGCACTTATCATTGACTTTATGGGTACAATGGCCTCCAAAGAATTCTTTAGGTAAACTACCTCTCTAGGGTTTATTTTACCCGTGGCCACTTTAGATATTAGTCTTTCTAAATCGCCTATCTGTTTTATGTGGTTCCGAAGCTTATCCAAAATTTCGGCATCGGAAGTGAGGTAAGCTACTATCTGATGTCGGCTCCTTATTTTTTCCACATGCTGTAAAGGAAGGGCCAGCCAACGTTTTAATAACCTCCCACCCATTGGTGAAATGGTCTTGTCAATAACACTTAAGAGCGTTACCGCCTGGGTATTGTGGGAATGGTAAAGTTCTAGATTTCGAATAGTAAATCGATCCATCCAGATGTACTCCTCTTCAGCAATTCGCTTTATCGAGGTAATGTGTTGTAGGCGTTTGTGCTGGGTTTCCAGAAGATAATGCAATACCACACCCGACGCAATAATGCCTTGTTGAAGGTCGGCCACCCCAAAGCCTTTTAAGGTTTTAATTTTGAAATGGTTTGTAAGGGTCTCCTCGGCATAATCTTCCTGAAATACCCAATCTTCCATATAGAAACTATGGAACCTGCTTTTAAAGAGGTCGTCATATTCTTTTTTATGGGCTTTGGAGATCAGAACCTCGTTGGGAGCGAAGTTCTGAAGCAGTTTGTCTATTTGTTCCTCACTACCTTCTGAAACATAGAACTCTCCTGTTGAAATATCTAGGAAAGATACCCCCAAGAGTTTTCTTCCAAAGTGAATGGCACACAAAAAATTATTGTCTTTGGCAGTTAAGATGTCGTCATTAATGGCAACACCGGGTGTAACCAATTCTGTAACACCGCGTTTTACAATGGTCTTGGTCTGCTTGGGATCTTCCAATTGGTCGCAAATGGCCACACGTTGTCCGGCCTTTACAAGTTTCGGAAGATAGGTGTTTAAAGAATGGTGCGGAAACCCAGCTAGTTCTGTTTTTTCGCCCCCATTATTGCGATTGGTAAGGATGATATCCAATATTTTGGCCGCCTTTACCGCATCTTCCCCGAAAGTCTCGTAAAAATCGCCTACGCGGAACAGTAAAAGTGCATCAGGATATTTGGTCTTGATGGTATTGTACTGCCGCATTAAGGGCGTAATCTTTTTTGTCTTTGTTGTGTTTGCCAAAAGCGATTTTATTAACTTATTTTTGCCCTAAAGACATTTAAACGAATGTAACATTTTCCTCTGGGGCACCAAACCATTGTTGATATTTTGGGGATAACTTTCACGGGATTTGGATTTGAAAAAGAAGGCGAAAAATATGCGAAAATTAGAAAATAGGGAATTGGAACGTTTAAATGTAGACGAATTTAAAGGAGCCGAAAAAACGCCTTTAGTCATTGTGCTCGATAATATCCGAAGCCTCAACAATATAGGTTCTGTTTTTAGAACCGCCGATGCATTCCTAATTTCTAAAATATACTTATGTGGTATTACGGCCACTCCTCCGCATAAAGACATTCATAAGACCGCTTTGGGAGCTACCGACAGTGTTACTTGGGAATACCGGAGGGATACCAGAGATCTTTTGGAGGAATTGAAACAACAAGGTTACCACACCCTGGCGGTGGAACAAGTAGAAAATGCAAGAATGCTACAAAACTTTATGCCCGATTCACTTAAAAAGTATGCCCTCGTATTTGGAAATGAAGTAAAAGGTGTTTCTCAGGAAGCCGTTAATAGCTGTGATGAGGTGCTAGAAATACCACAATATGGTACCAAACACTCCTTAAACATATCGGTAAGTGTTGGGGTAGTGGTATGGGATTTATGGGCAAAATTGAATAATTGACCTACTTTTCAACAAGGGTATTTGCTGCGGAAATAAAATAAACCAACGATATTCAACTAGAGATATTAGTTTCTTTTAACCTTACCAACCCACCGCGAAGACCAACAAAAGAAGGGATTTAACAAGGATATTAAATAAAAAAAGCCCAACCTAAGTTGGGCAGGGAATATAGAGTTTGAGTTAGTTAGTTTGTCTTTTACCGTTGTGCAAGAAAACAAATCGATTTGGTTTATGCAAGAAATTTGTGAAATAAGTGTTAAACAAATTCTTGTTGTTTTGTTAAAAAATGGTAGGTCTCTTTTTAGAAAATTCCTTGAAATTCCTTGAAATCAGCGCATTATAATTACCAGAATCGAAGTTTTTTTGCAAATTCCTTGAAGATGGATTAAAAACCGATCTTGGCCGGTTATAAGCACTAATATTCTAGTTTGGCGGCAAAATTCTGAATTTTGGCAAGAATCAATTGATAGTCCTCTTGGTTCTCTACAAAGTCTAGATCGGATACGTCTATCACCAAGTTATTCTGTTCGGGATAACTTTTAATAAAATCAAAATACCCCCTGTTTATTTTTTCCAGGTATTCCGTAGCAATATTCTGCTCATAATCGCGCCCCCTCCTCTTAATATTTTCCAGGAGACGATCTGTGGTTTGATAGAGGTAAACATAGATTTTAGGTTTTTTCACCTCTTTGTACATGAAATTGAAAACTTTTCGGTACAGATCAAACTCTTGTTCTTGTAACGTAATCTTTGCAAAGATGAGCGACTTATAAATATCATAATCACTTACCATAAACTGCTTAAAAAGATCAAATTGAGAGGTATCGTCCGTAAACTGCTGGTAACGATCTGCTAAAAAAGACATCTCTAGCGGAAAGGCATAACGCCCTTGATCTTCATAAAATTTAGGTAAAAACGGGTTGTCGGCAAAACGTTCAAGTACCAATTTAGCTTCAAAATCAGAAGCTATTTTATGGGCTAACGTGGTTTTTCCCGCACCTATATTTCCTTCTATTGCGATAAAATTTAACCCTGAGAAGAGTGCCTTAGGGTTGGGGAAAAAACGATGCTTTGTTTTAACCGGTGCACTTTTGTCCCTACATTCTTGCAGTAGGTTGCGGGTATCCTTAATGAGGATAGGGTGGTAGAACTGCGGAGCTATATCGGCCAAGGGTTTCAGAACAAAACGCCGTAAATGCAATTGGGGGTGTGGTAAGGTCAACGCTGTGGTCTTCAAAATCTCAAAATCATAGTACAAAATGTCGATGTCTATTGTGCGGGCTTCGTAACCTTCAGATTTTCCCCGCAATCTTCCCAGTCCGGTTTCTATCTGCAAAATGCCGTCTAGCAAAGCCATGGGGCTAAGTTGTGTTTCCAGGGAAATGCAGATGTTTAAAAAATCGTCCGACTCAAAACCCCAAGAAGCGGATTCGTATACAGGGGAAATACGGACAATGTCACCTACATTTTCTTCTAGCAAGAACAACGCTTGCTGAAGATTGTTGGGTCTGTCTCCCAAATTACTTCCCAAGGAGAGGTATGAAATTACTTTATTTGCCATAACGTCGGAACAAAATAAACAAAACAAACCGACATTATGTGCCATCATATTGTAATAGATTAAAAATAAATGCTGGTATAATAATTGCAACATTGGTTATCTTTGGAGATTATACTAAATTGTTATTAATGAATTTTCTTAGAAATCTTCTTGCTTCCATTCTTGGGTGTATCATTGCCTTCGGCATACTGTTTATGATGTTCTTTATCTTCGCCAGTCTTGTTGGGAATGCCGAGGACGGCGTAGTAGTAGGAGAAAATACAGTCTTGGAGCTACAGCTTCAACAACCCATAAAGGATTATGTAGGGAATGATGAACTAGACCCTTTCTCAGGGTTTTTTGAAGAATCACAAGGGTTGGATGAAATTTTACATGCCATTGAAATTGCAAAGGACGATGATCGAATAAAGGGGATAAGCATTAACAATAATTTTCTTATTGCCGGACTTTCCCAGGCGCAGGCCCTTAGGAAAGCCTTGAAGGACTTTAAGGAAAATGAAAAGTTTGTATACGCCTTTGGCGATTACTTTACCCAAAAGGACTATTATGTGGCCAGTGTGGCAGATGAAATATACGTTAATCCTGTTGGAGGCCTCGATTTTAAAGGGCTTTCGGCCGAAGTGCTTTTTTATAAAGACCTTCAGGAAAAAACAGGAGTAAAAATTGAGGTCATTCGTCATGGAAAATACAAAAGTGCCGTTGAGCCTTATTTATCCAATGAAATGAGCGAAGCCAATAGAACGCAAATAGGGGAGTTGATCGGTTCTCTTTGGGATTCTATGATCGGGGAAATTTCTGAAGAAAGAAATATTAGCGAGCAAGACCTAAATATAATTGCCGATACTTTAGGAGGTAGGAGCCCTGCCTACGCAAACATTTCCGGGTTGGTAGATGGTGTCCTAAACTATGATGAATACGAGGAAAGACTTAAAGATGCAACGGGTACCGATTTGGAGGAAGATCAAAACTATGTTGCCCTCCAAGACTATATCAAAATTGCCAATAAAAAGAAAATCCATTCCGGTGCGGATAAAATTGCCGTTGTTTTTGCCCAAGGCGAAATACTATACGGAGAGGGCAGTCAAGACATAATTGGGCAAGGTATTATAAACGAAGCGCTTACCACGGCAAGGGAAGATGAGAATGTTAAAGCTGTAGTACTCCGAGTAAACTCTCCTGGCGGTAGTGCATTGACCTCCGATATAATATGGCGTCAAATGGAACTTACCAAGGCAGTGAAACCGGTTGTGGTCTCTATGGGAGACGTGGCGGCATCAGGAGGATATTACATCGCTGTGGGCGCTGATAAGATTTTCGCCGAACCCACTACGGTAACAGGGTCTATTGGCGTTTTTGGCACTGTCCCCAATATGAGTGAACTTGCCGGCAATATCGGTATTAATGCCGAACAGGTGGGCACCAATAAAAATGCTGTTGACTATTCACTTTTTGAGCCTATGAGCGATGAATTTAGGGCCGTAGTACAAGAAGGCATAGAAGAAACATACAGTACGTTTTTGGATAGGGTTTCCGAAGGAAGAAAAATATCGGTAGCAGCGGCGGATAGTTTGGCTCAAGGAAGGGTATGGAGTGGAAGCGATGCCACCCGTTTAGGATTGGTAGATGAACTTGGTGGTCTTAAGGATGCCATTGCCGGGGCGGCCTCATTGGCAGGCTTGGAGTCGTACGGAATAAAGAAGTATCCAAAATACAAGTCGGGTTTTGAACGTTTTATGGAAAGTTTTGCAAGTGCAAGCGTTCAAAGCAAAGAGGTATTTATTGAAAAAGAAATAGGTACAGAGGCTTACGCCATATTAAAACAGATCAAATCCGTGATGCAACAGAAAGGAGTTCAGGTAAGGATGCCTTTTGTGCTCAACATTAAATAGACTATGACCCAAAAGGACAAAAAAGTTGCCTATACCATTTATTTGTATCTAGGAGCCCTTTTTATAACTTCTTTGGTAGTTTCCAACCTAATATTTCAAAAATTCTTCTATTGGAACCCCTTTGGTGATATTACCGTTTTTGGAGCACCCATATTTGAGTTGTCCGTGGGTATTTTACCTTACCCGCTTACATTTTTGATCACCGATCTTATTTCTGAAATTTTCGGTAAACGTAAGGCCAATCAAATTGTTACTGCAGGTATTTTTGCCTCTTTCTTTTCCATGGGCATTCTTCTATTGGCAGACATTGTACCTGCCATACCAGGATCTCCAGTGAATGACGCCATTTTTGGAAAAGTCTTTGCACTGTCCCCGATAGCGGTCCTAGCCTCAATGCTGGCCTATTTGGCCGCTCAATATGTGGATATTGCCCTTTATCATTTCTGGAAAAGGCTTACTAAGGGTAAACATTTATGGCTTAGAAACAATTTTTCTACCTTCCTATCCCAGTTTATAGACACCTTTACCGTGGTTGGCCTGCTTTGTACCTTTAAAGTACTACCATGGAGCATGTTTTACGGTTTGGTAATCAGCGGTTTCCTTTTTAAGGTGCTAATCGCTTTTTTAGATACCCCCTTCCTTTATCTCTTTGTTTACATACTTAGAAAACGCTTTAATCTTGCCATTGGGCAGGAAATAGATTTAGAAGCATAATAAATGTTGTTTTTTTAAGTTCATAAGAAAGAATACATTGAACAATATGAAAAAGAAAATCTTAAAAATTGTAGGTGGTTTTTTACTGCTATTTATTGTAATACTTGTGGCCGCACCTTTTTTTCTCGAAGGAAAGATAGCAGAAATAGTAAAGAACAAGGTAAACAACAATATTAACGGCACTTTGGATTTTGAAGATGCCGATCTAAATCTCTTTAGTAGTTTCCCAAATGCCAAGCTGAGGCTAAATGCCATTTCGCTTATTAATAGTGCCCCATTTGAAGGGGATACCCTTTTTTCTGCGGATCGGATAGATTTAAAAATGGGGTTGACCCAATTGTTTAAAAATGCCTCGGAACCTATCGCTATTACTAGCTTAATAATAGAAAAGGCCAATCTTGCCATTATCGTGGACGAGGCCGAGAACGCCAACTACGACATTGGTAAAGAAAAAGGAGAGACCGATACAGGGGACAGTTCCCAAAGTAGCGGTTTTAGACTGGCATTGGAGTCTTATGAGATTACCGATTCCAAGATTAGGTATAGCGATTTGTCTACAAAGACCCATCTTACCCTGACGGATTTAAACCATATGGGTAATGGGGATTTATCTTTGGACAATTCGGAGTTGGATACAAATACCAACGCGTTTGTTTCATTTCAAATGGATAGTACCAACTACCTAAAAAACCATAAAATACAGCTTGATGCTAAGATAGGCATAGACCTTAAGGAGAGAAAATATTCCTTTTTAGAGAATGAGGCATTGATAAACCAATTGCCGATTGTCTTTACGGGTTATGTAAAAGTGAACGAAGCCGATCAGGAAATAGCTATTGATTTTAAGACCCCTTCCTCGGAATTCAAAAACTTTTTGGCAGTAATACCAGAGGAGTATTCCAAAAACATCGAAAGTGTAAAGACCACCGGGAATTTTGAGGTGCAGGGAGAATTTAAAGGGGTAGTGGATGAAAAGCATATTCCCACATTCAGTATTACTATAAATTCGGATAATGCTTCCTTTAAATATCCAGACCTTCCTAAATCCGTTCAAAATGTTCATATTGATGTGGCCATAAACAATACCTCCGGAATTGCCGAGGATACCTATGTGGATATCAAGAAACTATCGTTCAGTATTGATGAGGACCGGTTTGATATGACATCGAAAATTGTTGATCTTTTAGGTAATACAAAGGTGAATGCACATGTTGGGGCAAAAATGAATTTGGCAAATTTATCCCAAGCCTACCCCATGCCCAGCGATTTGGATTTGAAAGGGATGTTAGATGCGGATGTAACCACTGCTTTTGATATGGCCTCCATAGAACGAAAGCAATATGAGAAAACAAAGACGGCCGGCAACATGGCTCTAAGAGATTTTGAATATAGTTCTGAGGAGATACCCAATCCGGTGAAAATTCAGTCGGCGAAAATGACATTTAATCCCAATACCGTTACGCTTAATGAGTTTAAAGGAGCAACTGGTAAAACCGATTTTGAAAGCACTGGTACTATAAACAACTTACTGGGGTTTCTTTTCAATGAAGAAAAAGTGGAAGGAAACTTCGATTTAAAATCCAATACTTTCGCCCTTAATGATTTTATGGTTGAAGAAACCGATTCCGAGGAAGGTACCACCAGCGAACCCGAAGAAAAAATTAAAATACCATCGTTTTTGGATTGTAACATCAATGCATCTGCCAATACGGTGCTCTATGATAATCTAACACTTAAAGATGTATCCGGTAACTTAAAGATAAAAGATGAAAGCGCCATACTAACAAATATGACATCGTCCTTGTTCGATGGAAAAATGGCCTTTAATGGAGAAGTATCTACCAAGACCGAAGCACCGGTTTTTGCAATGAAGTTAGGGATGAACGGTTTTAAGATCGGGGAAACTTTCAAGGCGTTGGAATTGTTCAACGTTCTGGCCCCTATAGCCAGTGCTTTACAAGGTAAGTTAGATTCTGATATTGAATTGTCCGGTAATTTAAACGATGATTTTACACCCAATCTTGCGACCATCTCAGGTAAAGTATTGGCAGAGTTGTTGGCAACGGATATTAATGCCGATGAGTCCAAAATATTGTCGTCCTTAGGCAATAAGCTCAATTTTATAAATTCGGACAAACTTAATCTGCAAGGTTTAAAGACTGCACTTTCCTTTGAAAATGGAGTGGTAAAGGTAAAGCCATTTACCATCAACTATGATGATATCGCCATTAAGGTTGCGGGTAGCCATACTTTCGATCAAAAGTTAAACTATACGGCCACTTTGGATGTTCCTGCCAAATATTTGGGATCTGAAGTAAATAGCCTTATCGCCAAAATTGATGATTCGGAATTGGAAGGCCTAACAGTTCCCATTACCGCTAATATTGGGGGAGCGTATGGTAGTCCTACGGTGAGCACGGATTTAACATCGGGGGTAAAAAAGGTAACGGCCCAACTGGTGGCTGTACAAAAGCAAAAATTGGTAAATGAAGGCACCGATGCCGCAAAAGACCTTATTGGAGGTATCCTAGGCGGTAATTCTTCGGAAAATGACTCCTTGGAGGCAGCAGAATCCAACAACGGGGTACAAGAAGCTATTGGGGGGTTATTGGGCGGTGGTGCCAAAACCAAGGATACGGCAAATACCGGGCAAGAAACAAGTGGGCAAGAAAAAGATGCTTTAAAAGAAGCTGCTTCCGGAATCCTTGGAGGACTTTTGGGTAAAAAGAAAAACAACGATGATACGGAAAAAGCTAAGGATTCGGTTAACTGATGGTTAGCCCTACATAGTAACCCTCACTGCCCCTTACGTTGAACACCGTATTGTCTTCAAAGATGAGATACTGTCCTTTAATACCTTTTAAAGTTCCCTTAAAATCTGGTGTTTTACCCAAATTGAGGCTGGATACCTTTTGTGGGTATTGCAGTACAGGAAAATCCAAGTGCGTTTCGGTATTGTTTTCAATAAAATAATCCGCTACCTCTTCTGGAATGTAAGCTCTTAGTTTTTGACGCCATTCAGCCAGATTCTCGTCTTTAACATCATTGATGAGCATCTTTCTCCAATTGGTCTTATCCCCTATATGATCTTTCAGGGCTACCTCGGTAATACCGGCTAAATACCTATTGGGAACCTCTACAATTTCAATAGCCTCGTGGGCCCCCTGATCTATCCAACGGGTGGGTATCTGCGTTTTTCGGGTTACCCCTACCTTTATGTTGCTAGAATTGGCCAAATAAACAATATGTGGTTGTAACTGCACTTTCTTTTCATAGGCCAAATCCCGATCTTCCTTATCTAAATGTGCGGTACTCAGTTCGGGCCTCATTATCCAATCTCCGGCAGTAGGAATCTCATAAAAACAGCTTTTACAAAAACCCTGTCGGTATATTGTTCTATCCCGGCCACAGTTAAGGCATTGGAATTTTATGAAATTGATATGCAATTCCTTATTGAGAACTTGGTTCATATTTAAAAAATCGTTCTCAAAAACCAAATAATATTGAATAGGAGTGCCCAATTCGCTTTGCATCTTTTGTAATACACCGGTATACTGCATGATATGTTTTTAAGTGATAATCAATTTGAAAATGATAACTTTAAAGGCTATTTTTAACTGAACAAACTGAACAAGGAAAGCCTGAAATTTTACAGGATAAAGATACCTAAAAATGCCAATACCATTATTTAATTCCATAGCTTCTTGGTTGTTGAAAAAGCGTTATCATCAGATAGAGCTTTTCCTAAAATATCCGGCAGAGGTACAAGAAGAAGTCTTAAATCAGCTTCTTTCCGTTGCAAAGGATACCGAAGTGGGGCGGGCGTATGGTTTTGAATCCATTTCCGATTACAAAACGTTTGCCAATAGGGTGCCCATACGTTCTTATGAAGAGGTGGAACCTATGATTGAGCGTACCCGAAAAGGCGAACAGAACATTTTTTGGCCTACATCCATAAAATGGTTTGCCAAAAGCAGTGGAACAACCAATGCCAAAAGCAAGTTTATTCCGGTTAGTTCGGAGGCCTTGGAGGATTGTCATTACAAATCAGGGAAAGATCTGCTCTGCCTGTACCTAAACAATAACGAAAATTCCCAGCTGTTTACGGGAAAGAGCCTTCGCCTTGGAGGTAGCAAGGAACTTTATGAGGATAATGGTACTTTTTTCGGGGATTTGTCCGCAATACTTATAGATAATATGCCTTTTTGGGCAGAATTGAGCAGTACGCCTAGCAATAGGGTGTCCCTAATGAGTGAGTGGGAGTCCAAAATGAAGGCTGTTATTATGGAAAGTATACAAGAGAACGTTACCAGCTTGGCCGGTGTGCCCTCGTGGATGTTGGTACTTTTGAACAACGTACTGGAAGAAACGGGCAACGATCACTTATTTCAGGTATGGGAGAACCTGGAAGTTTATTTTCATGGCGGGGTAAGTTTTAATCCTTACAAGGACCAGTATAGAAACCTACTGCCTAGAAAGAGTTTTAATTATTATGAGATTTATAATGCTTCGGAAGGGTTCTTTGCCATACAGGATAGAAATAATGCGGATGATCTGTTATTGATGTTGGATTATGGCATTTTCTACGAATTCATTCCTATGGATACCTATGGTACCCTGGAACAGACTACAATACCCATATGGGAAGTTCAGATCAATAAGAACTATGCGATTGTTATAACCACTAATGCCGGACTATGGCGCTATAAAATTGGTGATACGGTAAGATTTACTTCAATAGATCCCTATAGGGTAAAGGTAACGGGGAGGACCAAACACCATATCAACGTTTTCGGCGAGGAATTAATTATTGAGAATGCAGAGGAAGCACTAAAAAGTATTTGCAAAAAGACAGGCGCACAGATTAAGGACTACACTGCAGCTCCTATATTTATGTCCGGTAAAGAGAAGGGGGCCCACGAATGGATCATTGAGTTTAGAAAGGCTCCGGAGGAGATAGATTATTTTACCGAGTTTCTAGATAATGCCCTAAAATCGTTAAATTCTGATTATGAGGCCAAACGCTATAATAATACTACGCTTAAAATGCCCAAAGTTCATGTAGCCAGGGAAAATCTCTTTTATGACTGGCTTAAGTCCAAGGATAAACTTGGAGGGCAGCATAAGATACCCAGATTGTGCAATGAACGCTGCTACGTCGATGAATTACTTCTGATGAACAAATAAATGTTGGTTTTTTACGTTTAATGCTCATATTTATATTCAAATTTTACCAAACCAACATTAAATTAGAATCATTATGGCAGAAAGACTGGTTGTTTTGTCCGACATGTGGGGCGTTAAAAAAGGCTTGTGGATTACTTCCTATTTAGGATACCTTCAACAACATTATGATATTGTGTTTTACGACTGTCAGCAGTTGGCGCATATAGATTTGGCCGTTAATTCCACGGAGAATTTACGGGAGGCATTTTTAAACGGAGGTATGGATACCGCCGTGGCACATTTGCTAATAAAGGAAACAGGGCCCAGTCACTACCTAGCATTCTGCGGAGGAGGTACCATAGTCTGGAAGGCCGCTCTAAAAGGATTACCAATAAAATCCTTATTCGCCATTTCACCGGCAAACCTGTATTCAGAACAGGACAAACCAGATTGCCCGGTTAAAATATTATGCGGGGAAAATCAGGAGGACAGACCTAGTTTAGAATGGTCCAAGGAATTAAAAGTACCTATGGAGATAATGCCCAACTACGGGCGTGAGTTGTATTCTGACGAAAAGATTATTACAAAGGTATGCCAGGATCTACTGGATAGGGTTATTCAAAAACAGGAGGTGCGTTAAGAAACCGCCTTTAGTTTTTTAATGGTTTCGTAAGACAATTTTTCTTCAGCATAAGGTTTGGTAACCTTAAACTCTTTTTCATCGCTACTGGGTAGCTCAAACATAGCGTCGGTAAAGACAGCTTCGCATAGGGAACGTAGGCCCCTTGCACCCAATTTGTATTCAATAGCCTTTTCAACAATATAATCCAATGCCTGTTCCGTTATCTTGAAAGTGATATCGTCCATGGCAAACAATTTTTCATATTGTTTTATAATGGCATTCTTTGGTTCCGTTAGTATGGCCCTAAGGGTTTTCTTATCTAATGGATTCATATGGGTAAGCACCGGCAATCTTCCAATGATTTCTGGAATAAGACCAAATTGTTTTAAGTCTCTGGGGATAATGTATTGCAGCACATTGGTATTGTCTAGGTTATCTTCGGCTTTTGACGCGCTATAACCTACCGCTTGCATATTTAATCGTTTGGTAATAATACGCTCAATACCATCGAAAGCACCACCTGCTATAAATAGTATATTCTCTGTATTTACCTCGATAAACTTTTGATCGGGGTGTTTTCTACCTCCTTTTGGTGGCACGTTTACAACTGTACCCTCCAGTAATTTTAACAAGCCTTGTTGTACACCTTCGCCCGATACGTCCCTAGTAATGGACGGATTATCGCTTTTACGTGCTATTTTATCAATTTCATCAATAAAAACAATACCGCGTTCTGCCTTTTCCAAGTTATAATCAGCTGCCTGAAGCAAACGGGTAAGGATGCTTTCTACGTCTTCTCCTACATAACCAGCTTCGGTAAGTACTGTGGCGTCTACAATTGCCAAAGGAACATTGAGCATGCGTGCAATGGTTTTTGCCATAAGTGTTTTACCCGTACCGGTTTGCCCTACCATTATAATATTGCTCTTCTGTATCTCTATTTCATCTTCTTTGGAGCTAGGCTGCAATAATCTTTTGTAGTGGTTGTATACGGCAACGGACATTACCTTTTTTGTGCGTTCCTGACCAATAATAAAGGTATCTAGAAAACCCTTGATCTCCTTAGGTTTTTTTAGGACCAATTCGGAGGAAAGATCATGGCTTTTAGATTGTTTGGATTCTTCTGCAACAATACCGTGGGCCTGTTCTATACATCGATCGCAAATGTGCGCATCCAATCCGGCAATCAAAAGATTGGTCTCCGGTTTTTTTCTTCCACAAAAGGAACATTCTAAATTTTCCTTGGCCATATGCTTAAATAACTATTCCAGAATAATAACGGAACAAATTGGGTTTTGGTTTATTAAAAAGGTGTAGATGTCCGCTATTTTGCGGTATTTCGTCGAAATTAATCCCTATCCCTTACTAAAATTTCGTCTATCATACCGTATTTCTTAGCTTCTTCGGCCTTCATCCAGTAATCTCTGTCACTATCATCATGTACTTTATCAATAGACTGTCCGGAGTGTTTTGCAATGATCTGGTACAGTTCTTCCTTAAGTTTTAAGATTTCCCGTGCCGTAATTTCAATATCACTTGCTTGGCCTTGAGCCCCGCCCATGGGCTGATGAATCATTACCCTAGAATGCGTTAAACCGCTACGTTTTCCCTTTTCACCGGCACATAACAAGACAGCACTCATAGAAGCCGCCATACCGGTACATATTGTGGCAACGTCTGGCTTTATAAACTGCATGGTATCGTATATACCTAGCCCAGCATAGACACTTCCTCCTGGAGAGTTGATATAAATTTGGATATCCTTGGCAGCATCGGCACTTTCCAAAAATAATAACTGCGCCTGCACAATGTTGGCAACTTGATCGTTTATACCTGTGCCCAAGAAAATTATCCGGTCCATCATTAACCTAGAAAAGACATCCATTGCTATAGCGTTCAATTGTCTTTCCTCAATGATGTTAGGGGTCATATTAGTAGGGTACATACTGCTTAATATCTGATCGTAGTACATACTATTGATCCCTTGGTGTTTTATGGCGTAATTTTTGAATTCTTTTCCGTAATCCATTAGTTTCTATTCAATATTTTTGATAAAAAAAGGTGTCGAAGAATCCCTTCTTCGACACTATAAAGATACTTATTTATTTTCGGAAAATTACCCGTACACTTCCTTAACGAAGTTTTCGTAAGTAACTTCTTTGGTTTTTAAATTGGCTTTCTCTTTGTAGAGTGCAAGCAATTTTTGACTCATAAGCTGCTCGGACAATCGCTTTACTTCATCTTGGTTGCCCAGTACCCTGGCAGCTATATTGTCTAACTCTTCTTCCTGCGGGTTCAACTGTCCGTATTGAGCCATCTGCGATTTAATAAACCCTTTGGCAAATTCTTTAAGTTCGTCAAACTCTATTTGTATATTGTTATCCTGAATGATCTTGCCTTCTATCAATTGATAACGCAATCCCTTCTCGGATTTCTCATACTCTTCCATTGCCTGTTCTTCCGTCAGTGGATTTTCTCCGGTCATTTGGATCCACTTTTTAAGAAAGTCCGAGGGAAGGTCAAATTTTACGGTTTCTATTAATCGCTCGGTGATGTCGTTCAATAGTTTTTGATCTGCCTGCTGTTCAAACTGTTTTTCAGAATCCTCTTTAATTTTAGCGTGCATTTCTTTTTCGGAAGTTATGGTATCCTTTCCAAAAAGTTTGTCGAACAGTTCCTGGTCCAAGACGGCCGCTTCTCGTTCATTGATCTCCTCTATAGCAAAAGAAACCTCTACATTTAGTTTTTCCGACTTCTCCTTGGAAATCCCCAAGGCCCCGGAGAGTAGATAATCTTCCTTAAAAAGCCCTTTGGTCTTTAAAGTTACCACATCGCCTACCTTTTTACCTACCAGGGAGTCCAACGCTTTTTTACTTTTTATTTTGTCCAGTTCAACAGTGGTCTTATTGTCTATTTCCTCGGCTTCATTTTTAAAGGTACCAGTTAATTCGTCTTTTTTTTCGGCTTCCGATTTATTGATCAGTTTCCCGTATTGCTTTTGGATACGTTCTACCTGCTCATCAATCATCTTTTTGTCCGCAACAATACGATAATGGGTTATGGCTTTTTTGGTCTTTAGGGAGACGTCAAAACTAGGCGCAAGTCCCAGTTCAAACTCAAAGGCCAATTCATCGGAATCCCAGTTAAAATCGTCTTGTTGTTTTGGTAAAGGATTTCCAAGGACATCTAATTTTTCCTCGGTTAGGTATTTGTTGAGGTTATCTTGTAAAAGTTTATTTACCTCGTCTACCAGAACAGCTTTGCCGTACTGCTTTTTAATGAGGCCCATAGGTACCTGTCCTTTTCTAAAACCAGGAATATTGGCTTGCTTTCTATAGTCTTTAAGGATGCCTTCTACTTTATCATTATAATCCTCCTTGGTGATGGCAACCTTTACAATGGCGTTCAACTCGTCAATCTGCTCTTTGGTGATATTCATTTGTGTATCTAAATTTTACGTCAATAAAACGGGACGCAAAAATAATACATTTTATGCTGCTTGACAAGTTTTTAAATCACTGAAAGCCAAACGGTGATTTAACTTTTTTTACCCTCTTTGAGCAATGAAAACAATATGGATTGAAGAAAGGACAGCAAAAGGCTAAAAAGAACGGCCCACCAGATGCTTCCAACAGAAAAGCCTGCTATAAAATGGTCTGCCAGCAAAATAATTATAGCATTTATTATCAGGAGAAAAAGCCCGAATGTTATTATGGTTACAGGCAGGGTAAGTATAACAAGTACCGGTTTTACCAAAAAGTTTAAAAGACTCAATACAATGGCTACTATGATTGCCGTACCGTAGGAGTCTACACCTACTCCTGGAAGTATTTTGGCCAGAATTACCACAGCCAGTGCACTAAGCAGTATTCTCAAAATTAGTTTCATGTGGTCGTTTATTTAGATTATACAAAAAAGGCACCGTTTGAATGGTGCCTTAAAAATAACAAATTATTCGCTATTAGTCTATATAGAGGCCTGTGTAATCCAAAGGTTCCACACCGGGTAGGTTTGAGCCGTATTTTGCGTTAATCGCCTCTACAAATAAGTTTGCCAAAAGGGCATATCCTCTAGGAGATGGGTGTACGCCATCTAAGGAGAAGCCTCCCCCTGTTCCAAAAGTGGAGGTCACCGTACTTCCGTCGTTTAGAGGTGCTCCAGTTTCTGCAATTTCGTTTAAGTATGCGTTAGCATCTACAAGGGCCAGATCGTATTGAACGGCCAATGCGGTTATGGTTTGGTTTATTGCTGTAATAGCCGTGGCTATAGCCTGCTGCTCTTCTGGGGTTAAAACCCATTGGTCTGCCAAGGGGATAGCTACCCCGTTGATAGATGTAGGGTTACCAGGATCTGCCAAAGAACCTATAAAAGACCTTGAGGTAAGTACCAGTAAATCGTCTTCGGTGGCTTGCCTCATATTTGTTAAAGCGTCATTGAAACCAGTAAGATCTGTTAGGTCTTCATCTAACAAGACCACTGCATTGGTGTCCCCTGCAGCAAAGGAGATAGTTCTTCTCTGTACTTCCTCTGCGGAAATCTGGTTTATGGCCTGAAGTCCTAGGAGTCCCATATTGTATTGGTCATAGGCTTCATTTAACACTGCGGCCGTAGCGGCATCCAAAGGTACGGGGTTGTGCGGAACCGTGGTGAAAAAAGGAATTGCGGTTACATCAGGGATGTTGGCGATAACACCATCCGCACCAGTAGATTTCAACGCTTGTATAATACCATCCAATGCTCCCGCAAAAACTAAAGAGTTGGTTAAATCGGTACCACCGTACATAGTTGGATCCAAAATCCCCGTAACGTTATGGTCCGCTCCGGCACCACCGGCGGTGGCATAACCCAAAACATCATTGGATCCAATCCAAAGTGTAAAAAAGGTAGGGTTTTGAGCTAGGGCATCGGCCAATACCGTTGTGCCCGGTGAAGAAGCAAATCTTGCAAAGAAAGGATTGGCAAGGCCTGGCAATACACCATCAACATTACCATATCCCGGGGCCACCAAATGATAGCTCCTGGCTCCAGGGACCCCCATATTATTAAAAGGCCCAGAAAGCACATTGGCTATATCGGTTGTTCCTACACCTTCTACCGGAACCGGAGAAGGAGATCCGGATAAGAATGACAAAATAAGTCTATTGGTCCTAACCACTTCCCCCTGTAAAAAAGCGCCTCCAAGGTTATCTGCCATAAACGGAATTTTAAAGTCGCCACCGCCCACCAAGGCAAAATTGGAAGCGAGCATATTGGGGAATGAAGCCGTTTGCCCATCCACGAAGAGCGCATTGTCCGAGAACCCTGCGGTAAGGGAATTACCTACCGCTACATAGTTAGAAAAATTAGCCGAACCAGCTGTATAATCAACTGTTGGAGGAACGGGGTCTGGAATTATGGCCCCTTCGTCATCATCACTGCAAGAAACAAAAACAAGCCCGAAAATTGCGAGCAAAGCCAAAAGCTTTTTCATCTATAAAATTTTGAGTTAGTCTATCTAAAGTTACCGCAAACACGGTAAAATCAAAATTAACCAAAATTATGACACGTGCAATATTCTGGGCAAAAAAATTATGCATGCATAGTAAATTAGGTCAAATTTTAACAATTCAAGAATGTAAGGGACTTCTCTAAAAATTGTTTGGGATTTTCTGCGTGCAACCAGTGTCCGGCATTTTCAATGGTTTCAATGCTGGCTTTTGGGAAATGTCTTTTAATTGCGGGAATGTCGTTTTGCACAACATATTCCGATCGATCTCCCCGTAGGAAAAGGGTAGGACCACCAAAAGTATCCGTTGAACCAATATTCTCGCCAATTTCTTCCATCTTATGGGAAAGTACGGGAAGATTGAACCGAAAACCCAGTTTTTCCTTTTCTATCCAATACAGGTTTTTCAGTAAAAACTGCCTAATTCCTATTTCATTTATGTAACCCGATAGTTGGGTGTTCGCCTCGGATCTGGAACGCAATGGCTCCACGGATATGGCATTGAGGGCGTTTATAATATCTTGATGGTGCGGAGGGTAAAATTTAGGGGCAATGTCCGCCACAATAAGCTTGTCTACCATTTCCGCATTACTACATGCCATTTGCATAGCGGTTTTACCCCCCATGGAATGTCCCAGAAGGTGTACCTTGGACAAACCGTAATGGGCCATATAAAATTCTAAGTCTTGTGCGAGTAGATCGTAGTTAAAATTTTCCGAGTGAAAACTTTTCCCATGGTTCCGTTGGTCTATAAGGTGCGCTTCAAAACCTGCATTGGCAAATTGGGCACCTAAGGTTTTCCAATTGTCCGCCATCCCCAAAAAACCATGTAATACCAGCAACGGTTTTCCTTCTCCGATAATTTTTGAATGCAGAATAGGCATTTAACTAAGTTTGTTTAAGTACATATTTACAACGTTTTCCAATCCCAAATAAATGGATTCACAAATAAGCGCATGGCCAATGGAAACTTCCAATAGATGTGGAACGTTATCTTTAAAGAAGGCGATGTTGTCCAAGGACAGATCATGGCCGGCATTGATACCCATTCCTAAATCATGGGCCAATATGGCGGCTTTGGTAAAAGGTACTATGCCATCCTTGTTACCTTTTTCAAAATCTTTGGCATAACTTTCCGTATACAGCTCAATTCTATCGGTACCAGTAGCAGCGGCTCCTTCAACCATTTTTAAATCTGGGTCAACAAAGATGGATGTCCTTATATTGTGTTGTTTGAAGGTAGCAATGATATCATTTAAATATGTGCTATGCTCAATGGTGTTCCAACCAGCGTTAGACGTAATGGCATCTTCCGCATCCGGAACCAGGGTAACCTGGGCCGGTTTGGCCTCCAATACCAGATCGATGAATTTGGGAACTGGGTTTCCTTCAATATTAAATTCGGTAGTGACCACAGGGGTTAGGTCCCTGACGTCTTGATATCTAATATGCCGTTCATCTGGTCTGGGATGAACGGTAATTCCTTGGGCACCAAATCTCTCGAGATCGCGGGCAGCAGTAAGAAGGTCTGGGACGTTGCCTCCGCGAGCATTTCGCAAGGTGGCCAATTTATTGATGTTTACGCTTAGTTTTGTCATTTTAAAGGCTTTGTTTAAAGCAGCCACAAAAATACAAATAAGGCATGCTTTTTGCGATTTTTAATTAGTATTTTGCACTAGATTTAAAACGTTATGCAGATTTTATCCCACATAATTACAAACTTACCCGTTTTTGGTGTTGAGGATTCCTTAAAAGAAGTGATTCAATTTTTTAAGGATACTACCTATTCGCACATTGCGGTTATGGAAAAAAACCAATTTCTGGGTGTTTTGGGAGAGAACGATTTGGAGAACTTTGAGGATACAAAAAAAATTGAGGATTACCGCTACAGTTTAGAATCGTTCCTTGTTAGGAAAGAAACCTCTTGGTTGGATGTTTTGGAGATGTTTGCCAGAAACGAAGCTAACTTGCTACCCGTCTTGGACGAAAACGATCATGTTTTAGGGTATTACGATCTTACCGATATTGTAGGGGTTTTTATAGACACCCCATTTTTTACGGAACCCGGGGGCATCATTGTACTTTCCAAAGGGGCAAAGGATTATTCTTTTGGAGAAATAGCCCAAATCGTTGAAAGTAACAATACTAAACTGATCGGGGGTTTTATAACCGATTTAAAAAATGATGTGGTTGAGATAACGATAAAAATTGGCACTGTCAATCTAAATGAAATTATCCAGAGTTTTAGACGATACAACTACAATATTGTTTTTGGTAATAATGACGACCAATTTTTGGAAGATCTAAAACAACGTTCCGAATACCTGAACAAATACCTAAATGTCTAAAGAACATGAAAGTTGCCATATTTGGTCAGACGTATAAAAATTCCACGCTAGACTACGTTGTAGAACTTTTGGACGAGTTGGAAAAGGAGTCCGCACAGGTTTATCTTGAAGATGAGTTCCAGGAACTTCTATCAACCTCGAGGAACGATCTTAAATACGACACATTTACAGAAACCGAAGGCCTGGACGATACTTTTGATATGTTCGTTAGTTTTGGTGGGGATGGTACTATTTTAAGGGCCATTACCTATGTAAGGGATCTTGGTATCCCTATTGTTGGGGTCAATACAGGACGTCTTGGGTTTTTATCTACTTTTAAGAAAGAAGATGTGCGTAAGGTGGTGCGAGAATTTGTGCAGGGAGCCTATACCATTGTAGAACGCAGTCTTGTAGAAGTAAGCCAAGAATCCGATGTACCCGAATTTTCGGAACTCAACTTTGCCCTTAACGAGATTACGGTAAGTAGAAAGGACACTACCTCCATGATTACGGTAGAGACCTATTTAAACGATGAATATCTAACCTCATATTGGGCAGACGGTCTTATTGTGGCCACACCTACGGGTTCTACGGGTTATTCCTTAAGCTGTGGTGGTCCGGTAATTACACCCACTGCAAAATCCATGATACTGACGCCCATTGCCCCACATAATCTTAATGCAAGACCACTGGTAATTGCAGATGACACGGTCATTCGCTTAAAAGTTTCGGGAAGAGAGGAAAATCATTTAGTTTCTTTGGACTCTAGAATTGCCACGGTAGAAAATGGTAAGGAAATTATTGTGCAAAAAGCAGGTTTTACGATCAAGATGATAGAATATACCTCGGAGAGCTTCTTAAAAACACTTCGGAACAAATTATTGTGGGGCGAGGACAAGCGCAATTGATAGCAAAATCGAACAATAAATAACTCTAAAAGCTGTTTATCAATGGAGAACAGGAATATAATAATTGATTAGGGTAAATCTCTGAAATTGTTATATTTGCAAACTTTTAGATTTGATGAGGGTATTTGTTGTTGTAATTTTTGTAATGATATTCGCGGAATTAAGAGGTCAGACCTATGAGGTGGGGCTTTTTGCAGGAGGAACCAACAATATTGGCGATGTAGGAAGGACAAATTTCATATTGCCTTCCGGGCCGGCTTTTGGTGGATTGTTTAAATGGAACATAAGCAAACGTTATGCTTGGCGTGCCAGTGTTATTTATGGCAGTTTTAAGGCAGATGATTCTAAATCCGATATAGCTTCAAGGCAACAACGAGGCTTTGTTTTGGATCATAATATTTTAGAAGCTTCGGCCGGATTGGAATTTAATTTTGTAGAATATAATTTACATAAGATAGGCCCGGCGTTTACACCATATCTATATACCGGTTTAACTTATTTTAGGTATGATTTTGCCTATTTTGACGCCGGAGCGTTACAGGAGATAGATGGTGGGCAAAAGGAAGGGTCATTTGCAATACCCATGACGGTAGGATTAAAAGCCCGCTTAAATCAGTTTTTGATTATTGGCGCGGAAGTGGGAGCAAGATATACGTTTACCGATAACCTGGATGCCAGTAACCCGGAAGGGTCCAATTTTGAGCAATTTAGGTTTGGAAATATTTTAAGTGACGATTGGTACGTTTTCTCGGGGGTAACATTAACGTATACTTTTGGTAGAAAACCGTGTTCCGATTGTTTCGAGTAACACTATTATGGACACTATTGGGGATATAGATAAAGGCAAGCTGCCCAAGCACATTGCAATTATAATGGATGGTAATGGCCGTTGGGCAAAGCAGAAAGGCAAACTTCGGGTTTTTGGACACGAACACGGCGTAAAAACCGTTCGGGAAACTGTAGAGAACTGTGCCAACCTAAAATTGCAGTACCTTACCTTATACACTTTTTCCACAGAAAACTGGAACCGACCTAAGTTTGAGGTAGAAACCCTAATGAAACTACTGGTCTCTTCACTTAGAAAAGAACTCAAGACCCTCAACAAGAACAATATCAGATTAAATGCTATTGGCAACATCACTTCCCTGCCCTCAAAAGCATATAAAGAACTCTTAGAGGTGATGGAGAAAACAGCCGGTAACTCCGGTATGACCCTCACATTAGCCTTAAGCTATGGTGCCCGGGAAGAATTGACAAGTGCCGTAAAGCAGATAAGCACCAAAGTTAAAAATAATATAATTTCAGTTGAAAATATTGACGAAACCATTATTAATAACCATCTTTACACGCACGATTTGCCCGATGTAGACTTGCTTATCCGTACTAGCGGGGAGCGAAGAATCAGCAATTTTCTACTTTGGCAGATTGCGTATGCCGAATTATATTTTATTGACGTATTTTGGCCCGATTTTAGTGAGCATCATTTGGTAGAGGCAATTATAAATTACCAAAACAGAGAAAGAAGATTTGGAAAAACTAGCGAACAACTCAACTAGAGATATGGGGAAATTTATATCTCTTGGACTATTACTTACATTTTTACTACTTTTTTTTACAAATAATACCGTTGCGCAGCAAACTTCCTATGAAGAAGGGAAGAAATATATTCTGGGCGGCCTGGAGGTTACAGGCCTTCAGAGCTACAATGAACAAACCGTAAAGACCTATACCGGCCTTAGAGTTGGCCAGCCCATAACAATCCCAGGAGAACAGATAAGTGCAATAATAAAAAAGTTGTGGGGATTAGAGTTGTTTAGCAACATAGACTTTTACATTACCAAGGTAGAAGAAGACAAAGTCTTTTTGGAATTAAGCATTCAGGAACGTGCTACCTTATCCAAGGTTACCGTTTATGGTGTAAAGAAAAGGAAGGTAGCCGATATATTAAAGGATACCGATCTTAAGAAAGGAAAGAAGATTACCGAAAGTCTTATAGCCAACTCCAAAAATTACCTTCAGAACAAATACAAGAAACAAGGTTATCTAAACGCCAAAGTAAATATAGCCGTAGCCAAAGATACTTCTGGGACCAACGCCCAAAATATGGTTATCAACATTAAAAAGGGCGATAAGGTAAAGGTGCGCAATATTGTCTTTGAAGGCAATGAACAATTATCCTCCAAAAAATTACGGAAGTCATTAAAAAACACCAAGAAAAAGAAGTTATTCCGATTTTGGAAAAAATCTAAATACATAGATGCCGACTATAAGGAAGATCTGGGCTCTTTAATAGATAAGTATGCCGAAAATGGATACCGCGATGCCAGGGTGTTATCCGATACCGTTATAGTCGTAAATGAAAATAACATCGATGTTAAGATAAAGGTAGAAGAGGGGAACAAATATTATTTTGGTGATATCAATTTTGTTGGCAATACAGTATATTCCGACCGTCAATTGTCACAGGTCTTGGGAATTAGAAAGGGAGCTACCTATAATGGGGTACTTCTTAGAAAAAGAATAGCCGACGATTCCAAGCCCGATGCCGCCGACATCACCAATCTGTATCAAAACAATGGTTACTTGTTTTCCAGTATAAATCCGGTTGAAGTATCCGCCGAGAACGATACCATAAATTTTGAAATACGGATTATAGAAGGAAAAGAGACCTTTTTAGATCATGTAACCATTGTTGGTAACGACAAGACCAATGACCATGTTATTTTCCGTGAATTACGTACACGTCCCGGACAGAAATATAGTAAGGCAGATATTGTAAGGAGTATTCGCGAATTAGGACAATTGGGCTTTTTTGATGCGGAACAGATAACACCGGACATCCAGAACCCCAACCCTAACGAGGGTACGGTAGATATTGAATACAGTTTAGTAGAATCCGGATCAAGTCAGATAGAGCTCCAAGGTGGTTATGGCGGTGGTGGCTTTATTGGTACTTTAGGGTTGTCATTCAGCAATTTCTCTATCCAAAACTTGTTTAACGGTAAGGCTTACAAGCCTGTGCCTATGGGAGACGGACAAACTTTTGCATTAAGGTTACAGGCCAGTCGTACCTTTAGGGTATATAGTCTAAACTTCTCTGAACCGTGGCTAGGAGGAAAAAAACCGGTACGGTTCAATATGTCATTTTCGAGGACACAACAGTTCCAATTCGATTTTATAAATAGGGAAGTGGACAGAGACAGCCAATTTTCCATTACAGGTATATCCTTGGGCTTGGCCAAGCGGGTGCAATGGCCTGATGATTTCTTTACCATATCCCATTCATTGGGATACCAGCTGTACGATTTTAGAAATTACAACACAGGATTGTTCAACTTTGGTGATGGTAGCTCCAATTCCTTTGCATATACATTGGGAATATCCAGGAATGCTACTTCCGGAGGACGAATATTCCCTAGGGGCGGATCAAATTTTGAGGTCACTGCCAAGTTTACGCCCCCATACTCGCTCTTCAGCAACAAAGATTTTAGATCTATTAGGGAGGAAAGTGAAGAACTACTTGCCGAAGGTCAAAGCCTTCCTGCCGGAGACCCTGGTCTTCCTATTATTACGGAACGTTTGGAAGAATTGGAAGAAGAACGCTTTAAATGGTTAGAATTTTATAAAATAAAATTCAAGGGAGATTGGTATACCACTTTGGTTGGAGATCTTGTGCTGCGAACCAATGCAGAACTTGGATTCCTTGGACACTATAACAACGATATCGGAGATGTTCCCTTTGAGCGCTTCTTTGTTGGTGGTGATGGTCTTGGAAACTTTACCCTGGATGGTAGGGACGTAGTACAGTTAAGAGGATATGAAAACCAATCCTTAACACCTGTAGATCCAATTACCGGACGTCAGGAAGGTGGAGTCGTTTATAATAAATTTTCTTTGGAAATGCGATATCCATTGACTTTAAAGCCATCTGCCTCCATTTACGGGCTTGCTTTTTTAGAAGGAGGAAATGCCTTCAACAATTTTCAGGAATTTAATCCGTTTCAAATAAAACGCTCGGCCGGTTTGGGATTACGAATTTTTATGCCCGCATTTGGCCTTTTGGGGATAGATTTTGGATACGGTTTTGATTCAGATAATATACCGGGTTCTATAGGTCCTAGTGGCTGGCAGACCCATTTTATTATAGGACAACAGTTTTAATCGATCAAGGACTTACCCTACGTTTTGGAAAAGTTAAACCGTTCATTTTAAAATATTTAGTTATTTTGGCACGATATTTTCTATGTAAAAAACGAATTCAAAAATGAGACCGACACAAATACAAAAAAAAGTAGGCGTACAGGGAAATAGTTTTTTTGATCAGAAAGTAAATGTGGCATTGAGTAGCTTTAAAAACAGTCACATGAAAATAAAAGTTCTTTTAATTTTGATAGCTGTGTTGTTTTCGTCCTATGGCATTGCCCAACGTGGAGTAAGAATCGGGTATGTTGATATGGAATACATCCTAGAAAATGTTGAGGAATATAGGGATGCTAGTGCTCAGCTCGAAACCAAGGTCCAGAAATGGAAAGTGGAGATCGAGCAAAAACAAAGTGTAGTAGAGCAAATGAGGAAAGACCTAATGGCCGAGAAAGTATTATTAACGGACGAATTAATAACGGAGCGCGAAGAGGAAATTCAGATTTTGGAAAAAGAAATGTTCGAGTACCAACAAGATCGTTTTGGTCCCCAAGGAGACCTCATAAATCAAAAACGTTTGCTGGTTCAGCCAATCCAAGATCAGGTTTTTAACGAAGTGCAGAAGATCGGGGCCAATAAAAAGTATGATTTTATTTTTGATAAATCTGCGGATGTCGTAATGTTGTATTCTGAAAAAAGACACGATATCAGTGATTTGGTCTTACGAGGAATTGCTAGGACAAGGAAAATAAGCAAACCTAAGAAGAAGAATACCAGAAGCCGTTTGGACGATTTTGAAGGAGAACCGGTCGAAAAAGAAGTAAGCGAAGCACTAAAAGAACGTCAGGACAGGGCCAAACAGGCCGAAGAAGCAAGAACAAAAACTGCTGAAGAAAAAAGAGCAGAACAATTAAAAATAAGGGAAGAACGCAAAAAAGCCTACGAGGAAAGAAGAAGAAAATTGTTGGAAGAAAGAGAGGCACAAAGGAAAGCCAAACAAGAGGCAAGAAAAAAACAGACAACTCAGGAAAAAGATACCATTAACTAAATTGTATAATTCAAAAATTAACACTTAAACATTAATTGAAAATCATGAAACATTTAAAAAAAGTAGCTATAGCCATTTTTGTATTCGTTGTTGCTACAAGTTTTGTAAACGCACAAAGTAAGGTTGCACACATCAACGTAACTGCACTGTTGTCCGAAATGCCGGAGATGAAGGCCGCACAGGGAGAACTTAAAAAACTCCAGGAAACCTATAGAGCGGATATTGAGAGTTCCATGACAGAGCTAAAGAACAAGTACACCCAATATTCCAACGAGGCGACTACAAAATCCGAAGAGGAAAACCAAAAAAGGGCCACAGAACTTCAAGGTTTTGAAAAGAACATTGGAGAAGCACAACAAGCAGCTCAACAAGAATTGCAGAAGAAGCAGGCAGAATTGTTTGCCCCTATATCGGAGAAGGCTAAAATAGCCATTGAAAAAGTAGCCGCAGCACAAGGGTATGATTATGTAATAGATGCCACACAAGGTGGTGGACTTATTGTAGCCAAAGGCAAGGATTTACTGGCCGAGGTAAAAAAAGAACTTGGGTTCTAACATCATTACTCAAAAACATTACTGAAAAACCGCCTTGTTTGGGCGGTTTTTTTATTTTTACCAAACAAGGCAACGGATGGTACAAATAGCTGCTATAAATGAATGATAAACCTATAGGTATTTTTGATTCCGGAGTGGGAGGCACCTCCATATGGAAGGAAATCCACAAATTGATGCCCAATGAGGATACCATCTATTTAGCGGATAGTAAGAATGCCCCATACGGAGAAAAAACAAAAGCCGAGATTCTTGACCTAAGCATCAAAAACACGGAGCTTCTGTTGGGTAAGGGATGTAAGCTCATAGTGGTGGCATGTAATACCGCAACTACTAACGCCATTGCGTATTTAAGAAAAAACTACGACCTACCATTTATCGGTATAGAACCTGCAATAAAACCGGCAGCACTGCAATCCAGTTCAAAAAATATTGGAGTGTTGGCTACAAAAGGAACCTTGGCCAGCGATCTTTTTTATGTAACTTCCAAAAACCATGCATCGGGCATATCCATCATCGTAAAGGAAGGCACTGGTTTGGTTCCCCTCGTAGAATCTGGAAAAGTGGATACCAAAGAAACCGAGGAATTACTGAGAAAGTATCTAAATCCCATGCTGCAGAAGAATATAGACCATTTGGTCTTGGGGTGTACCCACTACCCATATTTAATACCGGTACTTAAAAAAATACTCCCTGATAGCGTAAAAATCATAGATTCAGGTCAAGCCGTTGCTAAACAGACCTTGCACATTTTGGTACAAAACAATTTACGGTTTCAGGAAGATCGAGTGTCTAACCATTCTTTCTATTCCAATTTAGACCCAGCCGTTCTAGCGGGGTTTTTAATGGAAGAGAAAGCTTCTTGTGCAACCTCCTATTTGGATTTTTGAGGTACCCTCTTTTCATAGGTCAGGTAGGTGAAACCATATTTATGCTTTTCGTCCGCAGGATGATGGGTTGTGCTTACGAGTTCCCAGACTTCATCATCAATATCGGGAAAAAAGGTATCCGCTTCTAAAGAGGCGTGTACCCTTGTTAATTCTATTTTATTTGCAAACTCCATACCGGCCTTATAAATTTCCCCTCCGCCAATAATATAGGATGTGGCATCATTTTCTACAAGCTTTAAGGCGTCGGACAGGGAATGTACCACAATACACTGTGGTAAGGGCACTTCATAATCCTTGTTTCTGGTAATAATAATATGTGTTCGGTTTGGTAAGGGTTTGGGAAAGCTTTCAAAGGTCTTCCTGCCCATAATAATCTTATGCCCGGTAGTAAGCGCTTTAAAACGCTTAAAATCATCAGGAAGGTGCCACAATAGGTCATTGTCCTTGCCTAAAGCGTTGTTTTCGGCAACGGCGGCAATAATAGTAATGGTTTGCACTAGTCTTTTTTTTTATTGATGTTGGAAATAGGAAAATCGGTCTCAATTTCTTTTTGTAGTTCCGCTATTCTTTCCCGCTGTTTTTTAACCAATTTTTCGCGTTGTTGCCTTTCCCAATCACTGCCCATAAATCTATGGCTCACAAAAACATTAAAAGCATGTAAAACAAACAAAAAAGCCCAAAAGGTAATTCCCCAAACAAACCAGTCATATTGCTCCCCATACTTTAAGATTTTATTAATCAATATGAGGAATACACTACCGATCAAAAAAAACACAAAATGGGCATAAAGGCGTTTTTTTTGCCTTATCCTAGCTTGGGCAGTTTCTAGCAATTGGTGTTGTTCCGGAGCTATTTCAGTCTCTATTTTAGGTTTGGAGAACATGGATATACCTATCTTTACATACAAATATACAGCAATTCAACCACTCGTTAAGTATGCAAAAATTTGTAAAGGAGTTCCCGGTTCTAGATCAGTACATTTATACAAATACGGCCGCTTCGGGGCTTTTTTATGATAGTTTGCAAGAATGGCGACAAGAACATGATCTAGACTTTCTAATAGGGGGTATTCCTATGAAAAAGAAGTGTGTTGGATTAATTTCCGAGACCAGGACCGCCGTTGGTACGTTCTTTGGATGCAAACGAGAAAATGTAGCTCTGGTTCCAAATTTCACTTTAGGGTTAAATCTGGTTTTGGAAGGCCTGGATAAAAGACATAAGGTGCTATTGCTCACAAACGATTACCCATCGGTAAATTGGCCTTTTGAAAGTAGGGAATTCGAGATTTTCTATGCTGAAATCAATGAACATCTAGAACAGAATATCCAAAGTCAGATAGCGAAGCAACAGATAACCGTGCTTGCACTAAGTTTGGTACAATGGCTAAATGGTATCCAGATAGATTTAGACTTTTTAAAAAACCTCAAAAATGAATACCCAGAACTGATTATAATTGCAGACGGCACCCAATTTTGCGGTACCGCCGAATTCAATTTTGAGAACTCGGGGATCGATGTTTTAGGAGCAAGCGCCTATAAGTGGTTATTGGCGGGTCATGGAAATGGTTTTATGCTTTTTACAGATGCGGTAAAGGAAAAGTTGGAGCCAAAGACTATAGGGCTCAATGCAGCAAATGGTATGGTAAATGGCAAGGAAAGTATCCGTTTTGCGAAACGTTTTGAACCCGGGCACCTAGATACTTTAAGTTTTGGAAGCCTTAAATTCTCACTAGATTGGCTCTCGCAACTTGGCATGAAAAAAATTGGTGACCATAACAAAAAAATGTCCATAAGAACCAAAAAAATATTTTCGGAAATGAACCTTTTGGAAGACAAGGTTATTTTACGAAATACACAGCACAGTACCATATTCAATATCAGAGGCAATGATGCCATATATCAACACTTGGCAAGCAAAGATGTCATTTGTTCACAGCGTGCTGACGGAATTCGGTTTAGTTTTCATTTTTACAATGGCGAAAATGACGTGGATCGCATTGTAGAAATCTTAAAAACAGCGCTATAGGGTTTGCTCAACTCCAAATATTTAACCCACATTTTTGCCAAAGTGAACTTATTGTCTACCGTATTTTATCAAATTGATAAATATGATTTTAATCATTGTACATAAAAGATTTAATACTTTGTTTTACACCAAATTTAAAAACAGATAATCATGTCAGTAGCAAAACAATATTTAAAGACTAAACCGGTATGTAAAGTAACCTTTACAGTGCCTGCAGAAGATGCAAAAAAAGTTGCAGTAGTAGGTGACTTCAACAATTGGAATCCTAAAGGAAGTACTTTGAAAAAGTTAAAAAATGGAACCTTTAAGGGTACTTTTGATCTTCCAAAAGAGAATACTTTTGAGTTTAGGTATTTAGTTGATGGAGCTTACATTAACGAAACAGAAGCAGATCGTTATCAATGGAACGATTATGCTGGTGCCGAAAACGCCGTTTTAGAAGTTTAGGTCTATGGTGTGTTGCCATTGGGGATTACTCCTCAATGGTAACCCCTTTCCAAAAAGCTACCCTACCTTTTAATTGTTTGGCCAGTTCGCTAACTTCTGGATAATACCAAGCGGCATCTGGGTTTTCTTTCCCATCAACGGTGATGGTATAGTAAGACGCCACTCCTTTCCATGGGCATGTGGTATGGGTATCACTTTGTTTGTAATACTCCTTCTTAATACTTTCTGCCGGAAAATAATGGTTGTTTTCCACTACCAATGTTTCATTACTTTCCGCAATTACGGTATCGTTCCAAATAGCTTTCATTCTTCTTTGTTTTTTTTGAACACATAATTTTTATACTGGTTCTCGTCATCACTAAATTCTGTCTCAATCTTCAATCCAGACCTCTCGGCCAACCAAGCAACGGTATCATCATCGTATTTTTGCGAAATTTCCGTGTGGATAGTCTCCCAGGCCTTAAAGGTAACTGTTAACCCTAATTTTTCTATGGTAACGGTTTGGGCCTGCTTAGAGACGAGATAACTTTTGGCGGTTCCCGTTTCCGGATCATATACTTCCCAATGTAAAAAATTGGATACCTTAAAATCTCCTCCCAATTCTGCATTAATGCGCACCAAAATGTTCTTATTAAATGCTGCGGTTATACCTGTTTGGTCGTTGTAGGCATCCAATATGGTCTGCGGGTTTTTTTTCTGATCAAAACCCATGAACAACAAATCTTCCTCTTGCATCAATGCCCTAATCTGACTAAGGAACTCAATTGCCTGGGGATGAAGTAAGTTTCCTATATTGGATCCTAGAAACAAAATTACTTTTTTCACATCCTGAATGGAGTTTACCTCGCTCAACGTTTCGAAGTACGTTCCCTGCAAGGTTTCAACGGTAATTTTGGGAAGCTCCTCTTTTATGGAAGCTTCCAATTCGTCCAATACATTTTGGCTTATATCTATAGGCAGGTATTTTACGCGAATGTTGTTTTCGGAAAAATATTTTAATAGAATTTTTGTTTTTTTGCCATCCCCGGCCCCTAACTCTATTAGATTAAAACCTTCCGTGCCGTTAATGAACAGGCGGGCTATCTCTTCTTTAAAAGCTTCCAAGATATTATATTCACTATTGGTAAGATAATATTCTGGCATATTCATGATATCCTGAAAAAGCTTATCGCCTTTGGCATCATAAAAATATTTGGAAGATAGATGTTTGGGGTAGTTGGTAAGTCCATGATAGACTTCTTCCTCAAATTGCGTATCGAAAACAATCGTTGTTTTTTGTTGCATGCTGCTTAAGTCGTGATTATTTGGCTAACCTTAATCCGGTAAATTGCCATCTTAAATTTGGGTGGAAAAAATTGCGATATGTGTGTCTTGTGTGTTTTGGTGGAGTAGCTACGGATCCACCGCGTAATACTTTTTGGTTTACCATAAATTTACCGTTGTACTCGCCCAACGCCCCTGGCGCTTTTTGATAGTCGGGATAGGGGAGATAGGCACTTTCCGTCCACTCCCAGCGTTTTCCCCAAGGAAAGAAATTCTGCGCTGCTTCCCATTCAAATTCGGTGGGTAACCTGCATTCCTTCCATTGGGCAAAGGCAAAGGCCTCAAAGTAAGATATATGTGTAACTGGCAAATGTTTTTCTACTTGCTGCATCCCCTTTAAGGTATAGTGGTGCCATTTGCCATCGATAAGGTGCCAATAAAAGGGTGCCACAACGGAATTGTTATTTACCCAATCCCAACCTTCGGCATGCCAAAGATCAAATTTTTGATATCCTCTTGCTTCAATGAACTGCAAAAATTCGCCATTGGTGACCAACTTGTTGGAAATCTTATAAGGCTGTAGATATACTTGGTGCTTGCCCAATTCATTGTCGTAACAAAAATCAGTGGTATCATGTCCTATTTCATAGACGCCTTCATCAATGGAAATCCAATCTTGCTCATGTTCTTCTTCAATATGCCCAACAAATTTATCCGAATAAGAAGGGAGTAATGGATTGTTGCCAAGAATGTATTTTATATCTGTTACCAACAGTTCTTGGTGCTGTTTTTCGTGATGAATACCTATTTCCAACAGTTGATATAGCTCTTCGTTTTGATCTTCGGAGAACAAGACCTTTATTTGTTCGGTAACATAGACCCTATAATCATATACCTTTTGTACCGATGGTCTAGAAAGGTTACCACGGTCTGCCCTAACAACTCTTTTTCCAAGAGTTTCGTAATAACTGTTGAAGACAAAGGCAAAATCAGCATCAAAAAGAACATAATCTTTCTTATGGTTTTTCAGAATAAATTCCTCAAAAAACCAAGTACTATGTCCAAGATGCCATTTTGGAGGGGAAACGTCCACAATGGGTTGTACCACGTAGTCTTCAATCTCTAGCGGGGAGCAAATTTCTTCGGTATGCCTTCTGGTTTCCAAAAAGAGATCCAAAAGTGAATCGGTCAATATCATATTCCGCAAAATTTTTAGCTAAAGGTAGGAAAATTTTGTTGTCGATGCACTTGTATTAAAAGCTCAAAAGTGATGTTTTTACAAAGAGTTGATATGCTTTGTTTTATTCCTCGGGGCTACCTTTGGCCTTATTTACAGCTAATTAGCTAGCATCTATACTGCCACGATGCCCTTAATGTGTGGGTGTGGATGATAGTCCGTTAAAGTAAAATCTTCAAATTTAAAATCGAATATATCCTTAACGTCAGGATTCAAGATCATTTTAGGCAAAGGCCTGGGGGCTCTGCTTAATTGCAAAGTTACTTGTTCCATATGGTTGTTGTAGATATGCGCATCACCAAAGGTATGTATAAACTCTCCTGGGGCATAGTCGCAAACTTGTGCCATCATTAAGGTAAATAAGGCATATGAGGCAATATTGAACGGTACACCCAAGAAAATATCCGCACTACGTTGATAGAGCTGACAGGACAATTTTCCGTCGGCGACATAGAACTGAAAAAAGGCGTGGCAAGGAGGAAGGGCCGCTTTTCCTTGTGAAACATTTTCGGCAAAAGATACGGAGGTGTCTGGTAAAACACTGGGATTCCATGCAGATACCAACATGCGCCTGCTGTTGGGGTTGTTTTTTAAGGTATGGACAATTTCTTTTATCTGATCTATCTCCTCACTGTTCCAATTTCGCCATTGATGCCCATAGACCGGTCCTAAGTCTCCATTTTCATCTGCCCATTCGTTCCAGATACGAACACCCTTTTCTTGTAGATATCCTATGTTGGTATCTCCGTTTAAGAACCATAGCAATTCATGAACAATAGATTTTAAATGTAACTTTTTGGTAGTGACCATGGGGAACCCTTCGCTTAGGTCAAAACGCATTTGGTGACCAAAAACGCTGAGCGTACCTGTGCCAGTCCTATCGCCCTTCTGGTTGCCTTCTTTAAGTACAAGTTTTAGTAAATCGTGGTATTGCTTCATAAATAAATCTTCTTCCGAACTTTGGTTTTACTAGGGCATGGAGCCTAACTTGGGTACTTTTGTCAAAAAAAGTCCTAGGAGCTAAAATAAGCAATGATGCTTTAATTTGGGTTTTGCGTGGAGTTATACTTTTCAAAAACTTATTAACGGTAGGGCCTAGGTTTAGCCCAAGATCATTCCGGCAATGGTAGCCGATAGCAACGAAGCTAGGGAACCTCCCAACACAGCTTTCATGCCAAATTCTGACAAGGTTTTTCGTTGCCCGGGCGCCAAAGAACCTATACCACCGATCTGAATGCCTATAGAAGCAAAATTTGCAAAGCCACATAACATATAGGTGGCCATAATTATGGATTTGTTATAGGTAAAATGGCTTGCATTGGCTACATTTTTAAGTTGTGCAAGCTGAATATACCCTATAAATTCGCTTGCGGCCAATTTAATTCCCAATAACTGCCCCATTAACATAATATCTTCTGAAGCAACACCAATAAGCCACATAAGTGGCGCAAACACAATGCCCAAGATAGCTTCTAGTGAAAACTTTTCATAGGACGTATATTCCGCGATCAAACTATTTAAAGAGGAGAAGTCGCCAACCCAGCCCAAAATACCGTTTAGCATAGCGATGAATGCTACGAATACCAGTAGCATTGCGCCTACGTTTACGGCGAGTTTTAGACCTTCGGTTGTACCGTTTGCAATGGCATCTAAGATATTGGCCCCTATTTTTTCCGTAGATACGTTAACTTCGGTATTGATCTCCTCCGTTTGCGGATACAATATTTTAGAGATAACAATGGCTCCTGGGGCTGCCATTACGGAGGCGGCAAGTAAATGTTTGGCAAAGTACAGTCGCAATACCGGATCATCACCACCTAAAAACCCAATATATGCCGCCAATACGGCCCCGGCTACGGTTGCCATACCACCGATCATTACCAATAATATTTCGGACTTGTTCATTTTCTCCAAATACGCCTTTATCAGTAAAGGAGCCTCTGTCTGCCCCAAAAATATGTTTCCGGCGATACTTAAACTTTCGGCTCCTGAAATCCCCAATGATTTGGTGAGTAACCAGGCCAGTGCCTTAACCACTTTCTGAATTGCACCCATATAAAACAATACGGATGTAAGCGCAGAGAAAAATATGATGGTGGGCAGTACCTGAAACGCAAATATGAACCCAAAGGTTTCCATATCTATTACCAATCCTTCAAAGAGGAATTTACTGCCTGCCCTGGTGAAATCGAGGATGCTGACAAAAACTTTCCCAATACCTTCAAACAATGCTTTAATAAAGGGAACTTTAAGGACGCCAATGGCTATCAATAACTGCAGGGACAATCCTATACCAACCGTTTTCCATTTTATGGCCTTTCGGTTGGCACTGAAAATATAGGAAATGAAGATCAGTACCAACATCCCCAACATGCCTCGCCAAATACTGTTTACGGAAAATCCCTGACTTTCTATGATTAAGGGAGCTTCTTGATTGGCGATGTCATTGATGGTGGTAGTATCCGCAATGGTACTTATATTGTTGGAAGGGAGCACTTCTTGTGCCAGTATGGGTAATGAAATTAGGAATAAAACAAGAAAAATCCAACGGCGATAGTTATTCCTCATAAAGTGGTTCTTGGTTAGTTGCGTTTGGAAATCTCATCCCTTAACTTAGCCGCTTTCTCGTAGTCTTCGTTGTTAACGGCTTTTTCCAATTCCTTGTGCAATTCATCTATGGAAAGCTCTTTGTAGGCATCTGAAACCCCTGAATCTATTTCTACGGTTTCCCCTTCTTGTAAAATTTCATCAACAATGATGCTGTCATCTGTTTCTTCCTTGTTTTTGTCTTTTGACGAAAACTTTAAGAAGATACCCGCTTTATCCAAGATTGTTTTGTAGGTAAATATGGGAGCATCGAACCGAAGGGCCAATGCAATGGCATCACTGGTTCTTGCATCTATAATCTCTTCAATCTTATCGCGTTCGCAGATAATGCTCGAATAAAAAACACCATCTACCAATTTATGGATTATGACCTGTTTTACTACCACTTCAAACCGGTCCGCAAAATTCTTAAAAAGATCATGGGTAAGGGGTCTTGGCGGTTTTATTTCCTTTTCGAGGGCTATGGCAATGGACTGTGCTTCAAAGGCACCTATAACGATGGGTAATTTTCTATCGCCCTCAACCTCATTCAAAATAAGGGCATACGCACCATTTTGTGTTTGACTATATGATATACCCTTTATTTTTAACCTTACTAAACTCATATGACTTTATAAACCGCAAAGGGCTGTTTAAATAAAAGGGATGTCCACTTATTTAAACAGCCCTTAGGGGCACAAATTAACAAAAATTAAGCGTTTTGGGCTTTAAATTCCTTTAATTTTTCGGTAAGCTGGGGCAGTACTTCGAAAGCGTCTCCAACAATCCCGTAATCGGCCGCTTTAAAGAAAGGAGCTTCAGGGTCGGTATTTATTACCACTTTTACCTTAGATGCGCTAACGCCCGCCAAATGTTGAATGGCCCCCGATATACCCACAGCTATGTAAAGATTGCTCGCTACAGGTTTTCCCGTTTGGCCAACATGTTCCCCATGTGGACGCCAACCCAAGTCAGATACCGGTTTGGAACATGCGGTTGCCGCCCCAAGAACATCGGCTAGTTCTTCTAACATGCCCCAATTTTCGGGACCTTTGAGGCCTCTTCCACCAGAAACTACAATGTCCGCATCTGCAATGGTGGCCTTACCTACAACTTTATCTATTTCTACTGACTTAACGGCAAAAAGCGCATCGGAAGTAGTAGGGACAAAAGATTCAACTTTTATATCTACTTTATTCGTTATTGCCCCAAATGCGTTGTTGGATACACCAATAAGCTTTGTTTCAGAATTTATTTGTGTATGTGCAAACCCTTTGTTGCTAAATGCCGTACGTTTCACCACAAAAGGGCTAGTACTTTCTGGTGCAGCAACAACATTTGGCACATAACCGGCACCTAGTTCAGCACTCAATAACGAAGCCAAATATTTGGTATCCGTACTTGAACTTACTATTACTATTTTGGCACCTTCTTTCTCTGCGGCCTGCGCAATAACTTTGGCATAGGCCTTGGCGTTGAAAGTTTTTAAGCCATCGTCTGAAATATCCAATACTTTAGATACGCCATACGCCCCAAGGAGCTCATTTTCCCCAGCGTTAAAGGACACTGCGGTTACCGCGACCCCCATTTGTTTGGCAACCTCGTAGGCATAGGAAGAGACCTCCCATGCATTTTTTTTGAATTTCCCGTTATCCGATTCTGTATATACTAATACTGACATAGTCTTATTTTAGATTACTTTGGCTTCGTTATGTAAAAGGTTTATCAACTCATCTATATTGTCCGAGGCAACCAGCTTAACAGCCCCTTTGGGTGCAGGTTTTTCAAACTTGATGTCCTCTGTTGCGTTATCTACGGCAATGGGCTCAACAACGTTTAGTTTTTTCTGTCGGGCCATCATGATACCTCTCATATTGGGGATTCTAAGATCACTTTCTTCTACCAATCCCTTCTGACCTCCAATGATCAAGGGAAGCGAGGTGGCAACTTTTTCCTTACCTCCATCTATTTCTCTATAAGCCGTAGCCTTAGTACCGTCAACTTCCAAATTAATACAGGTGTTTACAAAATTCATGTCCAGCAGCGACGCCATGATACCAGGAACCATGCCACCGTTATAGTCAATGGACTCTCTTCCTGCGATAACCAGGTCATACTCCCCATTTTTTACTACTTCAACCAATTGTTGTGCTACAAAGAAACCGTCCGTAGGTTCTGCGTTAATTCTGATGGCTTCGTCTGCCCCAATTGCGAGTGCCTTTCTTATCGTAGGTTCCGTGCTGGGTGCACCTACTGTTGCAACGTGCACTGTGGCGCCTTGTTTTTCCTTAAACCACATGGCTCTGGTAAGTCCAAACTCGTCATTGGGATTGATAACAAATTGCACCCCGTTACTGTCGAACTTGGTGTCGCCCTCTGTAAAATTTATCTTGGAGGTTGTATCCGGTACATTACTTATGCATACTAATATTTTCATTCGGGTATATTTTTTTTAGTCTTAAAATGACCGCGCTAAGATAGCTAATAATTTTAAGATTTACTATGCATGCATAGTAAATTTTGATACTTTTTTTCCCAAATCGCCCGCAGTAATTGACGGATATTTTCCTATTTTTGCTTGCGTTTTACGGATAAGGACTAATCAATACGCCGGATACTTATGAAAACATTACAATTTAGGCAGGCCATAGCCGAGGCAATGACTGAAGAAATGAGAAGAGATGAATCCATTTATCTTATGGGAGAAGAGGTTGCGGAGTATAATGGGGCTTATAAGGCCTCTAAAGGCATGTTGGACGAATTTGGCCCGGATAGGGTAATTGACACCCCTATTTCCGAACTTGGATTTTCCGGCATTGGTGTGGGATCGGCAATGAACGGCAATAGACCTATCATAGAGTTCATGACCTTTAATTTTGCCTTAGTAGGGATAGATCAGATAATCAACAATGCAGCAAAAATTAGGCAGATGTCCGGTGGGCAGTTTAATTGCCCTATCGTATTTCGCGGGCCTACAGCCTCTGCAGGTCAGTTGGCCGCAACACATTCCCAAGCTTTTGAAAGTTGGTACGCCAACTGCCCGGGTTTAAAAGTAGTGGTACCGTCCAACCCAAACGATGCCAAAGGACTTTTAAAATCCGCCATTCGAGATGATGATCCCGTTATTTTTATGGAGTCTGAACAAATGTATGGAGATAAGGGCGAGGTTCCGGAAGGGGAGTATACCATACCCCTGGGAGTGGCCGAAATAAAAAGGGAAGGTACGGATGTTACCATTGTTTCTTTTGGAAAAATAATTAAAGAAGCCTATACAGCAGCAGATGAGCTTCAAAAGGAAGGCATCAGTTGTGAAATTATAGATCTTCGTACCGTAAAACCTCTAGATTATGAGGCCATTGTTAATTCGGTAAAGAAAACCAACCGACTGGTGGTTTTGGAAGAAGCTTGGCCTTTTGGCAACGTGGCTACCGAGATTACCTACCATATTCAATCCAACGCGTTCGACTATTTGGACGCACCAGTAATAAAAATAAACACCGCAGACACTCCAGCTCCATATTCTCCAGTGCTACTTGCGGAATGGTTGCCAAATCATGAAGACGTTATCAAGGCTGTTAAGAAAGTGTTATATAAATAAGGAAAACCATTTGGTAAAAGTATCTTCGCTTCGTCAAAATAAAATTGACGAAGCTTTTTTAGTAAAAAGGAACACTATTTGATAACAGTATTACCCTAAATCATTTAATCAAACTTTTATGCACCCTCCCACAACGGAGTAAGAGGGTGACGCATTTAACCTATAAATGAAAAAGCTCCTTTTTACTTTCTTTCTAATTACAAGCATATCTGCAATTTCACAGACAAAAGTAAGTGGCATTGTGCAAGACTCCTCCGGAGATCCTATTGCTTTTGCCAACGTCTTGTTCAAAGATTCCTTTGAAGGTACAATTACCAATGAAAATGGGAGGTTCTACCTAGAATCGGATAGCAATTATGAGACTTTGATGGTCTCTTTTATTGGGTACGAATCCAAAGAAATTTCCCTTACCTCCAAGGTGACTTATAAGATGGAAGTTGTTCTTAACGAGGGAAGTGAAAAATTGGATGAGGTAGTGGTTTATGTAGGGAAACAATCAAAAAAGAACAACCCGGCGATAGACATCCTACGAAAGATTTGGGCCAAAAAAAGAGTAAATGGCCTTCGGATGTTTAAACAATACAAGTACGACAAGTACGAAAAGGTAGAGTTTGATCTGAACACCATAGATAGCGCCCTAATAAAAAGTAAGCTTTTTAGGGGGTTGGAATTTATGTTCGATGATTTAGACACTTCACGGATTACAGGCAAGACATATCTGCCAATATTTCTTAATGAAGTAGCCTCAAAGGTATACGGCGATAACCAGTTGGGGGAGGAAAAGGAAGATATACTGGGGAATAAAAATTCGGGTTTCGAAAACAACCAGGCCATTACCGCCTTTATTCAGGACTTGTATTCGGATTATGACGTTTATGACAATTACCTCAAATTTTTTGACAAGAGTTTTACGAGTCCGCTTTCCAAAACAGGAATCGATACGTATAACTATGTGCTTTCAGACAGTACTTTTATAGACAATAAATGGTGTTATAATATTATCTATTACCCGAGACGAAAGAACGAGCTTACGTTTAAAGGCGATTTTTGGGTAAACGATACCACCTACGCCATTAAGAAGATAAATCTTGAGGTTACCAAAAGCGCTAACATTAACTGGGTAAAGGAAATTTATATTGAGCAGGATTTTGAAGTGGTGAATGATTCGGTCTTTCTGTTAAAGCGAGATTATATGCTAAGTGATTTCAGCCTAACAAAAAAAGAGAAATCCAGGGGAATTTACGGTAAAAGAACCACGGTCTACGATAATTACGACTTTAACATTCCAAAACCCAAGGAATTTTATAAAAGTGTTTCAGACCCTTTTGATCCCCTCGTATTTAATAGGGATAGTACCTTTTGGAGCAATAGCAGACTAGAAAGATTGAATAAGGACGAAAAAGGAATCTATCAGCTTTTGGATACTTTAAAAACGGTTCCCAAGTTTAAGACGTACTACAACATTGTGAGTATCCTAAATTCGGGTTATGTAGAAATAGATAAGTGGAATCTGGATCTGGGAGATATTTATAGCACCTTTGGATTTAACGATGCCGAAGGGATTAGATTACGGGCAGGGGCAAGAACCTATTTTGGGCAAAATGATCCATGGCGCTTAGAGGGTTATATGGCCTATGGTTTTGATGACCATAAGTTTAAACATGGTTTTTCAGCAAAATGGTTGGTAGATAGAAAAACAAGGCTTATCCTATCTGGAGGTAACCGAAGGGATGTAGAGCAGTTGGGATTAAGCCTAACGGCCACCAATGATGTTTTGGGAAGGAGTATTGCCTCTTCTTCTGTACTTACTGTAGGTGCCAACGATAGATTGACTAATATTAATCTTACCACCTTTAACGTTGAAATGGAACCCCTTACCAACTTCAGAATTAGGTTTGGGAGTTCTTTCCGAACGCTTAGTTCTGCCCTGCCAGATGCATTTAGCCTGGATTATGTGGATCCTACCACTCCTGGTGGAATAGCCGATGAAGTTAAGCAGTTCGATATAAATACTACTTTAATATATACACCAGGCAAAAGAACTATTGGTTATGGAGTAGAACGCATAAACATTAACGATAATTATAGTACGTTATTACTGAATTATACCAAGGGAATAGATGGCTTTTTAGAAAGCGACTTTGATTATGAAAAGATTCAATTTTCATATAGCCAGCCGTGGCAATTGGGAGGTTTTGGAAGACTTTTTAGTACTGTAGAAGTAGGTAAGACTTTTGGAGCTGTGCCTCTTGGACTCCTAAATGTAATCCCGGGTAACCAAACGTTGTTCTCTATTTACAATACTTTTCCAAACCTAGATTTTTACGAATTTGTAACCGATACTTATGCATCTATACATTTTGAGCACAATTTTAACGGTAGGTTGTTTTCTAGAATTCCGTTGTTAAGAAAATGGAACTTAAGGGAAATAGTCGGATTAAGAGGGGTCTGGGGCGATCTTTCGGACGAGAATATTGCTTTGAACTCCCCTACCAACATTCCCCTTATTGCACCTGCTGATCAAATATATTGGGAATATTCGTTTGGGGTGGGCAACATTTTCAAAATTTTTAGAATCGATTTTAATTTTAGAGGAAATTATCTGGACAATCCCAATGCGAGGCCATTCAGCGTAACAGGATCCTTTGGATTTAGTTTCTGATATAATTTCAAGTATCTTTGCACAACAAAAAAATAGCGTATGGGGTCTGCTGATATTACATCCTTTGATGTTTTGATAGAAATACCAAAAGGAAGTCGAAATAAATACGAATACGATTTTCAACTTAAAAAAATACGATACGACAGGATGATATTTTCATCCATGATGTATCCGGCCGATTATGGCTTTATTCCAGAGACTTTGGCCCTGGACGGGGATCCGTTGGACGTTCTCGTTTTGGTTACGGAACCCACCTTTCCGGGATGTGTCATGGAGGTGAAACCTATAGGGGTTTTCCATATGGCAGACGAAAAGGGTCCGGACGAAAAAGTGATATGTGTGCCCATTTCCGATCCAATTTCTAACCGTGTCAGTGATTTGAACGAATTAAATCCCCATTTAATAAAAGAGATAGAACATTTCTTTAAAGTATATAAAGATTTGGAAAAGAAAAAGGTCGATGTTGGCGGATGGGGAAATGTGGAGGAAGCAAAGGATATCGTGTCCAAATGCATCAAAAGGTTCACAGATAGTGATGTGCCTACCAAAGAGGTAAGCATCAAATAAAAAGTACTTATTTAAATAGTTTGAAGGAGCAATATCATCCATGCGATATTGCTTTTTTTATTCTGATTGATTTCATTACTTTTGCCCCGCTAAATACTTAACAAACAACAAATGGAATCCAATATTATTTTTGTGCCAATAGCATTGGCAATTTTAGGCCTTCTTTTTATGATGATGAAAATGGCTTGGGTAAAAAAACAGGCCCCGGGCAGTGAAAAAATGCAAGGCATCTCCAAAGCTATTAAAGAAGGGGCTTTGGCCTTTCTAAGTGCAGAATATAGATTACTGGCAATTTTTGTGGTAATCGCTTCCTTGGCATTGTTCGGGATTTCAACGATCGTAGAAACTACAAGTTGGATGATTGTGCCTGCATTTATTTCTGGAGCAATTTTATCTGCACTAGCAGGAAATATTGGAATGCGCATAGCCACAGAGGCAAATGCAAGAACAGCAGAGGCGGCAAAAAGCAGCTTACCCCAGGCATTGAAGGTTTCCTTTGGTGGAGGTACGGTTATGGGACTTGGCGTTGCCAGTTTGGCCGTATTGGGTTTAAGTTTGTTCTTTTTTCTGTTTGTTGGTCAGTTTTTAGGTCAGGAAGGATCGTTTTATGATAACATGACTGTTGTATTGGAGACCTTGGCCGGGTTTTCACTTGGTGCGGAATCAATCGCATTGTTCGCACGTGTGGGAGGTGGTATATATACAAAAGCCGCTGATGTTGGAGCCGATTTGGTAGGTAAAGTGGAAGCAGGTATCCCAGAGGATGATCCCAGAAACCCAGCTACTATTGCGGACAATGTTGGCGATAATGTAGGTGACGTGGCCGGGATGGGTGCAGACCTTTTTGGTTCTTATGTAGCAACGGTTTTAGCCTCTATGGTATTGGGCAATTACCTAATTAAGGATATGTCCACAACAACACAATTTACAGATGCATTTAATAATATGGGACCTATCCTATTGCCGGTCGTTATTGCAGGAGTAGGAATCTTGGCTTCCATATTGGGTACTTTTTTAGTGAAGATTTCTAGCAATGATGCCAAGGAATCACAAGTGCAAAAAGCACTGGATCTTGGTAACTGGACAGCTATTGTACTTACATTGATAGCTAGTTACTTTTTGATTGATTGGATGTTGCCCGAAACCATGAATATGAAATTCTTTGGGGAAGGCTATAAAACTATCTCCTCAATGAACGTATTTTGGTCGGCATGTATAGGCCTTGCCGTTGGGGCACTTATCTCAGTGGTAACGGCATATTACACCAGCCTTGGAAAGAAACCCGTTTTGGATATTGTAAAAAATAGTTCAACAGGGGCAGCTACTAATATCATTGCAGGTTTAGCTGTAGGTATGAAATCTACCTTTGCTTCTGTAATCTTGTTTGCAGCCGCAATCTACGGTTCCTATGAACTTGCAGGCTTTTATGGTGTAGCCTTGGCTGCCTCGGCAATGATGGCAACAACTGCCATGCAATTGGCTATTGACGCTTTTGGACCTATTGCGGATAATGCGGGTGGTGTAGCAGAAATGAGCGAATTGGAGCCAGAAGTAAGAGAACGTACCGATATATTGGATTCAGTAGGTAATACAACCGCTGCGGTAGGTAAAGGCTTTGCCATTGCATCCGCGGCCCTAACCGCTTTGGCCCTGTTTGCTGCTTATGTTACGTTTACCGGAATAGATGGTATAAATATCTTTAAGGCCGATGTTTTGGCAATGCTTTTCGTTGGAGGAATGATACCTGTAATATTTTCTGCCTTGGCAATGCAAAGCGTAGGTAAGGCGGCTATGGAAATGGTGCAGGAAGTACGAAGACAGTTTAGGGAAATACCTGGCATTATGGAAGGTACGGGTACACCAGAATATGCTAAATGTGTGGACATTTCCACTAAAGCGGCATTAAAGGAGATGATTTTACCAGGACTTATCACTATCATTACCCCTATCTTCATTGGTCTGTTATTTGGTGCAGAACCGTTAGGGGGTTATATGGCCGGGGTATGTGTGTCGGGTGTAATGTGGGCAATTTTTCAAAATAATGCCGGTGGAGCATGGGACAACGCCAAAAAATCTTTTGAGGCTGGTGTAGAAATTGATGGGGAGATGACCTACAAAGGTTCGGATGCCCATAAGGCAGCAGTTACAGGAGATACGGTAGGAGATCCGTTCAAAGATACATCCGGACCTTCCATGAATATCCTGATCAAGCTAACATGTTTGGTAGGGTTGGTCATTGCGCCAATTTTAGGAAATCATGGCTCGGAAGAGGGGATGGCCGAAAAAACAGAAAAAACCATTTTGGAGGTAAAAACCGAACAAGCTGAAACGGTTGAGCTTGTCAATGCTAAAGAGATTACTAACGAATTGGTTGCCAGCTCGGAGGTTAAGGAAGTGAAAGGAACTGTTGAGTAAAACACTCACTATTTTATAATATAGACAAAGGGGAGCATTCCAAAATGCTCCCCTTTGTTATTTTTACCTTAATCGGTATAGAGTGCCCACAATTCTGGCGCCCTAAAACAATCCATTAATCTCCGCGTCTATTTTGTTGATTACCTGCCCAAGATCCTCGGGCTCGTCCACAAAATTTAAGCTATCCACATCAATGATCAAAAGATTACCTTTTTCGTAGCTATGTACCCAAGCTTCGTAACGTTCGTTCAAACGGCTTAGGTAGTCTATTGAAATTGTATTTTCATAATCTCTTCCCCGCTTATGGATTTGATTCACCAAGTTAGGGATAGAGCTCCTTAAGTATATAAGAAGATCCGGGGGTTGAACCAAACTTTCCATCAACTCGAACAAACTCGAGTAGTTATTAAAATCCCTATTGGTCATTAGCCCCATTGCATGTAGGTTGGGAGCAAATATGTGGGCATCCTCGTAGATGGTCCTATCTTGAATAATATTCTTGCCACTTTCCCTAATCTGTAGAATTTGCCTGTATCTGCTATTTAAGAAATAAATTTGCAGATTAAAGCTCCATCGTTCCATTTGGGTATAAAAATCGTCCAAGTAGGGATTGTCAACAACATCTTCAAAGTGAGCCTCCCATTTATAATGTTTGGAAAGTAGTTTGGTTAATGTGGTTTTTCCTGCTCCTATGTTTCCAGCAACGGCAATGTGCATAAAATACTATTAATTGTTGGTTGGCAATTTAATTTTGGTTGGGCATACAATATACAAGTATCTTATGTAAGAGAAAAAATTTTAGCTTGAAATACGATTAATATTTTTATTTTTTTTGTCCATATTTATTTGCAAATACTTACTTTTGTTCACCAATCGAATTATGAGGGATTTGACTGATTGCAACCTCAAGACCCTGAACTAGTTTCAGGACGAAAATGCTAAAACAGTTCGTCTCAGGATTGTTTCAAAATCCGAGAGCTATTTTCACATGATCTTGCAATCCTACCCTTTTCAAACTAAATAGAATTAGAATGGCATATTTATTTACCTCAGAGTCAGTTAGTGAAGGACATCCAGACAAAATAGCTGACCAAATCAGTGATGCATTGCTAGATAACTTTTTGGCCTTTGACCCAGAAAGTAAAGTTGCTTGCGAAACTTTGGTCACCACAGGACAAGTAGTACTTGCCGGTGAGGTTAAGAGTGGTACCTACTTGGATGTGCAATCTATTAGCCGTGAGGTAATTAACAAAATTGGATATACAAAGGGCGAATATCAGTTCAGCGGAGATTCTTGCGGTGTTATTTCATTGATCCACGAACAATCACAAGACATAAACCAAGGAGTAGATAGGGGGTCCAAAGAAGAACAAGGTGCAGGTGATCAGGGTATGATGTTCGGATATGCCACCAAAGAGACAGAAAATTATATGCCTTTGGCCTTGGATATTTCTCATAAAATACTGCAAGTAATGGCAGATTTAAGACGAGAGAATACTGTCGTTAGTTATTTACGACCCGATGCCAAGGCACAAGTAACCATTGAATATTCGGATACCAACGTGCCACAACGTATAGATACCATTGTGGTTTCTACCCAGCACGATGCTTTTGACAGCGATGATGATAAAATGCTGGCAAAAATTAAACAGGATGTGATCCAAGTTCTAATGCCAAAAGTAATTGCACAGTTTCCACAGCATGTGCAGGATCTTTTCAATGATAAAATTACGTACCATATAAACCCAACTGGGAAGTTTGTAATAGGTGGCCCGCATGGAGATACAGGATTAACAGGTAGAAAAATCATCGTTGATACTTACGGAGGCAAAGGAGCACATGGTGGTGGCGCTTTTAGCGGGAAAGACCCCAGTAAGGTAGATCGTAGCGCTGCCTATGCTGCGAGACATGCGGCTAAGAATTTGGTGGCTGCCGGAGTTGCCGATGAAATTTTGGTACAGGTTAGTTACGCTATTGGGGTGGTAGAACCTACATCTATCTTTGTAGATACCTATGGTACTGCTAAAGTGGGCTTGTCCGATGGAGAGATTGCGGATAAGACCGCGAAACTCTTTGATATGAGACCCTTTGCGATTGAAGATAGACTGAAATTGAGGAACCCAATTTATTATGAATCAGCTGCCTATGGACATATGGGCAAAGAACCCAGAACAGTTGTCAAGGTTTTTGAGTCTCCTTACAATGGCAAGGTGGAAAAAGAGGTAGAACTGTTTACCTGGGAAAAATTGGATGCCTTGGACAAAGTGAAATCCGAGTTTAATTTGTAATTTTTTCAAAAAGATTAGGATATTAAAATTATCCGTACTTATATTTGTAGTTCCAAAGTTCAAACACGTATTGAATAGTTATCAAGAAAGGTGGAGGGAATAGACCCATTGAAGCCTTAGCAACCCTTTGTCCCTAAATACGAAGAAGGTGCTAAATTCTATTCGCTATATGCGAAGAGATAACACCAATTAATTACCTCGGTAGTTTTTTCATTTCTTTTTAACTTTTTGATTTTCACCAATTGCAACGTCCGCAATTGATGGTTTGGCTTTTTAATAATTTAAAAAACTAAAAATCATGAGTGAGCAAAAATTTTCTACCAATGCCCTACACGCCGGACACGATACTACGGTAAACGGCGGAACAAGAGCGGTGCCGATCTATCAAAGCACGGCCTATGTTTTTAACAATTCCGATCATGCGGCTAACCTATTTTCCCTCGCGGAATTTGGAAATATCTATACGCGGATAAATAATCCTACCAACGATATTTTGGAACAGCGCCTTGCCGCTTTGGAAGGCGGAATTGCAGCTATTGTTACCGCATCGGGTACAGCAGCTACCACAACGGCACTTTTGGTGCTTTTAAAGGCTGGTGATCATATAGTAGCTTCTAACAGCTTGTATGGCGGAACATATAATTTGCTTGATGTAACCCTTCCTAGACTAGGTATCACCACAACCTTTGTAGATCCTACGGATGCCAGTAATTTTGGAAAAGCAGTTAAGGAAAATACCAGGGCCATCTTTGTGGAGGCACTAGGAAATCCGAAATTGGACGTTTTAGATCTAAAAGCAATCTCATCCGAGGCAAAAGCCGCCAAGATTCCTTTCATTGTGGATAACACCGTTCCCACACCCGCATTGCTGAACCCAATAGAACATGGGGCCAATATTGTAATCCATTCCTTAACCAAATATATTAACGGAAACGGTACGGCTTTGGGAGGTGCAATAATAGATGCAGGAACCTTTGATTGGGCAAATGGCAATTTTCCAGAGTTTACGGAACCCTCTGCCGGATATCACGGATTGGTATATCATGAAGCTTTAGGAGCGGCCGCTTTCATAGCAAAAGCACGCATAGAAGGGCTGCGCGATTTTGGAGGGGCTTTGAGTCCTTTTAATGCATTTCAGATTATCCAAGGATTGGAAACCTTGGAAGTAAGAATTAAAAAACATAGCGAAAATGCATTGAACCTTGCAAAATGGTTACAAACAAGAGATGAGGTAACATGGGTAAATTATCCCGGGTTGGAAACCAGTAAGTATAACGCCTTGGCCAAGGAATATCTACCAGGAGGGCAAAGCGGACTTGTAACGTTTGGAGTGAAGGGCGGTTTTGAATCTGCCAAGAAAATTGCCGACGAAACCAAATTGTTCTCACTGTTGGCCAATATTGGCGATACTAAATCCCTGATTATACATCCTGCCAGTACAACCCATCAGCAGTTAGACGAAGCGGCACAAGAGTCCACCGGGGTAACCCAAGATTTGATTCGTTTATCTGTAGGATTGGAAAACTTAGACGATTTAAAAGCCGATTTAGAACAGGCGTTTGCGACTATTGGCTAGACCGTTTCATGGATTATTAACTCGTAGCCAAAGACTAATTTATCCCAAGGAGTTTATAGAACACATGCTTTCTAAGAACTTCTTGGGATTCAGAATCAAATTGCACAAAAATGCCCAATAAATTGCACCAGATAGAAATAGGAGACTATACCACAATTAGCGGAGCTACCGGAGATATCTCATTATCTTATCAACTTTTTGGTAAGCCATTGCATACAGCACCCGTAGTTTTGGTAAACCATGCACTTACCGGAAATTCCAATGTTACCGGAGCAGATGGTTGGTGGTCCGCACTAATTGGGGATGGAAAATGTATCGACACTAAAAAATATACGGTACTTGCCTTCAATATTCCCGGGAATGGATACGATGGTTTCGTTATTGAGAACTATAAGGACTATGTTTCGCAAGATATTGCCAAGATTTTTTTATTGGGGCTAAGTGAATTGAAGATCCACAAACTCTACGCGGTTATCGGGGGGTCTTTAGGCGGTGGTATTGCGTGGGAATTGGCCGCTTTGGCCCCCAATTTGATAACCCATCTAATTCCGGTTGCTTCCGATTGGAAATCTACCGATTGGCTGATAGCCAATTGTCAAATTCAAGAACAATTCTTAATCAATTCCAAACAACCGGTACACGACGCCCGTATGCATGCCATGCTTTGTTATCGTACCCCGGAGTCCTTCAAGGAGCGCTTCAAAAGAAGTACCAATGAAGAACTGCAGGTATTCAATGTTGAGAGTTGGCTACTGCATCATGGGGAAAAACTACAAGAACGCTTTCAGCTATCGGCCTATAAATTAATGAATCAATTACTTAAAACTATAGACGTAACCCGAAACGGTGAAGAAGCGTTTATTAACCTACAACAGAGTAATACAAACATCCATATTGTTGGCGTGGATTCGGACCTTTTCTTTACAGCAAAGGAAAATAAGGAGACCTTTAAGAGACTGGCCCAAGCCAATGGTAATGTTACTTATGGGGAAATTCAGTCGCTCCATGGGCACGATGCCTTTTTAATTGAATTTGAGCAAATGCAACGATTGCTAAAAGGGATTTTCCAAAATAACGGAGCTTCCAAAAGGGTAAAAGTTCTAAAATTTGGAGGGAAATCCTTATCCAACGGAGAAGGGATAGACAGTGTATTGAAAATCGTTGAGGCCAAAGTAAAGAATGGAGAAAATATTGCCATAGTATTGTCTGCCAGGGAAAAGGCTACTGATCAGTTAGAAGCCATTCTTGGAAAAGCAGCCGATGGTCTGGACTACAAAAAGGATTTTGAAGATTTTGAAAAGTACCAAAAGCACACTTTTAAAAATGTAAACCTATCCGATGAATTTGCGGAACTGGTAAAACTGTTGGAGGGTGTTGCCTTATTAGGTGATTTTAGTTCTAAAATTAAAGATCAGGTACTCGCGTATGGCGAGCTTATTTCAGCAAAATTAGTTACGAAGCTATTAATAGGAAAAGGAATCAATGCCAAGTTAATTGATGCTAGGGATCTTATTAAAACAGATACTACCTTTGGCGATGCGCAAGTTCTCGAAGCTTTATCCAAAGAAAATATTACACGTGAGTTTTCTAAGTTGGAAGACGATAGCGTACCGGTAATTGCCGGGTTTATAGCCTCAAACATTCATAAGGAGACCACTACCTTGGGAAGAAATGGGAGCAATTATACCGCAGCGTTGTTGGCAAATTTTTTGGATGCCGAAGAGTTTCAGAATTATACCCATGTAGATGGGATATACACTGCCAATCCCGATTTTGTGCCCGATGCACAACGAATCTCCCAACTTTCTTACGTAGAAGCCAATGAATTGGCATCTTTTGGAGCGACCATTTTACATGCAAAGACCATAATTCCACTTATTGAAAAAAACATTCCATTGCGCATTCTTAATACCTTTAATGGTGATGGCGAGGGAACATTGATAAGTGCCAAAACAAGCAAGGACGGTATCAAATCCTTATCGGTTACAGAAAATGTGGCACTCATTAATTTGGAAGGCCGCGGACTTCTGGGAAAAGTAGGGGTAGATGCCCGCATATTTAAAGCACTTAGCCGAAACAATATTAACGTAAGTATTATTTCACAAGGGTCCTCGGAAAGGGGCATAGGATTGGTGGTAGAGGCCGGGAAGGCCTACAAGGGTAAGGAAGCTTTGGAAGCTGAATTTGAGCACGATTTTCAGTCCAGGGACATCAATAACATAAATTTGGTGGAAGAGGTGTCCGTAATCTCAATTGTAGGGCAAGACCTTAGCACCTTTCATAAACCATACAATGCCCTCATAAAAAATAAAGTAGTTCCGTTATTGTTCAACAACACGGTTTCTGGTAAGAACGTTAGTCTGGTGGTAAAAAAAGAGCATTTGCTGAAGGCACTAAATGTAATGCATGGGCAGATATTTGGCGTAGCCAAAAAAATAAATCTCGCCATATTTGGGCATGGCAACGTGGGCGGTACCTTAGTGGATCAGGTACTGAAATCTGCAGAAAGCATATCGGAAAGAAAGGGGATAGACCTAAATGTCTTTGCACTGGCCAATTCTAGAAAGATACTGTTGAACAAGGAAGGGGTTTCTACAAAATGGCGAGCGGACATTAAAGAAAATGGTATTCCGTATTCGCGGAACGATATCTTTGAGTATGCCACCCAACATCACCTAGAAAACCTCATTGCAGTGGACAATACTGCTAGTGAAGATTTTGTTTCCAATTATTTTGATTTTATAGAAAACGGTTTCGATCTGGTATCGTCCAATAAAATTGCGAACACCTTGGGATTTGATTATTACCGATTGTTGCGTGAAGAATTGATCAAAAACCAAAAACAGTATTTGTATGAAACCAACGTAGGTGCAGGCCTACCATTGATAGATACTATTAAATTATTGCATTTATCGGGGGAAAACATAACTCGTATTAAAGGAGTGTTTTCTGGATCTTTGAGCTATATTTTTAACACGTTTTCAGAAGAAGACGTGCCTTTCTCCAAAATCTTGGAGCAGGCCATGGAACAAGGTTTTACCGAACCCGATCCAAGAGAAGATCTCTCCGGAAATGACGTAGGGAGAAAGTTACTGATTTTGGCAAGGGAACTGGATCTAAGCAACGAATTCTCGGACATCCAAATTCAAAATTTAATTCCCATAGGTCTGCAAGAAGGAGATGTTCAACATTTTCTGGCGAATCTGGACGTGTTGGACAGAAAGTTCGAGGAAATAAAACGGCAAAGTCAAAATGGCAATGTACTGCGATATGTGGGGGATCTTTCGGGCGATTTGCAGCAAGAAAAGGGCATTTTGGAAGTAAAATTAATTTCGGTACCCAAGGAAAGTGCTTTAGGTCAGGTAAAAGGATCAGATTCAATAATTGAGATATACACAGAATCCTATGGAGAGCATCCTTTGGTAATACAAGGCGCCGGTGCAGGAGCGGCCGTTACCGCTAGAGGAGTTTTTGGGGATATTTTAAGGATAGCGGAAAAAAGTTAAGATGAGTAAAAAAAACCAGTTTGAAACAGATGCTGTGCGCACGCAATTGGAACGTTCACAATTTTTGGAACATTCTAGTCCCATGTACCTAACATCAAGTTTTGTTTTTGAAGATGCGGAAGATATGCGTGCTTCCTTTGCTGAGGAAAAAGACCGAAATATATATTCTAGATACTCTAACCCCAATTCTTCCGAATTTATAGATAAGGTATGTAAAATGGAAGGCGCCGAGGACGGTTTTGCATTTGCATCGGGTATGGCAGCTGTATTTTCAACATTTGCCGCCCTATTGCAAAATGGTGACCATATCCTTTCTGCACGAAGTATTTTTGGGTCTACCCATAATCTTTTTACACAGTTTTTCCCACAATGGGATATAAGCACCAGTTTTTTTAAGTTCAACGAATTGGATGAGATCGATAAGCTCGTCACCCCACGCACTAAAATTATATATGCCGAATCACCGACCAATCCGGGCGTTGATATTTTGGATATGGAGGCATTGGGCAAAATTGCAAAACGGCACAATCTTTTGCTGGTCATAGACAATTGTTTTGCCTCTCCCTATTTGCAACAGCCAATTAAGTTTGGGGCAGATTTGGTAATACATTCGGGGACTAAGTTAATGGATGGACAAGGACGGGTTTTGGCAGGTATTACGGTCGGCAGAAAGGATCTTATAGATCGGATATACAGATTTGCCAGAATTACGGGGCCTACGCTGTCTCCTTTTAATGCTTGGTTAATATCTAAAAGTTTGGAGACTTTGGCAGTGCGCGTAGATCGGCATTGCGATAATGCATTGAAGCTAGCCACTTTTTTGGAAGACCATGATAAGGTTAACTGGGTGAAATATCCATTTTTAAAGTCGCATCCGCAGTATACATTGGCCAAAAAGCAGATGAGTGCCGGTGGTTGTGTAGTGGCTTTTGAGGTAAAAGGCGGACTAATGGCTGGCCAAAAATTCTTTGATTCCATAAAATTGTTATCCCTTTCTGCCAATTTGGGAGACTCTAGAAGTATAATAACCCATCCAGCGTCTACAACACATAGCAAGTTGTCCTCTGAAGAAAGAGCCATGGTGGGTATCTCCGATGGTACGGTTAGGGTTTCCGTTGGGTTGGAACATATAGATGATATAATAGCGGACATTGCACAGGCTTTAGGGTAAACGAATATTAGAGCATTTTTTTTAGAGTGATCGAAATAAATAATATATTTGCATAAGTACTTATATAAGCAATTATGAAAGATGAGCTAAAAAAGTTGGCCGAATTGGGTCTCGGATCCAGGTTAAACAGGTTAAGCGGTATTGTAATGAAGGAAATACAGTTGGTCTATGACAGGGCAGGGATAGATTTTGATCCCTATCTTTTTCCCATTTTTAAGATAATTACAGACTCCGAAACCGTTACCAACTCGTATATACAGGAGAGCTTGCAATATACACAGCCGGCGATAACACAGGCACTCAATAAACTGACCGATAAGTCCCTGATCAGTTTTAAGACCGATGTTAATGATAAGCGTAAAAAATTGTTTTATCTAACCAAGAAGGGTAGAGAGGCACACAAAAGGATGGTTCCTTTATGGAAGGTGATGGATACACAGGTTAAGGAACTCACAACATTTACTGCGGACAGTCTAACAGCGCACATATCTCATTTAGAAGGTAAGTTACAGGAACAAGCCCTGAGCACTAGGATACTTCAAAATTTTCAACACTAAATTTAAGTAGCATGAAGGATGTTAAAATAATTTCTTTCGAACCAAAATATGCCAAAGATTTTGCACAACTAAATACGGAATGGCTAGAGAAATATTTTGTGGTAGAACCACACGATACCGAACTAATGGAAGCCTGCGAAGAAAACATTATTGACAAAGGAGGGTTTATTTTCTTTGCGCAAGTAGGGGAGTCCATCGCCGGAACATTTTCACTCATTAAATTGGACAATGGGTTCTACGAATTGGGTAAAATGGCAGTTTCGCCAAGTTTTCAGGGGCATAAAATTGGCCAGAAACTTATGCAATTTTGCATAGATTATGCTCGTACGAACGGTTGGGAAAGGTTGGTGCTTTATTCCAATACTATTTTGGAAAATGCAATTTACATCTATCGTAAGTATGGTTTTAAGGAAGTGCCATTGGAAGAAAACCCACCTTATCTTCGCGGAAACATAAAAATGGAACTGATACTTTAGTTTAACAAAGTGGATAAAAGGGGAGAACCATCTAACTTTTGGATCTCTCAAAGCCGTATTCTTGTTGAGCTTTTGAACGATTTTATCTATATTCGTGATATGCTCTCCAAGAAAACAAAATACGGCCTTAAGGCCCTAGCTTTTTTGGCAGTCCAAAAGAAAGAGGAGCCTGTTCAAATTGCTGAAATTGCCAAGCACGAGAATATTTCCCAAAAGTTTTTGGAAAGTATTTTATTAACTCTGCGCAGAACGGGTCTGTTAGGCTCAAAAAAAGGCAAAGGCGGAGGGTATTACCTTATAAAGGACCCCTCCGAAATACCTATGACCACGGTAATACGAGTTTTGGAAGGCCCAATTGCCATGGTGCCCTGCGTTAGCCTAAATTTTTATGAAAAGTGCGATGATTGCCCAGACGAAAATACTTGCGCTGTTAATAAATTAATGCTTCAGGTTAGGGACAGTGCCCTGCAAGTGTACAGGAACAACACCTTGGCAGATATAATTTCAAATTCATAAAATAAATCCAATACCACTAAAAAATCTTTAGAGATAAAGGTTTTTTTTAATTAATCTACTAAAACTATAGGGTAAACATAATATTAATGCTTTTTTAACGTCTACCATAGAGAATTAATGTTATTTTTGTTTTTCCTAGTAAATCTATAGGATAATAATTTAAAAGTAAAATTTTATGATTGCCGATCAATTAGTTCTAAATAAAAGAAACGCAAAAAGCAGTTATGCAACGGATCGTAGAACGGAAAAACCAAAGCGTAGTATTGCCAAATCCATTAGTTGGAGAGTAATAGGTACGTTGGATACCATTTTAATTTCTTGGATTGTCACAGGGACCTTGTCCGTTGCTTTCTCAATAGGTATCGTAGAACTGTTCACAAAAATGGCCCTCTACTTCTTTCACGAAAGATTGTGGAACAACATTGGATGGGGTAAATAGAGTTAAACTAATTGGGAGGAAAAAAACATGGGATTTACAGCGCAACAGATTAGGGATTTAAACATACAATTCAAAGGCATACCTGCCGAAGAAATTATTGCTTGGGCGATCCAAAATGCCAAAAGACCGGTAGTCACAACAAACTTTAGGCCTTATGAGGTGGCAATTCTCCACGCTGTTGCCAACATTAAAGAGGACATCCCCGTAATATGGTGCGATACCGGATATAACACGCCTAACACTTACAAACATGCGGAGGACCTAATCCATAGATTAGGGCTCAATATTAAATTGTACGTACCCAAACAGACCGCTTCCCATAGGGATGCCATAATGGGGATTCCTGGGATAGATGACCCAAATCATAAAAAGTTTACCGAACAAGTAAAGTTGGAACCTTTTAGGAGGGCGTTATCCGAACATACTCCGGATGTTTGGTTTACCAACTTAAGAAAAGGACAAACAGCACTGCGCGATACGCTCGATGTTTTAAGCCTTAGCAAAGATGGGGTACTAAAGGTAAGTCCATTTTATCATTGGAACGATGCGCAATTAGATGTTTACCTTACAGATAGAGGGTTGCCCAATGAACATAAATATTTTGACCCTACAAAAGTCCTAGAGAACAGGGAATGTGGTTTACATACCTAAATAAGTAAAACAATACTTTACGGGCCGGTGCCCTTGAAGTTAAAAAAGATAAAATTTTGAATATACTGGTACCCGAATTGGACACATTGATAAAAGAAGGTAATTCTGCCTCCTTACAGACCAACGCGTTGGAAAGTGAGGCCATTTATATTTTTAGAGAGGTTGTTTCACAATTTGAAAAACCTGTCTTGCTGTTTTCTGGAGGAAAAGACTCCATTACATTGGTAAGACTGGCCCAAAAGGCTTTCTATCCTGCTAAAATTCCTTTTCCGTTGATGCATATAGATACCGGACATAACTTTCCGGAAACTATTGCTTTTAGAGATAGGCTGGTCGAAGAACTGGGAGTAGAACTAATTGTACGAAATGTGCAAGATTCTATAGACCAGGGCAAGGTAGTAGAGGAAACAGGAAAGTATGCAAGCAGAAATGCCTTGCAAACGACAACGCTTTTGGATGCCATAGAGGAGTTTAAGTTTGATGCATGTATCGGGGGTGCCCGTAGGGATGAAGAAAAAGCCAGGGCCAAGGAACGCATATTTTCGGTTAGAGATGATTTTGGCCAATGGGACGAAAAAAACCAGAGACCAGAGCTTTTTGATATGCTCAACGGTAATATAGAAATGGGACAGAATGTTCGTGTGTTTCCAATCAGTAATTGGACCGAATTGGACGTATGGAGTTACATCCAAAAAGAAGATATAGAGATACCATCGATCTACTTTGCCCATAAACGCAATATTTTTGAGCGAGATGGACTAATATGGTCCGCGGAAGACGAAGTGGTCTTTAGGGCCGAGGATGAAATAATTGAAGAAAGAATGGTGCGTTTTAGAACGGTGGGCGATATGTCTTGCACCGCTGCAGTATTATCATACGCGGATACTATAGATAAAGTGGTAGCGGAAATTCGGGAATCCAAAATTTCGGAACGAGGTGCCCGTATAGATGACAAAAGATCGGAAGCTGCCATGGAAAAAAGAAAGCAGCAAGGATATTTTTAAAAGTAACAAGGATTACAAGAAAGAAATACGTTTAGACAATACCAATAAAACAAATGGAAGTACTAAAAATAGCAACAGCAGGAAGTGTGGATGATGGTAAAAGTACCTTGATCGGAAGGTTGCTCTACGATACCAAATCCCTTACGGACGATAAGCTGGAGGCCATAAGGAAAAGTAGCGAAAAATTGGGGTATGATTATTTGGATTTTTCCTTGGCAACGGACGGATTGGTAGCTGAAAGGGAACAGGGCATAACTATTGACGTAGCCCATATCTATTTTTCCACACCCACAAAAAGTTATATCATAGCGGATACTCCAGGACATGTGGAGTACACAAGAAACATGGTAACAGGTGCTTCAACCTCACAAGCGGCCATCATTCTTATAGATGCCAGAAAAGGAGTCATAGAGCAAACATACCGCCATTTTTTCATCAATAATTTACTAAGGGTAAAAAATATTATCGTGGCGGTCAACAAAATGGATCTTGTAGGGTATTCCCAAGATGTCTTCAATACTATTAAACGCGATTTTGAAGGTCTAAACCTTAAAAGTACCTATGCCGAACAACAGCTTAGTTATATTCCCGTAAGTGCACTCAATGGCGATAATGTGGTTGATAAGACCGATGCCATGCCATGGTATGAAGGTGATACCATTTTAGGGCATTTGGAAAACTTGGAAGCCGCTGACGTGTATGATGGAGGACAGGCCCGTTTTCCCATTCAAACTGTAATACGACCCAAAAAGGATGAGTTTCACGATTTTAGGGGTTATGCGGGGAAAATTTACGGAGGAAGTTTAAAAGTAGGCGATAGTGTAACCGTACTTCCGTCTTTAACAAGCTCAAAAATAAAGGAAATTTACTTTTTTGATAAAACCTATGATGAGGCGCAGGCAGGGAGTTCTGTTAGTATTACCCTGGAAGATGATATAAACATAACCAGAGGGGATATGCTCGTGAAGAGCGGGGAATTACCTAAAATAGAAAAGGAAATCAATGCCACGGTCTGCTGGATGGACAATAAGCAATTGTTACCAGGAACAAAATATGTAATTCAGCATAATACCAATAAAGTATTGTCTAAAATTGATGCGGTACAACATGTAATGACCACGGATTTTTCGGGACAAATAGATTCCAATAACAAATTGAATCTAAATGAAATTGGGGAAGTGCGGATAAAACTTAGCAAGCAGATCTACTGCGATGCCTACAAGGACAATAAATATAACGGAGCCTTTATTTTGATAGATACCCAAACCAACGCTACGGCCGGGGTGGGCTTTATCAACTAATCAAAGATAATGTTTAAGAGATATCAGCAAATAAAGAATTAGTTTAAACATTTATCCTACTAAATCCATAGGAATAATAAATAAATAAAATAATGCAAAGCTTTAGAACAGAAATAGAAAATCCGATAGTAGCGCAAGACATCATTGATTTGGAAACCAAAATTCGTCAATTTAAGGACGGAAAGTTGGACGAGGAGAAATTCCGAAGCTTGCGTTTGGCTCGCGGCGTATACGGACAGCGTCAAGAAGGTGTGCAAATGATTCGGATTAAACTTCCCTATGGCAAGGTAACCGCCGATCAGCTTAGGAGGATCTGTGATGTTTCGGACGAATATTCTACAGGTAGATTGCATATCACTACCCGACAAGACATACAAATACACTATGTGGATTTGGATCGTACCCCAGAACTATGGGCGCAATTGGAAAAAGACGATATTACCCTTAGGGAAGCTTGTGGAAACACCGTACGGAACGTAACGGCAAGTGAAACGGCAGGAATAGACCTGGACGAACCTTTTGACGTATCTCCATATGCCCATGCACTGTTCCAGTATTTTCTTAGAAACCCTATCAGTCAGGAAATGGGTCGTAAGTTTAAGGTTTCCTTTTCCGCCAGTGATGCCGATACCGGACTTTCCTATATGCACGACCTTGGTTTTATAGCTAAAATAAACAACGGTATCCGTGGTTTTAAAGTAATGCTAGGCGGCGGATTGGGTTCGCAACCCAGACATGCCGATGAACTGTTTAGTTTCTTGCCTTCCGATAAAATAATTCCGCTTATGGATGCTGTTATCAGAGTTTTCGATAGCTATGGAGAACGTAAGAGCAGGGCAAAGGCCAGAATGAAATTCCTCCTCAAAGATGTAGGCTTGGACGGTTTTAAAAAATTACTCGAAGAGGTCCGAACCGCTGTTCCATATGATTCTTATCCTATTGATGCAGAAGCCTATCCAAAAGTTAAAATTGCAAATACCTCCGTACCGGAGACAATTATAGAAAATCAAGAAAAATTTGAAGCTTGGAAATCTACCAATTTAGTGCCTCAGAAGCAAGAGGGTTATGTAGCTATTGGTATCAAGGTATTGTTAGGCGACTTTTACACCGATAAGGCCAGACAATTGGCCGATTTGATAACCAAGTATGCCGCAGGGGAACTCAGATTGTCATTAAGACAAAACATACTGATTCCTTACGTGAAAGAAGAATTGATACCTTTCTTTTATATCGAACTGGAAAAACTGGGTTTTGTAGAAGCTGGTTATAACAAAGCGTTGGATATTACGGCCTGCCCCGGCACGGATACCTGTAATTTAGGAATTGCAAGCAGTACTGGCATTGCTGAAGAGTTGGAAAGGGTTATAAAGACAGAATACCCAGATTATATAAATAACCCGGATGTGGTAATTAAAATAAGCGGTTGTATGAACGCCTGTGGGCAGCATAACATGGCCAATATAGGATTCCAAGGGATGTCCATAAGAACAAAGGATAAATTGGTCGCCCCGGCGTTACAAGTATTGCTTGGCGGGGGCAACAGGGGCAATGGACAAGGAAGTTTTGCCGATAAGGTTGTAAAAATACCCAGTAAAAGAGGTCCTGAGGCACTAAGATTAATTTTGGATGATTTTGAAGCCAATGGCAAGGGAGCTAAATACGTAGATTACTATGCCCAGCAAGGAGAGCACTACTTCTATGATTTTCTAAAGCCCCTATCCGATATTGAAAATCTATCGCAAGAGGATTTTATTGATTGGGGAAATACCAAAAAATATGAAAAAGCCATAGGAATAGGTGAATGCGCCGGCGTAGTCATTGATTTGATAGCTACACTGCTGTTTGAAAGTGTGGAGAAAATAGAAAACGCTAAAGCTACCTTGGAAAAAGGGAAGTGGGCAGCTAGTATCTATCATTCTTACTCTTCCATGGTAAACTCGGCCAAAGCCCTGCTTACCGCCGAGAATGTAAAGACCAATACGCATGTCGGTATCATAAAGAGTTTTGACGAAAAATTCATAGCAACCGGAAATATAAATATTGATGGGTCTTTTGAAGATTTGGCACTTCAATTAAATAAAAACAGACCTACCGAAGCTTTTGCCAAAGCATATTTGGAAGATGCTGAAAGATTTTTAAAGCAAGTAGAATCCTTTAGGGAATTAGAACTGCAACATGTATAGCGAAGCAAAATTGACAGTGGTCGGGGCAGGCCCCGGAGACATAGAACTAATTACGCTAAAGGCCATAAGAGCCTTGGAAAATGCGGATGTAGTACTTTACGATGCTTTGGTAGATACAGCGCTATTGGCGTATGCACCCGATGCCGAACATATTTATGTTGGAAAACGTAAAGGGTGTTATGCCTACCTACAAGAACAGATCAATGAATTGATTGTTAGCAGGGCCAAAACCCATGGGCATGTTGTGCGTTTAAAAGGAGGAGACCCCTTTGTTTTTGGAAGAGGTGCAGAGGAAATGGAATATGCTGCACAGCATGGCTTAGCAGTATCCATGGTTCCAGGAATATCCTCATCGTTAGCAGTACCGGCCGCGCAGCATATTCCGGTAACCAAAAGGGGATCTGCAGAAAGTTTTTGGGTTATCACAGGTACTACCAAAGCACATAAACTGTCTACTGATGTGCAATTGGCCGCCAAGTCCAATGCCACTGTAGTTATTCTAATGGGTATGGGCAAACTCTCGGAAATAGTGGCACTTTTTAAAGCAGAAGGGAAGTCCAAAACTCCTGTAGCCATTATTCAAAACGGTACTAGGAATGACGAGAAGATAGGTGTTGGCACCATTGCCAATATAAGTGCGGTAGTAGCAAAAGAGCAACTTGCCAATCCGGCCATAGTAATAATCGGCGAAGTGGTGAAGCATAGGGCAACACTTCTCAATGCCGTTCAACAATATGGGCAGGAGCAAACAGAAAATTATAGTAACAATACATTATTAAGAAGTTAAACCAGAATTAAGTAGATAAAGATGATTAAAACAGATATATTGATAATTGGAGCGGGCCCTACCGGTTTGTTTACAGTATTTGAAGCAGGACTTTTAAAATTGAAAACGCATCTTATAGACGCTTTGCCGCAGCCCGGAGGGCAATGTTCAGAGATATATCCTAAAAAACCAATTTACGATATTCCGGCTTTCCCAGAAATACTTGCGGGGGATTTGGTAAATAATCTCATGGAGCAAATTAAGCCTTTTGATCCAGGTTTTACCCTGGGAGAACGTGCACAAACCTTAGATAAATTGGATGATGGTTCTTTTGTTGTAACTACAAATAAAGGAACAAAACACCAAGCTCCAGTAGTGGTCGTCGCCGGAGGTCTGGGTTCTTTCGAGCCACGGAAACCGCCTATTCCCAACATAAACAATTTTGAAGATAAGGGCGTTGCTTATATGGTAAAGGACCCGGAAGTATATCGTAACAAAAAAGTAGTTATTGCCGGCGGTGGGGATTCTGCCTTGGATTGGGCCATTTTTCTGGCGGATATTGCTTCTGAAGTTTCTTTAGTACACCGGCGTAGTGAGTTTAGGGGCGCACTGGATTCTGTTGAGAAAGCAGCGGAATTGGCCAAATTAGGCAAAATTCAATTGTTTGTTGAGGCCGAAGTAAAAGAACTGCATGGGAAAAACAATTTGGAAGCAGTAGTCATAAAACACAATGATCCGGAAAAGGGAGAAACCTACTTAGAAGTAGATAATTTTATTCCTTTGTTTGGTCTGTCACCAAAATTGGGTCCTATAGGGGATTGGGGTTTCGAAATAGAAAAGAATGCCATAAAAGTTAATAACGCCTACGATTATCAGACCAATATTCCCGGTGTATACGCTATTGGTGACGTAAATACTTATCCGGGTAAATTAAAACTTATACTCTCCGGATTTCATGAAGCAGCAGTTATGTGCCAGAGTGCCTATCAAGTAATAAATCCCGGAAAACGGTATGTAATGAAATATACGACCGTAGGGGGTGTAGAAGGGTTCGACGGTACTAAAAAAGAAGCCAAAAAAGAGGTTGTACAAAGCATATTGGTATAATCTTTAGTTTTTTAACTGGTCCGGCCCAGAGGTATGGAACCCTCAGGGTTGGGCCGGTCACTACCCGTATATGAATTAAAAAAGGACTACTTTCCTTGTTTTTAATCATATAGTGGCGTTTCTTTGTACCCAGTTCATAATTAAGAATGAAAGTGTTATCAAGAAAGGTGGAGGGAATAGATCCGTTGAAGCCTTAGCAACCCTTTTTCCCATTCTTTTGGGATTCAGAAGTAGGTGCTACGTTCTATCTGCAATTGCGGAATAGATAACAAAAAAGCAAGACTTCCGTTTATACCTTGTCCTTACTTGATAAATACTAAAAAATAGCAGCGATCTACAATAGGGATTGGCTGCATTTTGGCAATTAACACAGCGCTATCAGATTACATAATGTATGATTTGGGCTGGATGGATTTGATTGCCGATGAGCATATTATCAAAAGTTACAGAATGAAAAATATTCAGGAGATATTAAAAAGCAGGATTTTGGTGTTGGACGGTGCAATGGGTACCATGCTACAACGCTATAAATTTACTGAAAAAGACTTTCGTGGGGAGCGGTTCAAGGACTGGGCACATCCATTGCAGGGTAATAATGATCTTTTGTCACTTACCCAGCCTGTTGCCATCGGTGAAGTTCATCGAAAGTATTTTGAAGCCGGTGCCGATATTGTAGAGACAAACACCTTTTCGGGAACTACAATAGCGATGGCGGATTACCATATGGAAGACTTGGTGTATGAACTAAACTTTGAGTCTGCTCGGATCGCCAAGGAAGTAGCCGATGAGTTTACGGCAAAAGAGCCGAACAAGCCAAGATTCGTGGCCGGAAGTATGGGGCCAACCAACAAAACGGCAAGTATGTCCCCAGATGTGAACGATCCTGGCTTTAGGGCTGTTTCCTTTGAGGAATTGAAGATAGCTTATAAACAACAAGCAGAGGCTTTATTGGATGGGGGAGCAGATCTTCTATTGGTAGAAACAATTTTTGATACGCTCAATGCAAAGGCTGCATTGTTTGCTATTGAGGAAGTAAAGGAGGAACGTAATATACAAATTCCGGTTATGGTAAGCGGAACCATTACGGATGCATCCGGAAGAACTTTGTCTGGGCAGACGGCGGAAGCCTTTTTAATATCCGTATCGCATATACCAATTTTATCAGTAGGGTTTAACTGCGCCTTGGGAGCTAACCAACTGGTACCGCATTTAGAGGTTTTATCGGCAAAAACAGAACACGCGGTTTCGGCACATCCTAACGCAGGATTGCCCAATGCTTTTGGTGAATACGATGAAACCCCAAAGGAAATGGCAGCTCAAATAAGAGAATATTTAGAGAAGGGCCTTGTTAATATTGTTGGTGGATGTTGCGGTACCACACCAGAACATATTAAGGCAATGGCAGATTTAACAAAAGAATTTAAACCCAGACAACTGCAGTCCGAAAAATTATTGGTTTAATTAAAGTATGATTTCTGATCAACGTATTACATGAGTGAGATCCAACCAAAATATTTAAAACTTTCTGGCCTGGAACCCTTGGTGGTTACCCCAGAAAGTAACTTTGTCAATGTTGGGGAACGTACCAATGTTGCTGGTTCCAAGAAGTTTCTTCGATTAATAAAAGAAGAGAAATTTGAAGAAGCTTTGGACATTGCCAGAGATCAAGTAGACGGGGGTGCCCAAATCATCGATATTAACATGGATGATGGTTTAATAGACGGCAAGGAAGCCATGGTAAGATTTTTAAACCTTATTGTTGCAGAACCCGATATTGCCCGTGTTCCCATAATGATAGACAGTTCTAAATGGGATATCATTGAAGCCGGACTACAAGTGGTACAAGGCAAGTGTATTGTAAACTCCATAAGTTTAAAAGAAGGAGAAGCACAGTTTAAGGAACAAGCAAAATTGATAAAACGCTATGGTGCTGCCGTAATTGTAATGGCCTTTGATGAAGTAGGGCAAGCAGATAATTACGAACGCCGAATAGAAATATCCAAGCGATCTTACGACATTCTTGTAAACGAAGTAAATTTTCCGCCAGAAGATATCATTTTTGATCTCAATATCTTCCCTGTGGCGACGGGAATGGATGAGCATAAAAGAAATGCACTAGATTTTATAGAGGCAACTCAATGGGTACGGGAAAACCTACCTCATTGCAGCGTTAGTGGGGGAGTTAGTAATGTATCGTTCAGTTTTAGAGGCAATAACCCTGTTAGGGAAGCTATGCATTCCGTGTTTCTTTACCATGCCATTAAAGCGGGTATGAATATCGGAATTGTAAACCCTACGATGCTAGAGGTCTATGATGATATCCCTAAAGATTTATTGGAATGTGTAGAAGATGTGATTCTTAATAGAAAGGATGATGCCACGGAACGCTTGCTAGATTTTGCAGAAACCGTTGTGGGGAAAGCTAAAGAAAGCAAAGTAGACCTATCTTGGCGAGAGGAACCTCTACAACAAAGAATTACCAGGGCCCTTGTTAAAGGTATAGACCAGTACGTAGTGGAAGATGTAGAAGAAGCGAGATTAAGCGTTGCAAAACCAATCGAGGTCATTGAAGGTCATCTAATGACCGGAATGAACGTTGTTGGGGATCTTTTTGGTAGCGGTAAGATGTTCTTGCCTCAAGTGGTTAAATCTGCCAGGGTAATGAAAAAAGCCGTTGCTTATCTGTTACCCTACATTGAGGAGGAAAAAAGAAACAATCCCCAATCTGGAGACGCCAAGGGTGCGGGAAAGATTCTTATGGCCACTGTAAAAGGAGATGTGCACGATATTGGTAAGAATATTGTAAGTGTGGTTCTTGCCTGTAATAATTACGAAATAGTAGATCTGGGCGTAATGGTTCCCCCAGAGAAAATAATCAATGCTGCCAAAGAAGAACAGGTAGATATCATTGGTTTAAGCGGATTGATAACGCCTTCATTGGATGAAATGGTATTTTTGGCCAAGGAAATGGAACGTCAAAATTTTGTAGTACCTCTATTAATAGGCGGAGCCACTACAAGCAAGGCCCATACCGCTGTTAAAATAGATACCCAATACAGTCAGGCTGTAGTACACGTCAACGACGCCTCTAGAGCGGTTACCGTTGTGGGAGATTTATTGCATAAAGAAACAGCGGACAAATACAAGGAGGATATCAAATTAAATTATGAGGATTTTAGAGATAAATTTTTAAAACGTACCAAGCAGAAAGAATATTTAACCATTGATGAAGCAAGACAAAACCATTTCAAAATAGATTGGAAGACAACACCGATTGTAAAGCCCAATCAATTGGGGATTCAGGTAATTGAAGAAATGGAACTGGAAAAGCTCTTGGATTTTATTGATTGGACGCCCTTTTTTAGAAGTTGGGATTTACATGGAAAATACCCAGCGATCCTTACCGATGAGGTAGTAGGAGCACAGGCGACGGAGCTTTTTGACGATGCAAAAAAAATGCTCAGGACCGTGGTAGATAAAAAACAGTTGAGTGCCAAAGGAATATTTGGACTTTTTAAGGCAAATACCGTCAATGATGATGATATTGAAGTAACCCATGAAGGGGATACGTATACTTTTAGAACCTTAAGGCAACAGTTGAAAAAGAGAGAAGGCGTGGCAAATTTTGCCTTGTCCGATTTTATTGCACCAAAAACCTCCACGGTAGATGATTATATAGGTTGCTTCTGCGTAACTACCGGTTTCGGTACTGCGGAACTTGCAAAGGACTTTGAAGAGAAATTGGATGATTATAGTTCAATAATGATAAAAGCACTTGCAGATCGTTTGGCGGAAGCGTTTGCCGAATATTTGCATAGAGAGGTCCGTACCAAGCATTGGGGATATGCAGGGAATGAGATACTCTCTAATGAAGAATTAATTGGCGAAGCGTACAAAGGTATACGGCCAGCACCGGGCTACCCGGCTTGCCCCGATCACCTAGAAAAACTTACCATTTGGGAACTCTTGGAAGTAAAGAACAAAATAGGCGTAGAATTAACAGAAAGTTTGGCAATGTGGCCCGCAGCAAGCGTAAGCGGATACTATTTTGGCAATATTGAGGCACGATATTTTGGATTGGGTAAGATAAAGGAAGATCAGGTAATAGATTTTGCAAAACGAAAAGGTATTGCCAAAGAGGACGCAGCTAAGTGGCTGGCTCCAAATATTGTGGATTAGAGTCAAAAATGTGCTTACCACTTAAGAATAACAAAGAATTATGAAAGTAACAGACCATATAACCAAGGCCAACGGAAAAACAATGTTCTCTTTTGAGATTATTCCGCCGGTTAAGGGAAGAAATATTCAGGAACTCTATAACAATATAGATCCATTGATGGAATTTAACCCTCCCTTCATTGATGTTACCACCTCTAGGGAAGAGTTTGTCTATATTGATAGGGAAGGCCTGTTAGACAAAAAACTGACCCGCATGCGGCCCGGCACGGTAGGTATATGTGCTTCCATAAAACATAAATACAACGTAGATACCATTCCACATGTGCTCTGCGGAGGCTTTACCAAGGAGGAGACGGAATATCTCTTGGTAGACTGTCATTATTTGGGTATAGACAATGTTATGGCCTTGCGTGGCGATGCCATGAAAGAGGAAAAGTTTTTTAAGCCTACTGCCGGAGGGCATCCCTTTGCTTTGGATTTAGTAAAGCAAATACGCGATCTTAACTGCGGTAAATATCTCCATGAGGTAATAGAGACAGACGATTGTGCCGATTTCTGTATCGGGGTGGCCGGGTATCCGGAAAAACACTTGGAAGCCCCTTCGTTGAAGTCGGACTTAATACGACTTAAAGAAAAGGTAGATGGCGGGGCCGATTATGTTGTTACCCAAATGTTCTTCGACAACAAAAAGTATTTCGAATTTGTTGACGCAGCCAGGGAAATAGGTATTACCGTGCCCATAATTCCTGGAATAAAACCAATAGCGGTAAAACGTCACTTACAAATATTACCTCAAGTGTTTAAAATAGATTTACCTCAAGATCTTATAGATGCAGTGGACAATTGTAAAGATAATAAAGCAGTACGTCAGGTCGGTATAGAATGGGCCATACAACAGTCCGTGGAGTTAAAGAAAGCAGGAGTACCGTTGTTACACTACTATTCCATGGGTAAATCTGATAATGTTAAAGCGATTGCAAAGGCCATCTTCTAACCCTGGGACTAGGAATAACGAGACGTAATAATTTTATAATGCGGGTGATACACGTTGTAAACCAACAACGGAATTTATTTTCTATTTTTACACCCCATGAAATTTAACCTTGTATTAAGTCTTCTATTGCCTATTGCTTTTTGTTTTCCTCAGGAAGAGGTTTCCAAGAAGTCTACTTTAGATGCAAACCATTTTTACGGATCCATTGTACTGCACAACCCAGATATTTCTCATTTAATCACCAAGCACCCTGCAGGGGTCGTTATCGGTTACCATAGAAAGACATACGGCCATAAGGAGTGGGAGCGGAGGTATAATTATCCAGATCTTGGTTACTCCTATGTATATCATGAGACAAATAATGCTACTTTGGGCAAAAATTTTGGTCTTTATGCGCATTATAATTTTTACTTTTTTAAAAGGAACTTACAATTTAGGGTGGGTCAAGGAATTGCATACAACACCAATCCGTACGATAAAGAAGAGAACTTTAGAAACAATGCCTACGGATCTCACCTGCTAAGTTCTACCTATCTAATGCTGAATTATCATAGGGAACGGGTTTTTAAAGAGCTGGGTTTTAAGATAGGTCTATCCGTATTCCATTATTCCAATGCCAATTTTAAGGCTCCCAACACCTCCACCAATACGTTGGCCCTTAATGTGGGACTGATCTATGACCTAAATCCAAAACGAACGATAGATTATGTAATTGATGAAAATGAAGAAGTACAAGAGTATAAAGACCCATTGCAGTTTAATCTGGTATTTAGGAGTGGTGTTAATGAGAGTGATGTAATTGATTTGGGACAATACCCCTTTTATATTTTCTCGGCCTATGCCGATAAACGTTTGGGAAGGTTCAGCGCATTACAAATTGGAACCGATGTCTTTTTCTCCAATTTCCTTAAAGAGCTTATTCGGTTCCAAGCTACGTCTTTTCCAGAGTTGGATGTGTCCGCAGATGATGATTTTAAGCGAGTAGGTTTGTTTATAGGACACGAGTTATTCATAAATAAAATGTCGGCGATTGCACAATTGGGCTACTATATTTATTATCCTTTCGACTTTGAAGGCAGGGTATACAACCGTATTGGTCTAAAACGATATTTTGGAAACAAATGGTTTGGCGCGGTTACGCTAAAATCGCACGGGGCAAAGGCAGAAGCTGTAGAATTTGGAATTGGAATAAGATTATGAAAAAGGGGATATATATATTGCTTTTTATTATGGCTGCGGTGTTCTGCGCATGTAATGGCGATAACGTACCCGATTGTTTTCAGAATTCCGGGGAACTAATACGGGAAGAGGTCTCCATTACCGAGTTTACAAAGATTACCGTATTTGAAAATGTGAAAATGGTACTGCGCACTGGTACGGAACACCTTGTTGAGATAGAGACGGGAGAGTTTTTACGTGATGAGGTAAGCGCAACTGTGGAAGGTGATAGATTAGTTTTACGCGATGAAAACGATTGTAATTATGTGCGCGATTTTGGAACAACAACCATATTTGTTACCGCACCAAATATCACCGAGATTAGAAGTAGTACAGGTTTTCCCATCATCAGTGATGGGGTTTTAACTTATCCGAACCTAAATTTACTATCCGAAAGTTTTATAGATGCTACCGCCGAGACTACCGATGGTGAATTTGACCTAGAACTAGATTCGGAAAATGTTACGTTGGCTACCAACGGTATCGCTTTTTTTAAGCTTAGCGGCATAACGAATAATCTTGGTATAACCATTGCCGCCGGAGACTCAAGAATTGCTGCCGAAACCTTAACTGCACAGAATGTTTCCATTGATCATAGAGGATCTAACGATATACTTATAAACCCACAGCAGTCGCTAAGTGGCGTAGTCCGGGGAACCGGCGATGTTTTAAGCTTTAACCGACCGCCTGCGGTAGATATCGAGATTTTGTTCAACGGACAGCTCATATTTCAGGAGTAAAGGGATATGTGCCCATTTGGATCACATATTTTAATTAGGCTTAGCTTTCTTTTTTCGATTAGATTTCTTAATATTTGATGAATCATCCCTTATGCAATCTATCCTCGGCTACTTTAAAAACCTTTTCCGACCATCCTTGAAAATAAAACCCTTGGAAGGTCTTGGTGGTTTGGAAAAAGCGAATGCCAAACTTCACAATTTGATCGCTACAAATCAAATTCCAGGATTGGCCATTACTGTAAAAAAAGAAGGCTCCACAATTTTTCAAAAAGGATTTGGCTATGCAGATTTGGAGCATAAAAAACGAGTTGATCCCAAAAGTACCATTTTCAGGATTGCAAGTGTATCAAAGCCCATTGCAGCTACCGCCTTGGCCCATATGGTTAAGGATGGACTAATAGATTTAGACGCGTCCTTTTATAATTATGTTCCCTATTATCCAAGAAAGAAATACGATTTCAGTATAAGGCAATTGGCAGGGCATACCGCAGGGATAAGAACATATAGGGGAAAGGAATATGCACTTAACAAACCCTTTTCTATTAAAGAAGGGATTTCCGTTTTTAAGGACGATGACCTGCACTTTGAACCGGGCACCGATTATCTTTATAATAGTTACGGTTGGTCTTTAATTTCATTGGCGATGCAAGAAGCATCCGGTGTTCCTTTTGAAACATATGTAAAAGACAATGTACTTCAACCGTTGAAACTCAATCATACTTTTCCCGAGATTGAAGGGCAGCACGTGAAGAGTAAAGCCAAGTTTTATACCAAAAACCAACTTGGGTTTAAGGAGGCCGTGACAGTAAATAATTTTTATAAGCTGGCGGGAGGAGGTTTTCTATCAACTAGTGATGATATCGCCAATTTTGGACAAGCAATTCTGGAGGATCAATTTAACAACCCCCTTGTTCTCAATCAGTTTTTACAGTCTCAAAATATTAAGGGTATACCCACGTATTACGGTTTAGGTTGGCAGGTAAGCAGCTTACCTTCTCTGGGAGCAAAGTACTATGGGCACATTGGCAATAGCGTGGGAGCCTATTCCAATTTCTTTATATTTCCCAAGGAACGTTTGGTCTGTGCCATTTTAACAAACTGCTCCGATGCCAAGATACAGCAAGAATTGGATAAGGTGCTTGCCTGTATTATTTCGGAACATACAACCAAAAAAGACGGTAATTGATTATCCAAAATTACTGTCTTGTTACCAAGAATTTGGATTAGTTATTATAATAAGCGCTATTTTTAATAACCATGTCAGAAAAGAACAAAATTATACTTCAGGGAATAAAGTTTGATGAAAAATCGTCCTTTCTCAGGGGTCCGGCCAAAGCACCGGCAATTATTAGGAAAGCGCTGTACAGTGATTCTTCCAATATGGCCGCGGAAGATGGGACTATTATTACCAATACCTTGTTCATTGATAAAGGGGATTTTGAGATTGGCGATTATTTTGAAATAGAAACGATTACCAAGACCAACTTGGATTTGGGCGGGAAGATGCTGACTTTAGGAGGTGACCATTCCATTACTTTTCCGCTCATTAAGGCACACCAAGAAGTCTATCCTAAATTGGACATACTGCATATAGACGCCCATTCTGATCTCTATGATAGTTTTAATGGCGATAAATACTCGCATGCTTGCCCTTTTGCCCGTATTATGGAGCAAAATTTGGCTGCCAGATTGGTGCAAGTAGGGATAAGAACGCTAAACACCCATCAGTCTGAACAAGCAGAAAAATATGGCGTGGAAATTCATCAAATGAGGAATTTGGATCTGACTAAAATAAAAAGTTTTAAAAACCCTTTATATATTTCGCTGGATATGGATGCCTTTGATCCGGCCTTTGCCCCTGGGGTTTCTCATATAGAACCCGGAGGGCTATCATCCAGACAGGTCTTGGGGCTAATTCAGAATTTAGATGCGGAGGTTGTTGGTGCCGATATCGTAGAATATAACCCAACACGGGATTTTCAGGAAATAACGGCGTATTTGGCAGCAAAGTCGATGAAGGAAATGGTGTCCAAAATGATGCATTCTTAGGACTGATCAGCTCAACAATAAAATTCAACAAGCCCTAAATAAACGTAGGAAAAATTCCTTACTTTTGGCTGATTATCAATACGGTCTCGTAAGTTATAGTTCTGACCATTCCATTGGCCTATGAAAAACTATTTTATTTTACCGTTTACTATAGTGGCATTTGGGGTATCATCTCAAAATTTGCAGATAGGGGAACCGTATCCAACTGTACAAACAATAACCAATGAAATCTAGTGCAAAGCGTATGAAAGTATTATATAAATTCCTTATTACCCTATTACTTTTAAATGTGGTTCCGTTAACCGCCCAAGAGAAAGAGAAAACTACCAAACCGGTTCCGGAAGCAAAATCGTTTGTAACCAACCATCAGGCAACCTTTTCTGGGAAATCTATACGATATAAAGCCACGGCACGCGAAACTTATTTAAAGGATGCAAGCGGTGAACCTGTAGCTTCTCTTTGGTCTGTGGCCTATACCCAAGAAGGCGTTACAGATCCGACAAAGAGACCTGTGACCTTCGTTTTTAATGGTGGCCCCGGATCTGCTTCGGTTTGGCTCCATATGGGGATGTTTGGGCCTCAAATTGTAAAAGTAAACTCAGATGCGCAAAAAGATGACGGTGCAGCACCTTATCCCTTAGTAGACAACAAAAATGGACTTTTGGATCTCACAGACCTGGTTTTCATTGACCCCATAGGCACAGGTTATAGCAAAGTCATTGGGAAGGGAAAAGTAGAAGATTATTGGGGGTTAAATGAGGATGCCGCTTCCATAGCCAAATTTATGAGACAATGGATTACCGAAAATAAACGTTGGTTCTCCCCAAAATATATTGCGGGCGAAAGTTTTGGGACCACCAGGGCTGCAGCAGTAGCCAATGATTTGGAAGGAGGCGGGCAAAATATGGCCTTAAACGGATTGATCCTTATTTCCCAAGCCTTGGATTACGACGGATCTACCTCCATACACGATAATATTACCTCTTACCTTACGTATTTACCCAGTATGGCAGCTACGGCATGGTACCATAAAAAAGCCGGACAAGGGAAGCAATTGGAGGCATTTGTGGAAGAATGTAGAGGTTTTACCTATGATACTTATGCCCCGGCATTGTACAGAGGATCCTTATTGAGCGCTGCCGATAGAGATGCAATTGCTGAAAAGCTTGCATACTTTATTGGTCTGGACAAGGGATATATCCTAAAATCTAACCTTAGGGTGTTAATGCATCGTTTTCAAAAACAATTATTGGCAGATAAAGGACTTGCAATTGGACGATTGGATGGTAGGTTTATGGGTGACGAAGCGGACGATGTCTCTGAAAGTCCCCATCTGGGCGATGCAGCCTCCTACCAAATAAGTGGTGCTTACACTGCTGCTTTAAATCATTATTACGCATCTGCATTAAAGATAAGTATGGATAGGCCCTACTTAACATCAAATGACGAAATTGGTTCCAAATGGCGGTGGCGGACAGTCGCTGACGGACAATACTGGGAACCTACCCCTGTAAACGTGGCAAGGCAATTAGGGACTTGTATGCGTCGAAATACCGATATGAAGGTATTGGTAGCCAGTGGTTACTACGACCTTATAACACCTTTTTTCGATGCGGAATATACTTTTGCCAGAAATGCCATCGTTGGGGAAAGGGTAACTTTTACCTACTATGAAGCGGGGCATATGATGTACACACACGAACCAGATTTTATAAAGCTATCTAACGATATTCGAAAGTTTTTGTCAGAGTAGTTACGGGTGCGGTTTTTAGAAAAATCTGCACTAATTACTGGGTAAGCTCAGAAAATAAAATTTCTAAATTTTTGTTCTTTCGGGCCAGCTGTAGGGTTTTCAATTTGTTGTCATGGGCAAAGTCAAAAATTACGGGGCGCATATCTTTTTGAGTGTCGAAGGTAATCTCGTAAACAAATCCCCCCATATTTTTTACTGTTGTAACATGCGCTATTTGCTGTAGCAATACTTCTTCTACCCTGTAATCAAACTCTACCTCAATGATCTGGCTTTCTTCGTTGCGAAGATCCGAAAGGCCCTTATCGGCTACTAAAACTCCCTTGTTGATTATCAATACACGGTCACATACAGCTTCTACTTCCTTCATGATATGTGTGGACAGCAATATGGTCTTTTCTTTTCCGATATTCCTTATCAACTTTCTAATTTCCAACAATTGATTAGGATCCAAACCCGTAGTGGGTTCATCCAAAATAAGTACTTCAGGATTGTGCAAAAGCGCTGCAGCTAATCCAACACGTTGTCTGTACCCCTTGGAAAGGGCACTTATTGGCTTATGGGCTTCGGGGGTTAGACCCGTTTGTTCAATTACCTCGTTAATACGGTTCTTATCTACTTTATATACATTGGCATTGAAGGTTAAATACTCCTTAACGTACATGTCCAAGTACAATGGATTGTGCTCTGGTAAATACCCAATACTTTTTTGTACGTTTCTTTTTTCCGATAACACATTGAACGAATTTACAATGGCCTCACCTTCATCTGCCTTGCTATACGAAGTTAGTATCTTCATCATGGTGGATTTGCCTGCGCCATTGGGCCCCAAAAAACCTACAACTTCCCCTTTTTTTATGTCAAAGGAAACGTTGTCCAAAGCCTTTTGAGTACCGAAAACCTTAGTAATTTGTTTTACCGTTATGGACATTGAATCAGATTTTTATCAAAAATAAACAAATAAGAAGTCATTGCAATCAATATATTATTCTTAGCAGAACTACATTTTCAAAAATAAATCCTCAAAGATTCGGTGATAATTCAAAAAATCCAAAAAAATAAACGGAGAAAATTTGATTTTTAAATTTAATAATTACCTTAGCCAAAGTTTTAAAAGAAAATGACAAAGCAATATTTCTGGAACGGTTTTTATTTTTACTTCTTTTTTAAGAGAGGTACGGAACTGTTCTAGCATATTTTAAAAATATATATAGAGTGAAGTTCCGTGAAAACCGGAACTTTTTTTTTGGATAAAATTCTAAAAATAAAGAATAGGAAACAGGAGCTGTATTACAACATGGGTTTAAAAATAGCTATACAAGGAATTCGGGGATCTAACCACCATCAGGTGGTGAAAGAGTATTTCGGGGATACCGTTGAGTTAGCCGAGTGTTTGTCTTTTGACACCTTGGTAGATAAACTTTTGGATAAATCCGTGGATAAAGGTGTTATGGCCATTGAGAATTCCATTGCAGGCTCCATCATTCCAAATTATGCACTGGTTTACCACAATAATCTACATATTATTGGGGAGCATTATCTCAATATTCACCATAACCTAATGGCTTTAAAGGGGCAGACCATTGCCGACATTGAAGAAGTGCGGTCTCACCCTATGGCGCTCTTGCAGTGCAAAGTCTTTTTAAAAAAACATCCACATATAAAGTTGGTGGAAGATGTGGATACCGCGGAGACCGCAAAGAGGATCCATGAACTTAAATTGAAGGGAGTTGCCGCTATAGCACCTGCCGTAGCGGCAGCGCTTTACGGGTTAGATGTTATTGCCCCGGAAATTCAGACCATAAAGAACAATGCCACAAGATTTATCATTGTAAAGACACAAAATAAGGTGTTACCGTTATCGGAAATCAACAAGGCTTCCTTGCGTTTCGTTACGGATCATAAAAGGGGCAGTCTGGCCACCGTGTTGAACGTAATGAGCGATTGCAATTTAAATCTTACCAAAATACAGTCGCTCCCTATCATTGAGACTCCTTGGAAATATGCCTTTTTTGTAGATGTAACCTTTGACCAGTACGATTATTTTGAAAAAGCAAAATCCTTATTGCAAATAATGTCAGAAGATTTTAAGGTGTTGGGGGAATATAAAAATGCAAGACTATGATAATCACCGCAGATAGGTTAAATACCGTACAAGAATACTATTTCTCCAAAAAATTGAGGGAAGTAAGGTCTTTAGTGGATGCAGGCAAGCCTATCATTAATATGGGTATCGGTAGTCCGGATCTGGTGCCTTCACCAAATGTAATAAAGGCAATAAAAGAGGCGGTGACGGACAATGGTGCTCATCAATATCAGAGTTACCAAGGATTGCCGGAGCTTCGCAAGGCCATATCCGAGTTTTATAATAAACAGTTTGATGTGGTATTGTCCCCAGATAGCGAAATACTTCCATTAATGGGCTCTAAGGAAGGCATTATGCACATCAGTATGGCTTTTTTAAATGCGGGTGACGAGGTATTGATACCAAATCCGGGTTACCCCACTTATACATCGGTTACTAATTTGGTCGGTGCGGTACCTAAGCTATACGACCTTCGTCATGAGAATTCATGGTTTCCCGATCTCACTGCGTTACAGACACAAGACTTGTCCAAAGTAAAACTAATGTGGATAAGTTATCCACATATGCCTACCGGTGCTACCGCAAATAAGGGCCAGCTAACGAAGCTTATACAATTTGCAAAGGCCAACGATATCTTATTGGTAAACGATAACCCCTATAGCTTTGTGTTATGCAACAATCCACTGAGTATTTTGGAATTAGCAGGTGCTAAAGAAGTAGCCTTGGAACTTAATTCTTTAAGCAAAACATTTAACATGGCAGGTTGGCGCGTAGGTATGGCTTTAGGTAGCGCAGCACATATAAATGCCATACTGAAGGTAAAAAGCAATATGGATTCTGGAATGTTCTACGGTATACAAAAAGGAGCTGTGGCCGCATTGCAGAGTAGTAACACCTGGTATAAGGAATTGAATGAGGTGTACCAATCTAGAAGAGAACTGATGTTCCGTTTGGCCGACACCTTGGATTGTACGTATGACAAAAATGCGGCCGGGATGTTTGTTTGGGCCAAATTACCATCAGGAGCTCCTTCTTCAGAAGAGTTTATAGACGATGTACTGTCCCAAAAGGATATTTTTATAGCTCCGGGCACCATATTTGGAGACAATGGAGAGGGATATATTAGGTTTTCGCTATGCGTCACCGAGGATAAGATTAAAGAGGCAATAAATAGGTTTTAAAGGATTAAACGGCAATGAATGTATTTGTAATCGGTATCGGACTTATTGGAGGCTCAATGGCCAAGGATATAAAGCAGTTAGATTCAAATGTCCGGATATATGGTATTGATGCCAATGAAGCTCACTTGGATGAGGCACTGGCGTTAGGGCTAATAGATCAAAAATCTACCTATGAGGAACTCTCCACGGCGGATATGGTCATTGTTAGCATACCGGTAGACGTACTTGTAAAAGAGCTGCCCAAAATACTGGACAGAGTTCATGATGATGCTCTTGTTTTGGATGCAGGTTCCACAAAGTCGCTGATTTGCAAAGTAGTTGCCAATCACGGAAAAAGAAGAAATTTTTTAGCTTGTCATCCTATTGCAGGTACAGAATTTTCGGGACCTTCCGCAGCCATACCAGGTTTGTTCGATGGCAAGACCAACATCATCTGTGAAATAGAAAAGACCGCCTTTAAATTACAGGAAAAAGCGTTAGAACTGTTTCGCCAATTGGGAATGAGGATAAGTTATATGAATCCGGAGGCGCATGATAAGCACATTGCCTACGTTTCTCATTTATCACATATAAGTTCTTTTATGTTGGGAAAAACGGTAATTGAAAAAGAAAAGAACGAACGCGATATTTTTGACATGGCGGGAAGTGGTTTTGAGAGTACCGTACGGTTGGCAAAAAGCTCTCCGGCCATGTGGACACCCATTTTTGAACAGAACAAACAAAATGTTGTAGAAACCCTAGAGGAGTATATTCGAAATCTGGAGGTTTTTAAACAAATGCTTTTGGAGGACAACTTTGAAGGCGTTTACAAAGAAATGAGCAACACCAATAAAATAAAAGAAATATTAAAAGGAATACCGCTTAATAAACACTAAGAACAAATTAATAATTACAAAAATTAAAAGAGTGAAAAATTCAAAACAAATGAGGGGTTGGTTAGATGATTTAGGGTTAGACCATCCCTTGGTAATTGCAGGGCCATGCAGTGCGGAAACGGAAGAGCAGGTACTAAAGATAGCACACGAACTTAAGGATACCGATGTTAACTACTACCGAGCTGGTATTTGGAAACCCAGAACCAGACCAGGAAATTTTGAAGGTGTTGGTGCTTTGGGGCTAAAGTGGTTGCAAAAAGTAAAAGAAGAGACCGGATTAAAAACCGCGACAGAAGTAGCCAATAGGGCCCATGTAGACTTGGCATTGGAGCACGACATAGATTTACTTTGGATAGGCGCACGTTCTACAGTAAGCCCTTTTATTGTGCAGGAAATTGCCGATGCCCTTGAGGGAACGGACAAGATTGTGCTGGTAAAAAACCCGGTTAACCCGGATTTACCCTTATGGTTGGGCGCCATTGAAAGACTACATACGGCAAATATCAAAAAACTGGGAGTAATACACAGGGGATTTTCTACCTATGAAAAGAGTAAATACCGAAACATTCCAGAGTGGCAATTGGCCATTGAACTGCAGACCAAATTTCCCGATTTACCTCTTATTAACGACCCTTCCCATATTACAGGTAAAAGAGATATGATCTTTGATGTTTCGCAAACGGCATTGGACCTAAATTTTGATGGACTGATGATAGAAACGCACTATGACCCGGATAATGCTTGGAGCGATGCCGCACAACAAGTTACCCCCCAACGCCTAGTACAGATTATGGAAGATCTTAAAATTAGAAAAGAAACCGATGAGGAAGCCGAATATAATAGCAAACTAAGTAATCTTAGGGCACAAATAGACATTATAGATAACCAGTTGATAGAGACTATGGGGAAAAGAATGAAAGTTTCCGATGGTATAGGGCATCTAAAGAAACAAAAGAACGTAGCAGTGCTGCAGACCAATAGATGGAACGCTATTTTAGGAAAAATGATCTTGGAAGGAGAATCTAGGGGGTTAAGCGAAGAATTTGTTTTACGCATGTTCAAGGCCATTCACCAGGAATCTATAAACCATCAAGAGAAAATACTAAAAGGATAGCTTAATAAAACCCCGGTATACACTGGGGTTTTATTTTATTTTCAACTGTAACAAAATACCTTTTGTGTTATCTTTAATTAAAACAAAAGCACAACGAAAATGAAAAGACTAGCTACTCTTTGTATACTACTGCTGGCCACAAATGTATTCTCCCAACGAATTATTGATAAAAGTGTTGGCGATTTTAATGAAATTAAGGTCTTTGATCTTATTGAAGTTAATCTGATCAAATCCGATGAAAACAAAATTTTGATCAAAGGACGTAATGTGGATGATATTAAGTGGGAAAACAAAAATGGCACCTTAAAACTAAGGATGCAACTCGATAAAAAATTTACCGGAGAGCATACTTTAGTAGAAGTCCACTATATAGATATAGACATTATTGACGGAAATGAAGGCGCCAAAATCGTTTGCAATGAAACGGTAGAAAAAGATCGCATTCAGTTACGCGCTCAGGAAGGAGCCCGTATTAAGATAGGAATGAACGTGGCACATGCCGAGATTAGAGCCGTTAGTGGTGGAATAGTAGAGGCATCGGGTTTGGCCAAAGACCAAATAATTGTGCTTAACACTGGAGGTATTTTTGAAGGTAAGGAGCTAAAGACCCAAGTTTCGAGTATTAAAATATCAGCCGGCGGAGAGGCCGAACTGCATGCTTCGGATAAAGTAGATATTAACGTTACTGCGGGCGGTGACGTCTATGTCTATGGCAACCCCGGAGAGGTAAACAAAAAAACATTTGCAGGCGGAAGAATTTATATGGAAGATTAGTTCATTAGGTACTTCCAAATAAAAAACCCGGCCATTGACCGGGTTTTTTATTTGGTCTAATTTACCTTAAAACTATTTCTTAAAGATATAGCGGGTGATAAAGATGCCTTTTCCATCTCCTTTACCGCCTTCACTTTCCACGGCACTTGTTACAAAGGCAAGTTCCCATCCTTCGGATACCATGGTATTAATTTTTGAAGTAATCAAAGCATCGTTTGCAGCTATGTTCTGAAAACGGATACCACCAATATTATAGAAGTTCAAAAGTTTTGTTTCTTCGAAGTTCTTAACTCGGATTTCACCCCTTTTGGATTTATTTCTTGTATTATCGTCTTCTGTCTGAATACTAGAGTACTCCTTATAATCCTTGTCTTCCAATGCGCTGATTATCCTAGACCTTCCAAGTCCGTTTGGTACAATAGATTCTACACTGGTAATTACCTTAAACTGTTGCGCGCTTACATCAACAGTGGTCATTACGGCAAGCAAAGCGATAAATAATACTTTTTTCATGATTTAATGTTTTGTTGTTGTTAATAGACTATTCAACGAACAAAGATAGTGGTTAGTATAAAAGGATTGTTGTTTCTTTGCAAAGATATCGATACGTAAATGCAAGGAACCGTTTATAAAAGTACAGGAAGCTGGTACACCGTTAAGGTGCCCAATGATGGCTTTTATGAATGTAGAATAAAGGGCAAATTTAGAATTAAAGGTATAAAGAGTACTAATCCTATTGCCGTTGGGGATAAGGTGAAGTTTAAGGTAGAAAGAGTTGGGGATGAGGAAGTGGGGGTAATTACCGATATACTGGATAGACAGAATTATATCATCAGAAAATCTGTCAACCTTTCAAAACAGACTCATATAATTGCCGCCAATCTAGATCAGGTATTCCTAATGATCACATTGAACAACCCTACCACTTTCACCAGTTTTATAGATCGATTTTTGGTTACTTCGGAGGCTTATGAAATACCCGCAATCTTGTTGTTTAACAAGATAGATACCTATAATGCCGAGGAACTTGTAGAAATAAAGTACCTGGCGGCGATATATCGGAAAATAGGCTACCAATGTATTGGTATCTCAGCAAAAACTGGCAAGCATGTGGACAAGGTAAAACAGTTGATGGTAGGCAAAACCAGTATGTTCTCTGGTCATTCGGGTGTAGGTAAATCTACACTGATCAATTTTATCTATCCAAAACTCGATATAAAAACGGCTCAAATATCCCAGCAACATTTTCAAGGGCAGCACACGACTACTTTTGCCGAAATGCACGATCTAGACTTTGATGCAAGAATCATTGATACCCCTGGTATTAAGGGATTTGGTATTGTAGATATGGAAAAAGAGGAAATCGGGGATTATTTCCCCGAATTTTTTAAACTAAAAAATGAATGTAAATTCAACAATTGCCTTCATTTAGATGAACCGCAATGTGCTGTTAAGGATGCCCTGGAAAAGGACGAAGTGGCCTGGAGCCGTTATAGAAGCTATGTGCAAATGGTAACTGGGGAAGAAGAGAATTATCGGGTAGATATTTATAATGAAAAATAAATGAAAGCGGTAGTTCAAAGAGTTTCCAAAGCAAGTGTCACCGTGGCGAGAAATAATGTTTCGAGCATTGAAATGGGACTGTTAATTCTTTTGGGCATTGAAGATGCGGATAGCGACGAGGATTTGGAATGGTTGGTCAGAAAAATTGTAAACCTAAGAATCTTTAATGACGATGATGGAGTTATGAACAAATCACTTTTAGAGGTAGGGGGTGATGCCATTGTTGTTAGTCAATTTACACTTCACGCGAGCACAAAGAAAGGGAACCGCCCTTCCTATATAAAGGCCGCAAAACCAGGCGTTGCGGTTCCCATATACGAAAACTTTGTAAAAAACTTAGAGGTTAAACTTGGTAAAAAGGTAGGAACGGGAATTTTTGGGGCAGATATGAAAGTTGGCTTGGTTAACGATGGGCCAGTTACCATTATCATAGATACAAAGAACAGAGAATAACGAATTTCATCGTTTTTTATACACTTAGGTGTAAGAAATTTACGATGTTTGCTTTACAATTCAATGACCTGACCAAATAATGATACGCCTACAATGCCTAATGATTATTCTTTTTTTGAGTAATCTATCCACTGCCCAGGAGCCTTCCTACAGCTCACTTCTAATTGATAAAAGTCTAAAAGAAAATGCCAATGCCGTTGTTAGATTGGATGAGATGAAAATCCATTTGGTATCTAACAGACATATGACCTATACCGTAAAACAGGCGGTAACCGTACTTAATAAACTTGGTAATCCGTATGCCAGAACTAGGGCATATTACGATAAGGAGAATAAAATTAAAAAGATAGAGGCTTATGTCTACGATGCGTTTGGCAACGAGACAAAACACATAAAAAGAAAAGATTTTCAGGATTTAAGTGCTGCCGATGGATTTTCACTATATACGGATGACAGGTTACTTAATTATAAATACACACCCACACAATACCCCTATACCTTAGTATTTACTTATGAAATGGAATCTACTGATACAGGTGCTTTTCCTTCTTGGTACTTTATGTCTGGCTATCTGTCTAGCGTAGAAAAAAGTGTGTATGAGATAAGCTATGACAAAAAGGAGTTAAAACCCGTGATAAAAGAGCACAACTTTGCCAACTCCACCATTTCAAAAAAGGAATACCCAAACAGAATTAGATATTATGCAGAGAATATAACAGCTATAAAAAGAGAAGACCTTTGTCCGGGATTTAAATCCTTAACACCTCGGTTGTCCGCTCGGTTAAAAAATTTTCATTATAAGGGATATGACGGTAATGTTGATACCTGGGAGGATCTTGGTGCTTGGGTAGATGCTAATCTACTAAAAGGACGGACAGATCTTTCCGAAGCAACGGTATTAATGGCAAAGTCCATGGTAAAGGGTGTTGAGGACGATTTAGAGAAGGCAAAAATTATTTATAAATACGTCCAGGACAATACAAGATATATTAGCGTTCAGATAGGTATAGGCGGGTTTCAACCTATAAGTGCTATCGATGTGGATCGTGTTAAATATGGAGATTGCAAAGGGTTGTCCAATTATACCAAGGCATTATTGGAAGCCATTGGGGTAAGTTCGCACTATGTTGTGGTGCAGGCTGGTGGCGATAAGGTAGATTTTGATGATGACTTTCCGGATTTGATACAAGGAAACCACGTTATCTTGGCTATTCCATACCAAAGCCAATATTATTGGATAGACTGTACGTCTCAAATACATCCTTTTGGTTTTGTAGGAGATTTTACCGACGATAGAAAAGTACTGGTAGTGAAGCCCAATGGCGGAGAAATCGTTAAGACCGTTGCCTATATAGACCAAGAGAACTATCAGCATACCGAAGGTGTCTATAGTTTAACCTCGGAAGGCGATATTTATGGGGAGGTCGCTATTAATTCTACAGGCGTGCAATATGACAATAGATTTTCCTGGGAAGAACTCCCAAAAAATGAAGTAATAAAACGCTATAAAAAGTACTGGCACAACATTAACAATTTGGAGGTACAGGAGTTTCAGTTTCAAAACGATAGGGATACCATAAGGTTTACAGAAAAAGTAAAGCTAAAGGCTGCCAGTTATGGGTCTAAAAGTGGGGAAAGAATGCTGTTTGCTGTAAACGCTTTTAATAAAAATGACAACGTCCCCAATCGATATAGAAATAGGAAATTACCTTTTGAAGTGCAGCGAGGTTTTTTAGATGAGGATGAATTCAATATTACCTTACCCGAAGGTTATACCATAGAAGCCATACCTAACATGGAGGAAATAGAGAATGAATTTGGCGCCTATAGCATGTCGGTGCAACCCAGTGAGGATGGTAAAACCATACATTATAAAAGAAGCCTTTTTGTGAAAAAGGGTTTATATCCTAAGGAAAAATACAAAGCATATAGGGATTTTAGAAAAAAAACTGCCGGAGCGGATAATGCAAAAGTAGTACTGATACAAACATCCAAATAACAAGTAATATTAGATATGAGGACTATTAAGATTCGATTAGTGGGTGTATTGATGTTTTTTACGATTATCAATACGGCCCAAGAAGTTAAATTTGGGAAAGTTACCAAACAAGAATTGGAAGAAACGGTGTACGAACCAGATTCTTCCGCATCTGCAGTGGTACTTTTTAGGAAGTTTAAATTGGATTATAAATATATTCAAGAAGTAGGCTTTCAGATAATTACCAGCGTTCATGAACGAGTAAAAATTTATAATAACGAGGGGTTTTCCTATGCCACGGTAGTAGAAAGGTTATACAAAGACGGAGGGACCAAAGAGTCGTTGAGCAATATAAAAGGGTTTACCTATAACTTGGAGAATGGACAAATTGTAAAGACCAAACTAAAATCGTCCGAAACCTTTACTACTTCTTTATCCAAATATCGTAATGAAGAAAAATTTACCATGCCTGTTGTAAAAGAGGGAAGTGTAATAGAGTACGAATATAAAATTAACTCGCCATTTGCGTATTCTATTGATGAGGTGATTTTACAATACGATATTCCGATAAAGAAACAGGAAGTTACTATTTCCATCCCCGAATATTTTTCATTTAAAACCAATATGAAGGGGTATTTGCAGATTATGCCCGAGTATTCCTCAATCTCTGGGAGAATTACATTAAATAGTAAACAAAGAAGCGGAGATTGGGTTGTCACCTCAAAGTTTGACCAAAACACAATAAATTATACCAAAAAGAAAACCGCATTTAATATGGTCAATGTTCCTGCACTTAAAGAGGAACCCTTTGTAAACCATATGCATAACTACAGGGCAAGCATGAACTATGAACTGCAATATGTGAAATATCCGCAGTCTACGATGAAGAGTTACGCTACAAGTTGGGAGAAGGTTGTGAAAAATATTTACGAAAGCGATGGTTTTGGCAAGCAGTTAGAGACTACTAGATATTTTAAGGACGAGCTTCAAGTTCTTTTGAATGGGTTAACCACTGATGCAGAAAAGGCAGGTGTTATTTTTGCATATGTTCAGAAGCGAATGAATTGGAACGGGTTTAATGGTAAATATGCTTACGAGGGTGTAAAAAAAGCTTTTGAAGAAAAAACGGGCAATGTGGCCGATATTAACCTTATGCTGGTAGCAATGATGCGAGAGGCAGGACTAAAGGCCAATCCGGTCCTAATTAGCACAAGGAGCCATGGCGTGCCCCTGTTTCCCACCCGAGAAGGTTTCAATTATGTAGCGGCCATTGTGGAAATAGATGGTAATGGCGTACTCTTAGACGCTTCCAATAAATATACCAGTCCTAATTTACTCCCCACTAGAGCGCTTAATTGGATGGGTAGGGTAATCCATGAAGATGGTTCTTCGGAAACGGTTCAGGTCCTTCCAAATAAACTTTCGAGAGAGTCCAATATGATCAATGTAAACTTAAAATCGAACGGGGATATCGCGGGTAAATTTAGAAAAAACTACACCGATCATAATGCTTATTACTTTAGAAACAATTACAATGAAGTAGATGAGGATTCTTATTTAGAAAAATTGGAGAACGATCTGAACGGCTTGGAAATTTCCAATTACAAGGTGCTAAATAAAGAACATGTTGGTAAAGCCATAGTGGAGACCTACGATTTTTTCATGGAAAGTCAGTTAGAGGTCATCGGGGACAAAATATATTTTTCCCCACTACTATTTAAGCAAACCAAAGAAAATCCTTTTAAGTTGGAAAAGAGAGATTATCCTATAGACTTTGCCTTTCCATGGCAAGATAAATACATAATAAACATCGTTATCCCGGAAGGGTATAAAGTTACTTCCAAGCCCGAGGACATCAGTATTGGTCTGGAAAACGGTATGGGAAGTTTTAGATATAAAATCGTTGATCAAGGAAGTACGGGACTACAAGTGTTGGCAGAGATAAAAATGAATTCTGCCGTACTCCCGGCTCAAGTATACTCTGGAATCAAAGAATTATATAAAAAAATAGTGGAAAAGGAAGCAGAAAAAGTAGTTTTGTCCAAAATATAGAGGCATGAACATACAAAATGCGCAGGAAGCGGTAGATGAGTGGATCAAAACCCATGGTGTCCGATATTTCAACGAACTTACCAATATGGCCCAGCTAACCGAGGAAGTTGGGGAAGTGGCTCGCATAATAGCCAGAAGGTATGGAGAGCAGAGCGAGAAGGAATCCGATAAAAACAAGGATTTGGGTGAAGAATTGGCCGATGTGTTGTTCGTTGTACTCTGTTTAGCCAATCAAACAGGCGTTGATTTACAAGCGGCATTTGACCAGAAATTGGACCTAAAGGCGAAGAGAGATCACGATAGGCATCACAATAACCAAAAACTTAAATAGTGTTATATTTGTCTTTCTTTTTTAGTCAAATATAAAAGGTTTATCGGTTCGCTAATTCCTTTGCCAAACACTATAAAAATTGAATTTACACCTTTCACCTCCCAAATCCAGCTTAGTAAGATCCAATATTAAAATAACAGGTTCTAAGAGCGAATCAAATCGTCTGCTCTTATTACAAGCGTTATTCCCAAATTTGGATATCCAAAACCTTTCCAATTCTGATGATGCAAGGGTAATGAAGAAGGGGCTAGCCACCTCCACCGGAGAGGTAGATATACACCATGCGGGTACAGCAATGCGTTTTCTTACCGCTTTTTTTGCTTCCCAAGAAGGGAAGGAAGTGACGCTCACCGGTTCTAAACGTATGACCGAACGCCCAATAAAAGTATTGGTGGAAGCACTACAGCGTTTGGGAGCGGAAATTAGGTATGTAAAGGACAAAGGGTATCCGCCCATCCATATTAAGGGACATAAGCTGGAACAAAACGTAGTGAGTTTACCCGCCAATATTAGCAGCCAGTATATTACGGCTTTACTACTGATTGCTCCAAGTTTAGAAAAGGGATTGGAATTGAACTTATTGGGCAAAATTACATCGGTACCCTATATAAAAATGACCCTGGCATTGTTAAAACAAATTGGCATAGCAAATTCATTTGAAGGAAACCAGATCAAGGTCTTTCCAAAAAAGACCGTAGACCCCATAAAGGTAGTAGTAGAATCTGACTGGAGTTCAGCCTCTTATTTCTATGGCATAATGGCGCTTGCAGATGAAGGTTCTGAGATTAGCCTGTCCGCTTATAAACAAAACAGTTTACAGGGCGATAGCGTACTTTCTGAAATATATGAGGATTTTGGAGTGATAACAGACTTTAGGGAAAATACGATTGTACTTAAAAAGGTAGCGGTGGCCAAGCCACCATTGTTGAGTTATGACCTATCCAACGCTCCAGATATTGCACAAACCATCGCGGTAAGTTGTTTTGGTCTGGGTTGGGGATGCCATCTATCAGGTTTACATACTTTAAAGATTAAGGAGACCGATAGATTGGAGGCTCTTAAAGAAGAACTGTCTAAGTTAGGGGCAAACATTACCGTGTCCGATAAGACCCTAACCTTGGGGTCGTCAACAAAGATAAAGGAAAATATACCTATAGATACCTATCACGATCACCGCATGGCTATGGCGTTTGCACCTTTGGCCCTAAAAACACCCATAGTTATCAATGATGCGGAGGTGGTTTCCAAGTCTTATCCCGATTATTGGAAAGACCTAGAATCGCTTCATATCGGTATTACAGAGCTTTAAATTTATTTATTACCCGTTTTACTTGACAACGCCTAGTTCAGGATTGTATATTTGCAGCCGCAAAAATCATTAAACAAGACCATCATTTACCCTGATGGGCACAAAAGTTAGGTTTGCCAAATAGGTAAAGAAAATATTAGATGCCCTCGGATTACAAAAACTAAAATCACCATATGAAATTATCGCACTTCAGTTTTGAACTTCCAAAAGAATTAATGGCAGAATACCCTGCTGAAAATAGGGACGAATCCAAGTTAATGGTTATTCATAGGGAAACCGGAAAGATAGAACACAAAATGTTCAAAGATCTTATAGATTATTTTGATGAGGGTGATGTTATGGTTTTGAACAACACCAAGGTTTTTCCGGCAAGATTGTATGGCAACAAAGAAAAGACAGGCGCAAGGATTGAAGTATTCTTGTTACGCGAACTGAACGAAGAACAACGTTTGTGGGATGTTTTAGTGGATCCGGCGCGTAAAATCAGGATTGGGAATAAACTATATTTCGGGGATGATGAAAACTTGGTTGCAGAGGTAATAGACAATACCACGTCTAGAGGGCGTACGTTACGTTTTCTTTATGACGGATCGTATACCGATTTCAGAAGAAAACTAAGAGAACTAGGAGAAACCCCTTTACCAAAATATATTAAAAGGGATGTAGAACCCGAAGACGAGCAACGCTATCAAACCATTTATGCCAAGCATGAAGGCGCCGTTGCGGCACCTACGGCCGGTTTACATTTTTCTAAACATTTGCTGAAAAAATTGGAAATAAAAGGTGTTGATTTTGCCGAAATAACGCTGCACGTTGGCCTAGGTACCTTTAATCCGGTGGAAGTAGAAGATCTTTCCAAACACAAAATGGACAGTGAAGAACTTATAATCGACGAAAAGGCCACTGAAATTGTAAACAATGCAAAATTACAAAAAAGGAGAATTTGTGCGGTGGGTACAACGGCAATGAGAGGGTTGGAAAGTGCGGTATCTTCGGAACGTACCTTAAACACTTTCGACGGGTGGACAAACAAATTTGTATTTCCTCCATACGACTTTAGTATTGCCAATTGTATGGTTACAAATTTTCACCTTCCAAAATCAACGTTATTGATGATGGTTTCTGCCTTCATAGGGCACGATTTAATGAAAAAAGCGTACAAACAAGCAATCCTGGAAGGATATAAATTCTATTCTTATGGAGATGCCATGCTGATTATCTAATCTGCATGCAAAACAAAGATGCTCCGGCAAGGTCTTTGAATATTTTGGGGAGGCAGATTTTTTAACTATGACCTAGTGGATACAGCCAAAAAAAAAGACATCAGAGCCCTGACCAAGGAGCAATTGAGGGATTTCTTTGAAAGTAAGGGAGATAAGCCTTTTAGAGGGAATCAGGTGTATGAGTGGCTGTGGCAGAAATCTGCCCATTCTTTTGATGCCATGACCAATGTTTCCAAAGAAACAAGGCAGATGTTAACCGATAATTTTGTGATCAACCACATTAAGGTAGATCAGATGCAACGCAGCAAAGATGGTACCATTAAAAATGCCGTTCGCTTACATGATGATCTTGTTGTAGAGTCTGTACTTATTCCTACAAAAACCCGAACAACTGCTTGTGTTTCCAGCCAAGTAGGATGTAGTTTGGATTGCAAATTTTGCGCCACAGCCAGGCTTAAACGCATGCGCAATCTAAATCCGGATGAGATATACGATCAGGTAGTTGCCATAGACAATGAAAGCCGTCTCTATTTTGATAGGCCACTGAGCAATATTGTATTTATGGGCATGGGAGAACCCTTAATGAACTATAACAATGTCTTAAAGGCCATTGACAAGATTACTTCCCCCGAAGGCTTAGGCATGTCGCCGAAGCGAATTACGGTATCCACCTCTGGCGTACCCAAGATGATTAAAAAGATGGCCGATGAGCAGGTGAAATTTAAACTGGCGGTATCGTTACATTCCGCTATAGATGAGGTACGCACCTCCATTATGCCCTTTAACGCTACCTTTTCGTTACATGATCTTAGGGAAGCCTTGGAATATTGGTATCAAATGACAAAAAGCCGGATTACGTATGAATATGTGGTATGGGAAGGCATTAACGATACCCAAGAGGATGTAGATGCCTTGGTTGCTTTTTGTGGTTTTGCTCCTTCTAAGGTAAACTTAATAGAATACAACCCTATAGATGACGATATGTTTAGGCAAGCATCCGGATCGGCTTTGGAAATGTATGTAGCTACTTTAGAAAAGAACGGAATTATTGTAACCGTCCGCCGTTCTAGGGGCAAAGACATAGATGCGGCCTGTGGGCAATTGGCCAATAAGTCTTAGTATGTACCTGGCAAAGCTTCATTGCTCGCATTTTATGTTAAGCTTATCGGATAGCTGTGGGTATGCCCTTAATTTTAACTAATTTTACGATACCAAGCCAAATGGACAATCGTTTGTGAAGATAGCAGCTCAGATTAAGGAACCGATCAATCAGGAGATGGAGCTTTTTGAAAAAAAATTCCACGAATCCATGTCCTCCAAAGTGGCCCTTTTCAATAGAATTACCTATTACATCGTAAACCGGAAAGGAAAACAAATGAGACCTATGTTTGTTTTTCTAACTGCAAAGCTATTGAACGGCGGAGAAGTAAACGAACGTACCTACCGCGGTGCTTCCGTTATAGAACTCATACATACGGCTACACTTGTCCATGATGATGTAGTGGATGAAAGCGATAAAAGACGGGGTTTTTTCTCTATCAATGCATTATGGAAAAATAAAATTGCCGTACTGGTGGGTGATTACCTTTTCTCCAAAGGAGTTTTGTTATCTATTGATCATGAAGATTTTGATCTGTTGAAAATAATTTCTGTAGCGGTACGCGAAATGAGTGAAGGCGAGTTGTTACAGATTGAAAAAGCAAGGCTGCTAGATATCACCGAAGAGGTCTACTATAACATCATTAGACAGAAAACGGCTACCCTAATAGCCTCGTGTTGCAGTATTGGTGCCTGCTCGGTGAAGCCCCAATCTGAGGAAGTGGAAACTTTTAGGAGATTTGGCGAGCTATGCGGTATGGCATTTCAGATAAAGGACGACCTCTTTGATTATGGTGAGGAAAAAATAGGGAAGCCCACAGGCATAGATATCAAAGAACAAAAAATGACCTTACCTTTTATCCATGTTTTAAACAATTGCGATAAAAAAGAAAGAAACTGGCTCATAAATTCCATTAAAAACCATAACAAAAACAAAAAGAGGGTAAAAGAAGTAATAAACTTTGTGAAAGCAAATGGCGGATTGGCCTACGCGGAGATCAAAATGCATGCTTTTAAAGACGAAGCGTTGGGGCTATTAAAACCCTACCCAGATTCTGCTTATAAGAGCGCTCTAGAACTTATGGTGAATTATGTAGTAGACCGAAAGAAATAGGTTGAAACATGTACCAACAGCAATTTTTTTAAAAAAATCCAACACTTCAGGCAACGTTTTTACCATTTTAGACGTCTATCTTTATAGCAGACACTAACTAAGGTGAAAATTATTTCTTTTTATAATAGCGATAGTACACTTATTAAAAGAGCAGCTAAGTCCGACAGGCAGGCTCAGCAAGCCATTTATGATAAATATGCTCCTAGAATGTTGAGTGTATGCAGACAATACATCCAAGATTTACAGTTTGCGGAAGACGTTATGATCGGTGGATTTGTAAAAGTATTTTCCCACTTAAGCAACTTTGAGAATAGGGGCAGCTTTGAAGGGTGGATACGGAAAATTATGGTACGGGAATCTATCTCCTATTTAAGGAAAAAACAATTTGTGGTCTTTGATGAGGAAATTTATGAAAATAACGCCAGCACCTCTTTTTCAATTAACGAAGAGTTTGATGTAGAATCAATACAGCGGCTTATAGATAAGTTGCCCGAAGGGTATAAAATGGTTTTTGTGCTTTATGCGGTAGAAGGTTATAAGCATACCGAAATAGCCGAAATGCTGAAAATTTCCGAAAGCACCTCAAAAACACAGCTTTTTAAAGCTCGAAAAATGTTACAGGACAAATTAAAGAAAGAAAATATTTTAAGTTATGGCACCCGTTAAGTTTGAACAACAGATAAAGGAAAAGTTTGATGAAAGGACGATAAAACCTTCAGATAAGGCTTGGAGTTCCATTTCTGATACTTTGGACACTCACCAAAAACCGAAGAAGAACAGTATTCTGTGGTATAGCGTGGCTGCAAGTTTCATAGGTCTTTTAAGCATATCCATATGGTATTTGGGAAACGGGGAAAAGGAATTGGATAGTGACCAGGTTGTTAAGGTACCTCAAACAGAGCACATTAAAGAGGCACCAGAGCCCATTTTAGGGACCAATAAGAAAAACCCGGTGGAAAAAGAGCAAATCAAAGCAGTAATGGCGCCTACTTCCATTAAAGAGGAATTAACGGAAATACAAACAATTTCAGCACCCAATGAGCAACAAAGGTTAAGTAAACAAATCCTTCAGGGTTCCAAAAACGTGGAACCCTTGGAGGAACAGGTGGCGGAAAACAAAGAAAAATCATTGGGGGAGGATACGGAAAAAATCATCGACTCTAAAATTGCCGAAGTTGTGGCCCAGGTAAATCTTTTGGAAAAATCGAATACCGAAGTCACCGATGCCGAAGTAGATTCCATATTAAGAAGAGCGCAAAAAGATATTTTAACCAATAAGCTTTTTCGCAAAGATCAAACGGTAGATCATGTGGCACTGTTGGCAGAAGCGGAGGACGAATTGGACCAGTCCTTTAGAGATCAAATTTTTGAATCTCTCAAAAGCGGTTTCATCAAGGTTAGAACCGCGGTGGCTGATCGCAATAATTAAACGGACGTAGGTTAATTAGGTAATCAACAATATTCATCAATCAATAATCAATCCCTGAGCTATCTCCCCATATTTGGTCATGTACCAGTATAGGGGAGGTATGGAGGGGTAAAATCAAAAATCATGCGAATCATTAGTTTTTATTTAGCGGTGCTAATATTTTCTTTAGTCACCCAAAATTTAGTTGCACAGAACAAATACAAAGAAAAAATTGAAGCCCTGCAAGAGCAGCGCGATAGGATTACCGATCAGGAAAAGGAAGCCCTTAAGTTAGAAATAGAGGATATTAATAAGCGAGCAGAAAGGGGGCAAATTAGTATGGAGGAAGCGAAGACCCTTAAAGAGGCAGCCGCTAAAAAAAGAGCTTTGAACATCGAGAACAGGATTTCAATCATAGACAACAAGATTGCACTTTTAGAAAGAAACGAAGGGGAGCTTTTAGAAAGTACAAAGGATCGCCCCGACTTTGACGATGGGGTAGGAGTGAGTATTAATTTTGGTGATGAACCATGGCGAATTTTTGAAAGGAAAAAGCCCAAATACGATCGTAAGACCTATTCCGACTTTGTTTTTGCCATTGGTTTAAACAATGCCATAACAGAAGGACAGTCATTGGAAGATTCGCCTTATAAGATTGGCGGTAGTAGGTTCTTTGAGATGGGATGGGCTTGGCGAACACGGATTTTTCGTAATTCCAATTTTTTCAGATTAAATTATGGTTTTTCCTTTCAGTTCAACGGTTTAAAACCCGAAGGGAATCAAATATTCGTTACCAACGGCGATCAGACCGAACTGGAAGAATTTGAATTCGACCTTAAAAAATCCAAACTCCGTATGGACAATTTGGTATTTCCCATTCATATTGAGTTTGGACCGTCCAAAATTAGGGAGACTGAGAACAGTATTCGGTATTCCCTCCATAATCAATTTAGGATGGGTATTGGTGGTTATGGCGGATTTAACCTGGGTACCCGTCAAAAACTAAAATATACCAGAAATGGTGAAAGCGTAAAGGACAAATTAAAAAGAGGGTACAATACAAGCAATTTTGTTTACGGATTAAGTGCCTATGCAGGTATAGAAGGAGTTTTGCTTTATGCAAAATACGATTTAAGCCCTTTGTTTCAGGACGCTATAACCGATCAGCATAATATCTCATTGGGATTGCGATTTGATCTTTAAAAATTAAGGTTTAATAACAAAGCCGAGGAATAACCTCGGCTTTTCATCAAAACAAAACCTCCACAACATTAAATTGCGACAATACCTTGAGTGTTGGTGTCGGGAAGATTTCCAGACTCCTCGCCCACATGTTCTAACGACTGACCGTTGATTCTGTAGATTCCTATGGTACCGTCCAACCCGTATAGCTGATATAAATAAGCCCCATCATCTGTAATCCACATATCTATCCACCCTTCCGTATTTGCAAAAGCATCCGGTCCATTGTCAGCACCTCCAGTTCCGTTACCTAAGGCAGCGGTTTGATCTATTAAAGCAACGATACCATTGTTAAAGTTATAGGAAGCCAAACCCGCTTCTATGGCATTGGAGACAAAGAAGGTACTTCCGTCCGCGGTAAAATCTAACCAACAAGCTGTTCTGCCAGTGTTTCCTTCCCCAGAACGTACATCTAAACTTATTGGGGTAAGGGTACCATCTGCTTGGATTTGCCATGTGGATACCGAACCGTCTTGCAAGGCAGGAAATGCAGGTGGGGTGCCGTCTGGCTGAAATTCCCTGGCCTCTGTAACTACCACATAGTTGTCCCCAACTATTTGAAAGCCAATGGCGGACGGAAGATTTCTTCCTTCTGTATTACCTCTTAAGGTAGATGTAGCCGCTCCCCATGCAGTGTCGCTTAGTGTTCCATCAGCGTTTACTGAGTACACCACCAATTCATCTTCACTTCCGGAGGCCAACGCTGAAGCTCCCGAATTAATGGAGGCTACCACCAACCAATTTCCATCGGGTGAAAATTGCACGGCAGATGGCCTATTGGCCAAGTCTCTGGTAGAACCGCCAATTGGGGATAAAGAGCCATCATCCAACAACCAATATCCGGTTACAGTTCCCTGATGCTCTGGTTCTCCCCCGGAAAGAAACTCCTGGCGGGTAATATTGCTTACATATACAATGCCTTTTAACCCATCCGCGGCATCGGGCCTTGGGGAATAGGCTATACTGTTTGGCCCTAACGCCCCAGTATCTTGGGAACCTACCAATTCTAGCGAATAATCTTCATTGATGTTAAAGGAAGTAATTGTATTACTGCCTGCATTTACCGCCAATAAATTGGCATTATCATCAGTTTTGGTAAGGGCATAAGCAGAGATAAGGGGATCTAAACCCTCTCCACCATCAAAATCACCACCATTGCCACCCGTTGAGTTAGGCCCAATAGGTGTTAAAGATCCATCTGCGTTTCTTCCATAAGCAATTATTACATTAGGTCCCTGTACATTTGTTCCGGCTACTTGCCCATCACCATTGGTCATGGCGTAGACCGCTCCTACAAATCCACCGGTATCATTATCGCCTCCATCTGTGTTATCGTCTTCCGCTACAGGATCGTTGGTTATGAAATCGTCATCATCACTACAAGAACTGATTGCAATTACCATGGCCAGCAAGGCAAATGGAAATAATTTTAAATTTTTCATCTTAATTTTTTTAGTTTTTAAATTGTTTTTTTGATTCATCTTTTACAACAGTTCTATAAAACACGGATTACGGTCATTGTCAATGTTTAAAAAAGATGATCATCACTTGCTAGTTTTCCGGCCGAAGACTATATATGGATCAAGAGTTTTGTTTTTTGGTTCTTGACTCTTGTTTGGTACGCAATCACCTTTCCTCGCTTACAACTCAAAATATTATATCACAAAGAAGATTTTAATAACAAAAAGCATTGTAATCTTTATAAGTAATTAATAATCAGCATATTATATTTTAATCAGGTTAATCAATTTTAGAAACGATGAAATAAAAATGTTATGGTTTCTATATAAATATTAACAAAAGCATGGCGAAGTTTGGCTCTATAATTTAACCTTAAACCTATTTTATGTTGGTATTCTTATGACAGGAAAAAGTAGTTTTTTGGCTTTTCCGTTTATATTTTGATTTATCTTTACGATATTGTTTTTCTGCAACTGAAACACCCAACGTTTATAAAATTTGATTTCAAAATCTACCATAGATCAAGTATATGAGACTGCCCGTTTAGAGGAGGTAATTGGCGATTTTGTACAGTTGAAGAAATCGGGTTCCAATTTTAAGGGATTAAGTCCATTTTCCGATGAGCGCACGCCTAGTTTTATGGTTTCTCCGGTAAAACAGATCTGGAAAGACTTTAGTAGTGGCAAAGGAGGCAATGTGGTTGCTTTTCTGATGGAACATGAACACTTTACGTATCCGGAGGCCATTAAATATTTGGCTAAAAAATATAATATTGAAGTAGAGGAGACCGAGCAGAGTAGTGAAGAAAAGGAACAACAAAATGAGCGAGAGAGTATGTATCTGGTTTCGGAGTACGCTCAGAAGTATTTTAGCAATACGTTATGGGAGACCGAGCCAGGAAAGGCCATTGGGTTGTCGTATTTTAAAGAGCGCGGGTTTACGGAAGAGACCATAAAGAAGTTTGGTTTAGGCTACAATCCCAACCAATGGGACGCCTTTACCAATACTGCTCTTAAGGATGGATATCAGCTAGACTACTTGCAAAAGACCGGACTTACCATTGTAAAGGAGCAAACCAACGATGCGGAGGACCAGAAAAAATTTGACCGTTTTAAAGGGCGGGTTATGTTCCCCATCCATTCTATGAGTGGACGTGTGTTGGGTTTTGGAGGTCGAATTTTGACGAGTGATAAAAAAGCTGCAAAATACCTGAACTCTCCCGAAAGCGATATCTACCATAAAAGTAAGGTACTATATGGCATCTACCATGCCAAGCAGACCATCGCCAAAGAAGATATTTGTTATTTGGTTGAAGGGTATACCGATGTTATACAGTTTTACCAAAGTGGCATTACCAATGTGGTGGCCTCTAGTGGTACGGCACTTACTGCAGATCAAATTAGGTTAATCAATAGGCTTACCAAGAATATTACGGTATTGTTTGATGGGGATGCCGCAGGCTTAAGAGCTTCCTTGAGGGGTATTGACCTTATTTTGGAACAAGGAATGAACGTTAAAGTCTGCACTTTTCCAGAAGGGGAAGATCCTGATAGTTTTGCCAAAAAGAATGACAATGAAGAGATATTAGGTTATCTAAAGGAGAACTCAAAAGACTTTATTCAATTTAAGACATCTCTTTTGATTAATGAATCCGATGGCGACCCCATTAAAAAGGCAGATACCATACGGGATATCGTAAATAGTATTTCCAAGATACCGGATAGGATCAAAAGGGAGATTTATATTCAGGAATGTGCCCAGATCATGAATATTTCCGAAGAGGTGCTATTCAATACCTTGGCACAAATAGGAAAAAAAGACCTTGCAGAGGCCAACAAAAAAGTAAAGCAAGAACAGCGTGCCTTTGATGTGGTTAAAAACGAACCTGCGGCCCAGAAGGTAGACGTTCAGTACGAACTGGAAAGGAAAATTATAGAAATGCTATTGCTCTACGGCGATCTTGAACAGGAGTTTGAAGATTTAATACTCAAAGAAAATGAAAGCGGGGACCTTGTACTAGAACCCGAACAATTGGAAGCAAAGGTATACGAAAAAATTTATCTGGATCTTCAGGAGGATGAGATTGAGCTTACTCATGAGCGATTTAGGAACATCTATTACGACCTCATAGAACAATTGAACGAAAGGGAAGATTTTTCTATAAATGCCTTTATGGCTGGATTAGATAGCGATATTATGGACGAAGTTTCTTCAATTTTAATGGAAGAGGAAAAATATACGCTGCACAACTGGGAGCGTAAAGACATATATCCCAAAGACAAAAAGCAAGGAATTGCCCAACTGGTCAGTGAAACCATTTTAACTTTACGATGCTATCTCATAAAAAGAAGAATAGCCGTTTTGCAGAAAGACACTCAAGAAGCCAATGAGGACAATAGGGAAACTTTAGAAGAAATTGTAAATTACCTACAGCTTAATAAACTACTGAATAAAAAGTTAAACAGGGTATTGTCCTAAGTTTTGCAGTAAGTGATAATAAAAAACCCGATAAACGTTAACGTCTATCGGGTTTTTTGGTAAGTATACCAAATATTTTGTTAGTACAGCTCCAAAGCTTTTGCCTGTTGAAGTAAATCTACAAGATTATCTACATTCAACTTACGCATTAACCTTGCCTTGTAAGTACTTACTGTCTTTTCATTAAGATTAAGCCCAAGAGCTACATCTTTGTTTCTTTTTCCACTGGCCAATAGTTTTAACACTTCAACTTCGCGGGTAGAAAGTTTTCTGAAAAACCTCCTAGGTTTCTGTGTGCCTTCATCAAATGCCAAGCGTTGTGCAAGTTCATTGGTAATAAACATATTTCCTTGACTTACCTTTCTAACGGCACTGATTATGTAATCCAAATCCGCTGTTTTTGATAAATAACCAAAGGCACCAGCTCGTATAGTACTTAGCGCATAGACATCCTCAGATTGCCCACTGTAAATAAGTACCCTTACATCTGGATATTCTTGTTTTATTTTTCTTAGGGTAGCGATACCATTGATTTCGGGAATGTCCATCTCTAGCATTACAACATCTGGAGTAACTTTTTCCAGTTTATCAAACAATTCAGAGGTGGTAGAAACGTCATCGATAACTTCAAAATCAGAAGCAGATCCTAATACCTGCTTAATTCCCATTCTAACAATTGGGTGGTTATCCGCAATTATAACTTTAATCATTGTGGTGTGTTTTCTAGATTTTAACCATTATTACACGTCTAAAAATACTGACATGCAATGTAAGGTTAAATTATCTAAGTTGGTGAACAAAAATCATTTTTTTTCTCGATAAACAAGAATTTTTCCGCTTTTTTTCGATTTAAATACTTGATTCCTAGCCAAGAGGTGATTTTAACACCTCAGGTATCTCGCAAACTGGTATAGGAACCATCTTATGTTTGTTTGATGAATTGAACTTTTTAAAGATACGAAAAACTTCTTTTTCCCTACCAGAAAAGTCATCAGGTTGCTTTTCTAAGTCGCTCATTTTCATTGCCCATTCCAATTCTGGATAGGAAGCTCCTATCTGATCTTCGTCCGTTCTATTATCTCCCCATAGCCCATCTGTAGGTGCAGCTTCAATGATTTCGTGGTTTACACCAAGAAACTCGGCAATTTCATAAACTTCGGTCTTAAGTAGGTCGGCAATTGGGCTTAGGTCTACTCCACCATCACCATATTTGGTATAGAAACCCACGCCAAAATCCTCGACCTTATTTCCTGTCCCAGCCACTAAATAGCGTTCTAAGGCCGCAAAGTAATACAAGCTGGTCATCCTTAGTCGGGCACGTGTATTGGCCAATGACATAAACCTTTCCTCCTCATTGTCCACCGCAGGTAGTGCAGCTACCAAACCATCAAACACAGGGGTGAGGTTTACTAATTGCCTATCTACATTGGAAAAATGGTCTTGTAGCCACTGAATGTGCCTAGATGCCCTGGTCACCTGGTTCTCGCTTTGGTGTATGGGCATTTCCAAACATAATAGCTTTAGCCCCGTCTTTGCACATAAGGTAGAGGTTACAGCAGAATCTATTCCGCCCGAAATCCCGATAACAAAACCTTTTTGTTTGGCATCCAAGGCATAATCTTTTAACCAATTAACAATATGGGTCACTACTTTCTCTGTTTGCATATCGATTTTATTTCGTAGAAACGATTAACTTTGCCGTCGTAAAAATAAAGCCTAGAAGCTAAAAAATGAAGTCAAAGGAAGATTACTTTTATAGGGTGGCGAAGAATTTGCTTGTTGGTGGGTTGTTGATGATCTGTTTTGCTTGTGGCGATAAAAATAAAGTAGCTTCGGAAATTGCTGAGACGGACATCAATCTTGAGGTGATTCGTTTTGATCGGGAATTTGCAGAGTCTGGCCCATCGGATATTCCTAATCTGAAGCATAAATATCCCTTCCTATTTCCACCTCAATACACAGATAGTATTTGGGAGGCCAAATTGTCAGACACGCTGCAGATAAGCCTGCACAACGAAGTAGATATGGTTTTTGGGGGCTTCAAGGAAGAAGCGGACGATTTGGAGCTGCTCTTTAAACATATTCACCACTATTTTCCCAAATACAATATTCCCAAGGTAATTACACTGACTTCCGATGTAGATTATAACAATCGGATTATACTTACAGATAGTTTACTACTTATTGGCTTGGACAACTATTTGGGCAATGAGCACAGGTTTTATGCCGGAATTCAAAGCTATATTGCTTCTGGTCTGGACAAACGATTTTTGGTAAGCGATGTAGCCGGCGCCTTTGTTAAAAAGGTAATTCCAAGGTCTAGAGACCGGTCTTTTCTTTCAAAAATGGTGTACTACGGCAAAGAATTATATGTAAAGGAAAAATTGATGCCCGCTTCTACCGATGGTCAAAAAATAGGCTATTCAGAGGCGCAACTTGCTTGGGCACAGGCCAATGAGGAGCAAATTTGGAGGTATTTAATAGAACGCGAATTACTATATAGTACCGACAATAAATTGGATTTACGTTTTTTGGACCCAGCACCTTTTTCCAAGTTTCGGTTGGAACTCGATAATGAATCGCCTGGACGTATTGGTAGATACATGGGCTGGCAAATTGTTAGAGCTTTTATGGACAACAACGACCTAAGCCTACAGCAATTGCTGAACATATCGGCAGAAGAAATATTTAGACAAGCTAATTACAAACCAAAAAGATATTAATGGCAAAGCTCCATACTTCAGAAATTACACTAAAAGTGGCCCTCGATGAAAATCGTGTTCCCGAATCGTTGACATGGTCTGCCCAGGATGGCGGTATAGACAATGAGGAGGCGAAAGCCATGTTGCTGTCCGTTTGGGATAGTGGAAATAAAGAATCACTGAAAATAGATCTTTGGACCAAAGACATGCCAGTAGATGAAATGAAGATTTTTTTTCATCAAACCCTGGTATCCCTGTCCGATACTTTTATGAAAGCGACCCAAGATGAAAAAATGACCGCAACAATGAAGGACTTTTGCGATTATTTTGCTGAAAAGTTAGACTTAAAGAATATGTAAGACGCTTAAGTAATTATTGCTTGATGCTCCGGACAGTCTATTCTTAAATCTGGTTTTAAAAGTACTTTCTTAAGAAGATTGCAATAATCGTTATCCTCCCCGGCCCTATAATACCTACAAGAAAAACACATGCGCTGTACGGTAATGATCCCAGCTTTGTTAAGGCTTTCGATAATGTTCAATAAGGATTGATACAACTGTTGCTGTTGCTCTTCACTTAAGCTATGAACAGGTTTTTCTATGCCGGTGGAAAAGGAACCCGTTTTAGAAACGATGTTTTCTCCTTTGTTGGTTAAATACACAGAAAAACTTCGGGTATCCTCTGCATCGGTTTGCTTATAGATGAGTTCTTTTTTGGTCAATAATCTAATGGTCTCGCTTATAGTAGCCTTGGTAAGATTAAATTCCTTGGCAAGGTAATTTACCTTGCATTTTTCCGGTGTATGAAAACGAATGAACAGTAGTAATTGCAGTTGAATGGGAGTGAGGCCATTCTTTTTGCCCTCTTGCCATAGTAATACACGAAACGCTTCCGAAATGCGCTCCAGTGCAACCACAATCTTCCCTTCTACATGATTGTTTTGATATTCGGGGTTAAAACTGTCCATGCTTCAAAAATAGCCCCAAACAACTAGTTTACCTAACTGTTTGGGACCTAAAATTAGTCATTTGATATGCTATATGGTAACGAAAGATCGCCAGAAGCAATACTATATACGCTGTAAACTCCCAACATAGGAAGCTCAGGATTGGATGTATTTACCTGCATATATGCAGCTACGCCGTCAAACTTGAAATCGGTTCTGTTGTTCATACGGTATAAGGGTACAACAACCTTGATTCCGTTTCCATTGGTGATTACCGGAAACCCAGGAGAATCCATAAACATGGGCATTCCGGGATTGGTAGGTGGTAGGGTTATAGAGGAGTCTTCCGTATCAAATTGTTTTACGGATAAGCCACCGGGGACTCTTTTGTCTTCGGTTAAGATAACCCAATGAGGATGCCAGACTACGCCATCATCGGCATAATTTGAATTGGAATTTTCGTCCCACAAAGGCGTATCATCAAAATCGGGATGCGATGTAAGCGCCAGGGCAACAATGCCTTGGGTTTTGGAAAAACCCACATCTTCAGATGCAAGATTGGTAGGGAAAACATATCCTAGGACCGGTGCACCATCCATGTTTCCATGTTTTTCAGGAACGCTGGCCCCAGCTTCTCCTTTTACGTTTATGGTAAAAACCAACTGCTGTAAGTCTTTGTTTAGCGTTACTTCTGCCTTACTGATTTTTAAGTCGTCCGAATCCTTAAAACTTGGAGATTCGTTTGTTGTTTGAGCGTTGCAGGCTTGCAGGCCAATATGCAACAAGCCTAAGAGAACAATTTTAAATGTCTGTAGTTTCATGATTTTTGTGTTAAGCAATCTATAAAGTTAGTTAAACTAACTTTATAGATTAAATTTTTTTTACCCTTTTACTTCGGCCAAGCTTGCGCCGTAATTAATATGAAGCACGTTACCGTCTTCCAGTACCAAGGCAGGCACGGATTTCACTCCTTGGTTTTCCGCATCGTTTATAAATTCGGTGCGTTCACCAAGGTGTACCACGTTTACAGATACCTTAGCAGGGTCTATAAGGTTCAGTAGTTCTTCTTCCGCATTAATGCATACTGGGCAACCAGCATGATAGAATGTTGCTTTTTTCATTGTTGAATATTAGATTAAGGCATTATTGCCGTTACAAATATAGTAAGTTTAACTAACTATAATGGAAATTTAACCTTTTTTTCTAATTTGATGAGAAAAGGGAGACGGTATAATCCAATAATTCTACCCCTCCATACGCCCCATGGCCGGGAACTACAGTTTCCAAAGCCGGATAGTTTTCCTTGATTTTTAAAACCGTAGGACCCCAATCATCAACATTGGCATCTCCTAGGTATCCTTTTTTAGCATTTAGTGACTTGATCGAACACCCGCCGAAGAGTAATTTTTCACTGGGAACATAACTTACTATATTGTCCTTAGAATGTGCTTCCCCAAAATGACGGTTGATTACCTTTTCATTACCTACCACAAGCTCCATTTCGCCGTTAAATCCTATTTGTGGGGCAATGACCCCACTGGTTTTTGCCAATGCTATCGTGGTGTTATTTGCAAAAGAAGGAATACCCAGTTTATGAAAAGCTCCTAATCCGCCCAAACAGTCTTCATGGAAGTGATTGACCACCACTCCCGTAACATCGCTCTTTTTAACCTCGGCTATCCATCGTATGAGTTCCGTGCTGGTGGTATCGTCACTGGGCGTATCAAAGACCACTGCTTCGTTGTCGTTTATAAAAACAAGACCATTGCATGCAACCTTACCGTATGATTCCGTATCTAGATAGGATATATGTACAAAACTATTTTCGGAAAGCGCAATTATTTTTAGAGTTTCAGTACTATAGCTGGTGAGTGGTTTTTTGGAGCCGCACCCTAGGATGGTAGCAAAACCTGATATTGCCAAAATAGAAGTGTAAAGTATTTTTTTTATGGTTGGAATTTTTGACATAAGGACACGTTATTTTTTAAATTATAAAGATAGATAATCGATACCTTTATAAGATGAACAATTCAACACTACACAAATTATTATTTGTTTATAATGCAGACTCAGGTATACGCAATGCACTTTTAGATAGTGCCCACAAAATACTTAGTCCGGACACTTACGATTGCAATCTATGTGATATCACCTTTGGCGTTTTTACCGAAAACAAGGTTTGGAAGGCGTTTCGGGAGGAGAACGATGGTCAGATGGAATTTCTTCATAAAGATGAATTTGCGAAGCAATATGCATCCAAATTTGGATATAAATTCACATTCCCTATTGTTTTGGCCATAACGGAGGATGCAATGGAAGTGTTTGTGGGGACAGAAGAACTAAATACCTTGGAAAGTGCCGAAGCACTTGTTACTTTAATACAGGAAAGGCAAGCAACATACTAAACTAGATATAATCTCCTCTCTTTTCCGAAAAAAAGTCACTGTTAAGGTTGCCTATATAGTTTAAAACTTCATCGCGCCCCATATAATTTGTTGATGAGGTCACAAAAAATGGTGGTATCTCTTCCCAGATACCGGAAAGCATTTGGTCTGTATAGGTGTTTATATTGTTTTCTATGGCTTTTGGTTTTAGCTTATCCGCTTTGGTGAAAATAATACAGAAAGGGATAGCAGTAACTCCCAACCATTCCATGAATTCCATATCTATCTTTTGTGGATTGTGCCTAATGTCTACAAGAACAAAGGCGCAAACGAGTTGTTTCCTTTTTTCAAAATAAGAAGTAATGTATTTTTGGAATGTTTTTTTATCTTTTTTTGAAGTTTTTGCATATCCATAACCAGGTAAATCCACTAAGAACCAGTTGTCATTTATCTTAAAATGGTTGATGAGCTGCGTTTTCCCAGGTTTTCCGGAAGTCTTCGCCAAACTTTTACGTTCGGTAAGCATATTTATCAACGAAGATTTGCCAACATTGGAGCGGCCAATAAAAGCATACTCGGGCAAGGGTTCCTTGGGGCACTTCGCTACATCGGAATTGCTTATTACAAAGTCGGCCGACTTAATTTTCATTGAAATGTATTTTAGAACTTTCGCTTTTGCAACCAAGCATCAAAAAGCGTATTGAACTCCTGGGGATGTTCCATCATGGGTGCATGCCCGCATTTTTCAATCCAAAAAAGCTCCGAATCGGGTAAGAGTTCGTGAAATTCCTTGGCTACATTGGGTGGTGTAACGGTATCATTTTCTCCCCAAATAATACAGGTAGGTGTCTTCATCTTGGGAAGATCCTTGGACATATTATGTCTAATGGCACTTTTTGCAATGGCCAAAGTCTTCACCAATTTCATACGATCGTTGACTGTGGCGTAAACTTCGTCAACAATTTCTTTGGTGGCAACCTTGGGATCATAAAAAACATCCTGCGCTTTCTTTTTAATGAACTCGTAATCCCCACGTTTGGGATAACCGTCGCCCATAGCACTTTCGTAAAGGCCAGAACTGCCTGTAATCACCAAAGCCTTTACCATTTTAGGGTAAAGTTTGGTATGCAAAAGACCAATATGTCCACCAAGGGAATTGCCAAGAAGAATAACGTCTTTAAGGCCTTTAAATTCTATGAAACGTTCCAAAAACTTGGCAAAGTTCTTTACATTGGTCCGTATTATGGGCATATCATAGATTGGTAACTCCGGAACCAAGACCTTATATCCTTTTTTTGGGAAATAATCCATAACACCATGAAAATTGCTCAATCCGCCCATGAGCCCATGTAATATAATAATAGGAGTGCCTTCGCCTACCTCTATATACCGATATTTCCCTTCAGTAATAATCTTTTCTTCCATTAAGGATAGCTTGTGGTCTTCGATGGCAAATATAGACATTTCCATATAATACCAACATATTTGGATAAGGGGCTTCTGACTTTAAATAAGTCAAAAACTGCCATTGAATACATGGTTGCTATTTGGGAATGTTGGAGGATTTTGACCCAATAGCAGGGGATATCAGGACCAAAAAGCCAAAATTTATTAACAAAGTGGTAATTTGTGGTAAAAAGTGGTAATAAATTCTATATATTTGAGTTATTAAAGCTAAAACCAGCAACTTATAGTGATCAGTTTCATTGGAACATACGATTGTAAAGCCGATACCAAAGGTAGGGTAATGTTGCCAGTTTCGCTCAAAAATCAGATGGCGCCTATCCTAAATAAGGGTTTTGTAATAAAGCGTTCTGTTTTTCAGCCGTGTTTGGAGCTCTATCCCATGGAAGAATGGAATGCGCTTATGCAAAAAATGAGCAAGAAAAATCGCTTTAAGAAAAAGAACGACGACTTTATTAGAACATTTTCAGCGGGTATCAAACCTGTGGAGATAGATGGTACCGGACGGTTGCAAATTCCTAAAAACTTGGTGTCCATAGCGGGTATCACAAAGGAAGTGGTACTCAGTTCGTCCATTAATATTATTGAGATTTGGGACAAAGATAGTTATGAAAAAGTAATTGCGGAGTCTAGCGCAAATTTTGCCGAATTGGCAGAAGAGGTTATGGGGAACGATGGTGACTATGACGATGAGCTACCATAACCCTGTAATGCTTAAGGAGTCGGTAGACGGGCTCCTTATCAAAGAAGACGGAGTGTATGTTGATGTCACTTTTGGTGGTGGAGGGCATTCCCGGGAGATTTTGAAACGGTTGGGCAAGAATGGTAGGTTGTTGGCCTTTGACCAAGATGAGGATGCTCTGGAAAACTCCATAGCAGATGACCGATTTCAATTGATCAATGAAAATTTTAGGTACATCAGGCAGTTTTTAAAGTTCTATGGCATTCGGAAAGTAGACGGAATCTTGGCCGATTTTGGCGTTTCCTCGCATCAATTTGACAAAGCGGAACGTGGTTTTTCCACACGTTTTGATGCGGCCTTGGACATGCGCATGAGCAAGAAAGGTAGTCTTACCGCTTACAAGGTGGTAAATACATATGATTATGATGCGTTGCGAAGCGTGTTGTTCCATTATGGAGACCTGCGCAATGCCAATGCAATGGCAAAGACGCTGATGGTGGCAAGGGAATCGGAACCCATAAAGACCACCGCCCAATTGAAACAGGTGTTGGTGTCTTTCTTGCCCAAGTTTAAGGAGCAAAAAATATTGGCACAAATATATCAGGCAGTGCGTATAGAGGTAAACCAAGAAATAGAGGTTATAAAAGAATTCTTGTTGCAAACGCCCGAGCTTTTAAACCCAAAAGGAAGGCTAAGTGTAATAAGTTATCACTCTTTGGAGGACAGATTGGTAAAACGATTTATACGAGCAGGAAGTTTTGAGGGTGAGCCCGAAAAAGATTTTTATGGAAACGTAACGCTTCCATTAAAAAAGGTAGGAGGATTAATAGTGCCTTCCAAAGAAGAAATTAAAAGAAATAGCAGGGCACGAAGTGCCAAACTACGAATAGCGGAAAAAATATGATGAAGAAAGGAATATTGGACATTTTAAAAGGAAAGTTTTTAGTAAGTGGGGACGCCCCTAAAAATTGGCTTTTCATTGTGTTTGCCTCTTTTTTGGCCACGATTATGATTGCCAGTTCGCATAGTGCAGATCGTAAGGTCCATAAACTTGCCGCCCTTAACGAAGAAGTACGGGAATTACGTAGCCAATTTGTAGACGCACGCTCAGATGTACAACGATTAAAACTAGAATCTACGATAGTACAAACCGTGGAAAATGAGGGATTGTTTCCGTCGGAGACACCTCCAAAGAAAATTAAAGTAAAGCAAGAAGAATAGTGGCCGTTACCGAAAAGAACATATTGACCCGTTTGTATATAGTGGCCGGTTGCCTGTTCCTGTTTTCTATGGCGGTAATTATAAAGTTGGTAAGTATTCAGATGGTACATGGGGACAAGTACAAAAAGCTGGCCATGGACCGTACGGAAAAAATGTTTACAATAGCTCCTAACCGCGGTAATCTCTATTCCGATGATGGAAGTTTGTTGGCAACCTCGGTATCTAGATATGATATTCGTTTCGATGCCGTTACCGTTAAGTCGCAAGATTTTGAGGCCAATATAAAACCACTATCCGACTCATTGGCCCTTATGTTTGGAAAATCTGCTTCTTACTACGAGCAACTTTTTAGAAAGGCCAAAGCAAATAAGAACAGATATAAATTGATTGCCCGTAATCTCGACTATTCCGATTATATGGCGGTCAAAGGATTTCCACTATTCGATAAAGGACCTAACAGGGGCGGATTTATTGCCGAACAAAGAACCGTAAGGGAGCATCCGCTAGGAAAAATTGCGGAACGTAGTGTTGGTTATGAACGCGTAGATGAAAACGGGTATTTCACTCGTGTAGGACTAGAGGGTGCCTTTGGTCAATACTTAAGGGGTAAAGAGGGTAAAAGGCTAAAGCAGAAAATTGCCAAAGGGCAATGGAAACCCATAGGTCTGGATAACATTATAGAACCCCAAGATGGTTATGACGTGGTATCTACCATAGATATAAACATACAAGATATAGCCCACCATGCACTACTAGGACAATTGGAAAAATACAAGGCAGATCATGGCTGCGTAATTGTTATGGAAACCAAGACGGGGGAAATAAAAGCCATTTCAAACTTAGGGCGTACCGATGATGGTAAATATTACGAACGGTTGAACTACGCTATAGGGGAATCTCATGAGCCGGGCTCTACCTTTAAGCTTATGTCGCTCGTGGCTGCCTTGGAAGACCGTGTTGTTGACACAACCACAATAATTGATACGGAAAAAGGTAGGTGGAGACTGTACGACCGTACGGTTCGGGATTCTAAACATGGCGGGTACGGAAAAATATCCGTTGCAAGGGCCTTTGAAGTATCCTCCAATACCGCCTTTGCCAAAATGATACATAATGGTTATAAAGAAAAACCTGGAAAATATGTAAATCGACTTATGAACATGAACCTTCACCAAGAATTGGGTCTGCCCATTAAAGGCGAAGGAAAGCCTGTAATTAGATATCCTGGCGAAAAAGGGTGGTCTGGGATTTCCTTGGCTTGGATGTCCCATGGATACGAGGTTTCAATGACACCCCTGCAAACGCTAACATTCTACAATGCAATTGCCAATGATGGGGAAATGTTAAAGCCTAGATTGATCAAAGAAGTAAAAGAATGGAACAAGACCATCCATAAGTTCGATAAAGAAGTAATCAACCCGTCCATCTGCACCAAGGAGACAGCAGCTAAGGTAAAACAACTGTTGAATAACGTGGTGGAACAAAAGCACGGTACCGGCCATGGACTCTACTCGCCAAATTTTTCAATGGCGGGCAAGACAGGTACCTGTCAAAAAAATTACGCGGCCAAAGACCCGAATAAATTACGTTATATATCATCATTCGCCGGTTATTTTCCTGCGGACAACCCAAAATATTCCTGTATAGTGGTCATCCATGAACCGGATAAGAGTGTAGGTTACTACGGGGCAGATGTATCCGGACCGGTATTTAAATCGGTAGCCCAAAAAATATATGCCACCTCCCCTCTAATTGATGAGGTGAAAAGTTTGGAGTCGGAAAACGAAAATCTAAATACGGAATATCAGCACTATTATGTGCAGTCCCAAAAGAAACACAATAAAGTACCCAACGTAATGGGTATGTCCGGAATGGATGCGGTCTCTATCTTGGAAAACTTGGGATTGCGCGTAGAAATAAAAGGTAATGGTAAAGTAAAAAAACAATCTATTGCACATGGGACGGCATTGGATAAAGTAGAAAAAATAGTATTGGTGCTATCATGAAGTTGTTAAAGGACATATTATTTGGGGTTAGCCTTTCTGCTGTTAGCGGATCTACCAACATCTTGGTAAATGCGGTTCATTTCGATTCTCGGAAAGTAGGTCTAGATGATGTTTTTGTAGCCATAAAGGGATTGGTTACCGACGGGCACGAGTATATAGAGCGGGCCATAAACTCGGGCGCAAAAGCCATTGTGTGTGAACAACTTCCAGATCAACTGATCGATGGATTAACCTATTTAGAAGTAGATAATGGTAATAAGGCCTTGGCCATAATGGCAGCCAACTTTTACGATAATCCTTCTAAAAACCTAAAATTGGTTGGGGTTACCGGTACCAATGGTAAAACTACGGTAAGTAGTCTTTTGTATCAGCTGTTTAAAAAAGCGGGTTACAAGGTAGGACTTATCTCTACGATTAAGATAATGGTTGCCGAAAAGGAATATCCCACCAGTCATACCACTCCAGATGCGCTTACCATTAATGAACATTTAAGTTTCATGAACGATGCCGGTGTAGAATTTTGCTTTATGGAAGTAAGCTCGCATGGTATCCACCAGAAAAGAACACAAGGATTGGTCTTTGAAGGTGCAGTGTTCACAAACCTGTCCCATGACCATTTAGATTATCATAAGACTTTTGCCGATTACAGGGATACCAAAAAAAAACTATTCGATGAGCTTAAGCCAAAAGCTTTTGCCCTTACCAATGTAGATGATAAAAACGGCTTGGTAATGCTACAGAATACCAAAGCCAGAAAATATACCTATGCCCTAAAATCATATGCGGATTACAGGGCACAGATTTTGGAAAACCAATTTAACGGTCAGTTGTTAAAGGTTGATGACAATGAGCTATGGACCAAACTCATAGGACATTTCAATGCCTACAATATCTTGGCCATATACGCTACTGCAGATTTATTGGGATTGGAAAAGCTAGAAACACTTCGTTTGCTGAGCGATCTGGAAAATGTGGATGGTAGGTTCCAATATTTTATTTCAAAAGAAAGAATAACGGCTATTGTTGATTATGCCCATACGCCGGACGCCTTAAAAAATGTACTTGATGCAATCAATACATTGAGAACTGGAAATGAAAATGTCATCACCGTAGTGGGGTGTGGTGGTGACAGAGATAGTTCTAAGCGTCCGGTAATGGGGCATATCGCTTCGGAGTTAAGTAATAAAGCCATTTTTACCTCCGATAATCCGCGTACCGAATCTCCTACCTTGATTATTGAAGCTATGGAAGCTGGCGTTGAACCCCAAAACCTTAAAAAAATCGTATCCATAGAAAACAGAAAGCAGGCCATTAAAACAGCCTGCCAATTGGCAGCTACCAATGATATTATTTTGGTCGCCGGCAAGGGTCATGAAACCTATCAGGAGACCAATGGAAAAAGGATAGACTTTGATGATTTTAAAATTGTACAGGAAATATTGGAAGAACTAGATAAATAACGATACAACCCGCAAGGGTTAAGATTATAAGGAACACAAAAGAAAAATGTTATACTACCTATTTGAATATTTAGAAACGCAGTACCAGTTTCCTGGTGCCAGTCTTTTTCAGTTCCTAACCTTTAGGGCTGCAATGGCAGTTTTGCTTTCATTGATAATTGCCACGGTATATGGAAAAAGAGTGATCCTTTTTCTTAAACGTAAGCAAATAGGGGAAACTGTGCGCGATCTAGGTTTGGACGGGCAGCAACAAAAGGCGGGTACGCCAACCATGGGCGGGTTAATCATCATAATGTCCACACTCATACCTGTACTGCTGTTTGCAAAATTGGACAATATTTATATCATTCTTTTAATAGTTACCACAGTTTGGATGGGTATAATCGGTTTTGTGGACGATTATATCAAAATATTCAAAAAAGATAAAAAAGGGTTAAAAGGCAGATTTAAGATCATGGGACAAGTAGTTCTTGGTCTAATCGTTGGGGCCACGCTTTATGTTCATCCGGAGGTAACCATGAAAGAAAAGAATAGCACCATCATTACAGCGCGTTATCAGGTAGAGCAGGTACAGGGGCAAGAGATTAAATCAACCAAGACCAACATTCCATTTTTTAAGGACAATGAATTGGATTATAGCGATTTTATTTCTTGGACCGGTGAGGGAATGGAAGAATACAGTTGGCTAATTTTTATTCCGATCATTATAATCATTGTTACCGCAGTGTCCAATGGCGCAAATCTTACGGATGGTATAGATGGACTAGCTGCCGGAACTTCCGCAATAATTGTACTGACCCTGGGAATCTTTGCGTGGGTATCCGGTAACATCATTTTTTCTGATTACTTGGATATCTTTTTTATTCCTAGAGCTGGGGAACTAGTAGTGTACATAGCAGCTTTTGTTGGGGCTTTGGTAGGATTTCTGTGGTATAATGCATTTCCAGCACAGGTTTTTATGGGTGATACCGGAAGCCTTACCATAGGTGGTGTAATTGCTGTAATTGCGATTATAGTCCGTAAAGAATTGCTTATCCCTTTGCTCTGCGGAATTTTCTTTGCAGAGTCAATTTCCGTCATGTTGCAAGTAGGTTATTTTAAATACACTAAAAAAAGATTGGGAGAAGGTAAACGTATTTTTTTAATGGCACCCTTGCACCATCATTACCAGAAAAAGGGATACCATGAAAGTAAGATTGTAACACGTTTTTGGATTATAGGCATATTACTGGCCATTGTGACTTTCGTGACTCTAAAAGTGCGTTAAATGGAGCGGTTGGTGGTTTTGGGCGGCGGAGAAAGTGGTGTGGGAACTGCCATATTGGGAAAACAAAAAGGGTACAAGGTTTTTGTATCCGATAAGGGAAAGATTAAACAGAAATATAAAGACGTTCTTTTACATTTTGAGATTGATTGGGAAGAAGAAAAGCATACGGAACATCTTGTCCTTTCGGCAAATATTGTAATGAAGAGCCCAGGTATTCCGGATAGTGTGCCGCTGGTAACAAAGTTGGTAAAAAAGGGCATACCTGTAGTTTCAGAAATTGAATTTGCCACCAGATATACCAATGCGGTTATCATAGGCATAACAGGAAGCAACGGGAAGACCACCACCACCATGCTTACCAACCACCTATTGAAGCAAGGAAATTTACATGTAGGGATGGCCGGTAATATTGGCGATAGCTATGCAAAAATGGTTGCGAACAGGGATTTTGACTACTACGTATTGGAGATCAGTAGTTTTCAACTAGATGGTATCGTGGATTTTAAACCGCACATCGCCATTTTAACCAATATTACACCAGACCATTTAGATCGATATGAATATCGGTTTGAGAACTATATCGCTTCCAAATTCCGAATAGCTATGAACCAAACCAAGGAAGACTATTTGATATATGATGCCGATGACGAGGTAATAACCGACTGGTTGCGGAAAAACCCAATTCAATCCAAACTATTGCCCTTTTCGATAAAATCGGAACTAATGGAAGGGGCTTATTTAAAAAATGAAGAAATAATAATAAAGATTAAAAACAACACTATAAAGATGACAACAGATACTTTGGCCTTAGAAGGTAAACACAACCTCAAAAATACAATGGCAGCCTCAACAGTGGCCACATTGGTTAATATCAGAAAGGAGGTCATTAGGGAAAGCATACAAAATTTTCAAGGTGCCGCACATCGTTTGGAAAAGGTGTTGAAAATTCATCATGTTCAATACATCAATGATTCCAAGGCCACCAATGTGAATGCCACCTATTATGCTTTGGATAGCATGAAAACCCCCACGGTATGGATCGTGGGTGGGCAAGATAAAGGTAACGACTATAAAGAACTAATGCCCATGGTCCGCGAAAAGGTAAAGGCCATTATATGTCTAGGGCTAGATAATACAAAGATTAAAGACGTCTTTGGAAATGCTGTAGATCTAATGGTAGAGACCTTTGCCATGGAAGAAGCCGTAAAGGTGGCCTACAAGATTGCAGAGCGAGGCGATACTGTGCTTCTGTCTCCGGCATGTGCCAGTTTTGATCTGTTTGAGAATTATGAGGACCGCGGAAACCAATTTAAGGAAGCGATTAAAAATTTATGAACGTGTTGCGATTTTTAAAGAACATAAAGGGAGATAGGGCTATTTGGGGCGTGGTTGCCCTATTGGCGCTGTTTTCTTTTTTACCGGTTTACAGTGCCAGCAGCAATTTGGTTTATGTAGTTGGCAATGGTACTACGGTTGGGTATCTCGTAAAACACGGTCTTTTGCTTTTCTTGGGTTTTGGAATCATCTACGGCGTACACAGAATACCTACACATTTCTTTAAGGGACTTTCTATTATTGCCATGCCCATTGTGCTGTTGTTGCTGGTCTATACCCTGGCACAAGGTACGGTAATCGATGGCGCAAATGCCAGTAGATGGATTCGCTTGCCACTCTTGGGAGTTACTTTTCAGACATCTAATTTGGCTGCAGTGGTGTTAATGATATATGTAGCCCGATACTTAACCAAAATTAAAGATAAGACCGTTTCTTTTAAAGAAAGCATATTACCCCTTTGGTTACCTGTTTTTACCGTATTGATATTAATATTGCCTGCCAACTTTTCCACTGCCGCAATTATCTTTTTTATGGTATTGGTGCTCTGCTTTTTAGGAGGATATCCTATGAAGTACCTATTTGGCATCGTAGGGACCGGTATACTTTGTCTTACCCTTTTCGTCCTTACTGCAAAGGCCGTACCCGATATGTTTCCAAATCGTGTAGATACATGGATAAGCAGAGTGGAGAGTTTTTGGAATCCTGAAGATACCGAAGGTGATTACCAAATAGAAAAAGCAAAGATTGCCATAGCAAGTGGCGGAATCGTAGGTGCCGGTGCAGGAAAAAGTGTAATGAAAAACTTTTTGCCTCAGAGTTCATCAGATTTTATTTATGCCATAATCATAGAGGAATACGGATTGGTAGGTGGTTTTGCCCTTATGTTTTTTTACCTGCTGCTACTGTTTCGGATCGTAGTAGTGGCCAACGGTACTGAAACTGTTTTTGGAAAATTGCTGGTGGTAGGGGTAGGCTTGCCCATAGTGTTTCAGGCACTCATCAATATGGCAGTGGCGGTAGAACTTTTTCCTGTTACGGGCCAGACCCTTCCGCTTATAAGTAGTGGTGGTACCTCTATTTGGATGACCTGTTTGGCTATTGGCATTGTTTTGAGTGCGAGTAATAAAAATATACCAACGGAAGGTGAAACTTCTGGAATGGACGATACGAACCCCTTAGAGGTATTAAGTGGACAGTTATAGGTTTATACTTTCTGGGGGAGGTACAGGCGGACATATTTATCCGGCCATCGCCATAGCAAATGAGTTAAAAAAAAGGTATCCGGATGCCCAGTTTTTGTTTGTAGGAGCAAAGGATAGGATGGAAATGGAAAAAGTACCCCAGGCGGGGTATAAGATAGAAGGACTTTGGATAAGTGGGTTGCAACGGAAACTGACCCTTAAAAATATACTGTTTCCGATAAAATTGATCAGTAGTTTGATAAAAGCGGGCAACATAGTAGCAAAGTTTAAACCCCATGCCGTAATAGGTACAGGAGGATTTGCCAGTGGTCCATTGCTTAAAATGGCTTCCCGAAAAGGCATACCCTGTATTGTACAAGAACAGAATTCCTATGCAGGTATTACCAATAAACTACTTGCTGGCAAAGTGAAAAAAATCTGTGTGGCCTATGACGGAATGGAACAGTTTTTTCCGGCAGATAAAATTGTAAAAACTGGTAATCCGGTGCGTGAAGATCTAGTAGATATACCATCGGGAAAAGAAGAGGCACTGCGCCATTTTGATATGGATCCGGAAAAGACCACCATACTGATTTTGGGTGGCAGTCTAGGTGCCAGAAGAATAAATCAATTTATAGAGGAGAAACTGCAATATTTCAATACCCTTGGGGTACAGATTATCTGGCAGTGTGGCAAATTATACTATGATTCGTATAGAGCCTATGATTCTAGCAGTAAAAGGGTGCTCGATTTCCTCAATAGGATGGATTTGGCCTATGCCGCTTCGGATATCATTATTTCTAGGGCAGGAGCAGGATCGGTATCTGAACTTTCCCTGGTTGGGAAGCCTGTAATATTTATTCCGTCACCCAATGTTGCGGAAGATCATCAAACTAAAAATGCAAAGGCATTGGTGGCCGAAAATGCTGCCTTAATGGTTAAAGAAAAAGACCTGGATTACCAATTTGAAACGGTTTTTTCAGATTTGTTGAAATCGGAGGAGAAACAACGCGTACTAGGAGTCAAAATTAAAACATTGGCCATGCCATTGGCTACTAAAAAAATTGTAGACGAAATACAAAAATTGTTGTAACGAGATGAATATAAAGGAAATACATTCTGTTTATTTCATTGGCATCGGAGGAATCGGGATGTCGGCCCTTGCCCGTTATTTTGTATTAATAGGTAAAGATGTGGCTGGGTATGACAAAACCAAAACACCTTTGACCCAAGAACTGTCCGATATGGGCATAGTTATTCATTACGAAGACGATTTGGAGGCAATTTCCAAGACGTTTTTGGATCCAAGGCATACCCTAGTGGTATACACCCCCGCAGTACCCTCCGGCCATGGAGAACTCACTTATTTTCTGGCTCAAGGATTTGAAGTTAAAAAACGCTCCGAAGTGCTAGGGATTATTACCCGCGAAACTTTTTGTTTTGCAGTGGCGGGTACGCATGGAAAAACTACCACTTCCAGTATTTTGGCACATTTACTTAAGGAAACAGGAACACCGCTTACGGCATTTTTAGGAGGCATATCGGAAGACTTTAATAGTAACTTTCTATACGAGGGGGATGAATATTCGGTCGTTGAGGCCGATGAATTTGATCGTTCCTTTCTGCGTTTATCCCCAGACGTTGCATGTATTACCTCAATGGATGCAGATCACTTGGATATTTATGGGGATAGTGAGGTGCTAAGGCGTTCGTTCATGGATTTTACAAAACGATTGAAACCTAATGGAAAGCTTTTTATACGTAATGGGCTTCCCATCAACGGAATTACTTATGGAATAGAAGACGATTCGGATTATTGTATCCGAAATTTAAAAATAGAACATGGCACCTACATTTTCGATTTGGGAACTCCCGAAACAACCCTAAAGGGAGTTAAATTCAACAAACCAGGAAAGCATAATTTGCTCAATGGACTAGTAGCTTTTGCAATGGCGATAGAGGCCGGTCCCCCGCCTTATCGCCTTGCCCAAGCACTGGAAACTTTTAAGGGGGTACAACGTAGGTTTTCCTACATGATTAGGGAACAAGATTTTGTTTTCATAGACGATTATGCCCATCATCCTACAGAGATCAATGCAGTTTATGATGCTATTTTGGAGATGCATCCCAACAAAAAGGTGCTGGTGGTCTTTCAGCCCCACCTGTTTTCGAGAACCAAGGATTTTGCCGATGATTTTGCTACCAGTTTATCAAAATTCGACAGCATTTTACTTTTAGATATTTATCCGGCCAGGGAAAAACCCATAACGGGGATTACCTCCGAATGGCTGATAAATAAAATGCAAAATCCGAACAAAAAACTGATTGGAAAAAAGGATTTAGTACATGAGATAAAAAAACAAGATCCGGAAGTGCTGGTTACCCTAGGGGCCGGCGACATTGGATTGGAAGTGTCAAAAATTAAAAGAGAACTAGAACATGAAAATTAACTGGAACCATATAAAACTAATTGCCCTATTGCTTATGGTATGCGGCCTTTACGCCTTTGCGGACTTTAGGAGCGATAAGAAGAAAATAGAAACTTTAAATGTGGAGTTTTTGGGCGAGCAGAACTTATACATAAATCACGAAACGGTTAATAAATTGTTAATACAAAAATACGGAACCGTTGTAAACGTGCCCAAAGAACATATAGTTTTGAATACTATAGAAAAGGTCATAGAGGCCAATGAAATGGTGAAAGAAGCCCAAGTTTATCTTACTGTCAATAGTGAACTTAAGTCTAAAATAGTACAACGGCAACCAATCGGACGAGTAGAGGGGAATGCAAAGTTTTATGTGGACGATGAAGGAAAACGCATGCCCTTATCCAAGTATCATTCCGCTAGGGTCCCTATTATCACAGGTAAGATTACAGGTAAAAGTTTAGAAGATGTGTACGAAATTTTAAAGTACATCAATGCTGATAACTTTTTACGTAAAAACGTCATTGGTATACACATAGAGGATGAAGAAAATTACCAGTTAAAATTTAGAATGGAAAACTTTGTTGTGAATTTGGGAGGGGTAGACAGCTTGGAAGAGAAGTTTAGCAATTTTAAGGCTTTTTATACCAAGGCCACCAAAGATAAAACGTTGGAAGATTACAACATAGTAAGCTTGGAGTTTAATAATCAGGTAGTGTGCACCAAAATTTAAATTATGGAACAAAGTAATTATTCAGTTGGTCTGGATATAGGGACCACCAAGATCGTAGCCATCATTGGAAAAGAAAACGAATACGGTAAAATTGAGGTTTTGGGAATAGGCAGATCCAAAAGCCTCGGTGTTCACCGTGGGGTAGTAAACAACATCACTCAGACTATTAAATCTATTCAACAGGCCATAGAGGAGGCCGAAACCAATTCAGGATTAAAGATAGGTTCTGTAGTGGTCGGTATAGCTGGGCAGCATATTAGAAGTTTACAACATAGCGACTATATAACCCGAGCCAATTCTGAAGAAGTAATCGATGAGGACGACCTGGATAAGCTATGCAATCAGGTCTATAAACTGGTAATGTTACCGGGCGAAGAAATTATCCATGTTTTACCACAAGAGTACAAAGTGGATGGGCAGGCAGAGATTAAACAACCCATTGGGATGTACGGTGGTAGGTTAGAAGCCAATTTTCATGTGGTAGTAGGTCAGGTATCATCCATCAAAAACATAGGCCGGTGCATTAAAAGTGCTGGATTGGATTTGGGGAATATTACCCTGGAACCCCTTGCTTCTTCAGACGCTGTCTTAAGTCAGGAAGAAAAAGAAGCTGGTGTGGCACTGATAGATATAGGGGGCGGCACAACCGATTTGGCAATATTCAAGGATGGTATTATCCGCCATACTTCCGTAATACCCTTTGGAGGCAATGTAATTACCGAGGACATCAAGGAAGGGTGTTCCATAATTGAAAAACAGGCAGAACTTTTAAAAATAAAATTTGGTTCGGCATGGCCCGGTGAAAACAAAGACAACGAAATAGTGTCCATTCCTGGATTACGAGGACGCGAGCCAAAGGAAATAACCCTGAAAAACCTGTCCAAGATAATACATGCCAGGGTAGTGGAGATCGTAGAGCAGGTGTATGTGGAAATCAAAAATTATGGGCATGAGGATCAGAAAAAGAAACTTATAGCCGGTATTGTACTAACAGGAGGAGGAAGCCAGTTAAAACACCTTAAACAGTTGGTAGAGTATATTACGGGGATGGACACCAGAATTGGATATCCCAATGAACATTTGGCAGGAGATTCCGATGAGGAAGTGGCAAGTCCATTATATGCCACGGCGGTTGGTTTATTAATGAATGCGGTTGAAAATGATGCCAAGAACAAGGCCTTACACGAAGAGCAACCGATGGAAGAAGAAGTAGTATTTGAAGGACAAGCAGATACAGCAACGCGTAACACGGTTAAGAAAGAAAGAAAATCCGTTTTCGATAAATGGTCGGAGAAGCTAAAGGACTTTTTGGATAACGCGGAATAAGACATCAAAATACAATAGAACCAGTAACACAAATACGATGAGCAAGAACACTGATTTAGATAGTATCGCCTTTGATTTACCTAAGAATCAAAGCAACGTAATTAAAGTGATTGGCGTTGGTGGAGGAGGAAGCAATGCAATCAACCACATGTTCCAGGCTGGAATCAATGGCGTTGATTTTGTAATCTGCAATACCGATTCCCAAGCGTTGCAAAACAGTTCCGTACCCAATAAAATACAGTTGGGGGTTTCCCTTACCGAAGGATTGGGAGCTGGCGCTAACCCCGAGGTAGGTGAACAGGCAGCCATTGAAAGTATGGAAGATATAAAGACCATGTTAGACCATACCACTAAAATGGTGTTCATTACTGCCGGTATGGGTGGTGGTACGGGAACAGGGGCCGCACCTGTCTTGGCTAAACAGGCCAAGGAGCTAGATATCCTTACCGTAGGTATTGTTACCATGCCTTTTCAGTTCGAAGGTAAAATGCGTTGCCAACAAGCTCAGATTGGGATAGAAAAACTTAGGTCAAATGTAGATTCTTTAATCGTTATCAATAACAATAAATTAAGGGAGGTATATGGCAATTTAGGTTTTAAGGCCGGTTTCTCTAAAGCAGACGAAGTATTGGCCACTGCGGCCAGGGGTATTGCAGAAGTAATTACCCATCACTACACACAAAACATAGATTTACGAGACGCCAAAACAGTATTGTCCAATAGCGGTACCGCCATTATGGGTTCTGCAACATCTTCGGGGTCTTCAAGAGCCAACGAGGCCATAATGAAAGCCTTGGATTCGCCTTTACTGAACGATAATAAGATCACAGGAGCCAAAAACGTATTATTGCTCATCGTTTCCGGTTCCCAAGAGATCACTATTGATGAAATAGGTGAGATAAACGACCATATTCAGATAGAAGCCGGTCATGGAGCCAATATTATTATGGGTGTAGGGGAAGACGAAAATTTAGGTGAGGCCATAGCCGTTACCGTAATAGCTACGGGTTTTAATATTGATCAACAAGATGATATCGTAAATACGGAAACGAAAAAAATAATCCACACCCTAGAAGATGAACAAAAAGCGGAACAGCAATTGTTTGATGAGGCTGTAGTTCACCAACTTGAAGAGGAGGAAGAGGTTTTAGAACCCGTAATAAAACATACCCTAGTGGAAGAGGAAGAAGAGAATGTCCACGAAATGGATCTAATTCCCACCACTAATTACATCAAGAATTTTAATGTGTTCTATGAAGAGGTAATTGCAGAGGGAATAGAAGAAGAATTCATCATCATAGATTCTAAAGAAAAGCTAAAGGACATAGAAGTTGTAGATCCGGAAGAAGTAAGTGCAAAACAAATCCAGGAAGATCAGTTTGCCATTAGCTTTGATATGCCTATTTCCAAAACTGAAACGGACGATGAAGAACAAGAACACGTAATTACCTTTAGCTTGGATGAAGAAGAGGTTAAGGAAATAGATGTAAATGATCATATTGAGGTAATACCAGTGCTAGAATATAATAAGGAAGGAGAAACCAGATATAGCCTGGATGATTATATGGAGCTTGAGAATAAATTGACCGGTGCAAAATCTAAAGCCGAGGAATTTGATCCAAAAATAGTGGAGGACGAGCTGGTTTTTGAAAAAAAGACCATTGCCAAAGCCGAAGGTGATAATGAGGGTAACGAGACCAAAGAAGTAGATCCTGTAAATAGTCCCATAGAGGAAATATTGAAGGATAGGGCCGATGAAAGAAGGAGAAAGTTAAAAGACTTTAATTATAGGTTTCAAAATAGTATCAACAATATAGATGAAATTGAAAAAGAACCTGCCTACAAACGCCAAGGTGTAGAATTGAATGAAAAGGCGAGGGAGAATAAGATTTCCAGAACAACATTGAGCGAGGATAGCAATGATGAAATACAATTGCGTTCCAACAACTCTTTTTTACACGATAATGTGGATTAGTCTTTTTTGTTAAACCAAGTTAAACCCGGAGATACAGTTTGTTTTCGGGTTTATTTTTTATCTTCACATTCCAAAAAAAAATACTAAAATGGGATTACAAGAACAGGTAATGCAAGAGATGAAAGCAGCTATGAAAGCTAAGGATACTGTAGCTTTGGAATCGCTTAGGGCCATTAAATCTGCCTTGCTTCTGGCGCAAACACAAGGTGGAGGAGCAAAAGATCTTACGGAAGAGGACGAAGTTAAATTGGTGCAAAAACTAGTAAAACAACGAAAAGACAGTGCTACAATTTATAAGGAACAGGGCAGAGACGATCTGGCGGCTCCGGAACTGGCACAGGTAGCAGTAATTGAGCGGTTTTTACCAGAACAGTTAACGGAAGAGGAGATTGAAAAGGTAGTGGTACAGACTATAGATGCCACGGGGGCATCCGGAATGAAAGACATGGGTAAAGTGATGGGGATAGTGTCCAAAGAATTGGCCGGTCAGGCCGATGGTAAGACTATTTCCGCAATAGTAAGAAGCAAACTGGCTTAATCCTATGCTATGGATTCTCTGGAAATACGAAAGTTATTTTTGTCAGAGATAGCGAAAACCGAGAAAAAGGTGGCACGTTATGAAGGTATGGCACAACCAATAGCCCCGGATAATGCTATAGGACGTGTTTCTAGAATGGATGCCATTAACAATAAAAGTGTTATGGACGCCGCCTTACTTAAGGCCAAGGAGCGTTTAGTAGGATTAAAGCGCAATCTGGAAAAATTGGACACCGATGATTTTGGTGTTTGTATAAAATGTAAAAATAAAATTCCAGTAGAGCGTATTTTATTAGCACCGCAAAGTTCTTTTTGCGTAAATTGCGCTCGCTAAAATAAACGGCCCCGTGGCGCAACTGAATAGCGCATCAGATTTCGGCTCTGAGGGTTGGGGGTTTGAATCCCTCCGGGGTCACGAATAAAGGAAAAAAGCAAGCAAAATATAAAGCTTGCTTTTTTATTTTGCGGCTTTTTTCGTTTTCAAGGCGGAGCGTTGTAGGGAAAAGCGCAGCTAATCCCAAATGCTCGGACAAGTACGGTTGGCGAGTTTTTTTTCGGCGCGACTCGTTTT
>NZ_JBHEBG010000001.1:1809750-1897896 GCF_046557915.1 Spongiimicrobium sp. 3-5
TCGGACAAGTACGGTTGGCGAGTTTTTTTTCGGCGCGACTCGTTTTTCGTTTTCAAGGCGGAGCCTTGTAGGGAAAAGTGCAGCTAATCCCAAAAGATTCATAGCGTCTATTTTTTTGGCTCAACATTAAGCGTAGGTGTTAAGCTGTTATAGTAGTAGATGTTCTGCTCTTCTAAAAACTCAAAAACAAGAGGCAGGTTTTTATTAAACCGGGAGATATCTTTGTTGTAGTTATTTGTCCACGCAGATTCTGATAAAGCTAACATCCTTGGATAAGTCATAAAGTCTAGCCATTCTTCAGTGTCAAAACGTTCGGTCCACAAACAGGCCTGAATTCCCTTTATTAATTTCATTTCTTCATCTGAAAAAAGATGTGTACTGTCAGGATACCCATAAACATCTTCGATACTACCAAAACCGTCCCAACGTCTACCAACAGTATGAATATCATGTTGAACAAAATCAAAATATAAAGGAATGCGTGGGCAAAGGATAGTATTGTATCCTTTTGTCAAAGATTTTTTAAGTTGTTCTTTTTTATCGTGACGCCACCAATATACCAATGTGCTTTTATTACTTACACCAGATTCAATAATTTCATCCCAACCGGCTAGGTTTTTGTTTATTGAAAATAGATGATCTTTCATTCTTTGCATAAAATAGTGCTCAACATCTACTAATGATTCAAATCCTTCTCGTTGTATTACTGTTTGTATAGAGTCGTTTGTATTCCATGCCTCATTTCCAAAATGGACTTCGTCACCACCAAGATGAATGTACTTAGACGGAAACAGTTCTGCTACCTCATTGAGAATCGTGTTTAAATACCTATAAGTGCTTTCTTTCCCTGGATTAAAAGTAAAGTCGGGATACTTTTCACTTCCTCCACCCGAAAATTCAGGATATGCCCTATTGGCTGCGGTTGCATGTCCTGGCATATCAATTTCTGGAATAATTTCGACAAACCTATCCGTAGCAAAATCAATTATCTCTCTGATATCTTCCTTTGAGTAATATTTTGCGGGGGCATCGGGCTGCTTATAATGCCCTTGCCCACCAATAGTGGCAAGTTTGGGATAGGCCTCAATTTCTATACGCCACCCAGGCGCATCCGTAAGATGCCAATGAAATGTATTCAATTTAAATTTTGACATCATATCGATTATTTGCTTGACTTTGTTCTTTCCAAAAAAATGTCTTGATTCATCTAACATAAATCCTCTGTATTCAAAACGAGGTTCGTCCATAATGTATCCGCAGGGAATAGTCTTGCTCTTCGAGAACTTTAGCTCCTGCCATATAGTCATTAACCCATAAAAAATACCTTTTGGATCAGATGCCGTTAGCTCAATACGGTTTTTATTCACTTCCAATTTATAAGCTTCAGATCCTTTATCACTTGAGCTTTTTAGTTTTAGAACCAGGATTTTGTCAGAATTCTTGTTTGTATCAATTCCCAGATTATTTAGTTCGTTCTTAAATAAAGATATGGTTTGATTTAAGTTCTCATCTGAAGATGAAATAGCAATGCCATGTTCGAAAGTAAAAGTACCTGGAAGAATGGAAATGGAATCAGGATATGGGATAAGTGTCCATGACTTACTTTGCTCAATTTGACAACTATTGACTATTATTGAAAGGAATAATATAACTATTGCGTTTTTCATTTCTTGATTTCATTTACAATATGAAACTATGATCAGCATTCAAACTATTTAAATTCTAACTTAAAAACAGTAACTATTTCATTCATATCCGAACTCTTGGGCGTGGTAATGTTGAGTGTTTCATCTTGTATGGACCATTTTAAGGATACATTACTCCCAACTACGGAAACATTTTTAACCGTGGCCTTCTTATTTGAATCAAAGACATGTTTTAGTTGTATATCGGCATTGGCCTCGGGGAGTCCTAAAGAATAGACATAGATTGTATTGCCATCTTTGGAAGTAGTAAAACGAAAATCATTTTCATTATATTTTATAGTTGCCGATTGTCCGCCAAAATGTCCTTCCTCAAAGTTGGCAACTCCGTAACCATGTATGCTATGTACGCGTGTTTCATAAACAGCTTCTTCATGTATATCTATCCACGCTCCGATTACCTTAAGAATATTATGTTGTTCCTTATTAATGATTCCGGCGGCGGTTGGTGAAACATTTAACAGTACAATTCCCTTTTTGCTCCATACATCTATCATATTCCTAATTATCAAAGAAGGTTCTTTATAGACCTGACCCTCGGTGTAGCACCATGCACCATCGCTAATGGTAATATCTGTCATCCAGTAGTCTTCGGATATTTCAGTTTTGCCTCCCTGTTCTATATCTAACAGACTCACGTTTTCAGGTAAATCTTCTTGTTTATGAACTGCTATCGGTGCCTGACCTCTACTGACTGCGGTATTAAAATGGTGGGCAACCATTTGCTGTCTATAATTTTCGGGTATTTGATCTAACCACGAATCAAACCAAATGATATCTGGAGCATAGCCATCAACCACCTCTTTGATCTGGTCTAGCCAATATTGGTTGAATTCTTCCTCCTCAAGATTTCCATATAACTTCCTCAACTTTGGATCGGTGGTAGCCGTTATATAGTCTGGATGATACGGATAATGGCTGTTGACGCCAACATCGGGTCCTTTACCTAGCCAGTTGGTAGAATCTGTGGCATACCTTTGCCCCAGACGTGCGTGGTGAAAGGTTGCGATAGTTTTGATATTCTTTTTACTGAGTGCACTATATAGTTCTTCTGTAATATCTCTTTTGGGTCCCATATCTTTTACATTCCATGGGTTCACTTTGCTACCCCACATGGCGAAACCATCGTGATGTTGCGCAACGGGCCCGGCAAACTTGGCCCCTGCATCTTCAAACAGGGTGGCCCACTCATTGGCATCAAACTTTTCGGCCTTAAACATGGGAATAAAGTCGTGATAATTAAACTCCTTAACAGAGCCGTATTTTTTTTCATGATGAGAATAAATTCGGGATCCCCATTCACTTCCTCTATTGGGGAAATACATCCATCTTGGATACCATTCACTATCAAAAGCAGGAACACTATAGACTCCCCAATGAAAATATATCCCTAATTTGGCATCTTTAAACCATTCGGGTTCTCTTTCTATTGTTGAAAGAGATTCCCAATTTTCTTCAAATTTTAACTGGGTAGTTTCCTCTTTGGATTTAGGCACATCCTTACAGCCTATTAATAAGATAATTACCCCAAATAGTAATCTGGTGCTTTTTATTTTCATTTTAGTTGTTTTATTGATGATAGCCTATAGCCTTGCCCATGAGCGATTACGGTGTTAGAAATCTGGTTCTTTAAAGATAGAAATTTTATTGGAGGCAATTCTGCGAGCTGAGTTATGGACTATTTTGGTCACTGCTTTTTTTCTTTATTATATCTACATGTAGGTAAACAAGAAACAGGTTAAATAGAAAATAATGATTACAGATCGAGTGGTTAAATTTAGTTGAAGTGTAAATCCCTTGGTTACAACCCCTCCGCTAAAGTGGATGTTTAGGTTTATTATCTCCCATATTATTTGATATATTCGTAGATATATCCGTAAGTGTTTATATAAAATCTGAGAATAATCGGCAATTGAACAAATTCCTATCTCCAAGAGCATATAAACTAGTTAAATTTCTGAGAATATTAAATACTATACCATGAGACTTAAAGTAAATAGTGTGTTATTCATTTTAATTTTGATGGCGCCAATTATAGGATGTTTTGCCCAAGAAAAAGCACGCCCCAATGTAATTTTGATCATTACCGATGACCAGGGCTATGGTGATTTTGGCTTTACCGGCAACAGTCAGATAAAAACTCCTGTTATCGACAACTTGGCAAAGCAAAGCATTCGGTTCAATCAATTTTATGTGTCGCCCGTATGTGCGCCTACTAGGGCTAGTTTAATGACCGGGCGCTATTCTTTGCGTACCGGTATTAGGGATACATACAATGGAGGGGCCATTATGTCTCCCAACGAAACAACAATTGCGGAGATGCTAAAACAAGCGGACTATAAAACGGGCATTTTTGGTAAATGGCATTTAGGGGATAATTATCCTAGCAGGCCCCAAGATCAGGGTTTTGATGAGTCACTTATTCATCTTGCCGGTGGTATGGGACAAGTAGGTGATATAACCAACTATTTTAAAGGAGATCGCAGCTATTTTGACCCGGTACTCTGGCACAACGGTACCACTGAACCGTATAAGGGGTATTGCTCCGATGTATTTACGGATGGGGCTGTTGAGTTCATAGAAAAAAACAAGAACACCCCTTTTTTCTGTTACCTCTCCTTCAACGCGCCGCACACGCCCTTACAAGTGCCCGATAGTTACTATAAAATGTATGCGGATACCGATCCGTCCGAGGTATATGACAAGGAAGGGACCTCTACTTTAAAAATGACCAAAAAAGATAAGGAAGATGCCAGAAGGATATATGCCATGGTCTCCAATATTGATGATAATATTGGTAAGATCTTGGAGAAAGTAAATGCCCTAGGCATTGCCGAAAATACCGTTATCATCTTTATGACGGATAATGGGCCACAACAGCTAAGATATACTGCTGGGATGCGAGATAGAAAGGGGAGTGTTTATAGGGGAGGGGTAAGGGTTCCTTTTTTATTTAGCTATCCGGGCTTGTTCAATGGCAACAAGGATATTGAAATAAACACCGCCCACATAGATGTGCTCCCTACGCTTGCTGAACTTTGTGATGCAGATCTTCCAAAAGAAGTTAAAATTGACGGCAAAAGTCTGTTACCACTAGTTAAGGACGAAAAAATAGATTGGGAAGATCGGTTGTTGTTTTTTTACTGGACAAGACGTTACCCCGAACTTTATAATAATGTGGCATTACAAAAAGGAACTTACAAATTGGTTGGGCATACAGATTACGATGCTACCATAGGTCAATTTGAATTATTCAATACGAACATGGATCCGTACGAGCAAAGAAATATTGTCTTGGAAAATGGCGGATTGGCCAATGAACTTAAACAAGAACTCCATACAATTTACAAGGAATTGATAGTTTCAAAAAACCTCCAAGAACCGCCTTTGATCTCCATAGGTTCCAACTTTGAGAACCCTACCATCCTCAATAGGAACGATGCTGACGGACAACGGGGTATTTGGGATCAGGAAGAAATATATGGGAAATGGAATGTAAAAATAACAGAAGGCCGCTATAACTTCACCTTTAAATTTATAAAACCCGTAGAAGCCTCTGGGCGCATGATTTTGGAAACAAACGCCATTGTTAACCAAACTAAAAATGAGCTATCAACGGACATTATAGAAATGAAAAATGTAAGCCTTCCCAATATGGATGCTTCCCTTATTCCGTTCTATGCTGTCAACAACAAACGGATACTACCTTTTTGGGTAGAGGTAGAGCGCGTTGAATAGTAGTTCTTTTATTTAAATCATTACGAGGTCAACCCGTAAAGTATAGCAATACAGATATTACTACAATAACCAATAGCACGGATAAGATTACATCTACCCACGTAAAACTGTTTTTTGTTTCCGCAACCTGCTCCTTGGTAAGGGTGCCAAAGGCCAAACCTTTAATGGTGGCATAATCGGGTGCGGTTGTTGCCAAACTGGTAGATATACAAACAACTACAGAGAATATGAACATAAAAATTGCCATGTGGGCAAAGTTGATGGTGGCAAACTCATAAGCAATTCCTGAAAGACCTTCCTTGCCAATTTCCGCAGCAATTCTTAGGGCTGCAATGACCAAGCCCGAGAAAAGGGTAATAATGGCCGCCTGCGAATTTACCCGTTTCCACAGTATACCCAAAACAAACACGGCCGCTATTGGCGGTGCAATATACGATTGTACACTTTGTAGATATTGATAGAGCACGCCTCCTCCAATTTTGTTCATGATAGGAATCCAGACAATGCCAAGGAATACCACCAAAGTAGTTGCTATTCTACCAATATTAAGTAGTTTTTTTTCGGGTGTGGCCGGGCGTAGTTTTTTATAGATGTCTATAGTGAATATGGTGGAGCACGAGTTAAATACCGAAGCCAGAGAACTCATTAGAGCGGCCATTAGACCACCGGCCACCAATCCTTTAAGTCCGGTAGGTAATAAGGTCTTTACCAGTACGGGAAATACCTCGTCCGCCTTATCGTAAGTAAGTACCCCTTGCTTTGCCAAAGCAAAAGCGATGATACCGGGAATTAAAAAGATAAATATGGGGAGTATTTTAAGGTAGGCACCAAAAATGGCACCACGCCTTCCTATTTTAATGTTATTGGCGGCAAGGGTACGCTGTACAATGTACTGATCGGTACACCAATACCATATACCTACAATGGTGCCTCCAAACAACATACCCGTCCATGGAAAATCTGGGTCGGACATAGATCTCCACATGTTAAAATGATCAGATCCAACGGTAGCTCTAAGTTCTGTCCAACCACCAACTTCTTGCAGGCCTAGGTACGTAATGATCAAAGATCCTGCTATCAGAACAATGGTCTGTAGGGTTTCGGTATAAATTACCGCTTTCATTCCTCCTATAATGGTATATGCTCCCGTAAAAACTACAATGCCTATGGCACCATACCAAAACGGTATTCCCAGAAGTTCCGATACTACAATACCTCCGGCATAAATGGTGACAGAAACTTTGGTTATGACATAACCTACCAAGGAAAAAATAGAGAGAAACCATCGCGATCTGCTGTCGAATCGTTTTTCAAGAAATTCGGGCATTGTAAATACCTTGCTCCTCATATAGAACGGTAAAAACAACCAACCCAGAAGCAGCACTATCCAGGCATGCAACTCGTAATGCGCCATGGGCATACCGGATTCTGCTCCGGTACCGGCCAGTCCTACAACATGCTCGGAACCAATATTGGAAGCAAAAATGGAGGCGCCAATAACGAACCACCCCACATTACGACCTGCCAAAAAATAATCGGCCGTATCTTTATTTTTTTGAAGCACTACCCAAATGGCCACACCTATAAGTGCCAAAAAGTATACTGCCAATACAACCCAATCCATTTGTTCTAAAACTGATTCCATAAGTTGTTATTATATGTATTGGTTCACTATGTTTTCAAAAAGTTCTTGCTTGCCGCTTTGTAGCGCTAATTCCCCATTTTCCATAGCAATTTTGTAGAGGTCGTCAAAATCTAGTTTGCCTTCTTCAAAGGCCTTGCCTTTTCCGGAATCAAAAGAACTATAACGTTGTGCCAACAGTTTTTCATAGGGCGAAGAGTTAATAATCTTATCAGCGATCAACAGGGCCCTGGCAAAAATATCTGCACCGCCAATATGGCCAAGAAAGATGTCTTCCAAATCTGTGGAATTTCGCCTTATTTTGGCATCAAAATTAATACCGCCTCCCTGCAGGCCGCCCGCCTTCAAAAATACCAACATGGCTTCTGTGGTCTCCATAATATTATTTGGAAATTGATCGGTATCCCATCCGTTCTGATAGTCGCCCCTATTGGCATCCACACTGCCTAACATGCCGGCATCGGCAGCAACCTGAAGCTCGTGCTGCATCGTGTGCTGTGCCAAGGTTGCATGGTTGACCTCTATATTGATTTTAAAATCTTTGTCTAGGCCATATTCCCTTAAAAAGCCAACGACAGTAGCGCAATCAAAATCGTATTGATGTTTGGACGGCTCCATAGGTTTTGGCTCTATAAAGAAATTACCTTTAAATCCATTCGTCCTTGCATAATCTCTGGCCATTCCCAAGAAACGTCCCATATGATCCAATTCTTGTTTCATATTAGTGTTCAGAAGAGACATATAACCTTCCCGACCGCCCCAAAAAACATAATTTTCACCATTTAGGGCAATGGTTGTATCCAAGGCTATTTTAATTTGTGCACCCGCCCTCGCAACTACGTTAAAGTCCGGATTGGTAGCGGCCCCGTTCATATATCTAGGGTTAGAAAAACAGTTGGCAGTACCCCAGAGCAGCTTAACCCCGGATGCTTCCTGTTTTTGTTTTAGATATTTGGTAATGGCTGCTATCCTTTTTTCAGATTCAGCCAGGGTAGGTGCTTCATCGATCAAATCAAAATCATGAAAGCAATAGTAATCGAACCCAATTTTAGTGATAAACTCAAAAGCTGCGTCGGCTTTGTCCCTTGCCGCTTGATTGGGGTCACTGTCCAGTGACCAAGGATAGATTTTGGTGCCGGGCCCAAAAGGATCGCCCCCTGTGTTACAAAGTGTATGCCAATAGGCCATGGCAAATTTAAAATGTTCTCTCATGGTTTTACCGGCCACCACCTTATTTGCATCGTAGTATTTAAATGCCAAGGGGTTGTCCGATGCTGCCCCTTCAAATTTGATCTCGCCAATACCCTTAAAGTATTCTTTGTTACCTAGTACTATCATTTTTTGTGTTTGTTTAAAATAATTTCCAATTCATTTTTCCAGTCCTCATATGCCTTAAGATAGGCCTCCCTATTTTTAAAGGGCATAAAGGTCATCACATGGTCGTTCTCCATAATATGGTTTCCAAAACTTTCAAAATTTCCCTTGTGCAATGCTGCGGCTCTGGCAGCACCAATGGCCCCAGTAGTGTTGTAAATTTCTATTTCCTGTTCAATTAGGGTGGCTATGGTATTCGAAAAAATTTCCGAACGGAACAGGTTATCGTTACCCGCTCTTATAACTTTTGGAGTAATACCATCAGATTTTAATATTTCCATGCCGTACACAAAAGAAAACGCAATACCTTCCAATGCAGCTCTACAAATATGGGCCTTGGTATGATTGTTTAGATTGATGTTTGCAATATAGGTCCCAAGATCTTTGTTGTCTAACATGCGTTCTGCGCCATTGCCAAAAGGAATTACACTTACGCCGTCCGAGCCCACTGGGATCTCTGATGCCAACGTATTCATTTCTTCGTAAGAGGTAACACTTAAGTTGTTTAGCAACCAGCGATACTGAATTCCCGAACCGTTAATGCATAGCAACTTACCAATTCTAGGGATGGATTTGGTATGGTTAACATGTGCAAAATTGTTTACCCGGGCACTTTCCCTTACCGATAAATTATCGGTAACCGCATACACTACACCAGAGGTGCCGCCGGTAGCTGCCACTTCACCCGGATCAAAGACATTCAACGATAAGGCATTGTTTGGCTGGTCACCGGCCCTATAAAGTATAGGAATGCCAGCAGCAAGCCCGGTGGCTTTGGCGGCAGCCTTGGTAACCTTGCCCTGAGGGCCAAAGGTGTCTACAACACGGGGCACTAAGTTTTCGGCAATTCCAAAATGCCTTAATAACCAATCTGCCAACTGCTCTTTTTTAAAGTCCCAGAGGATACCTTCAGAAAGACCGGATTGTGTGGTACTAACCTCATCGGTTAACTTAAAACCTATGTAATCTCCGGGTAACATAAATTTATGGATCTTGGTATAAAGCCCGGGTTCGTTTTCTTTTACCCATTTTAATTTGGAAGCCGTAAAGTTAGCGGGTGAATTGAGGAGGCTGTTTTTACAAATGTCTTCCCCTATTTCCTGGTAGGCCGTATTACCGATTTCCACTGCTCTTCCATCGCACCAAATAATGGCGTTGCGCAAGGGTGTTCCATCTTTGTCTATTACGACCAATCCATGCATTTGGTAGGCAATACCGATTCCAATAATATCACTGGCTTGGATTTTAGTTTGATCCAATAGTTTTTTTGTGGCACCACAAACATGTTTCCACCATAATTCAGGATCTTGTTCTGCCCACCCATTTTTAACTGCGGTCATCTCCATTTCCGTTTCCGGTTCCTGTACTACGGCTAAACTTTTGCCACTTGCAACAGCTACCAGGGCGGCTTTTATTGATGAGCTTCCTATATCATAACCTATATAATACATATTGCTGGTACGGTTTGATTTTTATTTGATCTTAGGGCGTAGTACATAAAAGTACACGTTGTTTAAATTGTGATATTGTTAAAGGAGCGACTCAAAATTATCATATACTTAGCTTTCTTCATACAATTTAATGGATATATGAAATAAAAGCCAGTATTATTGATGATTTTGAAAACATAATATAATTTGTAATAAATTGATAATCAACTACTTATATATGTCAATAGAGGTCCAAAAATATGCGAAATCGTTTTCGTTTTTTTCTTTGCGAATCACCCATAAAATAGCCAATTTAATTTGTATTAAATTAGTTGATGCCTTTTGGCTTTTAAAGAATTATGAAGCAAAAACTGACATTAAAGGATATCGCTGCCCATTTTAAAGTTTCCGTGTCCACGGTTTCAAAAGCTTTGAACGATAGTTATGAAATCAGTAGTTCTTTAAAAAGAAAAATTACCAATTATGCCAAAAAGCATCATTACAGGCCCAATATTAACGCTGTAAACCTTAGAAAGGAACAAGCAGCCACTATTGGTGTAATTATTCCAAACATACTTAATTACTTTTTTGCGCAGGTTTTTAGTGGAATAGAAAAAGTGGCCAACAAAAAAGGGTATAACATTATTAGTTGCATATCTAACGAGTCTTTGGACAAAGAGGTAGCCACCACGGAGATGCTTAAAAATGGATTGGTTTCTGGTCTGTTGGTCTCCCTGTCCGAAGAAACGGAGAAATTGCAAAAAATAGACCATTTTAAAAAGTTTACAGAAATAGGCATTCCCTTGGTAATGTTTGATCGGGTGTCCGATGCGGTTTTATGTGATAAGATCATCGTAGACGATTTCGAAGGAGCTTATAATGCCACATCACATTTTATCAACTCGGGATGTAGGCGTATAGCGGTAGTTTCCATTTTAGACAATTTGCAAATTGGAAGGCAGCGTATCGAAGGCTATAAAAAATGTTTATTAGACCATAACATATTGGTGGATGAACGCCTAATCCTTAGAAATTTTGAGGCGGACTTCTTGGAAACTCAGATAAAAACACTATTGAAAACCCATGAGGTAGATGCTATTCTGGGCTTGGAAGAGTTCACGGCCATTAGTTCCATGACCATTGCCAAGGATATTGGGTTTAGAATACCCGATGATATTTCCATAATTGGTTTTACAAATGGTATGCTACCAAAATATGTAACCCCTACAATAACATCTGTAAGTCAACATGGAAGGTATATTGGTGAAAAGGCCACGGAAATGTTGATTTCGAGAATAGAAGAAGATAGCACCACCACCACTCCTTTTGATATTGAAGTATTGAAGACCAGCTTGGTCTTAAGAGGTTCTACTAGAAACTGATCCTTCAAAATGTGGATTAATTCTTAATCTTTTGTCAATCTGTTTTTTAATTGGTTTTTGATCTACAAGATTTTCAATTATTTGACAATAAAAGTGCGGTTTTGTCAATTATGGCCAATGTTGGTCCGAAACTTGCGAAAACGGTTTCGTTGATGATTTAATTCCTTTCGAAATAGGATATAAATAGTTGATAATCAATTTATTAAGACGAGGTAATGAAAAAGTTCCGGGTTTAATAAAATACTTCTATACCTACCGCCCAATTGTTAAAAATTAAAATTCCTCCCAGTCCTTCCAATAAATTTGAAGGAATGCAAGCTGCTTGTCTGAGCGGATAACTCAACTTATAATATAGATTAACTAAACTAAACAAAATTTTATGGGCACAAATTATTTTCGGATTTTTTGGATTTTACCTTTGGTATTGGTAGGACTCCAATCCAACGCTCAAACCGTTACCGGGAGAGTAACCGATGCCTCGGGGCCACTACCCGGGGCAAGCATTGTTGTTGACGGGACAACTAATGGAACACAAACTGATTTTGATGGAAATTACAGTTTGGATAATGTAGGAGATCAGGCCACTTTAATATTTAGCTATATTGGTTATTCTAGCCAAGAAATAAGGGTTAATGGCCAAACTTCCATCAATGTGTTACTTCAAGAAGATGCGCAAGCGCTGGCAGAGGTCGTGGTTCTTGGCTATGGTCAAATACAAAACAAAAGAACGGTTACCACTGCTGTAGGTGTGGTGAAAGCCGAACAGATTAAGCAACTACCCATATCCCAAGCGGAAGCAGCCTTACAAGGTACTGTTCCGGGTGTGGTAGTACAACAAAATTCGGGGTCTCCAGGATCTCCTCAAACCGTTAGGGTAAGAGGTATTGGAACACCAAACAATGCTAATCCTTTGTTTATTGTTGATGGTGTTCAGGTACCTAACCTAACCTTTTTAAACCCAAGTGACATCGTTACCCAAACAGTGCTAAAAGATGCAGCTTCTACTTCCATATATGGATCAAGAGGTGGAAATGGTGTAATCTTGGTGGAGACCTTAAAGGGAACGCGGAACAGTTCTAAACCAGAGATATCGGTTCAGTCGTTTTACGGCATCCAAACGTTGGCGAACAAACCCGAGTTAATGAACCGAGATCAGTATGTACAGTATTACAATCAAGGCGTAGCTGCTGCCGGAGGATCTATCGTTGCAGGATTTAGAGGAGCATTTACCGAAGCAGAACGGGCCGCATTGCCAGATACAGATTGGTACGATGTATTGTTCGATGATGCTCCCATACAAAATGTGTACGCTTCCATCGTTGGTGGTGGAGATAAGATTACCTATGCCGTTTCTGGAGGCTACTTTGGACAAGAAGGAATTTTGGGCGGCAACAATAAGGCCGAATTTAATAGAAGAAATATACGTACGGCACTGACCATTGATCTCTCTAACAAATTAAGTGTAACGGGTGTGGCCCAATATCAGAATCAGGATCGCTACACCATATCACAAAACAATGGTGCTGCAGGTAGTGGTATAAGCAGTTTCATAAATGCATTGCCACCAATTTATCCAGCTTTTGATGAGGCGGGCAATTTCTTTAACCCATTTCTTCAAAATGGTGTGCCCACGGCCAATGGAGTACCACTAAACAGTTTGGGAGCAGTACAGAATCCTTTGTTTTCAATTGCTGCGTCAGATACCCAAGCGGTTCAAGACATTCTCAACCTGTCCATTGTGGTCAATTGGGAACCCGTGGATAACTTAAAACTGAGCGGGACCTATGGGTCTTTCAATAATTTTTCTTTTATCAAAAACTTCTCTCCTTTAATACAGCAACCAGACCAAGAATATGATACTAGCACCGGAGTGGCCTACCAGGAAAGCTCTAATCGTCAGATCAATAGGCAATATGGGGGAACCGCACAGTTTTTTTTCAACAAATTGGCAGAAAAAAACCATAACCTTAATATTCTTTTGGGTTACGAGGTTGTAGAAACCGGGTTTTTTGGAGGGGCTACCACTAGAGATGCCGGACAATTTTTGACCAATGACTTTAAAGAGGTAAATTTTGCACTATCCGTAGACAATACGGACGCAACGGTTGTACCCGGGACATCTACAGAGATTGCCATGGAATCGTTTTTTGGAAAAGTAGACTATAACTACAAAGAGAAATACTTATTAAGTGCCGTTTTAAGAAAGGATAAATCATCAAATTTTGGTGCGGATAACCGGGAAGCTTGGTTTCCTGCAGTATCGGCCGGTTGGATACTGTCCGAAGAAAACTTTTTACAGAACGTAAATACCCTAAACCTCCTTAAAATTAGGGGTAGTTGGGGGGTTAGCGGTAATGACCGTTCAGCAAGGGCGTTGGCATTTCTGTCTTCCGTAAGTACCAATGCAAGCTATGCAGGGCAACCGGGTATTGTATTGACCGGCTTAGCCAATCCCGATTTGGGATGGGAAGAGTTAACGCAGTTCAACATTGGATTGGACATTAATGCATTTAATAACAAGCTTGGTCTTACCGTGGATTATTACACAAAAGAAACTACGGATATATTGCTATCGGCAACTACTCCGCTTACATCAGGTTTAACGCCAGCAGTACAAAATATTGGGGCTTTGGATAACAGTGGCTTGGAAGTGCTGGTGTCTTATAGAGACAATTATGAGAGTGGTTTTGGATGGAATGTAGCGGCCAACGTTGGTTTTAACAAGAACGAAGTAACCGATCTTGGAGAAACCTCTTTTATCTCTTCAGCCCAAATACAACCGCAGTTCAATGATTTTGCTTCCAGAACCCAAGTGGGCGATCCTATTGCCAGCTTCTATGGTTATGTAGTAGAAGGTGTAGATGCCAACGGCAATCTATTGTTTGAAGATATTAACGGAAATGGTAACAACCAATTAGTGCCAGATGGTGAAGATAAAGCCATTATCGGAGATCCAAACCCAGACGCCACTTTTGGTTTTAGTATTGGAGTTAATTATAAAGGCTTCGATTTTTCGACATTTATGTCGGGGACAGCCGGGAATGACATTTTGGATGCCACCATTAGATATGATGCCCAAGGTACCAGCAGGCCTTCATCTTATGTAACGGAGCCAGGAGCTCCAAGAAATGTGGTAGTAAGTAGCTCACCCAACAATGGCGAACAATTGATCTCCGATTTCCATATTAAGGATGGTACCTATCTAAAGGTAAAAAATGTTACGCTGGGATATAGTTTTCCCGAAAGTGCCTTGAATGCCCTTGGAGCTAAGGAAGTAAGGATATACGTCTCCGGACAAAACCTATTCACCTTTACGGAATATACTGGTATAGACCCCGAGATAGGCCAAAACAATATTAGCACTCCGCTAAATATCGGTATAGATCAGGGCTTTTTCCCTCAAGCCCGTCAGGTACTACTAGGGTTTAATTTTAAATTTTAAAAAAGGCAGGAAAATGAAAAAGTTTCAAAATATAAAAAACAACAAATCAAAGAGCTTGCTTCTTACCATTTTTGGCACAGCGTTTTTGTTTTTATCGTGTACTGACGACTTAACCGATAAAGAGCCCATAACCGAGATTGTGGCGGAAACAGCCTTTAAAACGGAGCAAGATGTTATTGCTAGCTTAAATGCCGCTTACGATCCCCTACAATGGCAAAGTGTTCTTAACAATCAGACCTTTCCATTGATGCAACAAGGTGTAAGGGCAGATGATTTACATTCCCAATCTGCAAATTTTTGGGCAATTGGACAACAGTACGATCAATTTAGTACCATTGTGGCTACCCTACCTTCCGTAGCATCTGTATGGAGTAAATGGTACCAAGGCGTGGCAAGGGCCAACTTTACCATTCAATTGGCGCAAAGTTTCGAGAATTTTCAGACGCCAGGCTTACAAGAACAGATTGTTTCCGAAGCCAGATTTTTAAGGGGTCTTTACTATTTCGAATTGGTAAAACTCTTTGGTGATGTACCGTTATTTGAAGAGGCAGTAACCTCGGCAGATCAGGAATTGTTTAAGCCAAGGACTCCAGCTTCAGAAGTGTACGCATTTATTGAGGCAGATTTGGAGGCCGCGGGCTCTACCTTGCCTATTCGGGGTAATGAAAGGGTGCAGGGTTCAGCAACCTCTGGCGCGGCTTACGGTTTACTCGCGAAAGTATTTCTGTATCAAAATAAGTGGGCCGATGCGGTTTCAGCTGCAGAGGTAGTCATTAACCAAGGTGTTTATTCCTTGGAAAGCGATTTTAGGAACAATTTTCTTCAAAGCACAGAATTTGGCCCCGAATCCCTTTTTGAAATCAACTACCAAGACGGACTGTTCCCAGGTGGTTTTAACGGCACTGGTCAGCAACAAGAAGGTTCTGGCATGTGGCGCTGGTCCTTTCCATTTCTTTCCGGGACCTACCCTTCTTTTAACAACTTCATACCAAGACAAAGTTTAGTAGACTTTTTTGATGATAGCGACCAACGCAAGGACGCCACCTTTTTACTGCCCGGGCAGGTGTTGAATTCCCCTGGCCTAGCAGCACTTAACTTTGATCCTGTGCCCGATAATTTTGGTTATGCCATTGGTGTAAATACAGGAGCGAAAAAATACTTTTTGACTTTTGAGGAAGTACAGCCTTTGCTTAATGTTGAAGGTTCCCCACTTAATGAAAAAGTGCTACGTTATGCGGAAGTGTTGTTAATCCATGCCGAGGCATCCGTAATGGGCGGCGGGGGTAACGGCGCAGCATCTTTTCAGCAAGTTATAGACCGCGCATATGGTCCTGGCAATACTGCCGCTCCAGCCTATGATTTACAAGGTGTAAAGGATGAACGTAGAAGAGAACTGGCAACTGAAGGATGGAACCGTTTTACGGATTTGGTAAGATGGGGAGATATTCAGGCGGCCGTAACAGCCGTAGGCAAAAGTTTTACTGTTGGAAGGGACGAGTTACTACCAATCCCACAACAAGAAATAGACACATATCCCCAAGGTATGCTGCAGCAAAACCCTGGTTACTAATATTAAACATGAAAGAAATGAAAAATATGATCAATATAAAAATGTTCCTCAAAACCCTGGGGACATGGATATTAACTTTTGGGCTTTTTGCAATAACCTTCTCCTGCGAAGAGGATACGGCATTTAATCTTGGACCAACATTGGCGTCATATTCCGACGGTATCCAAAATTTGGATGAGGAAGGTATCGATTGCGGAGGCGGCAGTGGTAATGTATGTCCTTCTTGTACCGATGGGATGCAAAACCAGGGCGAAGAAGGTATAGATTGCGGCGGACCCTGCACCATGTGTATCCCAACGCCACGGGCAGATGCACTTGTCAGTACCAGCATGCCATATTATTATACTTTTGAGGCCAATGACGCATCTTCTGGACGTAACTTAATCCCAATTGCCCAAGCAAATCAGGGTGTTACCTTTAATCTTGGTGCCACGGATCCAGCAGGAAGTAATGATTTGGTTGGTGAAATCCTTCGTCCGCAGAATGGCCCATTTGGAGGGTTCGAAGATTTTAAATTTCAACCGCAGACAGCACCTATAGATTTTTCCTCTTATGATAAATTCACTTTGGATGTCTACATTCCTTCAAGCAATGACTTTTCGGGTAATTTAGAACCCTTGGTAGAGGTTATCTTACATGATAATGTCGATGGCAACTTCTTTCAACGTTGGACAGTGATTCCCGTTTCCGTTGACCCCTCAAACTTTGATTCTTGGGTTACCCTACGATTCGACGGTACCAATGCTATATCCGCAGATACTGCAACACTCCTAAGAGACAATACCACATACGATAATATTACCCTTAGATTTGGCGGAAGCGGCCATACGGAAGCAGGAGAATTTTATATTAAAGACCTTAAGACCACCACAAGCTTTGTGGCCCCCGGAACCCCTAGAGCCGATGCGTTGGCAGGTAGCGGACTTCCCGTTTATTTCACTTTCGAAACAGGTGATGCTTCCTCCGGACTTAACCTGATACCTGTGGCCGATGCCAGTCAGGGAGTTGTGCCCAACTATGGTGTTGCAGATCCGGCAGGTAGCGATAATGGTGTCGCAAGAATTTTGAGACCGGAAAATGGACCATTTGGAGGGTTCGAGGATCTTAAGTTTCAACCACAGTCAAATCCAATAGATTTTTCGGTTTATCACAAATTTAAATTGGATGTCTATATTCCATCTACCAATGATTTTTCGGGAAACCTGGTACCCCTGGTAGAGCTAATCTTGCACGATAACCTAGATGGCAATTTCTTCCAAAGATGGACAGTAATAGGAGTTACGATAGACCCTGCGGATTTTGATTCGTGGATAACCGTGGAGTTCGACGGAACCAATGCCATGTCTGCCGCGGATGGTACGCTATTACCAGCAAATGATACCTACGATAACTATACATTGCGTGTAGGAGGTTTTGGACATGTAGAGTCTGGAGAGTTTTTTATTAAGGATTTTGTACCTTTTGAATAGTCAGTATGTTAGCTTAGAGTTAGTTACAAAAGGGGTTGTTCTCAACAGCCCCTTTTCTAGACCAAACATACCTAGTTTGAAACGTACTGGAACCCAAGTTCAAAATCTTCCAAAAACATGTTTTTGTCTTATAAAATGATTGAAATGGAAAAACTTATATTGTTGCTCTCATGCTTGGTTTTAACATGTTGCTCGTCGCAATCTTCGGACGATGTAATCCCAGTGGCTGCCAGTTGTACAGATAATCTAATGAACGGAAATGAAGTGGGCATGGATTGTGGTGGCGACTGTCCACCCTGCACTACATGTAATGATGGAGTTCAAAATGGCAATGAGACTGGTGTGGATTGTGGTGGAGATTGTACAAATTGTCCAGAGCCTATATCTCTGCCCAGTACGGGATACCAATCCCCTATGACCTACGATGGGTATGATTTGGTATGGGCAGATGAGTTCAGTGGCCCCTCCTTGAGTAGCGAAAAATGGAACTTCCATTTGGGTGATGGTTGCCCAAATCTATGCGGATGGGGCAACAACGAAGAACAGTATTTTACCAGCAGTCAAAAAAACATTTATATACAAGATGACAATTTGGTGATCGAAGCAAAAAACGAGAATATTTCGGGCAAGGCCTATTCTTCATCAAGAATCCATACCGACAATATTTTTGAGTTTCAATATGGAAGAGTTGATATTCGTGCTGCGATGCCTTCAGTGGCCGGAACTTGGACAGCTCTTTTTATGTTGAATCATAATTATCAAATAAACAATCCTGGTGAATGGTGGCCAAGGGGCGGAGAAATAGATATCATGGAATATTTAGGCGAAAATCCGGATGATATTTTGGGAACTGGACATTATGGCACCGATTTTCCGAATAATCACCGTTTCAATTCCGTCCATTTCAATGCATTAAACAATGAGTCTTTTGATGAGGTTTATTATGTATTTTCAATAATCTGGGAAGAAAATAGTATTAAATGGCTGGTCAACGACGTGGAATACCATTCTATGACCCCCGTTACAACCACTGCCGGCGGACAACCATACCCTTTTAACGATGAGTTTTATCTAATTTTTGCGTTGTCTGTAGGAGGAAATCTCCCTACCGCAACCCCATTGCCAAATGATTTCCCCGCTTTTTTGATTGTGGATTATGTGAGGATATTTCAAAAGAGTTAAATCAGGATAATCCTGCAAATTGTATATAATCAACTAAATACAGCATACGGTTTTAGAATAAATATGCTAGAGATCTTTAAACCGAGGACAATATTTTTTCAAATGCAATAAGAAAACGGAAGTATATGAAACATCTTATCATTTTAGTTATTGGTGCGGCCCTATTTGTCAATTTAGGAATGCTAATTAAAGCTCCTGATTTGGAGAATAACCTTGAACAGGAAACTAAAAAAAGAGCAAAATTTGAACCAGAAGATGGCAAAGTATTGGTCTTTGCAGGTCAAGATTTGGCCTCAATAGGAGGGTTAGACCAATACAAAGAGGGATATTCCGATTATTTCCCTACTCCTGGGGGTGTAACCTTATATACCAGTATAGGAGATAATGACGATTCTACCGGGACAGAAAGCGGATCGGGTTTGCAAGGAGTTTTTAATACTGTGGATGCTGGCAATGGCCCAAGCAATATGAGTTTGTTGATGAGTGACAAAAGGTATAGGAATTCGGTTTTGGCCATCGGTCTATCTTTGGTAAACAGTGAGGTAAAAGTTGCCAATGGGGAATTGGATAAGAATATTGAAAGTTTGGGAACGTTTCTAAAAAGCCTTGGTCAACGCCATGTTTTTTTACGTATCGGCTATGAGTTTGACGGCCACCTTTGGAACCATTACGATATTACTGCCTATAAAAAGGCTTACAAACGCATAGTAGATCTATTAAACGCCCAGGGGATTACCAATACGGCCTACGTATGGCAATCGGTAGGGTGGGTTTCTAACTGGGAACAACTAGAAGAATGGTATCCTGGAGACGATTATGTGGATTGGTGCGCCTACTCTTTTTTCGATCGATTTAAGGAAGCCATAATGATCGACTTTGCAAGGGAAAAAGGAAAACCGGTATTTATTGCCGAAGCCTCTCCAACAATTTCGGACCATACCGCAAAATTTGATGGTGATACTAAAGAAACTATCCTTTCCAATCCAGAACAAGCCCAAGAGGCTTGGGAAAAATGGTTCGTTCCCTTTTTTACGACTATCGAGGAGAATTCAGATGTTGTAAAGGCCATTCATTACATCAATTGCAATTGGAAAGAAAGGCCAATGTGGTTTACAAACAAAACGTTTAAAGATATAGATGCCCGTTTGCAATTAAGTCCCATGATTTCGGAAAAATGGAAGATGAAAATGAACGACGATAGGTATCTCAATGCCTCCGACAATTTGTTCAAGACACTTATAGAAAACGATTAAAAATGTCCGGAAAAACGGTATTCATAGCATTTGTGGTCTCTTTAGGAGGGTTTTTGTTTGGTTTTGATGCAGGTATTATTTCTGGTGTAATGTCCTATGCAGGGCCAGAATTCGATTTAACAGATCTTCAATCAGGATGGGTGGTAAGCTCGCCGTCCTTTGCCGCAATGATTGCCATGCTGGTCTCCGGAAGATTAAGCGATATTGTCGGTAGGAAAACAATACTAATACAAGTAGCCTTTCTATATGCATTCTCTGCCCTATTCTCTGCCTATGCCTGGTCCTATGAATCCTTGTATATAGCACGTATGATAGGTGGCTTGGCTTTTGGAGCCGCTTTAATTTTGGCACCCACATACATTGCCGAAATCGCTACAGCAAAGGAAAGGGGCAAATTGGTTTCCATACAACAGCTTAATATAGTTTTGGGGTTCTTTGCCGCTTTCTTGTGTAACAATTATCTAAATGGTCTTTACACTTCTGGTGGAAGCTTTATGACCAGCGAAACCGTTTGGCGTTGGATGCTCGGGGTAGAATTAATACCTGCGCTGCTATATTTCTTCATAATGTTTCTTGTACCGAAAAGCCCACGTTGGTTAATTATGAAGGACAGGTTTGAAGAAGGTCGGAAGGTCCTAAAAAGTTTACATGGTGAACAACAATCACAATTGGAGATAGAAGGAATTAAAAAAAGCATGAAAGCCCAAAAGTTTAAATCTAAGGTCTCGGTGTTAGAGCTTTGGAAACCTTCATTGCGTTTTATTGTTATCGTGGGGTTGGTGCTGGGAGTTCTTCAGCAGGTTACAGGGATCAATGCAATTTATTTTTATGCGACCTCCATTTTTAAACAAACGGGGATTGGTACCGATGCCGCGTTTACTTCTGGTGTGCTATTGAGTTTTACCACAGTGATATTTACTATTGTTGCGATATTCCTAATAGATAAAATGGGAAGACGACCCTTACTGCTCATAGGGGTTGCTGGCATAGCCATCAGTTTAACTTTATGTGCCTATGGCTTTAATAGGGCTACCTATAAATTAACCGTTGACGAAATAGGTAGTTTTAAAGATTTTGATGCAAGTGGTCTGATAAGCCTGGCAGATAAACACTATGAAAACGATGTTGACTTTAAAAACGCGGCTAAAGCTGTTTTAGGTACTAAAGTATACGCAACAAATGAAGGGGCCATATTGGAGGTCGCCACAGATATGAATGCTACCCTCGTATTAATCGGCATTCTGGGATTTATCGCATGCTTTGCATTCTCACTGGGCCCAGTTGTGTGGGTAATGTTATCAGAACTTTTCCCCAATAAATATAGAGGTTTGGCAATTGGCGTCATCGGTTTCGCCAACTCTTTTTCGAGCTGGGTGGTACAGCAAATATTCCCCTGGGAACTATCAAATTTAGGCAATGCCATGAGTTTTCTGATTTTTGGACTTATCGCCCTTGTCGGCTTCTTTGTGCTGTTGAAAATATTGCCCGAAACCAAAGGAAAATCATTAGAACAGTTAGAATTAGAATTAGTTAAATAATGAATTGCATACAAAACCCAATTTTACCAGGTTTCAACCCAGACCCATCCATATGTAGGGTGGGGGATGACTATTACATAGCCACCTCTACATTTGAGTGGTTTCCTGGAGTACAAATTCATCACTCCAAAGACTTAAAACACTGGAAACTAATTGCTAGGCCTTTGAGTCGCATTTCCCAATTGGATATGCGGGGCAACCCAGATTCCTGTGGTGTCTGGGCTCCATGTCTTTCATATAGTAATGGCCTATTTTACCTCGTGTACAGCAATGTGAGGTCTTTTGATGGTGTTTGGAAAGATACACCCAATTATCTAGTGACCTCCAATGATATTTCTGGCGAATGGAGCGAGCCTATCTATATGTCTTCCAGGGGTTTTGACGGCTCCCTTTTTCATGATGACGATGGTAAAAAATGGTATCTGAACATGCTGGTAGACCATCGTAACGGAAGATTCTTTGGAGGTATAGAGATGCAAGAGTATAGTTCGGAAAAACGGCAACTCATAGGACCCGTACACTATCTTACGCCGGGAACCAAACTTGGACTTACAGAAGGGCCCCACCTGTATAAGAAAGATGGGTTTTACTATATAGTGCTTGCTGAAGGAGGCACAGAATATGGCCACGCAATGTCTATAGGCCGGAGCAAAAGTATATTTGGACCTTACGAATTTCATCCAGATAATCCCTTTGTTTCCGCCGCAGAGGACAAAGACAATTATTTGCAAAAATGTGGTCATGGAGATCTAATACAGACCCAAAATGGAGACTGGTATGCGGTTTTTTTAATAGGAAGGCCACTTACTCTTCATGGCAAATGTACTTTGGGAAGGGAGACAGCTATCGAAACATTTATTTGGAAAGATGGATGGCCCTATCTTAAAAGTGGAAGTAGAGTCCCAAGACGGGAAGTCCCAACGGCAAACCTGCCAGAATTTACGCATGGAGCACAGGAACATCGATTGTTTTTTAATAACGAGACGGTGCCTCTAGACTTTCAGGCATTGCGCATCCCCATAACCGAAAATTGGTGTAGCCTTTCCGATAGGAAGGGTTTCCTAAGACTTTATGGCAAGGAATCCTTAAACTCGCTTCATTATCAGAGTTTATTGGCCCGTAGGGTACAACATTTTAATGTTCGGGTTTCTACCGCGATAGAATTTTTCCCAGAAAACATTCACCACATGGCCGGATTGGTTTTTTACTATAATTCCGGACATTACCACTATGCCTGTATTACCGCTAACTTTGATGGTACCAAGAAGTATCTATCGATTATTTCTTCAGACAACTTTGAAATGAGCTTTCAAGAAGAATTGGTAGATATTACGAATTTCGATAAAATTGTTCTCAGAGGTGAAATGAACAGGAATCGTTTGCAATTCTTCTATAGTTTAGACGATATTTCCTTTAATGATCTTGGTATTGCCTTAGATGCCAGTATTCTATCCGACGATCATGTTCGTAATGGAAGGAGTAGGTATAGGCCGGCATTTACGGGAAGTTTTGTTGGGGTTTGCTGTCAGGATTTGGCTATGAACGCTCACCATGCTGATTTTGAATGGTTCGAATATGTGGAAATTAAATAAAGATGATTATGAAATCACGAATTTATCTTTTAATACTGATAACAATAAGCTTACAAGCTTGCAGAAACTCTGAAAAAAATGTTCAACCCCAAGAAGAGATTGGTCTACCTGCTAAAAAATTGGCCAAATTTGAACCCCATGATGGAGAGGTAATATTGTTTGTAGGTCAGGAATTAGATGCTATTGGCGGTACCGAACATGACCAGAATGGTTATTTTGACCATTTTGACGCTCCTGGTGGCTTTACCATGTACACCGATATTATGCCCGGACTTACGGAAACTTTCTTGGATCATAGTTTTACATACAGCGGACTTAACGGTATATGGGAAACAGACGATTGGGGCGATGGTCCCAATAATATATCCCTTCAGCTCGCCGATGCGGATTTTGAAAATAGTGTTTTGGCTATTGGGTTGGCGATTATAGATAATGAGGAGAAAATTGCCTCTGGGGAGCACGATGTCTATATTAAAAAATTAGGTAATTTTTTTCATGAGTTGGGCAAACGACCTGTATTTCTCAGAATCGGATTCGAGTTTGCGGGTCCTTGGAATCGATACGATAGAGAATCTTATATTTTGGCTTATCGGAGGATTAAGGATTTATTGGATGAACAAGGAGTGTCTAACGTGGCTTATGTATGGCAGTCCAAAGGTTTTGGAAATACCATAGCGGATTTGGAGGCTTGGTATCCGGGGGATGATTATGTGGATTGGTGCGGGTATTCATTTTTCAGTAATTATAAGCAAGCAAAGATGGTGAAATTTGCCCAATCAAAAGAAAAACCCGTATTTATCGCCGAAGCAACACCTACTTCTATCGATTGGGAAAACGATCCGGAAGGTAACACAGGTCTAACCAAGGAGTTTCTGCTCTCTAACCCCGAACAGGCACAAATGGCTTGGGAAGAATGGTTTGTACCTTTTTTCAACACCATAGACACACACCCAGAAACAATTAAAGCCATTAGTTATATCAATGGCAATTGGCGAGCAAAACCCCGTTGGAAGGTAAACCCTACATTCAAAAATATAGATGCCCGACTTCAATTGAGCAAGGAAATCAGTGAACGATGGAAGGAAGAGACCGGAAAGGCTAAATACCTGAAAGCATCTCCAGATCTATTCGCCAGACTCTATAACAACTAAATTTATATAATGATGCGCATAACGGAATTGGCAAATCAGTTTTGGGAAAATGGTTATCTAGTAATGGAAGAATTTTTCAGCAAGGAACTGATGGACAAATACAATGGGTTGATACTGGAACATTTTGGAATGAATCCCGATTGGGAGCACTCTGATGAGTTTATCACAAAATCTGCCGTAGAAGTAGTGCCCTGGTTTCCTTACAGGGAGAATAAACCCTACTTTGATGGAATTGATAGGGACAAGAACTTCAACGCCATAACACAGGCCATCTTGGGAAAGGATTGGGATAACCTGTATTGTATGATGATGTATTCCAAGCAAGGTAGTAAGGGACAGGCATGGCATCAGGATTGTCCACCAGAAGACAGCGATGTTTTTAACCTTAACAGACTGGTATACACCCACGATATTGATGAGACTACTGGAGGTGAAATAGTAATTTTTCCTAAAGCACATAAATTAGGGTTGCTTCCTGTAGGGAAACCCCATGACGATCTTAAAGGTCAACTGATCTTTAAACCTAAGAAGGGAACCGTAGTATTTCTTCATGGCCATTGCTGGCATAGGGTAATGCCGGTAAAATCTAAATATAGGGTCTCATCCAATTTTAGGGCAATGCCAAAAGACACCCCAGAGGATATCACGGATATTTGCGTGTATAGAAATATGCGTTACCGGTTTTCCACAGCTGAGGTGGTGGAGGAAAGGATATAGTTTTTAGCGGTTGCAATGATGTAAAACAGCATGGGAAAAAAGGTGAAATGGGGCATAGTAGGTCTTGGCAAGATTGCAAAACTATTCGTTGATGATTTATTATTAGTAAAGGACGCGGAGCTTATAGCTGTTGCTTCTACCAACAGCGAAAGAGCCAAGGTTTTTGCCCAAGAGTACGGTGTTAACTCCTATTATGGTAGTTATCTAGAGCTGTTCAACAACAAAGAGGTAGATGTGGTATACGTTGCAACCCTGCACCATACACATGCCAAGGTTAGTATTGCAGCCATGGATCACAAAAAACATGTGCTCTGTGAAAAACCCGTGGCCATAAGCGCATTGGAAGCAAAACAGATGATAGCTTCGTCTATACGCAATAAGGTTTTTTTTATGGAAGCTTTTTGGAGTCGGTTCAATCCTACCATTAAAAAAACAAAAGAGCTGGTAGATGCGGGTGCTTTGGGAAGACTTAGATATATTAGTGCCGAATTTACTTTTTATAAGCTAGATGAAGACCCCAAGAGTAGGGCCTTAAACATAGATTTAGCAGGTGGATCGTTATTGGATATGGGTGTATATCCCATTTTTTTGTCCTATCTTTTATTGGGCAAACCAGCAGAGATTTTAGCTCGATCCAAATTTCATTGGACGGGGGCCGAAATCCAGACATCGATGATATTCAATTATAAAGATGCCCAAGCCATGTTGTACAGTGGTTTTTCCAATGATACGGATATGAAAGCCAAAATTTGTGGAGAAGACGCCGAAATTTATGTAGCGCCTATTTGGCACGAGGCACAGGGGTTTACCCTTGTGAACAATGGCAAAGAGCGGTTATATAAATTACCAACAAAAGGTAAGGGGTTTACCTATGAAATATGCGAAGTTCATAAATGTTTACAAAATGGAAAGTTGGAAAGCAGTTTATGGAGTCACCAAAATTCATTGGAATTAATGAACATAGTAGATGAGGTAAGAAAAAAAGCGGGGATTCGATTTTCGTTCGAATCGTAATCAAACAAGCTCATGTCTAAATTAACTTTAAAAGAAATTGCCAATCATTTTAAGGTTTCGGTATCCACGGTATCCAAAGCTATTAATGATAGTCATGAGATCAGTGAACAATTGAAGGTCCAGATTCAAAAATTTGCTAAAGAAAACCACTATAAGCCAAATAAAGTGGCCCTAAGCCTTTTAAACAGGAGCACCAAAACTATTGGTGTAGTAATCCCAAACATTCTTAATTACTTTTTTATACAGGTGCTGTATGGTGTAGAACAGATTGCAAATGATAGGGGGTATAGCATTATAAGTTGCATCAGTAATCAATCTTTGGAGAAAGAAACCCGTACATTGGAATTGCTCAGCACAGGTTCCGTGGATGGTATAATCATCTCTTCAGTGGCTACGGAGATGCAGTTCGATGATCATGTGTCGCACCTAAAGGAACTTACAAACAACCAAATTCCTCTTGTTATGTTTGATAGGGTAACTAATTTGATTGAATGTGATAAAATTATTGTTGATGATTTTGAAGCGGGGTATAAAGCAACCAAATATTTCATAGAAACCGGATGTAGAACTATTGCTATTGTTACCCCCATAGATCATTCCAATATAGGGAGATTAAGAATTGAAGGCTATAAAAAGGCCTTAGCCGAAAAAAATATCGATTTTGACGAAAAGTTGGTCATTCCTATAGGTACAAAGGATGATTTAGAACTGATTATGTCCTTTCTCCTAAATTATAAAAAAATTGAAGGCATAATGGCTTTGGATGAAATTACGGCCGTCAGGACGATGAGTATAGTGAAATCCAGAGGATATCACGTTCCCAATGACATTTCCATTATCGGGTTTACCAATGGAGAATTATCTCGCTACGTTACACCTGCCCTAACCATGGTAAGTCAACATGGAAAATACATTGGGGAGACCGTGGCCAATACACTTATTGATCGAATTGAAAGTAAAAATAAGAACGAGGTACATGAGGCCTATGGAACCAAGGTTGTGAAGACCAGTCTTATAGTTAGGGAGTCTACCAAAAAGCTATAGTTTTTCCCAGTGGGGTCTAGAAATATTCCCCAAACATTAAATGGCAGAAAATAAAGGCCAATACAGCAAGTATAATACCCACTAAAAATATGGTGAATGATTTTCGCAATAATTTAAACTTACGATCTATTGTTTTTCCTAGGTGAAAAGTATCCGTGGCAATCGTTGTGTATAGCTTATCTCCCTGATACATTAGTCCAACTAAGTTTTCCACGTATTCCTTTTCTTCCATTTCATTGAAATTTCCGTAAAACATCAGATTTCCAGATTCCTTACCACCGTGTTTAAGTTCCGGACGAGTGGCCATTACCGCATATGCTGTTGAAATTAAGTTGGTGAGCAGCATCATAATTGCCGGGTATATAAGATGCGGATCATTGTCCAATTGATTGAGCACCGTTCCTAGTATAATGGAAAGAATAAGGGCGTTTATGGAAATGAGTATGTTAGATTTGCGGTCGATCATCGAATTGAGGGTATACTGGTTTTTGGATACCAACCGAAATAGTGTTTCCACGCCACGCTCCGATCTGGGTTCTACTTTGGCCAATTTTTTCTTTAAGGACTTAAGGGCATCTTTATCAATACCCAATTCCTCGGCCAAAAAGTTGTCTTTTAATTTTTCGGTTTTTTTCTCGCTCATGATTACCGTTTTTATATTTTAAATCGAATTCCTGTCTTTAAATACAAAGTATTGTCCTTATCCACGGAGATAACCGAGTTATTTTTTTTATCTCGCAGATCGGCGTTGCTACTAAAGACGTTAGATATGTTAAAAAAGAGTTCTATATGCCTGCCGAATTTGCGCTCATAGCGAAGTCCACCAATTATAACGGACAAGTTTACCCTATCGGCAATTTCTGTATTGTTTACCAGTAATCCGTTCTGAATGTTGGCGGTAAAACCGTCGAGCTCGGCAACGAGTTTAAATCTGGATTTTTTGGAAAGATGGTACTGCAGATTGGATTTTGGCACTCCTAAGTTGTAGGACCAATTGGGGTGAAACTTTTTGTAATAGCTTATAAAGGGCAGTGGGAATGGAATACCTCTGTTTTGCGAGTATGAAACCCCTAAAATTAACCTATACGGCCTGCTAATGTCCTTATCATTGGTCTTGTCGTTTATAAAAACTACATCAGCCGAAAAAACGGCATCTTCAAAAGAAATTTTGCGTACTAGATTGGAGCTAAAACCAGGTGTAAAACGGCCCCCAAACCGCCAATCTCCATTCATTTTAACGGTATACCCAATATTAAGGTCAAGCAACTGAAAGCCTTCAATGGCATTAATGTCAAATGCATCAATACCAGCATCAAAATCGAGATCTATCTTACTATAATCCAAACCTAATAAGAGAAAGCTATTTGGTCTCAAACGGATAGGGTAATTGAACAACCCCCTTAACCTGCTATAACCTACATTGGAATCCCCTTTGGGCAGCACTGTATATTCTATTTTGGCCAAATCAGACAACTGTGCGGACATAAAAGATGTGCAAAGCAGCAGCAGAAATAGGTATTGCAATTTTTTTTGCGTCATTTTAATGGTTAGTGGTAGAGACCTTTTACCAATTTCCCAATACTTAGTCCTTGCACAAGGATGGAAAAAAGCACTACGGTATAGGTAATATACAGAATTATTTCTGATGAGGAATTGTTTGCCAAACTCAGGGCCAACGCTATTGAAATTCCACCCCGTAAACCTCCCCAAGTTAAAATGGCCACTGTTTTTATAGGACTGCTTTCGGAGTGCTTTAATAGCGAATAGGGTAGGAGCACAGAAATAAACCTGGCCAACAATACTACCAATACCGATATAAGCCCTAACATTAAATACGAGGTTTGAAAATGCAATAGATGAATGGCAAGACCTATCAAAACAAACAAAATACCGTTAAAAACATCATCTAGAACCTCCCAAATATCATTGATCAGTTTTCTGGTAGGCCCTTTGTTTGTGGCTATGTTTAATTTATTACCGATAATCATACCGGAAACTACCATGGCCAGCGGTCCCGAAACATGTATCAGTGATGCCATGGAATAGCCGCCCATTACTATTGCCAAACTTATCATAACCGCCAATTGCGGATTAGACTGTACTGACTTTATGCAATAATACCCCACAAAGCCAAGTAATCCGCCATAGGCTATACCGCCAATGGCCTCTTCTAAAAATAACTTGCCTATTTCCACGCCCAAAGAACTTTCCGTAGGATGACCCCCCATATCTCCCAGAATTAATATTCCTGCAAAGACAACTACACCGATACCATCATTAAAAAGTGATTCTCCCTCTATTTTAACTTGTAGGTTTTTGGCGATATTGGTTTTTTTAAGAATGGCGAGCACTGCAATTGGGTCGGTCGGTGAAATAAGCGCTCCAAACAACATGGCATGTAAGAATGGTATCTGTAGGCCAACTGCATCAGCTGCTAGGTAAGTTAGGCCACCCACAATAAATGTGGAGATAACCACCCCTAACGTTGCAAACAAAAGTACCGACCATTTTTCTTTTTTAAGATCGTCCAAGTTAACGTGCAAAGCCCCTGCAAAAAGTAAAAAACTCAAAATCCCATCTAGGAGTAAGGTCTTAAAATCGGAATTGGTAACAATATCACAGAAAAACAGATAGAAATCTGGGAAAATGCCTTTGCTTAGAGTTATTAAGATAATGGTCATTAAACTTAGTAACATTAGTCCGATCGTAGCAGGAAGTTTAAGCCATTTATAGTTTACAAAACTAAAAAAGGCGGCCAAGGAAAATACTATACTAAAAGATTGTAGCATGTTTTCATGATTTTACGTTAATATATTTTCCAACAAAAACTGCAATTACTATGGCAAGGTAAAATTGCCCAATAATATTCATTACCAAGGTTATCGCCTGCGATTGTGGTGTTAATGGTGTTACATCTCCATAACCTACTGTGGTAATACTGATAAAGCTAAAATAATAGAAGATATAGCCAGAATAGTTGCCCCGAAGGTGGAATGATGAAGGGTCTATAAAGTGAGTTATCTCAAACAATATACCACCGATAATGCCCAAATAGATAAATCCTAAAATAGGCCCCAAAATAAATTGAAGGTCGATTTCTTTCATCATCCGTAGCTGTTTTAGAAGTAGGGCGCAGAAGTATAAAAACAACAAAAAAGACGTTACAAGCCTCATTACGGTAATTGTTTTGGAGTTGGGGTAGGTAAATTCCAACCAAATAAAAATCAAGGCTAAAAAACCTAAGATATATGACCTTGTTCTTGTTTTGGTGTTGGAAGCGATAAGCGAGCTTACCAAGATTACAATTGTGTAGTTGATAACGACAGTGTGGGCAGGGTATACATCCGAAATGCTAGTATGGATGGGTGTCAGTAGAAAATTGATCACCCCGATAAGGGCTATTAAGTATTTGTTTCTGTTTAAAAAATCGACCATTTTTGGCTTTAATAATTTTCTGTTTGCGCTTACCTAATAAACATTTGAAGGTTGGTTAAGGTCTACTATGTCTTTTGTGTCTATTTGCAACTGATACCAATCTTCCATTTGTACAATGTTACCCCGCACCAGCGATGGTTTTCCTATGTAGGGCAATATATCTTGATGAATAGGGTTTCCGTCAATATCCGTTATCAGATAGTATTCGGCAATATTGTTATCATCTGTGGTTGCCAATACGGGCGGTATGCCTCCAGAGATGCAAAGGGAAGCGCAACTTCTGTGTATTTTACCCTTACCGGGTTTCATTACCCCAAAGTAACATTTAGGATCTATTATTTCTCCCCGCAGTTCCATATTCTTTACCACCACTTTTGGTTTGGGAAGTCTGTTGGCAATGGCATTGTCCACCAGGGTAATTTTTTCCTCGTCGGTAATCTGCAACAACGTTTTTCCGTTATAGTAAATAAGGTTCCCAGATATACTCAGGATGCTTCCAGAGAGTTTTTTTTTCTTGGCACGTATTTTTTGTAATGTAGGGTTTGCACTAAATTTCCCGAAGCCCACAAGAAGGATATTTTTATAAGTAGTGTCCCCTATTTTTACTTTTAGCATGGGATAAGGAAGTTCATGATATACCCCGGTAATTTTAGTAAGCTCACCAAATTCAAAGACACTATTTTTATCTTTATTCTGTGTAAGGCCAAATATGGCAGCCATTACCAAGAGCAGTACTAACATAGCGAGCACAAAACGCTTTAGAAGTTTTTTTGTTTTTTGAGCTACCTTGTTACTATACCCAATATAAAAATCATCATTCTTTTTCATTGCAATAGGTTTAAAAGGTAATGGGTTCAACAGCGGTTCCTTCTTCTAGGGCCTGTGGATCAATGTAAATCCCTTTATCGATTTTCTTTATCCTATAGGTTGCCACTTTTTCCGTAAATGGCGGCGGCGACTGCCCATTTTGCGGTAAATATTGATATCCGTGCCAAGGGCAGGTTACACAGCCATCTACCACTTTACCTTCACCCAAAGGACCTCCCTGATGTTTACATACGTTGGAAATGGCAGATAGTTTATGGTCGTATTTAAATAGTGCCACTCGCTCTTTTTTTACTACAAATATTTTTGCTCGATCTTCCGGAATATCATCTATTTCGCATATATATTCCCAACCATTGTTAACCTGCTTGGTCTTCTGTCGATCTAGTTTTGCCTCTCTTAAGGCAGCGGTCAGATGCAAGGAGGTCAAGGTTAAGAATCCCAAGGTTAAAATACCGATGGACCATATAGAAGGTTGTTGTTGCAAGGCACCTAGAAAAACATGCATCAATACCAGTGCATAGGCAAAATATACCATCATATGCAAGCGTTTCCATGTTTTTGGAGACAGATTTTTAAGCCAAAAATCATGACTTGTGGCCGCCATTAAGAACAAAATAAGCAGTGCGAAGAAACCCAGTACCTGGAAAGGAAAATTAACAAAAGAATCGTAATCCATATTAGAGGTAAACACTGCATAAAGGGCATTTACATTACCTAGCGTATGAAATTGAATAATAGAAAAAAGTCCATGAACCAAAGCGGTTAAAAATATGCTTACCCCAAGATGTCTACGATTGTATAACAAGGGTAAAAATCTCGGGTTTAATCGAGCTAAGGGCCCTATGGCCAACACAATATGCAACAGCACAATGGCAAGGGTGCCAAATGCCCTAATTATTATGGTTTCCGCTGTGGCCTCGGGATTTGTTGCCAGGGTAATTAAAACGAACCCCAACAAATAGGTGAGCATTGCAACGGCAATTAGTTTGTCGTACAATTTTTTATGTTTGTTCCAAAGTATCGTTGTGTAATCTAATCCCATAATATTTCAATATTGAATAGGGTTTCTTCCTTTATTTCATCGTAAATCTTAATTTCATTTATAGATTTATCAACTTTGAAATTATAAACCCCTTTTTTGTCCAAAACTCCCAGAAATTGGCCTTTAGGTTTTGCCAACGATACTCCGTAGGCTATTGCAGCAGGGCTGGGCAAAGGTTGTTTTACGAATATTTGAATTCCATTAAAATCCCCAGTCGGATCCAAAAAGGTGGTAAGCGCTTCGTTTTCAAAGATTAGATGCCTGTCTCCGGATGCGGAAGAAATCTTCAAATTGCTATCGGTCAGTACGGGTTCTTTAATACCCAAAGTGGCGAATAAAATCCCTAAAGGGGCGGTAGCAATTAATAACAGCCATATTAGTTTATGGGCTTTTCTTAGGCCGTACGTCATGATTTTGTTTTTAGTTTAGATACCAATCTGCTTAAAAGTACTGGCCACAAAGCAATAGCTCCGGGGATCAACAATAAACGTACTGTCCATTTACTTTCGGTAATTAAGGAATCTAGTTGAGAAGCTCCTTTGAAAAAGAAATAAATGCCAAAGAGTACACCTAAAATTGCATAAACAGTTAAGAACGTCAAGAAAATTTGAATGGTTGTTTCCATACTTAAATAAGGTTTACATCGGTGATAATTTCCAAAACGGCAGCAGCGGGTTGTTTAAACAATTCGTCCATTGCAGCATTTAGTTCACTTTCATCGGAAACCCTTTTTCCCCACGCACCGCAAGAGTTTGCGTATTCTGCAAAATTTGGGTTGGACAAGGTTGTTTGCCAAACGTCAAATTCCCCGGCGCGCTGTTCTTTTGATATTTTTCCCAACTCGTGATTATTAAGTACGATCAATTTTATGGGCATATTGTATTTTACAAGAGTGGTTATTTCCGCCAAATATTGGCAAAGGCCTCCATCTCCGGCTACTGCCACAACGGGTCTTGTGTTGCCCACTGCCGCCCATGCACCAATAGAGGCTGGAAGCGCAAACCCAATGGATCCCAGATAGCCAGACATTAGAAAATCTTGTTCTTTTGGTTCAAAATACCGGCCAAAAGAGTATGCATTGTTACCAACATCTACGCACATTACGGCATTTTTGGGTGCCAGTTTGTTCATGCTCTCAAAAACTGCAATAGAACTTACACCCTTATCGGAAGTTTCGGTAAGACGCTTTTCTTTTTCTTTTTTCCAGATGGCCCATCTTTCGGCAATTTCCGTTTTTTGATCTAAAGTTTCTGTTTTGCCCGCCAAGGCTTCCGTAAAGATTTCCAGGGTACGCGATATTTCTCCCCAAACCGCAACGTCTACCTCATGGAACTTGCTTAGTGCCAGTGGATCAAAATCTACCTGTATTGTGGGTTTTTTAGGCGTAATGCCCGTGTGATTGGAAAATGAGGCTCCGAAGACAACTAGCAAATCTGCTTCGTTCATAAACCAAGAGGCAATAGGGGTACCACTTCTTCCCAATACTCCACACCCTAGGGGGTGATTGTCTGCAATAAGGCCTTTTCCTTTAAAAGTGGTTACCACTGCTGCATTTAAGGATTCGGCAAATGCTACTATTTTCTCTTTATGGTTACGTGCTCCGTGTCCCATAACTATAACGGGTCTTTTCGAACTCCGAAGCAAGTCTATTGCTTTATTGGCCATTTCTTCGGGAGGAGCAATTTGTAGGGGTGTTATTCTATTGGTAGGAAACTGTGCCTTGGCATTAGGTTTTGCCCTTAACTCTTGTATTTCATCAGGAAACGTAAGATGCGAGACATCGCGTCTTAGAAGGGCATTTTTAATTGCCAAGGACATTAGTTCGGCATGCTTGCTATCACTTTGAACCCTTTGGTTAAATTCGGCCACTGTATTGAATGCCTGAACCAGATCTACTTCTTGAAAGTTACCGGTTCCAACAACTTGGGTAGCCACTTGTCCTGTGAGCGCTAAAAATGGAGCCCTGTCTACCTTGGCGTCCCACATACCGGTATATAGATTGGTAGCACCGGGCCCAGCGATAGTAAAACATGCTGCTGGTCTACCTGTTAACTTACCGTATGCGGAAGCCGCAAAAGCTGCAGCTCCTTCGTGTCTAATACCATAAAAATTAAGATTTCCCTTTTCTTCTTGTCGTTTCATGGCATCGGCAAAGCCTAAGTTGGAATGCCCCACCATTCCAAATACTTTGGTTACGCCCCAATTTATCATGGTTTCTACCATAATATCGGATACCGTAGGTTGATGTGCTTCCTCATCTTCTACCCCTACTAGGATGGAACCATTTTCCTCTTTGGTAGGAAAGGTCTGTACCCCATCATCATAACCGCCAGGCGGAAGTCCGGTACAGGGGTCAAAATCCCAACCGTGCCATGGGCAACGCAGCAATCCATTCTCAATGGAGCCTTCTCCCAACGGTCCTCCCTGATGTGGACATTTGTTATCCAAAGCAGAAAATTTCCCTTTAAAATGGGTTAAACAAATACCTTTATGGTTTACAGTTACGGTTTTGACCCTTCCTTCGGGTAAATCTTTTTTGTTGGTCAGAACTTTATGCCAGATGATATCTTTTTTAGCGGTCATTTCCCATCGTATTTTAGTGTTAGCATTTATTATTGAATTGGTCTTGTCTTAACTTCACGGCTTTGAAAGAGTATATAACAAGTAGTGCAAGGCCAATTAATGCCCAGCAAATACCGCCTATGGTTATGTAAATAAAGGAGTTATTATGGCCGCCAACGCTTTGCATTATCCCAGAAACCAAACCAGAGACTAGCAGAAACCCTACCGAACTGTATAAAAATACCATGGCGCTATTCAATAATTTTAGTTGCCTCAGTTTTTTTTCCATCAAAATTTGGGTAGTAGTAGTATCGGCAATGAGCATTCTCATTTCATTGCTTAGAGCAACCATTAAATTGGAGGTAGACAGTATAAGTAAGCCTATGCCCGGTATTATGGTAATGGGTATGTACCAGTTTTCCATAGTTTTCAGCGCTTATAAGCCATTAAGGCCTCTTCCAAAAATAACAAGGCTGCGTTTCTATCCGTACCGGTAGCAGGCAAAATAGCACCTTTAAATCCATTGTTGTGCCATGCACCAGTGGTCAGTGGGGTTAGCTTTGTTGTTTCCAAGGCATCGTGCCCATGATACCCACTGATATAGAAATAGTAGTCATTTACCAAGGAATCCGGAATAGCGAGTCCTAATCCAATAGAGAGCTTGTCACTATCCTTAAACTCAATAAAAGCACCTGTATCAAAATGATGGGACCATATTCTTATTTCGGAGATCAAACCATGTTTTTCAAGAAAGGATTCCAATACCAATTGGGCCAAAATCCGGTAATGCATTAATTCTTTAAGCCTATTTACATTATGCAACTTAAAGGTAAAATCGTCGGTTATTTGATAGGGCAGCTCATAATGGAATGCATACGAATAGGGTTTACTAATTTTGGCATCTTGCGTCTGTTGTTTTATCCAGTTTAGCACTTCGGTATGGCGACTACCATCCAATCTATAAGATTCTATAAGATTGGGCGTGTTCCAGGCTAAAGTAAAATTGTTGTAGTTAAGGGACAGTGTATTCCCTGCTTCATTCAGAGGTCTAGAAAACATAGCTCCGCTCTCTATGGAAAATCCAAGGTTGGTGTGACTATCGTCTGCCTTTTTTTCTACAAAACTTATTCCGGCCGCTGCTAGATACTGCGCTGCCAAATGCATTTGGGTGGTCATGTTGTTTATCATATTCTTTTTTAATTATCTACTCCGTATGGTCTTTCTTCAATGGCGATTTTAACAATGGTAGAATTACGCCCACAGTAACAAATTCTGCCGAAAGTTTACCCGCAACGCCCTTAAATTCTGCAAATACATACAAATTATGAAGGTTGTAATGGGCGCCAAATCCATAATTGAGTCCAAGCCCATTTTCCTTTTCTTCTTCTTCTTCTTCTTGCAAAGCTACTAGACGCTCCTTTTCTTCTGTATAGTTAACTCCTGTTAAAGGATACACTCCCAATTTATGAGTGAGTTCAAAAATATAATGCGCGTTCAGGTTAAGATCTAGAATTTTAAGTTCGTTTTCATCGTCTATTTCTTGATAGGGAAACAATGTAATTTCTGGCCCAAAACAAAAGTGATCATTTACCCCAAAATACAGGCGTGCATTGGCACCAAAAATACTGTTGTCTATTTCCGAGGATGGGGCCGCCCCCAACATCCATCCTTGTTGCGCTTGCCCATGATAGAAATTCCCAAAACCGAATAATCCAAAAGTTACGATTATAAATTTAAAGTATCCCTTTACGGTAGTCATCATTATCTTTTGTGCTCCGGACTGCTAAAACCAGCCTTACATCCTGCATCCCACTCGTCTGGAAGGTTTCCATGTGCCGGCACACCGCCGTTGTCTTTAAGCATGCGAGCCAAGTGCAAACAGTTCCATACCAAGAAGGTGGTATTTCTGTTTGTAAAATCGTTTTCCGGTCCCCCAGAGCCCTCATCCCTATATGATGGCCCAGGTCCGGCCTCGCCCATCCAACCTGCATCTGCTTGTGGGGGCACCGTATAACCAATGTGGGAAAGAGAAAAGAGAATGTTCATTGCGCAGTGTTTTACCCCATCTTCATTTCCTGTGATCAATGTGGCCCCTACTTTTCCGTAATCTCTATATTGTCCTTTATCATTGAATTTATGGGTGTAGCCATACATACGTTCCAATACCCGGTTACAGACGGACGATTTTTCACCCAACCAAACGGAGGTACATAAAATTAAAATATCACATGCATCTACTTCTTTTTGGAGCATGGGCCAATCGTCTTTTTCCCATTCTGGGGTTTGCGACATGTCCAACCCCAGACCAGCAGGGATTACATAATCCACAGGTCTAATGACCTTAGTACTGGCCCCATTTGCCTCAAAGATGTTTTTGGCAATATCAATTAACCCTTCCGTATGCGATAAGACAGGTGTTCTGTTTAATGTGCAATTTAAAAAGAGGACTTTAAGGTCGTTATATTTTGCTGGTGGTAAGGAACATTGATGTTCCGTCATTTTCTTTAGTTGTTCTGACATAGTATGATATTTAATTATTATTAAGGTTTATATGTTTTGTGCTTTATATTCAATGGAAACCTTTTAAAGGCAGTTAAACCTAAAACTAGTAGGAACGATGAATGGCACGGGGGAACTCCAGGGTATAATTTGACCTGTTTTGGTATACCCAGAAACCGTGTTGCGATTAAGCCAAAGTGGTTTAGGATTTCTGTAATTTTAGCTGGTGCGATCATTGTTTACCCTTAATTTGACGCAAGCGTTTGTAAATACTTTCATTATAAGTGTTTAAGTACTGTAAGAGCGCTTTAGTACCCAACGGATTTTGAGATAACTGCACGGTTTACATACTTTTAGGTATTGAAATATATTTGCTATCATATGTTAGGGTACCAAATTTTCTTAAACTACTTAAGGTATTGCTCACCGTTTGTCTGGATGTATTTGTTAAGTGTGCAATATCCTTATGGGATAGTAAGTTCCTTGCGCGAATCTCACCGTTTGCCATTTCCCCGAATTCTTGAACATAGTCCATAACAAAATCCTCTATGCGCGATGCACTGTCTCTGTAAAGCAAGTTTTCTAACCGGCGTTCCAATTTTTTAATTCGAATGCCATATACCTTAAGTACTCCATTTTTAAGCGATTTGTGCTTCTCCATTAGCTCTTCCATTGTATCTGCTTCTATATAGCAAACTACACAATCTTCTAACGCAAATGCCTGTTCTTCCAATGCAGCTTTTTCATCGTATAAAGAAAGTTCCCCGAAAATGTTTCCTTTTTTTACAACGTATTTTACAGTGTCGGACTTGGTATCGACAATCTTCACTGTACCTGTCTTAAGAAAAAAGATGCAGCGTTTACTTCGGTTTCCCAAAGCAATTACTTCTCCTTTGTTTACATATTGCATCTCCAATATTTTGCAAAGCTGCATCATGGTGGGCATGCCTAATTTACGAAAGAGATTAAAACCTTCTAAAAACCAGTATTTGGTGAGTGTACTCAATGTAGATTACTTTAGTTAGTGGAGCAAGACAACTAAAAGTAAGCAATTTTAACATATTCTGTTTGGGGGAAGTTTAAGCATGTTACTTTAGGCGACAATTGGCGAGTTTTATATAGGGTTTATGTAAGATTTACCTAACCATGCCCAATAAATAAAATGGCATGCCTAGGTACTCCAACAAGTGGAAAAATAACTTAGATAATCAAAGAGAGGTATTAAAAAAGGGCCTATTGAAGGCCCTTCCCTTATTCTGCAAATACTAGTTTTCCTTTTGTTTCTTTTTCTTTGAACTCTTTTACCAACTCCAATGCATCTGGGATTACATCGCTGCACAAAATGATTAGGGATCCTGGTACCGCATTTTTAACCGCATAGGTAATGGCTTCTTTTTCGGAGGGAATTATGGTAGTTTTTTTATTGGGATCTTTCATTTTAATACCGTCATTCAGCATTTTGATCAATTCTTCTTCTGTTTTTCCACGCAGACGTTTGTCTTGTCTTATAATAATCTCATCGAACATTTCTGCGGCAATACTGCCCATTTCATTATTGTCTTCCAAACGGCGGTCCCCAATACCTGCTATGATACCCACTTTTACGGTGGCATCCAATTCGTCCGTGAATTTTTGGAGTGCACGCATGCCTGCCGGATTATGGGCGTAGTCTAGTAGAATGTTGAAATTTTTAAATTTAAATAGGTTTAACCTACCGGGAGTTTGGGATGCCGAAGGTATAAAGGTCTCCAATCCGGCCTTCATATCCTCTATACTAATACCCTGTATATTACCTGCCAATAGGGCCGGTAATACGTTTTGAATCATAAACTTGGCTTTTCCTCCATAGGTTAAAGGAATATCTTCTGCCTTCATAATACGCATTTTCCATTCCCCACGACATATGGTTACAAAACCGTTTTCATAAACGGCGGTAATACCACCTATGCGTTGCAAAGCTTTTATTCTTGGATTGTTCTCATCCATGGAAAACAACGCCACGTTACATTCTAATCCCCGTCGCATATCATATACCAAATCGTCATCGGCATTTAGAATTGCATGCCCGTCCGGGAGTACCGTTTCCGGAATAACACCTTTTACTTTGGCCAATTGTTCTACGGTATTTATACCCTTTAGGCCTAGGTGGTCCGCAGCCACGTTGGTTACAATCCCTATATCACATTTAGTAAAACCTAAGCCTGCACGTAACAAACCACCTCGTGCGCATTCCAAAACGGCGAAATTTACCGTTGGATCTTTAAGTACAAATTCCGTACTGGCCGGGCCCGTGCAATCACCGGTCATCAATAGCCTATTCTGAATATAAACACCATCACTGGTGGTGTATCCTACCCTATGGCCTACCATTTTTGCCATATGGGCAATTAACCGTGTTGTGGTAGTCTTTCCATTGGTACCCGTTATGGCAATAATAGGTATCCTTCCGTTTTTTCCCTTTGGAAACAACTTATCGATTACAGGAGCTGCAACGTTTCTGGGAAGCCCCTCCGTTGGGGCTAAATGCATCCGAAATCCTGGACCCGCATTTACCTCCAATACAGCTCCTCCGGTTTCTGTCAAAGGCTTGGTAATGTCCGTGGTCATTATATCTATACCGCAGATATCCAAATCTATAATTTTGGAAATGCGTTCGGCCATGGAAACGTTGGCCGGATGTACAATATCCGTAATGTCCTCCGCAGTACCTCCTGTACTTAAATTGGCGGTATCTTTTAGGATAAGCATTTCGTCTTTGGCTATAATGGTATCCACAGTGTACCCTTTAGCTTTTATAATACTTTTTGTGAGGTCGTTTACGGTAATTTGGGTTAAAACCTTTTCATGACCATATCCTCGGCGAGGGTCTTCGTTTACTTTATCAATCAATTCTTGGATGGTAGACTTACCATCTCCAATGACATGCGCTGGGGTACGTTTTGCACCTGCCACCAATCTGTTGTTGATTACGAGCAATCTGTAATCTTCTCCTATGATATACTTTTCTACAATTACCGCACTAGAAACTTCTTTTGCGGCATGAAAGGCCTCTAAGGCATCCTCATAGCTGTTAATGTCTACAGTAATACCCCTTCCATGGTTTCCACCCACCGGTTTAATCACCAGGGGAAAGCCAACATACCTACAAGCTTCTTTTAAACTACGTTCCCTTCGGATTATATCGCCCCTAGGTACTTCCACTTCGGCTTGCTCCAAAAGGTATTTCGTATCCTCTTTATCGCATGCTAGTTCTACACCAATGCTACTTGTTTCACTGGTAACTGTGGCCTGTATGCGCTTCTGATTAGCTCCATATCCTAATTGGCACAGAGAGTATTTGTTTAAACGTATCCAAGGAATGCCCCTGGCTTCCGCCTCTTCCACAATAGAACCCGTGCTTGGTCCTAAACGTTCATCTTCCCGTATTTCTCGCATTTGCTGTATATCATCGGAAATGTCATAATCCTCTCCTTTAATTAAGGCCTCACATATCCTTACTGCCGACTCTGCCGCAAACCTGCCCACTTTTTCTTCCATATAGGCAAATACTACGTTGTACACTCCGGTTTCGCCATAACCCCGTGTTCTTCCAAACCCTACGTCCATACCTGCCAAGGTCTGTATTTCCAAAGCAATATGCTCAATTATATGACCCATCCATGTGCCTTCCTCCACCCTTTGAAAAAAACCACCGGCAGTACCTACGGAACATCGGTGTTCGTACATAGTGGGAAACATGGCCTCCAAGCGTTCTTTAAAACCATCAATTTTATTGGAGGGGTATTCTTCCATTTCTTGAAGATCCAAAACCATTACAATAAGTTTATGACGGCGTACAGACCAATAATTGGGCCCCCTCATGGCATTAATGCTTAGTATTTTCATGTTGATAGTTTTAAGTGGTTTAGGCGAAAGAATATAAATATATGCATTTTTCAATGAAAATTTTAGTTTATTTTTGCTCGATAGAAATCGCGCTAAATGAACTAAATGCAGATGAAAAAAGGAACATTGATTCCGATAGGAGGTAATGAGGATAAAGGTACTGGAGAACATGAAATCCATACGTTGGACTTTATTTGTGAGGGTATTTTATCGCGTGTAGTATCGGAATCGGGTGGGGTAGATGCCAAAATTGTAGTAATCCCCACGGCATCGAGCATTCCAAAAGAAGTAGGAAGGAATTATTTGGAGGCGTTTGCCAAATTGGGATGCAAGTATGTTGAGGTTTTGGATATAAGAAGTACAAAAGATGCCGAGAAGGCCTCTGCCATTGACCTCATTAAAGATGCCAATTGCATAATGTTTTCTGGAGGTAACCAGAAAAAGATCACAGATAAAATAGGCGGAACCCTGATTCATAAGATTATGATGGATCGCTATGAAAGCGAAACAGGTTTTGTTATTGCGGGTACCAGTGCAGGTGCTATGGCTATGTCCGAAGAAATGATTTCTGGCGGCAGTAGCACAGAAGCTTTTATAAAAGGTGCTGTTCGTATGTACAAAGGCTTAGGACTTATTCCCGAGCTTATCTTTGATACGCATTTTATACAAAGAGGCAGGTTTGGAAGGCAGTCCGAAGCCGTGGCCAAGTTTCCAAATCTCTTGGGGATAGGGTTAGCCGAAGACACAGGATTGGTCATAAAAAATGGTAAGGAATTTGAAGTGATCGGTTCTGGGATGATCATTGTTTTTGACCCGCAAAAACTATCCCACAACAATGAAAAGATATTGAAAGAGGGTACTCCCATGACCATGACCAATTTAACCGTACACGTCCTCTCTAATGGGGATCGTTTTAATATTGCCACTAGGGAAGTTAAGGTATTGCCTATTGAATCTCCTTTCGTTTAACCCCTAACCGTAAATTGAAATTTGTTCCGTACCGGAAGAAGTTTTCAATGCCCTGTACATACCTTCCGTATTAAAGGGCATAGCAATATTGGCCTTGGCGTCCACGGCAATTAACCCGCCATCGCCACCAATTTGCAATAAACGCTTGTGTATTACTTCGTTGCAGGCTTCTTCCAGGGACATGGATTTGTGCTCAATTAAACAGGCTGCATCGTAAGCCACAACACCCCTTATGAAATATTCACCACTGCCTGTACAAGATACGGCACAAGTACTATTGTTGGCATAATTGCCAACACCGATCATAGGACTATCTCCTACCCGCCCATAGCGTTTGTTGGTCATTCCACCTGTTGAGGTAGCAGCCGCAACATCGCCATGTATATCGCAGGCAACAGCCCCCACGGTTCCAAATTTTGAATCTTTCTTAAGGGAGTGATCTAGTTGAAAAGCATCGGTATCTTTTATCTCTAACCATTGTTGATGACGTAATTCGTCATAGAAATAACGATCATCTTCAAGTGTGTAGTTTAACTCTTTGGCAAATTGCATAGCACCTGCACCGGCCAAAAAAACATGTTCGCTATTTTCCATAACGTCCCTAGCTAGGCTAACAGGATTCTTTATTCCAGAAATTAGGGATACGGCCCCTGCGTTGAGCGTTTTCCCATCCATAATGGCGGCATCCATCTCATGGCCCCCTTCCGCTGTAAATACACTCCCCTTGCCGGCATTAAACAAAGGGGAATCCTCTAGCGCCATAACTGCCTGTGCAACCGCCTCAATGGCGGTTCCTTTATCTTCCAGAACATTATAACCCTTGTCTAATGCAATTTGAAGAGCATTCTTGTACGCAAGTTCTTTTTCTGGCGTCATCATTCCCTTTAGCAAGGTGCCTGCACCTCCATGAATGGCAATAGAAAATGGTTTCATGTATTATTGTTTATTATCTTCTGATACTACTTTGGCATGGGATTTCCTTAAAACCGACCTTATAATTATTTGGGCGTGTATACGGGAATTTTCTATAAACCATTTGTGGGTTTCCATACCTCCACAGATAACTCCGGCCAGATAAAGTCCCTCAACATTGGTTTCCATGGAATCGGGGTCATAGGTAGGAAGTTTTTTATCATCTTTGGAAAGGGTTATTCCCAACTTTTCCAAAAATTCGAAGTTCGGCATATATCCTGTGAGGGCCAGTACAAAGTCGTTTTCGATATTCAATGTGCCTTCCGGGGTAGATAATGTTATCTCGTTCTCTGTTATTTTGGTTGCCGTAGTATTATAGTACGCCTTTATACTGCCTTCATTTATCCTATTGATAATATCTGGCCTCACCCAATATTTTACTCTTTTGCCTACTTCCGGACCTCTGATGATCAGCGTTACATCGGCACCCTTGCGATAGCATTCCAATGCCGCATCCACAGCCGAATTACTAGCACCGATAACGGCCAATTTTTGACTTGCATAAAAGTGGGGATCCTTATAGTAGTGCGAAACTTTTGGTAGGTTTTCCCCGGGAATGCCCAGTTTGTTGGGAAGATCGTAAAAACCTGTTGCAATGATGATATTGGTAGCCTGGTAGGCGCCCTTGTCGGAAACGATGCTAAAACCATTTTCGGATTTACTCAATTCCATCACTTTTTCAAAAAGACGGATGTTAAGTTTATTGGAAGTAACAATTCTTCTATAATATTCCAAGGCCTCATTTCTCTTTGGTTTTGCCTCCTTGCTGATAAAAGGAATATCATCTATTTCGAGTTTTTCCGAAGAAGAGAAAAACTGCATATTTATAGGGTAGTTAAAGAGCGAATTTACTATAGGCCCCTTTTCTATAATTACATAGGTTAATCCCTTTTTTTTAGCTTCAAGACCGCATGCAATACCTATTGGCCCACCACCTACGATCAAAATATCAAATGCTTTCATGAAATTACGTTCTGTATCTACCTGCTCTCCTAATAATTAGCTCACAAAGCTATACAATTTATATCAGATTAATAACCGAAAAAAACTACAATAATGCGCCTACAGGCCTTATGCAGGTTTGCTATGATATAAGTCATTCTTTTTATGTCCAAACAGCGAGATCTTTAAGATATAATTTTAAAATTGATAATTATGAGTGTAAGACAAAGAGTACCGGTTGCTTCTATAATGAGTACCAATTTGGTTTCGTTAAATGCGGCAGATGGTCTAGACAGGGCAGAAAAGTTATTCAAAGAGCATAAAATAAGGCACATTCCGGTAACAGACGGGGATAAGATCATCGGAATGCTTAGTCTCACCGATTTGCTAAGGATAAGTTTTGCCGACGGAGCTTATGAGGATGAACAAACTGTGGAGACCGTTGTTTACAATATGTTTACCATTCCGCAGGTAATGGCCAAAAGTTTGGAACGTGTTTCCCCGGAGACGACCATTAAAGAAGTGGCCGAGATTTTGGCAAAACGAGAATATCATGCACTTCCGGTGGTTGAAGATGAAAAATTGGTAGGTATTGTTACAACTACGGATCTAATTAGGTATCTTTTAGATCAGTACTAACTATTTGCGATCTGTGAAATATCGGCAATTGTGGCCGTGGGATTTTGTGATTTAAAGACGAAGCTCCCGGCCACTAGTACGTCTGCTCCGGCCGTAACCAACTGTTTGGCATTGCCGTCATTGACACCCCCGTCTATTTCTATAAGCGTATTGGATTTCTTTTTGGTAATCAGGGCTTTTAAGTCTTTTACCTTGTCATAAGTGTTCTGGATAAAGGACTGACCTCCAAACCCAGGGTTAACGCTCATTATACATACCAAATCGATATCGTTTATGGTATCCTCCAAGAGGTTAATGTTGGTATGCGGGTTTAAGGCAACCCCTGCATGCATACCTTCGGCTTTTATGGCCTGTAGTGTTCTATGCAAATGGGTACAGGCCTCGTAATGTACGGTTAGGGTATGGGCTCCCATATCTGCAAATGTTTTGATATATCGGTCAGGATCCACAATCATAAGATGCACATCTAACGGTTTTTTGGCGTGTTTGGCAATGGCCTTAAGTACGGGCATGCCAAAGGATATATTGGGTACAAAAACACCATCCATGATATCGATATGGTGCCATTCTGCTTTACTGTTGTTTACCATTTCCACGTCGCGTTGCAAGTTGGCGAAGTCTGCTGCCAATAGGGATGGTGCGATAATTTTTTTATTCATTTTTAAGGAGATAATGCGGTTTTAGACAAAAGTAGTGAAATGTAGCGGTATCCATAAATGAAAAACTCCGGTAATCAGCCGGAGTTTATTCATCAATCAAAAAACGAACAGTCATGATAAACTGTTGTTATGTTTCACAAATTACAATATTTATGCCAAAAAAACAATATTGTAAACTTGACAGTGTAATTCGTGTTTGGGACCAATAAGTATTGGTATTACCCCAAATAGGTCTTTAATATCTTACTTCTAGACGTATGTTTTAGTCTTCGGATCGCCTTTTCCTTGATCTGGCGAACCCTTTCCCTTGTTAAGTCGAATGTTTCGCCAATTTCTTCCAAGGTCATGGAATGTTGCCCTGCCAAACCAAAGTAAAGTCTAATAACATCGGCTTCCCTTGGTGTTAAGGTTTCCAAAGCACGTTCAATTTCTGTTCGTAGGGATTCGTGTAACAATTCCCTATCCGGATTTGGAGATTCCCCACTACGTAAAACATCGTAAAGGTTGGAATCTTCGCCATCTATCAATGGTGCATCCATAGATACATGTCTTCCGGAATTTTTTAAGGATTGCTTTACATCCTCAACGGTCATATCCAATTCCTTGGCAATTTCCTCGGCAGACGGAATACGTTCGTGCGCCTGCTCCAGGAAGGCAAAGGTCTTGTTTATTTTGTTTATAGATCCAATTTTGTTTAAAGGCAAGCGAACGATTCGTGATTGCTCGGCAAGTGCCTGTAAAATAGATTGACGAATCCACCATACGGCATAGGAGATAAATTTAAATCCCCTAGTTTCATCAAAACGTTGCGCAGCTTTAATCAACCCCAAGTTTCCTTCGTTGATCAAATCTGGCAATGTAAGTCCTTGGTTTTGGTACTGTTTAGCAACCGATACCACAAATCTAAGGTTGGCTTTTGTAAGTTTTTCAAGAGCGATCTGGTCGCCTGCCTTGATACGTTGTGCCAACTCTACTTCTTCATCTGCGGTAATAAGGTCTACTTTGCCTATTTCTTGCAAGTACTTGTCCAAAGATGCGGTTTCCCTATTGGTAACCTGTTTTGTTATTTTTAGCTGCCTCATTAAATATTCCTTTCTAGATTAAGTTCATTATGCATGGACTGCAATTAGTTATACGTAAAAAAGCTAGAAAAGTTACATTTAGGTTACAAAAATTTGATTTTTTGGTTAAAATGCACTAAAAAAGCCCTCAAATGGTATTATGAGGGCTTCTCTTATATGCAAAGTGTTAAATTAGGGATTTTAGTCCCTACGTGGCTTACGATCTCTATTTCTATCGTTTCTTCCACGATCGCGGTTATCGCGTGGTGGTCTTTCCTTGAATCCTTCTGGTTTTGGCAATAAGGCCTTGCGGGATACTTTTTCTTTTCTGGTCCTTGGATCTACACCGAAGTACTTCACGTCAAAGACATCGCCCATGTTAACTACATCGGTAACATTTTCCGTACGTTCCCAAGCCAATTCGGAAACGTGTAGTAGCACTTCATTGCCAGGAGCTTCAACATATTCCACTACCGCACCAAAATCCAATATTTTAATCACCTTAACCTCATAGGCACTGCCTACATCTGGTTTAAAGGTAATGGAATCTATCTTTGCCAATACAGCGTCAATACCTTCTTGATCGGTTCCTAAAATCTCAACTAGGCCTTCTTCTGTAACCGGATCTTCATTGATTACTATGGTGGTGCCCGTGGTTTTCTGTAATTCTTGAATCACTTTACCGCCAGGACCAATAAGAGCACCGATATATTCACCAGGAATGGTAGCTGTTACCATTTTAGGTGCATGTGCCTTAACGTCGGCATTTGGTTTTTCAATGGTATCGGTAAGTTTGCCCAGAATATGCAAACGTCCGGCTTGGGCTTGCTTTAAGGCATTTACCAAAATTTCGTAAGAAAGCCCCTTTACCTTAATATCCATCTGACATGCGGTAATACCGTCGGCAGTACCGGTTACTTTAAAGTCCATGTCACCTAGATGATCTTCATCTCCTAAAATATCCGATAATACTGCGTATTTTCCGGTTTCAGCATCGGAGATCAACCCCATAGCAATTCCAGAAACGGGTTTCTTTAGTTGTACCCCGGCATCCATAAGTGCCATAGTTCCGGAACATACTGTAGCCATTGAGGAAGAACCGTTAGATTCTAAAACTTCCGAAACTACACGTACGGTATACGGACAATCTTCGGGAATCATTCCTTTTAAGGCCCTTTGCGCCAGGTTTCCGTGCCCTACTTCCCTTCTAGAGGTACCACGTATGGGTCTTGCCTCACCTGTGGAGAAAGGAGGAAAGTTGTAATGTAGGTAAAAAGTCTCTTCACCCTCAAAAGACGGCATATCTATTTGGTTGGCCTCCCTAGATGTTCCTAAGGTTACCGTAGCCAATGCTTGGGTTTCACCTCTGGTAAATATAGCAGAGCCATGAGTGGAAGGCAAATAATCTATTTCGCACCATATAGGACGTATCTCATCTGTTTTTCTACCATCCAATCGCAATCCTTCATTTAAGGTAAGATCCCTAACCGCCGCTTTTTCTGCTTTATTATAGTATTTGGAGATCAAATCGCCAAAATCTTCCAATTCTTCCTCGGAAAAACTTGTCTTTATCTCTTCTTTTATTTCGGAAAAGGCAGTACTTCTTTCGTGTTTGGCAGAACCGGCTTTGGCAATGGCGTATACTTTATCATAAGCCATTTCATGGATTTTTTGGGCCAATGCCTCTTCTTCCCTTTCACCTTCGTACTCACGAACCTCTTTTTTTCCAAAGGCTTCCGCTAATTTTATTTGGGCGGCACATTGTACTTTAACGGCTTCATGGGCAAATTTAATGGCCTCAACCATTTCTTCTTCCGAAATTTCACCCATTTCTCCCTCTACCATCATCACGGAATCCATAGATGCACCGATTACCATATCGATATCGGAGTCGGCCAATTGAGCTCTGGTTGGGTTAATAATAAATTTCCCATCTATTCTACCCACTCTTACTTCCGAAATTGCGCATTCAAATGGAAAATCGGAAAGTTGTATGGCTGCAGATGCTGCCAGTCCGGCCATAGCATCTGGCATTACATCCTCGTCATGGGACATTAATTGGATCATCACTTGGGTTTCCGAATGATAATCTTTTGGGAAAAGCGGACGCAATACACGGTCCACCAAACGCATGGTTAAAACTTCACCATCACTAGGACGCGCCTCTCTTTTGAAGAAACCTCCAGGATAACGGCCAGAAGCTGCAAATTTTTCTCGGTAATCTACCGTTAAGGGTAGAAAATCCAGGTCACTTTGTTTGTAATTGGAAACTACAGTACATAGTAGCATACATTTTCCGGATTGCACAACAACAGAACCATGGGCCTGTTTTGCCAATTTTCCGGTTTCGATAGAGATTTCCCTACCATCACCGAGGTCTATGACCTCTTTAAAAACTTTTGGAATCATAAATTTTAATTAAAGCCATTTTAGGCTTGTTAAACAATGGTCTTCCGACATACTGGTCGGATTGTGTTGTGTTGTTGTGTGGACCAATGAAAAACTATGTGCAAGCTTTTTGTGTTTGCCCCAAAACCTAATTGGGGACTTTGAATGGTAACTTAAAAAAAGGGGGAAGCTAAGCTTCCCCCAACGAATTATTTTCGTATTCCCAATTCCTTTATAATTGCCCGGTATCGAGTAATATCTTTTTTCTTTAAATAATCTAAAAGACTTTTTCTTTTTCCCACCAGTTTAACCAGTGAACGTTCTGTATTAAAATCTTTACGGTTTTTCTTTAAGTGCTCCGTTAAATGGTTGATACGATGTGTAAACAAAGCTATCTGTCCTTCTGCGGAACCTGTGTTTTTTTCTTCACCGCCGTGTTTCTTAAAAATTTTGGCCTTTACTTCTTTTGTTAAATACATTCCAATATTAGTTTAATGATTTTTATGTATTTGATTGATTTTCAATCAGGCCGCAAAGATAGAAATATTTTTATAATCTAAACCCAAACAACACTTTTTTATAATTCGATTAAACTTTTTCCACTAACCATGGTCTCACTACTAAACTTTAAATGATTGTATTATGAAAAAAAGTCTCAAAACCAGAAACATTACTGTGCTCTTGCTAACAACAATAATATTGTTTTTATCGTGTAGCAAGGAAGATACTACCGATGTTGGTACGGAAACAACAGCAGAAGAGGTAATCAGTGCCACGGAACTTAAAGTAAGCGACGAAGCCGAACTTATTTCTGAAGAAGTCACTACCATTGCCGAAGATGTGTACGAGGCCGATGAAATTTCAACAGTTTCCAAGGTGTTCTATAGATCGGGTTATCTTCCCGATTGTGCTATCGTAACTACCATACTGACCGATACCACTAAGGAAAAGACCATCGATTTTGGTGAAGGCTGCGAATTGCCCAATGGAAACATTTTAAGTGGGGTCATATTTTTAAGTTATGCCAAGGATATGGAAATGGCTACCAAGACTATTGCACTTTCATTGATCGATTTTACTTTTAACGGTGTGGCCGTGGAAGGGAACGCGTCTGTTGTAAGAACCAGGGAAAATACCAATGGCAATCCGCAGTCCGATGCCGTGGCTAGTTTTAGCGGATTGTGGCCAGATGATAGTACCGCTAGTTTTACCGGAAATAGAACCAGGGAATGGATAGCGGGTTATGGCTCCGGATTTTGGGGAGATAATGTATTCCTAATTTCCGGAATGGGTACTTATACTGGAAAACTGGGCAATGTGTTCAGTAAAGAGATCATTACCCCTTTACGGAAAGAAGCTGCGTGTAGGTTTATTGTAAGCGGGGTGTTGGAGATTTCTAGGAACGATGCCACGGCAAGCTTGGATTTTGGTGATGGCAGCTGCGATGCTACAGGAACCTTAACGCATCCGGATGGGACTACCTCGGAAGTCTTTTTAAGGCGATTTTTGAAGTAGGTAATACTAAAAATGAAAAGGCCCGCGATTCGCGGGCCTTTTTTATGATCTGATAGGATTGTTCTGAATAAGGTCTATATATAAGTTGATGTGTTTTTTAAGGTCTTTACGATGCGAGATAAAATCTAAAAAACCATGTTCTTGAAGAAATTCAGAGGTTTGAAAACCTTCTGGAAGTTCTTGTCCGGTAGCTTCCTTAACAACACGTGGGCCGGCAAATCCAATTAGGGCGCCCGGTTCTGAGATGTTGATATCGCCCAACATAGCGTAGGAAGCTGTAGTTCCCCCGGTTGTAGGATCTGTAGCCAAAGATATATATGGAATACCTGCCTCCGCCAACTGTGCCAACTTAGCCGAAGTCTTGGCCAATTGCATAAGGGATAGGGCAGCCTCCATCATACGAGCACCACCAGATTTCGAAATCATTAGGAAAGGGATCTTCTTTTTGATAGAATAATCAATGGCCCTAGCTATTTTTTCCCCTACAACGCTACCCATGGACCCTCCGATAAAACTAAAGTCCATACAGGCAATTACAAGATCTTTCCCTTGTGATTTTCCTATTGCGGTTCTAACAGCATCCTTTAAACCGGTTTTTTGCTGTGCAGCCTTTAAGCGATCCGTGTATTTTTTGGTGTCTTCAAACTTAAGCGGGTCTTTGGCGGTAAGCTTGGGATCTAATTCCTTATACTTATTATCATCGAATAGAATTTCAAAATATTCCTTGCTACCTATCCTTACATGGTAATCATCTTCCGGGCTAACATAAAAGTTCTTAGCCAGTTCTTCCGATTCCACAATTTTACCGGTAGGGGATTTGTACCACAATCCCTTTGGAGTATCTTTTTTCTGTTCCGTGGCGGTTTGTATTCCTTTTTCTGTTCTCTTAAACCATGCAGTCATAAGCTAAAAATTAAGTTAGGAGTACCGTTACGGGCTATAAGGTATTTACATTATTTAAATCTTCAAAAGCCTTTTTTAGGCGTTCAACAAAGGTCTTTTCACCTTCTCGCAGCCAGACCCTGGGATCGTAGAATTTTTTGTTTGGCTCATCACTACCATTTGGATTGCCAATCTGCGACTGCAAATAATCTTTCTTGTCCTGCACATAATCCCTAACACCAGATAAATAGGCATATTGCAAATCGGTATCTATGTTCATCTTAATAACACCGTAACCGATGGCTTCCCTTATTTCTTCTACAGTAGATCCAGAACCACCGTGAAATACAAAATCGATGTGGTTATGCTCAACACCGTATTTATCGGAAATATATTCTTGCGAATTTTTAAGAATTTTAGGGGTAAGTTTTACATTTCCTGGCTTATACACCCCATGTACATTTCCAAAAGCCGCGGCTATGGTAAATTTAGGACTTATTTTGGATAGTTCCTCATAAGCATAGGCTACCTCCTCGGGTTGGGTATATAGTTTGGAATCATCAACGTCCGAATTGTCCACCCCATCTTCTTCGCCTCCTGTAATCCCCAGTTCAATTTCCAAGGTCATACCCATTTTGCTCATTCTGGAAAGGTAACCTTTACAGATCTCAATATTTTCCTCGATAGGTTCTTCCGATAGATCTATCATATGAGAACTGAACAATGATTTTCCAGTGGCTGCAAAATGTTGTTCACTGGCATCTAGAAGCCCGTCTATCCAAGGCAATAGTTTTTTTGCGCAATGATCGGTATGTAATATTACGGTAGCTCCGTAGGCCTCGGCCAACTGATGTACGTGTTTTGCACCTGCAACGGCACCTTGGATGGCCGCATTTTGGCCTTCATTGGATAAACCTTTACCTGCATTGAATTGTGCGCCTCCATTGGAGAATTGAATGATGACGGGAGCATTAAGCGCTGCCGCTGTTTCTAAAACTCCATTTATGGTATTGGAACCTATTACATTTACTGCAGGCAGTGCAAAACCTTTTTCCTTTGCGTAATTGAAAATTTCCTGAACTTCATCACCTGTTGCTACTCCTGCTTTAATAGTATGGGACATAATTTTTTAGTCTGTTAGTTTTTAAAAAGATGCCACAAAAGTAATAAAATAATTAGCGTTAAAAAGGATAATTTATTCCGATGTTAAAGACGGCATTGGCAAAGTTATAGTCCCTAAACCATCTTTTGGTTGGTTCCTCTGCCGGATTATACGTTTTAAATCCTGTATCTAACCTAAAAACAAAGTAGGTAAAGTCATATCTAATACCAAACCCTGTTCCCAAGGCTATATCGGCCAAGGAACTGAAACCGTTAAATGTTGCGTCCGGATCCTCAACGTCATCAAAAACATTCCAAATATTGCCCGCATCTGCAAAGAATGCACCTTTAATGTTCCCTACAATGGGAAAACGATACTCCAGATTTAGGGAGAGTTTAAGATTGGCCTCATTAAAGTCGCTTACATTATTTGTTCTTCCCGGCCCAAGGGAATATGCATTCCAGGCTCTGTTATCGTTAGACCCTCCGGCAAAATAACTTCTTACGAACGGAATGTTATCCGCATTGCCATAAGGTACGGCCATTCCAAAAAAGCTGCGAAAGGCCAAAATATCGGACTGCGATAAATCCCAATGTTTTATAAAATCGAATTCGGTTTTTACATATTGGGAGTAGGGAACCCCAAAAATAAGTTTATCTCCCTCATTATTCTCATCGAAAGTGATGATACGAGAGAGGCCCGATAACAAATTGCCCGTGCTTTCCAACTTAAGGCGAAACTGATAAAAGTTGTTATCGCTTATTCCACTTTTATTGTTCTTGGTATAGGTGTAGTTGGAGGCAAAGATGAGGTTGTCTTCAGTTAAACGAATTCTACGTTCCTCTATGCTCCTCACATCGCGTACAACTTCTGTGTCAGCAGCTACGGTGCCATCCAGGATAGCTGCGGTAAAACCCGATGTTCCTGCCGGAATGATTAAATTGGGGTTACCTGTGGCATCGGGATCTTCATAGAATGTCTGTAGGGCGGCTTCCCCTTCAAAGGCATCTGCAATTTCGTCCAAACTGCTATAGGTGTTCTGGTATACATTAAAAAAACGATCTGGATTTACATTGCGGACAAACTGAATGTTGAGCAGCTCAATATTGTTTTTTACACGGTCCGAGGGAGACCAATTGTAGGCTAAAATGTTATTGAAAGTCTGTTTGTCCAAACCTATGTTCTTTTGAAAGCTTGTACCCATCGAAATCCTGGTCTGGGGCAACATATAGTAGGGAATCACTTTTTCTGAAACTATGGGAAACCATATTCTGGGAAAGGTTAGGTTAACGTCGCCCCCAATTTCCGAAACAAAGTCCTCATCAGCAATAGTGGCATCGCTTAATAATCCCAGGGAACCTCTTGCCGAAAGGCTTAAGGTTTCCGCTCCACCAAAAATGTTTCTGGATATGAGAGACGCACTGAACGCCACACCCACCGTTTCTATATTAGAGTGCTTAACATCCGTATTGAGGCCCAAAGAATATTTACGTCTGGGGGATAGGTATATATTAGAAATTAGACTTGCTCCTGTAGTATCTGGTACAAATTCTATGTTGGGATATCTAAAGGTATTTAAATTGGTGATCTGCCTATAGGTGCGCAGTCTGTCGAGATCTCTATAAACACTGTCCTTTTCCAAAAAAACGGCATCGGTAAGCGATTTAGGTTTATAGCGAAGACGGTTTTTATAAAAAATCCTATAATTGTCATAATCAATATACTGCAACGAATCCTGATCACTGTCAAAATCGTAATCGGCATAAATATTTACCTGTTTAAATCGATGTACCTTATACTCGGTATCGGCAAGGCTATTATCACTTCGTCCTTTTAAATCCTTAATGTTTAGTTCAACATCCATTTTTTGATCATCCCTCAATTTGGTGGTATCCCTAAGAATTTCGTAGGTGATGGAGCTTTCCTGAAAATTGTAGATTCCGGAATTCCTAAAAAGCGAAGTAAGCCTTTCACGTTCATTGTTGAAATTGGCAAGATCAAATTGTTCGTCTTTTTTAATAAAGGATTCATTGGTATGCAGCTGGTACAAGGAATCTATTGCTTTTGAAGCGATTCTTTTCGAAATGGAATCCAGTATAAAAGGTTTTCCCAAGGATATGGAGTAATCCAGAGCCCCGCGTTGTTTTCTTCTACTGGTATCGATGGCGAAGGAGGTAGTATTGTTAAAGTATCCCTTGCTGCCGTAGAATGCCTGCAAACGTTTTAAAGATTTAATGGTTTGGGAGGTATCTATGACCACCGGAGGCTCGCCTATCTTTTTTAACCACTCACTTGCACCGCGTACCACAAAAGATTCACCTAGCCGGTTCACCTGCTTTTTGGACAAGAAATTCTCTAACCGTTGTTTTCTTTTCTCTTTTCTATGAAGCCAATCCTGAAACGAGGAATCGGGGTCTTTCTTTGCAAGATTGTAAAGGTTAAGTCGCAGGGGGTATCCCAATAAAGTGCTATTGGGCTTCTGGGCAATTAAGCTTTGTACGTCTTCATCTATAATTTTCTTTCCGTCTGCATAAACGGTGTTTTTTGTAAGCAACAATTCGTCATCTTCTACCCTTTTAAGCGTATTGCAGGATGAAATTACCATACATAGCAATAATAAACCTATTTTTGCTTTGCTTGTTTTAAAACTCAAAAGGGCTGTCATATAGGTCAAAAATACATTATTTGCATGGTTGTTAAAAACCAAATAAAATTTATAAAAAACTTATATCAAAAAAAATACCGAATTCAACATGGAATGTTCGTGGCCGAAGGCATGAAGGCGGTATCCGAGCTCTTAAACTCCCATTTTAGGGCACATAAGATTTATTGCACCGATACGGAAAGTTTTAAAAAATTTGATGTTGAGGTACAGCAGATCACGGAGAATGATTTAAAAAAGATCAGTGGCCTGCAATCGCCCAACAAGGTGTTGGCCATTTTTAAGATACCCACGCCTAAAATTGTTGATCACAACGATTGGATATTGGCCTTGGATGATGTAAGGGATCCGGGGAATTTGGGAACCATAATTAGATTGTGCGATTGGTTCGGCGTGCATAACCTTGTTTGTTCTTTAAACACTGTAGACTGTTATAACCCGAAGGTACTGCAGGCAACTATGGGATCTATAGCCCGTGTAAACATTGTATATAATGATTTGACAGTTTTTTTGAATAGCGCCCAATGTCTTGTTTACGGGGCTTTTATGGGTGGGGCAAATGTTTACGATGAAGAACTTCCGGAACGGGGTATTTTGGTTATGGGCAACGAGGCCAACGGAATTTCGGAAAAGGTAACCCAATTAATAACCAAGCAAATTGCTATCCCACAATTTGGAGAGCCTACAACGGAGAGTTTAAATGTTGCCACGGCAACATCTATCTTATTGAACGAAATAAGGCGGAAATAGGGACTTATTCAAAAGTGAAGTTTACAAAAATCCCCCTGGTGCGCAATGCCTCTATATTCCCAGTCCAGGGGCTGTTGGGATCATCATCTGCCACCAACTCATCCGAAATGGCAAAAACACCGCGTATGGAAGGTGTAAACTTAAAGTACTCCAAGTAAAAATCTATACCAAAACCTAGTTCATAGCCATAGACACTTTTTTTCATTCTAAATGTGCCACTACTGTTGTCGTCCAAACTATCCTCATTACTTCCCAGGTTCATGGAGGCATATGCCCCACCGATGATAAAGGGTTTCCAATTACCCAATCTACGCGTGCTTACCTTTAAAAGCAGTGGAAAATTAATGTAGGTAGAACGTACTTCCCTAATGGCATCTTGTTCGTTGTCGAACCCCGGAAAACCCAAATCTCTTTGGGTATAAAGCAGTCCAGGTTCAAACCGAAGATCTAAAAATTCGTTAATACGCATTTCGCCGATAAGGCCCACATTAAAACCAGTAGTTTTATTTACGAGGATATCGCCTCCTATATCATCTTTGTAGTCAAACTTAAAATCGTATTGATTAAATCCAAGAAAATATCCCCAGTTTAATCGGGGCTCGTCCTCGTTCTCCAGATTAATGACAGGTTTTTCATTAAACTGGGCTTTGGCGGCAGGGCACAAAAGTACCAAGCACCCCAAAAGAAAAAAAATGTTTCTCATAAGCTTACTTTGTAGCTACGTATATAGTGGCCACCCCAAACGTCTGGGGTTTATTCTCTATAGCTATAAACCCAATTTTGTGTAAAATATTGTTGAAATCTTTGCCGTGTGGGAAAACAGCTGCGGATTCTGATAAATAGGTATAGGCGGAACGGTCTTTGGAAAAGAGCTTTCCGATTGTGGGAAGTATGTGTTTACAATATAGGTTATATCCTTGTTTAATGGGTGTTTTGGCAGGTACGGAGGTTTCCAAAACAACAAAGGTACCCTGTGGTTTTAACACCCTAAAAATCTCTGCCAAACCTATTTCCAAAGTTTCAAAATTACGCACTCCAAAAGCTACGGTAATTGCATCAAAATAATTGTTGTCAAAAGGAAGCATCTCGCTGTCCCCATGTACCATTGTTATGGTGTCATTGAGTTTCTTATCGGCAACCTTCTTTTTTCCTACCTCTAGCATCCCGGGGGAAATATCTAGTCCAACAATTTCTTGTGCCCCTGTTTTTGCCAGATTAATGGCCAAATCTCCTGTTCCTGTGGCAATATCCAAAATATTCTTAGGCTGTTTTTTCTTTAAGATGGCTACTACGCGCTTTCTCCATTTAATATCTAGACCAAAGGAAATTACCCGGTTTAGGCCATCGTAATTCTTGGATACGTTATCGAACATTTTGGTTACCTGTTCTTTTTTTCCAAGTTTTGAATCTTTATAAGGGGTCACCTGTTTTGCCATGCGCACCATTTTTCGGCAAAGATAGGCTTTAGCCATTATGTGTACACTTTATTTTGGCACTTCTTGTGTATAGGTGTAATCCTTGGCCCAAAACCCTGACAAGAAAATAAATTTCCGTAATTTTGCAGCGCAATATTTGCAAACTTTTTTAAAATGAGCTGTAACGCTGTTTTTAAGCCAGATGGGGCAATCCTATCTCGTTTTCTTTGTTTACTTTCTAATTTGGGATACCCTTCGAACATCAATTCCTTTTCTAGATGAAAATTATAATTGCCGGTGCAGGGGAGGTGGGCTTTCATTTGGCCAAATTGCTCTCGTACGAATCTCAGGATATTACTTTGATAGATTCCCAAAAGGAAAGTTTGGCTTATGCCGATACTCATTTGGATATTAGGGTGCTTAAGGGAGATGCAACTTCTATTTCTGTATTGCAAGATGCCAAGGTAGGCTCTTCCGACCTTGTTATTGGGGTTACTTCTTCAGAAACTACAAATCTTACCTTATGCCTGTTAGCCAAGCAACTGGGATGTAAAAGGACGATTGCAAGGATATCCAATACAGAATTTGTAGATAATAAGGACACGCTTAATTTTCCGGCGTTGGGGATAGATGAGCTTATCTCACCAGAAGAACTTGCGGCCACGGAGATACAATTGTTATTAAATCAGTCGGCTTTTAATGATACCTACGAATTTGAGGAAGGGGCACTAATAATGGTAGGGGTTTCCTTGCCCAAGACCGCTCCCTTTGTAGGTAAAATGGTGAAGGAAGCCGCAAGAGTATTTCCAGAACTACATTTTATGCCCATTGCAATTCAACGCACGGGTACACAATACACGCTTATTCCAAGAGGTGATACGGTCTTTAAGGAAGAAGACCAAGTATACTTCATTACCTTAAAAGAAGGAGTGGATGAATTGTACAAACTTACCGGAAAGGAGAAAAAAGAGATTAAGAACGTAATGATCCTTGGGGGTAGTAAGGTGGGAATTAATACGGCCCGCGATCTATGTGCCAACAAATTCAACGTAAAACTAATAGAACAAGATAAGGACAAGGCCTTTGAAATTGCCGATAATCTACCCAATGCACTAGTGATAAACGGAGATGGTAGAAATGTGGAATTACTGCAGGAAGAGAGTTTAGAATCCATGGATGCCTTCATTGCCGTTACCGGTAATTCCGAAACCAATATTATGTCTTGTTTGGTGGCCAAATCCAAGTATATAAAGAAGACCATAGCATTGGTAGAGAACATGGATTATTTTCAGCTTTCGCATTCCATAGGGATAGATACCCTGATCAATAAAAAGCTTCTGGCGGCCAATAACATATTTAGATATATTAGAAAAGGGGAAGTAGTGGCTATGACCCGTTTAAACAATTTAAACGCGGAAATATTGGAATTTGAGGTTAAACTTACCTCTGCCGTCAACGGACAGATTATCCGCGAATTGGATTTTCCCCGTGCTGCAACCATTGGAGGTGTGGTCCGCGACGGAAAAGGTATCATTGCTTTGGGCGATTTTGAAATTAGGGAAGGCGATAGGGTAGTGGTCTGTTGTTTGCCCAAGGCCATTCCTAAAATAGAAAAACTGTTTCTATGATATCGGTACCCGCATAAAATGATATATATTTTGTAATTATTAGCGAATTGATGCCGATGTATCTAGCGTTATTTAGAGGCAAGGAAGTTGAGATGCTAAAAGATGATTATGGCAACCCAATGAGGGGTATAAAAGATATGCAATGAGATTAAACTCAAAAATAATCATTCACCTAATGGGACTGCTGCTGCTGTTCAATGGGTTTTTTATGATTATGGCGGCCTTGGTAAGCGGTATTTATAAAGATGGGGTTACTTTAGATATAACCCTTGCTGCAATTGTTACCATGATGGTTGGCACTTTGGCCATGTTTTATACGCGCGGTCATGAGAAGGTGGTTAAGAGAAAGGAAGGGTATATCATCGTTACTTTTGGGTGGATGGTTATGTCTATCTCCGGGGTACTCCCTTACCTTTTTTCCGGGGCGATCCCAGATGTAACCAATGCTTTTTTTGAGACCATTTCCGGATATACCACAACCGGAGCCTCTATTTTAAACGATATAGAGGCTCTTCCCGAAGGTATTTTGTTTTGGCGTAGCCTTACTCATTGGATAGGGGGTATGGGTATTATTGTTCTTGCTATAGCCATACTTCCTCTTTTGGGAATTGGTGGTATGCAGCTGTTTGCCGCCGAAGCCCCTGGCCCCAATGCAGATAAACTGCATCCACGGATAACGGATACGGCCAAGCGGTTATGGCTTATTTATTTTGGATATACCGTGGCAGAAACCGTTTTGTTAAGTTTGGCGGGTATGTCCTTTTTTGATGCTCTTAACCATTCATTGGCCACGCTGTCAACCGGTGGTTTTTCTACTAAGAATGCCAGTTTGGCCTATTGGAACAATGAGCCGTTAATACAGTATATTGTAATGTTTTTTATGTTTTTGGCGGGAAGCAATTTTGTACTTAGCTATTTTGCCTTTAAAGGAAAAATACAACGTATTATAAAGGACGAAGAGTTTAAGTTTTATTCCGGATTAATATTGCTTTTTACCGTGTTGGCCGCCTTGGTCATTTACTTTAAGGCCAATGTTCCTGTTTCGGATTATCATCCCATGGTATTGGGAACTGCGGAGAGTTCTTTTAGACATGCTTTTTTTCAGGTGATCGCCATTGTAACAACAACAGGTTTTGTAACAGCTGATTTTACCAACTGGACGCCGTTTCTTACCGTATTTTTCTTTGGATTGATGTTTCTAGGCGGATCTGCCGGGTCTACCGCAGGCGGTATTAAAGTAATGCGACATATCTTGATTATCAAAAACGGGTTATTGGAATTTAAAAGGACCTTGCATCCCAATGCACTAATTCCGGTGCGATATAATGAAAAAACAGTAAGCGAACATATTGTGTACAATATTATTGGCTTCTTCGTACTCTATATGTTGTCTTTTATTATAGGGTCGCTAGTGTTGGGTTTTTTGGGACTCGATTTCGAATCTGCCATTGGCGGTGCGGCTTCTTCCCTTGGCAATGTTGGGCCAGCACTGGGTAGCCTAAATCCCTTAAGCAATTTTAGCGACCTGCCTACCCTGGGAAAATGGTGGTGCGGATTTTTGATGTTGTTGGGCAGATTAGAACTTTTTACGGTACTAATATTGCTGACACCTTATTTTTGGAAAAAAACCTAAGCACCAAGACCTACAATACGGCCTTTATCCTTGCAATTGCCTCCTTAAGTTCTTTCTCGGATGCGGCATACGAAATGCGAATACAGTTGGGATTTCCAAAAGCTTCCCCGGTAACCGTGGCCACATTGGCCTCCTCCAATAAGTACATCGCCAAATCTGAGGCGTTGTTTATAGCGGTACCGTTTAGGGATTTCCCAAAGAAACTAGAGATATCCGGAAATACGTAGAAAGCACCCTCGGGCACATTTAGTTTAAACCCTTCTATCTCTCCCAGAAGACTCAAAACAAGATCGCGTCTTTTGTGGAATTCATCGATCATGAACTGAATTTTGTTTACTGGGGCCTCCAAGGCTGCTATGGTGGCACGTTGCCCTATGGCGTTAGCACCACTGGTTATCTGGCCTTGAAATTTGGTACAGGCCTTCGCAATGTAAGGTGCAGCTCCAATATAGCCAATACGCCAACCCGTCATGGCAAAAGCTTTGGATACACCGTTGACCGTTATGGTGCGTTCATACATCCCTGCTATGCCCGCAATGCTTACATGCCCGCCCACAAAATTGATATGCTCGTAAATTTCATCAGAAACTACAAAAATACCAGGATGTTTTCTCAATACTACAGCCAGTCCTTCCAATTCTTCCTTGCTGTAAACGGAACCACTGGGATTGCAGGGAGAGCTAAACCACAACATTTTTGTCTTTGGGGTAATTGCCTGTTCCAACTGCTCCGGGGTCATTTTAAAGTCGGTATCGATGCTTGTGGGTACCTGCACGGGTACTCCTTCGGCGATTTTTACAATATCGCTATAGCTCACCCAGAAAGGTGCTGGCAAGATTACTTCATCCCCTTTGTTGAGCATTACCATGGCCACATTGGCCAGCGATTGCTTAGCACCGGTAGAGACCACGATCTGATCAATGCCATAGTCTAAATTGTTATCTCGCTTAAACTTATTTGAAATAGCCTTTTTTAAGTCGGCATAACCGTCAACGGGGGAGTAACTGCTGTAATTCTGATCAACAGCTTCCTTAGCGGCTTCTTTTACAAAGTCGGGGATATTAAAATCGGGTTCCCCAAGACTAAGTCCAATGATATCTTTTCCTTCATTTCTTAATTCCCTCGCTTTTGCGGCCATAGCCAGCGTGGCCGAGGTAGACATGTTATTGATTCTTTCGGATAAATGGTTGCTCATTTTACTCTATAAATTTACTGGTATTGTAACGCAGGCTTTTTGCCTAATTCCTTTAAGTGTTTGAAGTGCGAAATTATAGCTTTTCTAGTAGTTTTATACTCGTTGTAGGGTAAATTAAATTCTTTTGCCGTCTGTTTAACAATTTTGGAAATTTTTGTGTAATGGACGTGACTGATATTGGGAAAGATATGATGTTCTACCTGATGATTCAATCCGCCGGTAAACCAGTTTACTAACCTGTTTTTGGTTCCAAAATTTACTGTGGTGAACAATTGATGTATGGCCCAAGTATTCTTCATGGTACCATTTTCTTCGGGCAGGAAGGTTTCTGCCTCGTCCACAACGTGGGCCAACTGAAAAACAACGCTGAGTATAACACCGGCAACATAGTGCATAATAAAAAAGCCCAGTAAGATTTTCCACCACGCTATATCCATAATTATCAATGGAATAACAATCCAAACAGTAATGTACAATAGCTTGGTTATGACCAAGGTACTCCAGTTAATAGCCGGGTTGGGCAGCTTTCCGTAAGAGAGCTTGCGCTTCATATACCGGTACATCTGCTGAAAATCAGTGGTGATGGCCCAATTAAAAGTAAGCAGTCCGTATAGGAATACCGAATAGTAATGCTGAAATTTATGGTGTCTGTGCCATTTGGCATGTTTGGAAAAGCGTAGTATACGCCCGGCCTCCAAATCTTCATCGTGTTCGTGGATATTGGTATAGGTATGGTGCAATACATTGTGCTGTACCTGCCAGTTGTATACGTTTCCGGCAAGAATGTAGATACTGCTTCCCATGAGTTTGTTCACCCATTTTTTATTGGAATAGGAACCGTGGTTGCCATCGTGCATTACATTCATACCAACGCCGGCCATACCCACACCCATAGTGATGGTCAACAATAAATTGGCCCAATTAGGCAAGCTTAAGGTCAACATAATGAAATATGGGGCAAGGAAAATAGCGAACATAATCGCTGTTTTTAAATGTAGCCGCCAATTACCGGTTTTTTTTATCTTTTTCTCCTTAAAATAATCGTTTACCCTATTGTTCAAGGTTTTGAAAAATTGGGCAGAATCCTTTCTGGAAAATCGAATGGTCCCTTTACTCATAACTACATGTTTTTTGTAAATATAACGGATTTCATTTCGTATTAATTATAACTGGGGCCAAAAAGGAAATTTTTATGGATCATAAAGTATTATTTTTGACGAAAGCAAAGGTACATATGAAAGCCGAGATAATTTTTAAATATTTCCCAAATTTATCCGAATTACAGCAAACCCAGTTTCGGCAATTGGAAAATCTGTACCAAGATTGGAACCAGAAAATCAATGTTGTCTCCAGAAAGGATATCGATGAGTTGTATTTAAGGCATGTTTTGCACTCCTTAGGTATCGCCAAGTTGCAGCAATTTTTACCTGGAGCATCAGTTTTGGATGTTGGTACCGGTGGCGGATTTCCTGGCATACCTTTGGCTTTACTGTTCCCAGAAACTCAATTTACATTGGTAGACGCCATTGGCAAAAAGATAAAAGTTGTGGAAGAGGTTGCGGAAGGTCTAAGGCTTACCAATGTAACCTCGCTGCATACGCGGGTAGAGGACTTGGACCAGCAATACGATTTTGTTGTAAGTAGGGCAGTGGCTGCCATGCCCACTTTTGTACGTTGGGTAAAGGGCCGTATAAAGAAAACCTCCCGGCATGATCGTAAAAATGGGATATTATATTTAAAAGGAGGAGAATTGACCGAAGAACTAAAGAATTATAGAACCGCTGAGATATATAATTTGTCCAACTACTTTAAGGAGGACTTCTTTGAGACTAAAAAGATAGTCTATTTACCTGTAAAATTTAAGGGCTAATTAAAGAACCAACATACGATAGTAGGCTTTTCTATACTTTCTGCCATAGCTGCGCATATGGGCCCAGATATGTATATAAAGACAGGTTAAGTTGATTTTAGACCTCTTGTAAAAATTGTTCCTGTTCATCATCTTCTTCAAGTTTTATAGTACAAAGTACGGTATATTACTTTTAATTTACAATTACTTAACGTTAAATTTACATTGATATTGCGCTATGCAGTAAATTTAAATTGTAAAATATTGATAATTAGCTTGTTAATATAAATTTGTAAAGCAGATTCTGTGTGTTAGTTTTACCGTTTAAATCTAGAATACCGGATGAACCAAGAGGTTTCTACGCAATACGGAGGTTGCATAAAAGAAAGCCCGTACCTTCATAAAAGGTACGGGCTTTAGAAATGTATGTTTAGAGACTTCTTCTAACCTAGAAACGGATAGCGGTAGTCTTCCGGGGTCACAAATGTTTCCTTAATAAGTCGTGGGGACACCCAGCGAAGGAGATTTTGTGCAGAGCCTGCCTTATCATTAGTGCCAGATGCCCTGGCACCTCCAAACGGCTGCTGACCTACGACCGCGCCGGTGGGTTTGTCATTAATATAAAAGTTGCCGGCACAATTTTGTAAGGCTTTTGTGGCTTGGTCTATGGCATAACGATCTGTGGACAATACCGCACCAGTTAGGGCGTATTCCGAGGTGGCATCTACTAATTTTAGTGTTTCTGACCATTCCTTATCGTCATAAATATATACGGTAACCACGGGTCCGAACAATTCGGTCTCCATGGTAGTATAGTTGGGATCGGTGGTTAATATTACGGTAGGCTCTATAAAATATCCTTTGGATTTATCATGACCTCCCCCGGCAACGATCGTTGCGTTTTTATCATTTTTTGCCTGATCGATATATTTCGCCAACTTATCAAAAGAACCCTCATGGATAACTGCCGTAACGAAGTTCGACATGTCTTCTGGAGATCCGGGAGGATTGAAGGATTCTACATCCGCCTTTACAAAATCGAGAATTTCCTGTGCGTTGGATTTTGGTAGATATACCCTAGAGGCCGCACTACATTTCTGTCCCTGAAACTCAAAAGCCCCTCTAACAATAGCGGTAGCTACTTGTTTGGAATTGGCAGACGTATGGGCTAAAATAAAATCCTTGCCACCAGTTTCCCCAACAATTTTGGGATACGTCTTATAGTTATGGATGTTTAGACCAATCTGTTTCCAAAGCTCTTTAAAAACATAAGTAGAACCCGTAAAGTGAATGCCTGCGAAGTCGCTATTGGCCAAAACTGTATCCGTAATCATTACAGGGTCGCCGTAGACCACATTGATCACCCCATCGGGTAGGCCTGCCTCTTTTAGGACATCAACAATAATCTTGGCAGAGAATATTTGACTGTCACTTGGTTTCCAAACTACCACATTACCCATCATGGCCGCACTGGTAGGCAGGTTTCCGGCTATTGCCGTAAAATTGAAGGGTGTAATTGCATAGACGAAACCTTCCAGTGGACGGTACTCAACCCTATTCCATATACCCTCGGCAGAGTCTGGCTGTTCCTCATAGATTTGAGACATATATTCTACATTAAACCGTAGAAAATCTATGAACTCGCAAGCTGCATCGATTTCCGCTTGATGTACAGTTTTAGATTGCGCTATCATGGTAGCCGCATTAATTTTGGCCCTATATGGTCCGGCGATAAGTTCCGCCGCCTTTAAGAATATGGCCGCACGTTGCTCCCACGTAAGGTTTGCCCATTGGTTCCTTGCCTCCAAGGCTGTGGAAATGGCCTGGTCAATATGTTTTTTTTCCGCTAAGTGATATTGTCCTACCACGTGTTTATGGTCATGCGGTGGGGTTATGGATTTAGTATTTCCAGTTCTTATCTCCTCACCATCTATATACATTGGAATATCTGTCTCCCCGTTAAAATATTGCTTGTATTGTTTTAGCACGGACTCTCGCTCCGGAGTTCCTGGTGCATAGCTTTTAATGGGTTCATTAAAAGCGGTTGGGACCTGAAAAAATCCTTTACCCATAATATAATATCTTTATAAAAATTAGTCGCTGCAAAGGTACTAAAACCAATGTGCTTAAAAAACAAAATATGGGTCGAAAATGATTAGTTCAGTGCAAAGGGTGCACTAAATTTGAAAGTAGGAATATATACTCGGAATCTTTCGGTAGAACTTAAACTCACCATGTTAAAATGGCCCTTCATGGCACCTATGGGAGAGCCCAGTAAACAACCCGAACTATAGGTGTACGATTCCCCTGGCTTTATAACCGGTTTTTTGCCGATAACACCTTCGCCGTCCACTATTTCCAAATCGTTGAGCGCATCGTATATCTGCCAATGCCTGGAAGTTAGCTGCACCGAGTTCTTGCTTTGATTCTCAATGGTTATGGTATAACCAAAAGCAAAGTGCATCTTGTAGTTTTTGAAGAATGTGCCTTCAAAACTTGTATTCACGGAAACCTTAATGCCCTTGGTAACTTGTGTAATCATATATTAATAAGTTAACATGCTTCCTGCCAATAGGATAGCTACTGAAAACGTTGCTAAAATAAAAAAAATAGTGTTCAGTAATGTATATTTAACAATAGTTTTAAATCTACCTTCGCTATAAAACCTTCGCATCGATTTATATAGATAGAAGGAGAAAACAAAAATAAATATCCATCCACTAAATACATCAAAAATAGCATCGATTAAAAAGCTAATAATGAGCAAGATAAACAACAGGGATTGATTATGGAAACTAAAAATGAGATGATCGGTGTAATTATATTTTTTTCTGACGTACATCAACCAAATAAACAGCGCAAAGACTGGTAAAAAGAAAAATATTACAAACGGAAGTTTGGAGATCATGGCACTTATAAAACTACCAGGTCTTTGGGTAGCCCGTAAAAAACTCTTTGTTGCGTTAAAGGCCAGTCTGTTTTCAAAACTTGCCTCTACCCCATATTTTTGATGTACTGCTCCAAAATCATACAATTTTTCTTTTCTTATGAGGGTGCTAAAGAAATCTTGTTTTTGTTGAAAGCGTTCCGATATGGATGGGTTGTCTTTTACGGTGCCATAGAAGGTATTTGGAGAAGCCAGAATCAATGAGTCCCTTAAGTTTGTCTGGTCGGTTAACTTCTCGGATAACTGCAAGGAATCTAAAGTATTTTGCGCTACTTCGGCTTCCCCAGAACTTCCAACATTAAAACTTAAATCACCTATCACCTCATCGGCCAATAGTATGCTGGCGTTGTCATTTTCGGTAACACCCAGTCGGTCCAAAGAAGTAAAGTCATTGGAAAAACTGAGCATCAAAAAATAGATGATCGCCAAACTCAGCAGAAAGCGGTACGGATTAGTGTAAGACACCCGCTTGCCTTTTACATAATCGGCGGTGATTCTTCCGGGTCTCAGCAATAGGGCGGACAATGTCTTCAATAATTTGGAATCATAGGATATGATATTGGCGAAAAACTCGTCAACGAGGTCGGTTATAGAAAGTTTTTTGGTGCTATTTATTTGAGAGCAGTTGGGGCAGTACTTGTCGCTTACGTCCAAGGGATGGCTACAATTAAGGCATTCCGTCCCCCTATATTTCAGCTTATATCTGCCTTTAGATGTTAATGTTGGTTTGTTGTCCATATAACGCACAATAGCTACGTATTGGTTTTAGGAGCAATTACAAAGTGTTTTTTAAGGCTAATTGCTAATTTCCCTAGAGTTGGCGGCACCAACCCCAATAACACTATCATAAAGGTCACCAAAGTTTCGGTAATATACCAAAATTGTGTAATTATTCTCCGTGAAATGAAAGTTGCCACAAACTGTGTTTAGATCTACAGTTTCATTATCCCTTTCTATAACATACTTGTAATTGTAGAAACCCTGTTTTAATTTTAGGGATGCTTCCATTTTGCCCGTATCCTCGTTATAGGTCATTTTGTTTTCATCGTTTAAGGCATAATTGTTGAATTTTCCAAATATGTAAACATTGTCCAATCCCAATTCTGGTTCGTAGGGTAGGCTAAAATGTATGTTGGTATATTCCGCTTCGCGCGAGACATCCCGTCCTTGCAGGGTACGTATAACGAAATCCCCGTTAATATCTGGAAAATAGGTATATGGTCTTTCGTGGCGATATCGATCTGTAAACAAGTAATGATTATAGATATCCCTTAATTCGATCCGCGAAATTATGGCACTGGGCGCCCTAAGGTCTTTGGTGTCAAAATTTAAAAACTCATTACCCCCAAAAAAACTGGTTTCCTGATCATATTTATAGACCAGTTCGTTACCCAAAGTAAATTGCGGCTTTACATTATATAAGGCTGTGGGCCAGTGATAGTTTTGGAGAATGGCCACCTTTACCTCTTTTTTGGGATTTACCAACGGAAAATTTGTGGCATTGATACTGAACTGAACCACTTGTTTTTCGTTAAGATAGTTGAAATCCCGACTGCGCTTTACGTAGGCGCCAACCCTAACAAGGTCTTTGTAGATAACAAATCGTCTAGAAAACTGAAGTTCGTAACGGTTGTTATAGATTTCGATAAGGTAATTGCCGCTAACCTTTAGGCGCACATTGTTATTTGGGATACTGAGTCTATAGTTGGAATAGGGTTGTAAGGTGGTATAACTGTTTTCGTAATCTATGATGCGTTGATTGTCCGTACCCACCAAGTACTGAGATTTTAGTAGATCGGAGACGGTCCAATCATAATCGCAGTGTACCAATTTATAATAGTAGTCTTGTTCATTGGCCAGAATGTCATCAAATTCCAATAAAATGGTCTCTCCCAGTTGTGCAATCGGAAACTGATCTTCCGTTGTCCCTTTAAAGACGATTGATTTGATATTGTTGGGCGGATCTAATTCTTCTTGTACCTGACAGAAAAGGGGTGCCGAAAATAGAACGAGAACAATTAGTTTAAGGTTTAAGCGCATTAAATACGTTATTTTGAAACAAAGTTAAACAAAAAGCGTACCTAAAAAATTGATATCGATATAATGCCTAAATTTATGGGTAATAATTATGAAAACTTTCTTTTAAGTACTAAATTTGCTCGTAATTTTGATAACTTAAGGTCAACCAATTTATGTCAAACGACATTCGAATAAAAAAGGGCTTGAACATTAATCTTGTCGGTGCCGCGGAACAGACTACTTCAAAAGCCGTTTTAAGCAATACTTACGCAATCAATCTTTTAGATTTTCACGGATTAACTCCAAAAATGTTATTGAAACAAGGTGCCGAGGTGCAAGCCGGCGAAGCACTTTTTTACAATAAGAACAGGGAGGATATGATGTTTGTTTCTCCGGTAAGTGGAGAGTTGATAGAGATTGAAAGAGGAGCTCGTAGAAAGATCCTTACTTTAAAAATATTGGCCGATAAGGCCCAAGAACATGTAAGTCATGGCTCGCTGGATCCTGAAAAGGCAAGTCCGGAAGAGATAAAGGGCCTCTTGCTAAAATCTGGCTGTTGGCCTTTTGTGAAGCAAAGACCTTATGACATTATTGCAGACCCTGATGCGGTTCCTAAAGCCATATTTGTTTCGGGTTATGTAACTGCTCCATTAAGTGCGGATTTAGACTATGTACTTCAGGGAAAAGAGGCAGAATTACAAGCGGCATTGTCCGCTTTGGGGAAACTCACCCCTGGGAAAGTACATGTCTCCGTAGGTAAATCATCCAATTCACCACTTTCAGGGCTAAGCGGTATTGAGTTGCACAAGGTCTCCGGGCCACATCCTGCCGGATTGGTAGGCACTCAAATTAATAAGATAGACCCCATAAACAAAGGAGAGGTGGTTTGGACGGTAGCTCCATCAGATCTTATCATCATCGGGGAACTGTTATTGACCGGTAAATTTAATGCGGACCGTACTATTGCTTTGGCAGGTTCTTCAATAAAGGCACCAAAGTACTACACCACTAAAATTGGGGCCGAAATTGCTACGTTCTTGTACGGAAGTGGCGTAAACGAAGATAACATAAGGGTAATTAATGGCGATGTGCTAACGGGTTCCATGAGCAGTCCGGATGGCTATCTTGGTTTTTATAACAATACGGTAACGGCCATTCCGGAAGGAGACGATTACGAACTTTTTGGTTGGAACAAACCAATATTCAACAAAATTTCATCTACTAGGGCATTGACCTTTTCATGGATGATGCCCAACAAGAAATTTACCCTTAACACAAATACCAATGGCGAACATAGGGCATTTGTGGTTACAGGGCGATATGAAGAGGTATTCCCTATGGATATTTATCCTTTGCAGCTTTTAAAAGCCTGCATGGTGAAGGATTTGGATGAGATGGAGCAGCTGGGACTGTACGAAGTAGCTCCTGAAGACTTTTCATTAACTGAGTTTATTTGTATATCCAAACAACCCCATCAGCAAATTATTAGGGAAGGGTTGGATCTAATGCATAAAGAAATAGGATAAGAGATGGGTTTAAAAACAAAATTACATACATTAAAAGAGAGGTATAAGGGCAAAAAGATGGCCCCAGCCTTTAATGCGCTCCATACCTTTTTATACCTTCCTAACGAAACTACCCATTCCGGATCACACGTTCGGGGAGCGGACGATTTAAAGCGTACCATGAATACGGTGATCATGGCTTTGGTGCCCGTACTGCTGTTCGGGATCTTTAATGCAGGATATCAGCATTATGCCGCCATAGAAGCTGCAAACGGTATTGAGACTACATTTTCACTTTGGGAAAATTTTCTCACTTGGGATAATTTTTGGTTAGGTGCCATTACGGTACTTCCCCTGGTAGTAGTATCGTATGGAGTTGGTCTTGCCATCGAATTTTTGTTCGCCGTTATTAAAGGACACGAAGTAGAAGAAGGGTATTTGGTGACCGGTATGTTGGTGCCTTTGATCGTACCAATAGACACGCCTTTATGGATGCTTGCCGTTGCTGTTGCCTTTGGAGTGGTAATCGGAAAGGAAGTTTTTGGCGGTACCGGAATGAACATATTGAACCCGGCACTTACCATCAGGGCATTTCTGTTTTTTGCATATCCTACATGGATGACGGGAGACAAGGTATGGGTTCATGGAGCGGTTGAACGTATAGGCACGCCCGATGCAATTTCTGGCGAAACGGTTTTGGGATATATGGCCCAGGGCAAAGATTTCTCTTATTCGGTTTCAGATATGTTCTTTGGGTTTATCCCGGGTTCCGTAGGCGAAACGTCTACCCTTTTGATTTTACTTGGCGGACTTTTCCTGATCTTTAGTAAGATAGCCAGCTGGCGGATCATGGTCAGTGCCGTTATTGGCTCCTTGGTTATGGGGCTTATATTCAACGGGGTGGCAGACCAAGGTTGGATAGCCGAAACCAGTAAATTCTATAGCCTAATGAGTTTTGAATACTGGCAACACCTGCTTGTTGGGGGATTGGCCTTTGGTATTGTGTATATGGCCACCGATCCGGTAACAGGGGCCCAGACCAATAGAGGAAAATGGATATACGGATTTCTGATCGGATTTATTTCAGTAATGATACGCGTCTTTAACCCGGCCTTCCCAGAAGGAGTGTTCTTGGCAATTTTGTTAATGAACGTGTTTGCCCCTACTATAGATCATTACGTAGTAAGAGGAAATATTAAACGACGCATGAAACGTTTAAAAAATGCCACTATACATCCTAAAACTACAGATGGTAAGGCAGAAGAATTAAAAGTGGAAACAGCATAATTATGGCGATCGATAGGGATAAAAACACATATACAGTTGCCTTTGCGGCAATAATGGTGGTAGTTGTAGGTTCGGTATTGGCTTTTTTAGCCTCTGGGCTTAAAGAAAAGATCAGTGAAAATGAACGGTTGGAAAAACAACAGAACATTCTTTATGCCATGGGTATCAATGAGAATGTGGATGAAGGTAGCGTGAATTTCATACCTACCGATAGGGTGGCCGTGGAGTTCGATAAATACATCAAACAACAATTGGTGATCGTAGGTGATGAGATAACCGAGGACAAAGAGGCCTACCTCATCGACCTTCAAAAAGAAGAGACCAATTCAAAAAAAGGGGCAGTAAGAAGATTGCCACTTTTCATAGGAGAGAAGGACAGCGAAAAATTCTATATCATTCCCATGCGCGGTAAGGGCCTTTGGGATGCCATATGGGGATTTGTTGCTTTAAATGAAAATATGGTGGTACAAGGCGTCTATTTTGATCATAAAGGGGAAACTCCAGGCCTTGGCGCCAATATAAAACAACGTTATTTTATGGATGATTTTGCAGGCGAGTCTATCCTTAAAGGCGACCGATTATCCGGTATTGCCGTAAGCAAAGGAAATAACGACCCCCTAAATAAGATCAAAGACGATAATGAGGTAGACGCATTGGCGGGTGCTACCATTACAGGGGACGGGCTTTCCGCAATGATCAAGAAAAGTTTACAATTGTACCGTCCTTATTTGGAAAATATAAAATCTAAAAGCTAAAAAATGGCATTACTTTCAAAAAAAGATGCAAATCTAATATTAGACCCTTTAGCGGATAACAATCCAATAACCATACAAGTACTTGGTATCTGTTCGGCTTTAGCGATTACCGCAGAATTAAAGGCTTCCATAGTAATGGCAATCTCGGTGATTTTTGTACTTGGGGTCGGTAACGTGGTTATCTCCTTGATGCGAAACATAATTCCTTCCAAGATTAGGATTATAGTGCAGTTGGTGGTGGTAGCTACCTTGGTAATTATTGTAGATCAGGTATTAAAAGCCTTTGCCTATGAATTGAGCAAAACACTGGCCGTATTTGTAGGCCTCATAATAACCAACTGTATTATTATGGGTCGTTTTGAAGCTTTTGCGCTGGGCAACGGACCATGGAAATCTTTCTTGGACGGTATTGGAAATGCCTTGGGTTATGGGGTAATATTGATCATTGTGGGCTTTTTTAGGGAACTATTGGGGTCTGGTACCCTAATGGGCTTTAAAGTATTGGGAGATCCTATAGAAAAAACAGGGTTGTACGCTACAGGTTACGAAAACAATGGATTTATGATTATTCCTCCAGCGGCATTGATCGTTGTAGGTGTTATCATTTGGGTACAACGTTCTAGGAATAGGGCACTTATAGAAGAAAACTAATTAGAAATAAAAAATTATGTTAGAACATATAGAACTTTTCTTTAAATCCATATTTATAGATAATATGGTTTTCTCCGTTTTCTTGGGAATGTGTTCCTATTTGGCGGTTTCCAAGAAGGTGGCCACCGCTGTTGGTTTAGGTGCGGCAGTAATTTTTGTATTGGCGGTTACCGTTCCTTTAAACTGGCTGTTAGATCAGTATTTGCTAAGAGATGGAGCCTTAGCATGGTTGGGACCGGAATATGCAGATTACAACCTTAGCTTCTTATCGTTTATACTTTTTATTGCAACTATTGCTACCATGGTGCAATTGGTAGAGATTGTTGTGGAGAAATTTTCACCGGCACTTTATAATTCCCTTGGAATATTTTTACCCCTGATTGCTGTAAACTGTGCAATTTTGGGAGGTTCGTTGTTTATGCAAGCCAGGGATATCCAAACTTTGGGATTGGCTTTTAATTACGGCGTAAGTTCAGGTATAGGTTGGTTTTTGGCAATTTTGGCCATAGCCGCAATTAGAGAAAAAATTAGATATTCCAATGTTCCCGCGCCTCTAAGGGGATTGGGCATAACTTTTATCATTACGGGTTTAATGGGTATCGGTTTTCAAAGTTTTGGAGGTATGCTAACAGGCGGAGATGAAGCTCCAGAGGTAGTAGAGCAGACCACCGCCCAGAAGATTGAGAAGAAGGAAAAAGAAATTAAAAAGGAAATCGATGAAAAGACCGTTTCCTATAACAATATTATAAAAGAATAACTATGTTTTTAGCTGCAAGTACAGGTGGAACGATTCTTATAACCGTAGTGGCCTTCATGATTCTGCTACTGCTTTTGGTTGCGTTATTGCTGTTCACCAAGGAGAAATTATCTCCTTCAGGACCAGTGGTCATTACCATTAATGGTGAGAAAAAGATTGAGGTTGCCTCTGGGAGTTCTTTACTATCCACTTTGGGAAATCAAAAAGTGTTTCTTCCTTCTGCCTGTGGTGGCGGTGGTACGTGTATTCAGTGCGAATGCCATGTGCTTTCTGGTGGTGGCGAAGCCCTTCCGACGGAAACACCACATTTCTCAAAAAAGGAACTAAACCATGGAGCACGACTGGCTTGCCAAGTGAAGGTAAAACAAGACATGGAGATTACGATACCCGAAGAGGTATTCGGAATTAAGAAATGGGACGGGGTTGTTGTCAGAAATTATAATGTGGCCTCTTTTATCAAGGAATTTGTTGTTGAGATTCCCGAAGATATGAACTATAAGGCAGGAGGATATATCCAAATAGAAATCCCTCCTTGCGAGATAAAGTATGCGGATATAGATATTACGGCGCATCCGGAAGAGCATGAGGCTCCTGATAAATTTCAGACAGAATGGGACAAGTTTAATCTTTGGCCCCTAACCATGAAAAATAATGAAACCGTGGAACGGGCGTATTCCATGGCCTCTTTTCCTGCTGAGGGTAGGGAAATAATGCTTAACGTACGTATCGCTACTCCGCCTTGGGACCGTTCCAAAAACGGATGGATGGATGTAAACCCAGGTGTGGCATCATCCTATATTTTTGCACAAAAACCGGGTGATAAGGTGGTTATTTCGGGCCCTTATGGCGAATTCTTTATTAACGAATCGGAATCTGAAATGCTCTACGTGGGTGGTGGTGCCGGAATGGCTCCTATGCGTTCGCATTTGTATCACCTCTTCAAAACCCTAAAAACCAATCGTAAAGTTACATATTGGTACGGTGGCCGATCCAAAAGAGAGCTATTTTATCTAGATCACTTCTACCAATTGGAAAAGGAGTTTCCTAATTTTAAATTCTATTTGGCACTTTCGGAACCCATGGAAGAGGACAATTGGAAGGTTAAGGAAAGCCTGGATTCACCAGGGGACGGATTTGTTGGGTTTATTCATAATTGTGTAATCGATAATTACCTAAACCATCATGAATCCCCAGAAGATATTGAACTCTATTTTTGCGGACCTCCACTTATGAATAAGGCGGTGCAGAAAATGGGAGAGGATTTTGGTATCCCGGATGAAAGCATCAGATTTGACGATTTTGGTGGATAAACCTCTAAAAGAAAAGTATTTAAAAACCGATATCGTAATAGTATCGGTTTTTTTGTAAGAACCCTATATGAAAGCACTATCCGAGCAAGAGCTGCATAACCTGGCGATGAATATCGTAGGCCGACAATTGGAAGAAGATGGGTACGAATTTATGGGTGTAAACAGTACCCTAAAGAAAAACCCACAGTTTGTTTGTCTTAAGGAAAAGATACTTCATTTTATTGTTGTTCGGAATGTTACCTATCCTGCGGATCCCAAGGATTACGATATAAAATTGATGGAAAAGGTAAAAGAACATGCTATTAAATTTGAAGCCAAAACCTATTACGCGGGCGTTGGTTTGGCCAATGCTGCCAATCACGAATTACCCGTTTATCTTAACGAGGACTATATTTTGGATTATGATGGACTTATTGAAATCTAAGGAATGAGAACGCTTGGCATAATAACGGTTCTTCTGTTCCTTGTTTCGTGCAGGGACGAAGCTCCACAATTTGTAAATAATAACGTTAGAGGCGGGGCACTGGGCACCTCATACAGTATAACATACTTATCCCCGGAAAGCCGAAGTTTTGAACATGAAATAGATTCTGTGTTCAATGTAATCAACCAATCATTATCCACGTATATCCCTAATTCCGACATCAGTAAAATAAATACAGGAGATTCTACCGTGGTTATTGACCATATGTTTAGAGAGGTTTTTCTACTTTCCAAACAGGTCTATGAAAGCACCGACGGCTATTTTGACCCCACCGTGGGTACTTTGGTAAATGCATGGGGGTTTGGCCCGGGAAAACAGATAAGGTTAGACAGTACCAAGGTAGATAGCCTTTTAAAGTATGTGGGATTTAACAAAGTAGCCATCACCGAAGAAGGTACTATCAAAAAATTAGACCCAAATATTTATTTTGATTTCAATGCCATAGCCAAAGGTTATGCCATTGATCGTTTGGCTGCTATGCTAAGTGCCAAAGGTATAGATAACTATTTGGTGGAAGTGGGTGGCGAAATAGTGGCAAAGGGAGAAAACCGTATTAAAGGAAAAAAATGGGTCGTTGGGGTAGATGATCCGCAGGCCACAGAAGACAGGAAGTTAAAGGTTCTTCTAAATCTAAAGGATAGGGCACTGGCATCTTCGGGTAACTATCGCAAGTTTAGGATAGATAGTTTAACCGGAAAAAAATACGTGCATACCATAGACCCAAAAACGGGGTACACAAAAAACTCCAAGGTTCTTGCGGCTACCGTAATTTCAAAGACATGTGCCACCTCAGACGCCTATGCTACGGCCTTTATGGCGATGAATCTTAGTACTTCCAAGAAACTTTTAGAAAAAAATAAAGAACTGGAAGCCTACATCATCTATCTGGATGGGAACGATAATACCCATGAGTTTATGACCAACGGATTCCGCGACCTCCTTGTTAATTAAACTTGTTTAATGTTTTCTTTTACCAATGTAATCCATATCATCATAATATTCCAAGGAGTATTGCTGACATTATACATCCTAATTGCCAATAAGAAAAAACTTAAGAGCGATTTTTTGTTGGCAACAATTATTGGTACGCTTTCTTTACAAATTCTTGGGTTTTTTTTGATGAATAGAGGTATTGGAAGTGCTTTTTTTCTAAGCTTCAATTGTGCGTATGGTTTTCTCTATGGGCCGTTGCTTTTTTTTTATAACAGATCCATCACCCGAAAACATTTTGGATTTAAGTTAATGCATCTTACACATTTTATCCCCTTTGCATTAGTTTGCCTTATAGTCTTTACAATAAACAAAGGTATTTGCAACCCCGAAACCACAATTGGCTATACTGTACATATCCTTACATATATTCTCCTCTGTTTTTTAGAGGTAAGAAGATATAAAAAGGTAGTAAAGGATAATTATTCAAGATTGGAATGGCTAAACGTTGGATGGCTGCAGGGTGTCTTTGTTGTGTTCTCTTTGATTTTTTTGGTGGACATTCTCCAGGCTATGGCATTTTTCCTGAATTTTGGTACCGCTCATCTCGAAAATATTGTTTATCTATTGATATTGGCAGCCATTAACCTATTGTATTTTAACGGGTTCACCATATCTGGAGAATCCCGAGGCTTTAGCCAAGAAGATTTGGCCTTAACTGCCTCATTGGTATCTCGAAAGCGATTTGATACTTCCTTAAAAGAAAATCAGCTGCTAATTGAAAGCTTAGAGAAACATCTTTCTACTTCAGAGTCCTTTAAAAATTTAAACTTAACAATAGCAGTACTTGCCAGAGAACTTAATGTTCCTAAAAGAACACTTTCCGAATTGATAAATGATCATTATGATCAGAATTTTGTGGATTTCATCAATACCTATAGAATAAATGCCGCAAAAGAAAGATTGATGAATCCTACGGATCCCAACGAGACCATATTGGAGGTGCTATATGAAGTTGGGTTTAATTCAAAATCTTCCTTCAATACAACTTTCAAGAAAAAAACCGGAATTACCCCGTCCGAATTCAAATCCAGAAATAAATAGGGTAAGAATTTATCAAAGGATAAAATCATTGTTTTTTAAAATTGGGTTCGGATTCGCGTTTTCGGACGACCGGTATTCACCGTCAAGCTACTTTTGACAGGAAATATAAAAAAATTCCAATTTATGAAAACAATTAAAATTTTAATAGGTCTGTGTCTGTTTATATATGGATGCAATCCATCGAAAACTTCTGAAACTGTTTTTAAAATAGAGGTCGGTTCCGAAAATATTAAAGAAGTAGTACTTTCCAAGTACAATTTTGAGTCCGAAAAGATGATTGAATTTAAATCTCTTTCAAATCTTTCCCAAAACAAGATTTATAGCATAGTGGATTCATTTACAGAGCCTGTAATCTATTCGTTGAAATTGAATACTGGTAAGGAAATGAGAATTGCTGTAGAGCGAAGTGGGCAGATTAACTTGATATTGGATGAAGAAATGGCAATAGTATCGGAGGTAGCTGCGAAATCGAATTTTAAACTTCAAATAGAAAAGCTCAACGAACGGTTCTTTGCGGGCATGATGGGCGAATATGATAAGGCCTTGAAAGAAAATGACATGGAAACCATTGCAAAACTAGAAAAGAAAAAGGATGAGGTTTTGGCAGAATTTATAACCGCTATGGAAAATGCTGTAAGAGAGATGGGGCCTTCCGCACTAGCATATGATGCATTGCCCTATTTTGACCTGGCCAAAAACCATATTTTTTTAAAGGAAATGTCAGAGGAGTTGGAAAAAGCGTACCCTAACAGTGGAATGAGTAAATCCTTGCGTATAAGAATTGACAAGGCAGCTTTGGTCGCCATAGGGCAAAAAGCCCCATATTTTAAGGCAACGAACTTAGAAGGTTCTAGTGTTGATCTGGCAAATTTTCAGGGTTCTTATATATTGATTGATTTTTGGGCATCATGGTGCAGACCTTGCAGGGTTGAAAATCCTAAATTGGCGCTCTTACATGAAACCTATAAAGACATGGAGTTTGATATTATTGGAGTTAGCATTGACAGCGATATAGATCACTTACAGGAAGCCATTAAAAAAGATGGACTACCTTGGAACCAAATCCATGACGTAGATTATGCTATCTATAACCTTTACTTGTTATCTTCCCTTCCTTCCAATTTTCTCTTAAACAGGACCGGAGAGATAATAGCAAAAAATGTCAATGCGGATGAACTTAGGGTCCAATTGGAAATGTTGCGCTAAACTATGGGTAATTGGAATATAATATACAAAGATCACTTTTCCACCAAAGGAATAATTTCGCCCGTGGCCAAACGGTATTTTTCAATATCGCTTTCCGAAAGATTTGCCGTATAATCTATTTCCTTTACTGTAAAACCCACCGACCTCAATTTGTTAAAGTAATCCTTGCCGTATATGCGCACATGATCGTACTGTCCAAAAATCTTGGCACGTTCTTTTTTATCCGTAATCGTATTGTCCTCAAAAGTGGTATCCCTACTAAGGTCTTGAGGAATTTGGAAAATTCCCCAACCTCCCGGTTTTAGCACACGATACAGTTCTTGCATGGCTTTTGTATCATCTGGGATGTGCTCTAATACATGGTTGCATAAGATTACGTCGAAGGAATTGTCATCGAAGGGAAGATCACAAATATCGGCCTTAATATCTGCCAAAGGTGAATTAAGATCTGTGGTAACATATTTATCTAGGTGCGATAATGCCCTGAAACGTTTGTAAAAAGCCTGTTCGGGCGCAAAATGCAGCACGGCATGGTAGGCGTTGAAAAAATCGGTCTCATTTTTCAAATACAACCAAAGCAATCTATGTCTTTCCAAGGATAGGGTAGAAGGCGACAACACATTTTCTCGAGGTGCTTCATAACCATACGGAAGGAACATCCTAAACTTTTTTCCGTCTATAGGGTCTTCATATGTTTTTCCCCTTAACGAAAGCGCCAGCAATGGTCTTGCAAGGTAACTTAGCTTTATAAGCACTGGTCTGGGAATTGCATTGAGCAAATATTTGAACAATTTTTTCATGCAATGCCAAGGCTATAAAATGAGCTTCTTCTGTCTAAACTCTTCCTCTTCGTTGGTAACGATTCCGAGCGCGTCGTAGATATACTGAAATGTGGATAGGAGTTCGGGTTTACCATCTATCAAAGCCACATCGTGTTCAAAATGGGCGCTGGGCTTGTTGTCAGCTGTTAAGATGGTCCATCCATCCTTCAGCTGTTTAATGCGTTTAGTACCCATATTTATCATAGGTTCAATGGCCACCACCATACCGTTAACAAAACGTTTTCCCCTTCCTCGTTTTCCATAATTGGGCATTTCTGGACTTTCGTGCAGTTTTTTGCCAAGTCCGTGGCCAACGAGTTCCCTAACCACGCCGTATCCATGATCCTCACAATATTTTTGGATAGCGTACCCTACATCACCTACCCGGTTACCTAATTTAAACTCGCGTATCCCTATGTACAGGGATTCTTTGGTAACGCTTAATAGCTTTTTGGTCTCTTCGGCCACTTCTCCAACTTCAAAGGTATAGGCATGATCTCCATAAAATCCGTTTTTTAATGCACCACAATCCACAGAGATAATGTCTCCGTCTTGGAGCGGTTCACTGTTAGGAATACCATGAACAACCTGTGCGTTAGGACTCATGTTAAGGGTATTTGGAAAATCGTACATCCCAAGGAAACCTGGCTCGGCCCCATGATCCCTAATAAAAGTCTCGGCCAATTTATCCAAGTAAAGGGCGTTTACACCAGGCTTTATCTCTGATGCCAACATGCCTAAAGTCTTAGAAACAATCAGTGCACTTTCGCGCATTAACGCTATTTCTTCAGCTGTTTTAATAACTATCATAGGGTGCAAAGATAAGGCAATACCTTAAATATGGTAAACAAGTTGTAAAAGGCATGTTTGAAAGGAAAAAAAGTATTAAATCGGCTTATTGTGCGTAGGCATTTAAATAGGGTTTACCTGTGAGTATTTTGGTCATATCCGCCTCCAAATTTTCAATTGGAAATTCCACAATACGGTTAATTTCTTCCCCCTTTTTAAAGAAAATAACTGTTGGAATCCTAATAATATTATGACCATCTTCAAGGTTTTGTGGCGTGGTTTTTTTTCTAGACATGGCAACGAGGTCAACAACTTCCTTGTTATAATCCAAATTTGAAAGTATTTTGTAAAAGCGGGGAACTTGTTTTTTGCTATCACTGCACCACGTACCCATAAATATTTTTATGGTCACATCTTTCAGTAATGGTTTCAAGGTTTCTAGGTACTCTTCGTTAAGGGTATAACTGTCGTAATTAGGTTGATACCAAGCGGAAAACGGCTCTGCCTTCAAATCACTTTCTGTAGCGTTCCCCAGCAAAATGTCTTTTTTATTCTGACAGATACCGTTAGTGCCCGCTATAAGGAGCGCTAATAAAATTAACTTTTTCATAAATGGTTTTAAATCAGGGAATTTTGGGTCATGGCATCTGGTTTGGCAATTCCCATAAGCGCAAGTATAGTAGGGGCAATGTCTCCGAGTACACCGTCTTTAATTTGTTTTACATCCGTGTCTACCAGAATTAAGGGTACAGGGTTGGTGGTATGGGCCGTATTGGGCGTACCGTCTGGGTTTATCATAGTATCGCAATTGCCATGGTCTGCGATTACTATGGTAGAATAACCACTTTCCAACGCGGCCGATATTACCGTATTGGCACAAGTATCAACGGTTTCACAGGCCTTTATGGCCGCTGCCATATTTCCTGTGTGCCCTACCATATCAGGATTTGCGAAGTTAAGACATACAAAATCCACATCGCCTTTTTGTAGTTCGGGAACAATGGCATTGGTAATGTCGTAAGCGCTCATTTCTGGTTGTAGATCGTAGGTAGCAACTTTTGGGGACGGACATAATATGCGCTGTTCTCCATCAAATGGTATTTCCCTCCCTCCATTAAAGAAAAAGGTAACGTGGGGATACTTTTCCGTTTCGGCTATACGGATTTGTTTTTTATTTGATTTTGCCAGCACTTCGCCCAAGGTCTCGGAAATATTATCTTTGTTGTATACCACATGAACTCCTTCAAAGGATTCGTCGTAATTGGTAAGGGTTACGTAGTATAAATTGAGTTTATGCATGTTTTGTTCATGAAAATCCTCCTGGCTAAGAGCCTGTGTTAATTCTCTACCTCTATCTGTTCTAAAATTAAAGAAGATAACCACGTCATCTTCGGTAATTTTGGCTAGGGGAGTGCCCTCCTTATCGGTCATTACAATCGGTTTTATAAATTCGTCCGTAACACCGGCGTTATAACTTTGCTGCATTGTATTGGAAATATTGCCGGAAAGATCGCCAGTATTGTGTACCAACAGGTCATAGGCCAGTTTTACACGTTCCCATCTTTTATCCCTGTCCATGGCATAGTATCTGCCGATTACCGTGGCCAACCTGGCCTTCTTATCCGAACAGAATTCACTGAGGTCTTCTAGAAATACCTTGCCACTTTTGGGATCAACATCCCTTCCGTCGGTAAAGGCATGAATAAAAACCTTATCTAAATTATAAGCCTCACTGGCTTGGATAAGGCCTTTTAAATGGGTGATATGGCTATGAACCCCACCATTACTTACCAAGCCAACAAAGTGCACCGCCTTATCATTGCTTTTGGCGTAATTAAAAGCATCTTTAAGTACCTGTTCATCTTTTAGGGTATTTTCCTTTACGGCTAAGTTTATTTTGGCAAGATCTTGATATACAATTCTACCAGCTCCCAAGTTCATATGCCCAACTTCACTATTGCCCATTTGTCCTTCGGGTAGGCCAACGTTCATACCGTCTGTTAACAGGTTTGCGCTAGGATATTTTTTATATAATGAATCTATAAATGGGGTTTCTGCATTAGCTATAGCAGAGACTTTAGGGTCTGGGGATTTGCCCCAACCATCCAAAATCATAAGGATCACTTTTTTGTTCATTTCATGCTTTTTTTCCGATGATTCAAAAATAGTGCGATTTGCTGCATTATGCTATGATTTGAAACAGCTTTTTGACTTTTTTGAATATTTGGTTCAGGATATCCTTGGGATGTTAATTATTTAACGAAACTTGGGGTAGGGTTGTTAAACTTTAGTTATTTATCTGTTAATGGTGAAACAAAAAGCTATTAAGGTAGTCTATTATTGTATAGTCAAAACCTATTAATTAAAACAATTCATCATGAGAAAAACAATCCTAACAGTTGCCGCGGCTTTTATGCTAGTGGTTACCAGCGTTTCCGCTGAAAACAAAATCGACCTAAATGACAATACTTCGGCTACCATTATGGTCGAAAGTTTTGAAATCAACTCCTTTTGCAAAGCTATTATAAAAGGAGATTTGGAGACAGTACAGAAATTAATATCCTTGGGAGAGGATGTAAACAAAAAATCATTGGGAATGACACCTGCTATGTTTGCAGCACGTTACAACAAAGCCGAAATTTTGGAGCTACTAATAAAAAGTGGTGCTAATCTTAGGACTAAAAGTGACGATGGACATACTGCAAAAAAATATGCAGAACTGTCGAATGCCGTGGATGCCCTAGCAGTTATAGAAGCTGCTACGGAAAGCTAAAAGGGTTTATTCATCATCATTTAAAAAGCCCCCTTGGAATTCCAAGGGGGCTTTATTTTTGAATTAATTCACTTCAAATAGTGTTCAAGTAAAAGAGCAAATTAAGCAATCAGTAAAAATTGAATCCGGTTACGGCTCTGTACATAAATGCATATAATGCCATAAAAAGCAAAGCAAAGCAAAAAACCGAGTAGATTTTTAATAAAACCACTACAAATTCCGGCTTGCAATTTCTAAATGCTTCGGAGTAAAGATTTCTAAAATGTAATAGCGTTCCCATATAGTCTCGTTTAAAAAATTATAAATCAAAGCTACAAGGGTTAAATCTGAGGCAATTGAAAGTTTTGGGAAACTTAATCAAAGATAGTAAAATATGACCATACCGTAGAGAAAATCGTCGAATTAACAGTTATCCCTGTCCACGGTATCTTTCTATGGCCTCTTTTATCTTCTGGATGCGGTTTTCGGGATCTGGATGGGTACTTTGAAATTCTGGTGCTCTATTGGGCCCCGCAGCGGCCTTTAGTATTTCCATTACTTTAATCATTTCCATAGGTTCATAACCCGATTGGATCATGAAGAGCACTCCCAATTCATCACTTTCCAATTCATCGCCCCGTCCATTCTTCAAAAGCGTATTCTGACCTATGCTGCCAACAATGCCCCCTGCATCCGCACCTACCGAAGCCCCCATGGATATGGTTCTCCAAAAATTACTTTCGGCAATACGCTCCGCGGAATGCCTACCAATAACATGGCCAATTTCGTGCCCCAAAACACCAGCCAACTGGGCTTCATTAAGTTGTGAAAATAGGGCGTAGGTTATAAATACCTGACCGCCGGGTAGCGCAAAGGCGTTAATGGTACGATCATCGGCCAGTAAGTGAAAATCATATTTATATGGAGTTTCCCGGGCAATACTATTGTTGATTAGTTTATTACCTACTGCATCCACAAGCGATTGCATACGTTCATCGGGGTAAAGGCCACCGTGCTGTTGTGCTATTTCCGGAGCACTTTGCAGACCAATGGCAATTTCTTCCTCGGAGGTCATGTTTATATTTTGCACCCTTCCGGTATAGGGATTTTCCTCCTTATTGTTACAGCGCTGTACCATAGCGAAACCTACTATGGCCAAACCTATAAATATTCGTATTTTCCAACTACCTCTTCGCATGCGATATACTAATGAATGATGTCATTTCAAGATACGAAAAGCATTATAAAAGTTCTGGATTTATGTCCAAAATGTTATTTACTATATAGGTCTTTACAAATCCTGAGGTAAAATGTTCACTCCCGTAGAACTCTTCTTGCTGTAATAATTGAAGGATGTTCTTTTTTCTGAAGGCCGCTAACATGGGGATAGATAACGGAGCGTAGCTATAGTGCCATGGTTCGTACTTAAAGCCCCTTCTTTTTCTTTCATCGGTGTAGACCAAATAGAAATCGAATTTTTTGGAGTTTTCATCCATCCATTTTTTGAAGTCCGCATAAGGTTGGCCTTCCGCAAATTTTTCCGGAACCAGAACATCGCCATCTACCTTGCGGTACCCATCCACAATATCGATGTCCGTTCCCCAATGGTGACGACTTGTACCCGGTATGGTGGAATATTCTATAATTTTATCAATGGCATCGATAGGGACCATACCATCTTCTTCAGTAAATTTTAGGTATTTTCTTTCCCAAATGGCCTCTTGCCTATAAAAATTTCTATAACTCGATATAATTTTTAAATCGATACCATCGCTGTACGCCGCTTTTTTCATAGCTACAAAAGCATCGTGTGCTTCCTTCCGGAGGTTTATATCTTTTCCATGTAAGGATATCTCTTCTTTTCCCATCAATTCAAGAACAGAGAATTCAGTTTTTTGGGAGAGCAATATGCTAGGAGCTAAGGTTAATGCCAGTCCGGAAATGCTACTTCTTTTTACAAAAGATCTTCGATTCATATGTTTCGTTTATGTTTTGCCAAATGCAAAATGTTTTCTGATGGCAAATCAAATATTTTGCTAAACACAGAAATTAAGAAAATCCCTGCCCTTCAAAGTTAAGAAGTATTTTTTCAAATCCACAAGTTCATGTGGAGATAGTCATAAGGATAGGCCTTTGGTAGCCCAACCGATCTGTGGGAAAGGGAAGCGATAAATTGTAGTTTGAAAAGGGAAAGACCGGTTTTATTCGGAGATATACATATACCCCTGATGTTTAATCTTTAAATCGTTCAGGGTAATGATATAAAAATATATACCCGATGCCAGGGCTTTACCTTTTTTGATAACTCCGTTGCGGTTAGATCTGCCATCAAACTCGTCCGTATAATTTACTTTGGAATAGACCATAATACCATAACGGTCAAAAATCTGCAGATTATTACTGGGTGATTTTTCTATGCCATCGATCACCAAATAGTCATTATTGCCATCACCGTTGGGAGTTAGAAAATAGTTGTCCAGTTCAATTGTATTTAGTGTTTCCAAGACTTCATCGTTTCCGCCTATAGTTAGTATTTCGTAATCGTTCGGCACAAAAAGATCGGAGGTAACGGCACCATTGGTAAGTCCGCCTTCTACGTTAGTACTGCCAAGGTTAACCCACTGATTTGTTGTTTTGCTCCAACCTACCACTTTTAGGTCGCTTATAAGTTCTGCCAAATCGTTTATATTGCTTTGCATATCCCAGGTGAGGGTTACTGTGGATGGCATGTCGCCTTCCAATCTCCAAAATTCCTCCCTACTTACACTTAAGAGTTCAGAATCTTTGGCGTCGGTCGAAAACTGTCCACCGAAATAATCCGTAGTATCCGGATCTTCATCATAGTAGGCACATTTGGCCAAAGCGTTCACCGCAGAAGATTGTATGCTTAAAGGTCTTAGTCTGTCTGTCGTACCTATCGGAAAAGTAAAACTCTCTTTATTGCTTATGCCGGCATATCCATCTACTTTACTTATTTGATTTTCACCTACATAAAAAGATTCATCCAAAAAATTAAGATAAGCATCGGATTGTGTTTTGGAGGTGCCAATATTACCGGATATAAAATTGGTGTTATTGGATATTCCCATGGAGACCTCTAGAAAAAGCCCGTTTTCTACTGCTATTTCGGCGTCAAGAAATACTGGTGAGAAAGCTCCGGAAACGGTTAACGGCGCATCGGCACTATAAAACCCTACCAACCCCAGGTTTTGATCAAAGGTTCCGTCATTGATCAAATCAATATGGAAGCCCACTTGCGTATCGTCATGAAACTGAATGGTGCCATAGTTATGCACGGCATCCTGGGACAACATGCTTGCCGTAAAACTAAGGGCCAATATAAAAATTACGAGCTTCTTCATACTACCTTAGCTTGTTGATCATGAAACTAGATTCATTGGAGCCGCTGAAACGAACCCTGCCACTATTGGCCTCCCTATAGGTTAGAATACTGATAACGTCATTGGCGTTTAACTCTAAAATTTCACTCACATGTACACTGGAATGATCATGGTTACTACCATACCTGATATAACCCGAAGCTCCAATGGCCCCTACGGCCACGCCATTAACGGCTATGCGTGCATTAACGTTGGTACGTTGTTTGGTGTTTCCGCTCTCATTGACGCCTACCAATGAAAGGTTAGCCCTAATGTCGTACCTGCCAGCTTCCCTTATGATTAAGGTATTGCCACTTACTTGGTAAAGGTTATTACCGTCATCTTTATAGTCTTCCGCCCCAAAGATTGGAGCTTGCGTGTTATTTGAGTTTAAATCTGTGGTGGTATTGGTGTTGCTCCAACGACCGCCATAATTTATTTTTGATGTGTGTAAGACACCTGTTGCATCAGCGGTGAGTAGATTATCCGTGTTTGCTGCTGCGTTAAGCGTCCTAATCCGTGCCGTACCATTTACATCCAATCTTTCGGTAGGAGTAGAGGTATTGATACCAACCTGTCCGCCATTTTCCAAAAACAAACGGTAGTCGGCCACATTGGATTCTACAAAATTAAGACCATTGCCCAATAGGTTCCAATGCCACCTAGAGGTGCCGGTATTGTCTTGAAATGCCAGTACATCTATTCCATTGGCCCTAATTACTAAGGGGTGGGAATTAAATACGGTTGCCTGATTTATTAATAGTTGATTCCTATCTTGTACGATTCGCAGTTTCTCCGTGTTATTGGCCCTAAATACCAGATCTTGTGCATCGGTTGTTCCGATAAAATCGGTTGAAGAAGAGGTTCCGGCGTTGCCCGTTGTACCCCAACCACTTGAAGAACCCCCTAATTGCTCCCAAGTGCTACCATTGTATTGATATACGTTTTTTACCGTAGAATTATATAGCAAAGACCCTTCTATTGGACCTGAAACGGTATTCATTTCCGTGGTAGTAGCATTGGTAAGCCCCATAAGCAAACTACCATCTATCTGGGCAGACAAAAGGTTGCACCCGGAAATTAGTACGATTATGATGAGATATTGCTTCATGGTTTTTAAAGGTCTAATATGATGAACATGAATTCTGAGTTGAATCTACTCCTGTTTGTTCCTCCATTATCATTGTCTCCTATGATTACTTCAAAGCTAGAGGAAGTTTGACTGTTGTATGATATACCAGGATCATCATTGCCGGCACCACCGCGTCCTGGCTGTGTAAGTTGAATGATGTAGTTGGCGTCTGATACCAAACCGGCAGGAAGATTGACTCTATAACGTCCGTTTCCAGAAAGTTTTGTTACCGTAATACCCGTGGTTGCCCTGGTTACACTTCCATTAGAAGCTATTTTTCCAAAGGCTTTGATTGGACTTTCATAAAAGGCTCCTCCATTAGCACCTGAGGAAATACTGTTGTTAGCTTCCGCACCTACCACATTTGCTGTTTGTGGAGTGGTTTCCTCGTTGGTATATGTAATTTGTCCGCTTCCGGTATCTTGGGTCAGGTTGGTTGTAATATTGGTAGCAGGATCACCCTGATCACCTTTAACTCCCTGTGGCCCTTCGGGTCCTATTGGCCCCTGCGGTCCCTCTGGTCCTGTTGCGCCCGTTGCTCCCGGGTCACCTTGTGGTCCCTGC
>NZ_JBHEBG010000001.1:1897991-1901656 GCF_046557915.1 Spongiimicrobium sp. 3-5
TCCTTGAGGTCCCTGCGGTCCTTCGGGTCCTGTTGCACCTGTAGCTCCCGGGTCACCTTGAGGTCCCTGTGGCCCTTCGGGTCCTGTTGCACCTGTTGCGCCTGTAGCTCCCGGGTCACCCTGGGGTCCTTCCGGTCCTGTTGCGCCCGTTGCTCCCGGGTCACCCTGTGGTCCCTGCGGTCCCTCGGGTCCTGTTGCGCCCGTTGCTCCCGGGTCACCTTGTGGTCCCTGTGGCCCTTCGGGTCCTGTTGCACCTGTTGCTCCCGGGTCACCTTGAGGTCCCTGCGGTCCTTCTGGTCCTGTTGCACCCGTTGCTCCCGGGTCACCCTGAGGTCCTTGCGGCCCTTCGGGTCCTGTTGCACCTGTAGCTCCCGGGTCACCTTGAGGTCCCTGCGGTCCTTCTGGTCCTGTTGCACCTGTAGCTCCCGGGTCACCTTGTGGTCCCTGTGGCCCTTCCGGTCCTGTTGCACCCGTTGCGCCTGTAGCTCCCGGGTCACCTTGTGGTCCCTGCGGTCCTTCTGGTCCTGTTGCGCCTGTAGCTCCCGGGTCACCTTGAGGTCCCTGCGGTCCCTCTGGTCCTGTTGCACCTGTAGCTCCCGGGTCACCTTGAGGTCCCTGCGGTCCTTCGGGTCCTGTTGCACCCGTTGCTCCCGGGTCACCCTGCGGTCCTTCCGGTCCTGTTGCACCTGTAGCTCCCGGGTCACCTTTAACTCCCTGTGGTCCCTCGGGTCCTGTTGCGCCCGTTGCTCCCGGGTCACCCTGTGGTCCTTCTGGTCCTGTTGCGCCTGTAGCTCCTGGGTCACCCTGTGGTCCTTCTGGTCCTGTTGCGCCCGTTGCTCCCGGGTCACCTTGAGGTCCCTGCGGTCCTTCGGGTCCTGTTGCACCTGTAGCTCCCGGGTCACCTTGAGGTCCCTGTGGCCCTTCGGGTCCTGTTGCACCTGTTGCGCCTGTAGCTCCCGGGTCACCTTTAACTCCCTGTGGTCCTTCGGGTCCTATTGGCCCCTGCGGTCCCTCTGGTCCTGTTGCGCCCGTTGCTCCCGGGTCACCTTGTGGTCCCTGTGGTCCCTGTGGTCCCTCGGGTCCTGTTGCACCTGTTGCTCCCGGGTCACCCTGAGGTCCCTGCGGTCCTTCTGGTCCTGTTGCACCCGTTGCTCCCGGGTCACCTTGAGGTCCCTGTGGCCCTTCGGGTCCTGTTGCGCCCGTTGCTCCCGGGTCACCTTGAGGTCCCTGTGGCCCTTCAGGTCCTGTTAAATCAGGAGAAGTAAAAGATGAACCGTCGCTATAATTTATTGTAAAACAACCATCGCGATTATCTACAAATGAAAAAGTACCAGAACTACCAGATACAGAGCCGTCGCATAAATTGTTCCACGTAACTCCGTTGAAATAAAAGACACAGGACATGTCTGTATTATATACCATGGCACCGCGCAATGGTGAAATATTTTGCATTTGCAGATTGGATACCCTAGTTAGTACTAAGGTCTTGGAAGTACTTTCCAATTCTACCAATGAGGCCGCATTTATACTATTGGGGTTTTCTCCTATTTTTACCTGAGCGGTAAGTTGGTTGATGCCTATAAAGAGAAGTGCCAGTAGCACTAATTTTTTAAAGTCCATTTTGGTTCGATTTGAGGATCGATTAATATTGAACCCAAAGATAAATGATGATGGGGGCCGACTTTATAAAATGTTGTGAATTGCCCTTCGTTTGTTGTGAAACGAAAGGTAAAACACTCACATCCAAAAAACCGCACCGTACACCGACCCCACTCTGGGTTTTTGTTGAAACACTATATTACATTGGGAAAACTAATAAAAGCAAGAGGGACAGGGTAATATTTGTTGCCAGAATGTAAGAAAAGTATGTAAAACCGTGTAATGCAATGGTCAGCGTTTGGCATGAGGATGCAAAACCCTTAGTAATCTAGGTTACATATAAGTCACTAACTAACGCGCCAAATAAAGGAATCCTTGAAAATTCAGTGCTAAATCATCCAGCGAAACGAGGTAGAAATACATGCCTTGAGGCAGTCCGATATCTCTTTTAATAACCCTATTATCAATATTGGAGATGCCATTGAACTCATCGGTATAGTTTGTCATTTCAAATACGAGCAGCCCGTTACGATCATAAATACGGATACTGTTGTTCGGTGATAGTTCTATCATTTCGGGGATTACCAGAAAATCGTTTTTACCATCACCATTAGGGGTCAATAAATAGTTTTCGAGAAGTAGAATTTCTTGGGGCACGGCCAAGGTGCCAAAAGTTATTATTTCATAGTCGTCCGGCACAAAAGTTTCGGAACTTACAAAACCCTGGGTGATATCTCCGCCGATAGCAGTGTTGCCCAGGCTCAGCCATCGATTGGCCGATTTGCTATATCCAACAATAGTGATATTTTGTACATCGGGGGTAAACGCCGCCATGTTACTCCGTGCATTCCAATTGATGGTAATGGTAGAGGGAATGCTGCCTTCCAATTTCCAGAACTCCAGCGTACTTATCTCACCAATGTCCCTAATTTTTCTTGTAGTATCAAAACCATTTGGCAGTGATATCGGGTTGTTGGCGTCTTCAAAAAAATAGGCGCACTTCGCAAATTGATTTTCAGCTTGGGAATTTAGGATCAATGGGCGTAACTGTTCTGAATCCCCAACGGGAAAAGAAAATACTTGTTTGTTGGTAATAGCCGCAAAACCATCAACTTTAGAACCGTTGGTTTCGCCTATATAGAAGGCATCCCTAAAAAAATTAAAATATACGTCCAATTGGTTTTTAGGGGAAATGACATCGCCAATAACGAAATTGGTGTTGTTGGTTACGGTTATTCCCGTATTTAAAAACACCCCAGCGTCATTGGCAATTTCAGTATCGTAAAAAACGGGCATAAATGCTCCAGATACGCTTACGAGAGTATTGCCATAGAATCCGGCCAACCCCAGGTTTTGATCAAAAGAAGCATCATTGATCAGATCTGTGTGGAAACCTAATTGTCCATTTTGATGGATTCTTATGTTTCCAGAATTATATAGTGCGGTTTGGGCATAGCCAATGTTGCCAATTAAAAAAAGTAACGCTATGTGGTTTAAGTATTTCAAATTTAAAAATCGGTAACGGTAAAGTACCAAGAGGCATTTGTTGGCACATTGGCATCGTTGTAAATTAAAACATCGAACCCTGTGGTTAGTTGATTATCTACCTCTATGGAAAATCCCGGTCCAGCGTTTAGTAACGTCAATTGTATTACATAATCGGCTGTGGCATTGACAGGATTTAAGGTAACGGTATAATTGCCCGGGCTGTTCAATACAGCGGTTGCCCCATTGGTTCTAGTGCCAAGAGGTGTTGCAAGTGCATTTACCTTACCCATGGCCATTACATCGGGAATCTGCCATTGCGGGTCGCCCGCGGCATCCGTTCCCAATACCCTGTTGGCATCTGCTATTCCTGCCGTTCCTATCTGTGTTGTGGTGACACCGTCGTCGGCTATCTGTACGCCGTTGGCGGGATCCACTTCCAGTGTGTTTCCGTCCACGTTGACCTGTAGGTCCATGGCGGCCAGTGCGGCATCGTTGGCCACGCCGGTAATCGATCCGTCGGTGGATGTTACATCGGCGCCCAGGTTGGTCCCCAGTGCTGCGGCGTCCTGCCATTGCGG
>NZ_JBHEBG010000002.1:0-169462 GCF_046557915.1 Spongiimicrobium sp. 3-5
TCTATAACCCTTCGACGAATTCTTGGCGCACGGTAGCCGGTATGGTTACCCCCCGTACCTACCATAGCGTTGCGATACTGATGACCAACGGCAAGGTTTTCGTAGGCGGTGGCGGTCTTTGCGACAATACCCCTGGCTGCGTGAACCACTTCGATGCGGAGATATACAGTCCTCCCTATCTTTTCAACGGCGACGGCAGTTTGGCGACACGTCCTTCGATCAGCGCCCCATCCACGGCGGATTATAACACAACGATAAATGTAACCGGTGATAGCGGTATCCAGGAGTTTTCCCTGATCCGTTTTTCGGCGGCGACCCATAGTACGAACAACGAACAGCGGAGGATCCCGGTGACCTTTTCGGGCAACGGCACCTATACGGTGGATATCCCCGGGAGGAATTTATTGCCCCCGGGCTACTATATGCTCTTTGCATTGGACGGAAGCGGTGTCCCCTCTGTTGCGGAGACGATACGGATCGGCAGTGCCGTTCCCTTGGGCGGGGACCCCAGTTTGGTACTTGACCTCAAGTTCGACGACGGCTCGGGTTCCGTTGCCACTGACGATTCCCAGTACGGCAACGACGGCACGTTCTACGATGTGGACAATGCTGGCGCCACCAAGGTTGCCAGTACGGACAATTGGGGCACGGGACTTTTCGGTGGTGCCCTGGAGACCGATGGCATCGAATTTCAGAGCAACACCATTTTGGAGATCCCGACCTCAAGCTCCATGTCCTCGATAGACCGTTTCATAACGGTAATGGCCTGGGTCAGCAGGGACGATATAGAGAAGAACGCCTCGGTGTTCGCCCATGACTACCCGGCGGTATTCTTCGGGTTCCACAATAGCCTTTATAAATTTGAATTCGACACCAGCAATGGAAGAACCGGAAGCTGTTATGCCGGTTATACACCCCCTGGCCAATGGGTACATATAGCGGCCACCTATGACGGTGCCACGGCCCGCCTCTATGCCAACGGACTGGAAATTTGCAGCAAGGCGGTTACCGGGGAACTTGTGCTGAACCCATCGGAACCCAATTTTTCGGACTACGGTGTTTCGGGTTTTTATGAGCGCCGCACGGACCCGGATCCGGGATACAACGGCAGCGGTGTAACGGACGAGTTGGATGGGCGCATCGACGAGGTAAAGGTATATAACAAAGTACTTACGGCAGCGGAGATCAAGGCGTTCTTCGATCTGGGTGCAGGATTACCCACAGTACCGAACTGTCCTCCCGGTACCATAGTGGTAGAGTTCAAGGTGGGTACGGGCCCCTGGACCGAAGGAAGCAACATAAACGCCTCCGAGGGCGACGAGGTATTTATCCGCGCCAAGGACTACGTGGGCGAATATTTTGCCACCACACCACAATCGGACGGGCCCACCCTTAGTTCCGCGAGCGATTTTACCCAGGCCACAGGATATCAATTGGATACTTCGGTAATTTCCGGGGACGGATTAATAGATGCCGACGATATAGGACAATATGTGCTTACCACACCAACGGGCTGTGCGGCCGTAATAAACTTAAATGTAGTAGCAAGTTGTGATCCTGGGGATACTCAGATTATTCCAGAATACCGATTGGACGGGGTATGGCTAAGCGGAAACAACGATGTAAACGTTGACGTGGGTACAGAAGTAATGTTAAGCGCGCTTCCGAACGAGGTGGGGGGAACTCAATTTGTAATAATGATTACCCTACCAGACGGAAGAGTTGTTGAAGATGATTACGATCTTGGTAGCGTAGACCCTTCTGATAGCGGTACGTATTTAATAACTTCGGTAGAGGGTTGTCAATCTGTAATAAACCTTACGGTCGGCGACCCCAATTGCCCCCCCGGCAGTGTCATTCCGGAATATACCATAGACGGGGCCACCCAGAGCGGTAGCAATTCCATCACGGTAGACGAGGGCCAGCAGGTGGTACTGAGCATGTTGCCCGATAATATTGGCCTAACGATCACCCTTCCCGATGGTTCCACGGTAGGGGACAACCATGACCTTGGCAATGTGGATGCCTCGGATGGCGGTGCCTATCTGTTGACCTCGGAAGATGGTTGCCAGACGACTTTGACGATACAGGTGAACGGCCCATCGAACTGTCCCCCTGGCAGTATAATCCCGGAATACCGATTGGACGGGGTATGGCTGAGCGGCAGCAACGACCTAAGTGTTGACGAGGGCACGGAGGTAATGTTCAGCATGCTTCCCAACGATGTTGGGGTAACGGTTACCTTGCCAAATGGTACCGTTGTAGGTGACGACTTCAACCTGGGCAACCTTACGGCCTCGGACAGTGGTGCCTATCTGTTGACCTCCGAAGATGGTTGCCAGACTACGATAAACCTTACGGTCGGCGACCCCAGTTGCCCCCCCGGCAGTGTCATTCCGGAATATACCATAGACGGGGCCACCCAGAGCGGTAGCAATTCCATTACAGTGGATGAGGGCCAGCAGGTGGTACTGAGCATGTTGCCCGATAATATTGGCCTAACGATCACCCTTCCCGACGGTTCCACGGTAGGGGACAACCATGACCTGGGCAATGTGGATGCCTCGGATGGCGGTACCTATCTATTGACCTCGGAAGATGGTTGCCAGACGACTTTGACGATACAGGTGAACGGCCCATCGAACTGCCCCCCTGACAGTATAATCCCGGAATACCGATTGGACGGGGTATGGCTGAGCGGCAGCAACGACCTAAGTGTTGATGAGGGCACGGAGGTAATATTCAGCATGCTTCCCAATGGTGTTGGGGTAACGGTTACCTTGCCAAATGGTACCGTTGTAGGTGACGACTTCAACCTGGGCAACCTTACGGCCTCGGACAGTGGTGCCTATCTGTTGACCTCCGAAGATGGTTGCCAGACTACGATAAACCTTACGGTCGGCGACCCCAGTTGCCCCCCCGGCAGTGTCATCCCGGAATATACCATAGACGGGGCCACCCAGAGCGGTAGCAATTCCATCACAGTGGATGAGGGCCAGCAGGTGGTACTGAGCATGTTGCCCGATAATATTGGCCTAACGATCACCCTTCCCGATGGTTCCACGGTAGGGGACAACCATAGCCTTGGCAATGTGGATGCCTCGGATGGCGGTACCTATCTTTTGACCTCCGCGGACGGATGCCAGACGACTTTGACGATACAGGTGAACGGCCCATCGAACTGTCCCCCTGGCAGTATAATCCCGGAATACCGATTGGACGGGGTATGGCTGAGCGGCAGCAACGACCTAAGTGTTGACGAGGGCACGGAGGTAATGTTCAGCATGCTTCCCAACGATGTTGGGGTAACGGTTACCTTGCCAAATGGTACCGTAGTAGGTGACGACTTCAACCTGGGCAACCTTACGCCCTCGGACAGTGGTGCCTATCTGTTGACCTCCGAAGATGGTTGCCAGACTACGATAAACCTTACGGTCGGCGACCCCAGTTGCCCCCCCGGCAGTGTCATCCCGGAATATACCATAGACGGGGCCACCCAGAGCGGTAGCAATTCCATCACAGTGGATGAGGGCCAGCAGGTGGTACTGAGCATGCTGCCCGATAATATTGGCCTAACGATCACCCTTCCCGACGGTTCCACGGTAGGGGACAACCATGACCTGGGCAATGTGGATGCCTCGGATGGCGGTACCTATCTGTTGACCTCGGAAGATGGTTGCCAGACGACTTTGACGATACAGGTGAACGGCCCATCGAACTGCCCCCCTGGCAGTATAATCCCGGAATACCGATTGGACGGGGTATGGCTGAGCGGCAGCAACGACCTAAGTGTTGATGAGGGCACGGAGGTAATATTCAGCATGCTTCCCAATGGTGTTGGGGTAACGGTTACCTTGCCAAATGGTACCGTTGTAGGTGACGACTTCAACCTGGGCAACCTTACGCCCTCGGACAGTGGTGCCTATCTGTTGACCTCCGAAGATGGTTGCCAGACTACGATAAATCTGAATGTGGTAAGTGGTGCATTGTCTTTGAAAATTACCGCCCCGGAAGAAAATTTAGATCAATCGTTTTTAGAACTGACATCAGCGAAGCAGCAAACTGCCATTTTCCCAAACCCATCCAAAGGCATAGTTTACGTTTCTTTAGAGAACTATATGGGACAACGTGTTAATGTTTTTGTGTTCAATACTTCTTCGGAAATAGTTTGGAACAAAAGAATAGAAAAACAGCATGAAAGTTTGGAAGAATTGGATCTTAACGACCTTTCCAATGGAATGTACTTTGTAATAATAGATAGTGAAGGAACAAGATTTAGTCGCCCCTTAATAATCAAAAGATAGCAGTCCGTGAAATGGGTTTTAATGTAATATTGGAAGGAAGAGAGATTATAAGCCAATCAGATCAATAGAAATTATAAATTGTTCTTTCTATTACTGGAAGCAGGGACTTTAATATCTTATTGGTAACGGTAAGCTCTTTTAAATGGTTAAGCTGTCTAAGATTATGCACGTCAGAGCCAACAAAATCTATAAGTCCATGATTAAGAAGCTGAAATGCTGTTTTTTGTACATCCTTTCCATAGAATTCCCCAAGGGATAGCAAATTCATTTGGAACAATACCCCTTGCCTTTTGTAACGCTCATATTTGGCAAAGTTGTTATGAAGGTAAACGTAGCGTTCGGGATGCGCTAAAATTGGAAAATAACGTTTTGAAGCAATCTTTTGGATTGCTTCATCAAAGTTTATGGAAGGCTGCAAATAAGACATTTCTATAAGCAAATAGTCTTTTCTTAAAGACATAACCTCTCCTTTTTCTAAAATAGCCTCAAAATTATCGTCGATCATATGCTCCGCTGAGGCCTCTACAGAAACATTTTTCAATTCGTTTTTTAATAATTCATTTTTCAGGAGAATAAGGGATTTTTGGATGTTTTCCGGTTTGTTGTCATAATAATTGTGCATTATATGCGGAGTGGCCACAAATTTATGCACACCAATTGACGAAAATCCTCGGATAAGGGCCATGGAATCTTCAACAGTTTTAGCGCCGTCATCAATTCCCGGAAGAATATGATTATGGATATCCACAAAGCTATCCAAATAATCTACAAGGAACCTTTTCTTACTGAAAATATGGAACATCTACTGCAATTTTTAATGTCAAAAATAGTGTTTCTCTCTTAAACCTTGCTTTTAATTCCAAATTTGGTGGTACCCAGCTCAATAAATGATACCCCAGACCATATAAAACAAAAAAGTATTGGCAATAACTCTTTATACATACTAATTTAGGGAGAACCCTCGTTTTAGTGTACAGTTACCCCTACATACCAAAACCTAATCATCTTGTTTTAGCCGTAAGATTAAGTTTTAAAAGGGGGTACCTTAGAAAACATTAATAGTTATATTTATTGATCTTATAACAAGAAAACACAGTAAGCATAATTTGATAACCCTTAAATGATCATTGAACTGCCTTACAAAAAACAAAGCACCACTAATGAAAAAAACTTTACTCCAAGTATTACTGTTAGTTTTTGTTTTGGCATGTGATTCTTCGGACCCGTCGTCCGAGAACAATGAAGTAGGACTCCCCAATCAGGAAGAAAATGTTGAGGATGAGCCCGATAATCCTGATGACGAACCCGAACTAGTTTCCGAAGACTTTGTTGTTCTAATCCCCAACGGGTACCCAATTTCTAGTTTCGAACTAGATGATGGCAAATCGCTAATCCTTTACACCAACATTACGGATACCGTTTTTATTTCGCAGTTAAATAACGAAGGAGAAATAGAGTGGACTAAAGAACATACGATAACTGGTACTTACTCTTACGGTCTTACATTTGTTTTGAACAACTCAATTTATCTCTATTCCAGCAATTCCGGGCTTAATAAATATGTATTTAATTTTAGTGGCGATTTAATGAGTTCAAAATTGGTTTCCAATGAAACTGATTATAGCATTTTTAAAATGGGCAACTTTATTTATGCCCCCACTTTGGATATTGATAACCGCAGACAAGTATGGTATAAGAAATACACCATTGAGGGCGATTTTGTTGATGAACTCAAATTTGATGTGGATTACATGATATTTCCTCAGGACATTATTGTTAAGAATGACAAAATCTATGTATTTGAAAAATCGGACTTTCAGCCAGATCCTGATTTCTATGAAAATGCCTTTTGTGAAATTTATGATTTGGATGGTAATCTTATAGATACCATCAATACCGAGATTTTGGGAACTAAAACTAAGCATTCCAACTTGGTGCTAGCCAATGGAAACGTCTTGATGTCCGTGTACGACCCCGAAGTGAAAAACATTGAACTAAGACTATTTAGCCCCGAGGCGGCATTTATAGACTCATGGACCTATGAAGCAATAAACAACACCTTATCCCATGTAATTTTAAAGGATGATAAAATAGGTCTCGCAGGAGGTCGGGAACGGGTAACCAATACCTCCAATCCAAAATTATCCCAGTTAACAATACTAAGTCCAGATTTAGAAAAACTTTACACTAAAAACTTGGGAAGTTATGACTACGGTGAATTTTTCTTTGATTTTGTAGAATCTGATGAGTTTTACTATGTTCTGGGCAGAAGCGCAGGAAGGGATGGTGATTTTGAATCCCTGAATGAAGCTGAGGAAACCAACTTGTTTTTTTATAGGTTAAACAAATAAAATAACCTTAAAAGCTTACGATTGCCGCCAACGTTCTTATCCACCAATTACTTGGATTGGGAAAATAGAAGTACTTCGCGTTCTGTGGTGACTTACCCAGGTAAAAATAGTATATTAAAAGTGAGAACTAATATAATTTTTAAAATTTTAAATAACTGATTATCAATCAATTAAAAAGGATTAAAACCATTTTATAGATTAGCATGGCAGTTTAACTTCAGGCTATGATTTTTATCATGATTTATCATTGTTTTCAGGAATAATTTTGCTTGAAAACAATAACAAACATAATATCATGAAGAAAGTTCTAGTTATTTTATTGGTCGTTCTGGTTGTTCCATTTACCATGCATTCCCAGAACACGGGTTCTGATGACTCAAATGATTTTAGCCGATGGCAAATTCGGCTTAGAGGGGTAGCTGTTTCCCCAGATGAGAGTGCTACAATACAGACTATAGGTGGCGATGTGGACATATCTACCGCCTTTGTGCCCGAATTGGATTTCACCTATTTCTTTACTGAAAATTGGGCTGCCGAGTTAATATTGGCCACTACAAATCACGATGTAGAGGCGGTATCTACAAGCGCCGGTAATATTGATTTGGGCGATGTTTGGTTACTTCCTCCCACATTAACCGTTCAGTATCATTTTACAGGGGGTAAGCTAAAGCCCTACCTTGGTGCAGGTATCAATTATACCATTTTTTATGGTGTGGATGAAGGGCCGGCTGCAGACGACGTTGAGTATGATAATAGCGTTGGTTTTGCACTACAGGGAGGTTTGGATTTTAATTTGGACGACAATTGGTTCTTAAATGTTGATTTGAAGAAATTGTTTTTGCAAACCGATGTTACCGTAAATGCAACAACGGCATTAGGGGCTACGGTTGGCGCCGATGTGGATATTAACCCCTGGCTATTTGGTTTTGGGGTAGGTTATAGGTTTTAGGTTTCATTAGTTTTTAGAGGTTCAGCTCCATAAACATTGTTTATGGGGCTGTCTATCGTTTCAGAGTAAAATGGTTTCTGTATTCCCTTCCGTTACCCAGATTTAATTGGAACCAGTAGTCGGAGGAGGGCATAGGACTTCCCCCGAAGGTTCCGTCCCAACCAGTATCGTTAGAGCGGATTTGCCCTAACTGCTTTCCATAGCGATCGAAGATGTGGATTACAGCGTCGGGAAAGTCCTTTATGGCCTTTATTTGCCAATGGTCGTTTACTCCGTCGTTGTTGGGGGTGAAAAACTTGGGGTAATCCAACAATACCACTTCCTTGGAATTTTCCCCGCAGCCCTGGCGGTCCCTGATGTGCACCGTGTATATCCCTCCGGGAAGGTCGCGGAATACGTTGTGGTCTTGATAGCGCTCGCCATCGATGGAATATTCCAGTTCTTCGCTCCCAGAAGCAAGGATTTCTATATAGTTATCATCTGAGAAATCCTCGCCGGTATTCACCTGCTGAATAGTGGGCGATGGGGTATGGACCAATCGAAAGGATGTTGAGCTTTCGCAACTAACCCCATATTGGGTGCTGCCCATAACAAGGGTATAGTAACCCTCTTCCGTAAGGACCACTTCAGAGGATTCAGATAGTACGGTTCCGTAATCGGTGATCCATGTCCAGAAGTCTGCACCCGGGCTTGCGGAAACGGTCATGGATGGTTGCAGTTCGCAGAGATAATAGGTTTGTTGTAGGTCTGTGGTGGGAGGTCGGATTACGACCAGGTCAAAGGAAGTCTCCGAGTAACAATTGGGGTTATTGCTATCCGCCACCCGTATGGTAATGGTCTGGGAATGGGGATTCTGGTTCTTGTAGGACGCAGCGGGGAAACCGGTCAGTTCCTGGCCATCGGCATCCAGATAAGATACATTTAAACCTGTCTGTGAACCAATAATTTGTGCCTCTATCGAAGAGACGTCAAAATGGGCATATCCGTTCCCTTCGTCACATGCATAAAGATCGGGAAGCCTTCCCGCGTGGGGCGTACCAGAGACCTGTAGGGTCAATGGGGTCTCGGCATAACAATCGGTAAGCGGATCTGTCACCCGTACCGTGATTATCTCTAGATGGCGAACCGTATTGGTATATGGATTTGGCAAGGGGTAGGGAAGTGGGGCTTCTTGGGCATTGAAGTAGGAAACCTCCAATCCGGTCCGGTTCCCGACCACGGTACCTTCAATACCGGAAGTATCGAATTCGGCAAACCCGTCATCGCCGCAGACGATAAGATCTGGGAGGGCATGTACCACGGGCGGTAGGTTTACATTAAGGGTGAAGGTGACCTCGGTCTGGAATATGGGGTTGTTCTCATCCGTTACCCTTGCGGTAACGGTCTGGGAATAGGGATTCTGGTTCCTATAGGAAGCGGAGGGGAAATTGGTCAGTTCTTGCCCGTTGGCATCCAGATAGGATACGTTTAGTCCTGTCTGTGAACCAATAATTTGCGCCTCAATCGAAGAGACGTCAAAATGGGCATATCCGTTCCCCTCGTCGCAGGTGTACAGATTGGGCGGTCTGGTCACTACGGGCGTGTTGGAGACCCTTAAGGTCAGCGGGGTCTCGGTAAAACAATCGGTAATGGGATCGGTCACCCGTACTGTGATTATCTCTAGATGGGGAACCATGTTGGTATATGGATTGGGTAAGGGGTAGGGAAGTGGAGATTCTTGGGCATCAAAATAAGACACCTGCATACCGGTCTGGCTCCCCACCACGGCACTTTCTACACCAGAAGTATCAAATTCGGCAAATCCATCGCCATCGTCATCCCGGATTACCAAATCGTTCAAGGGTCTGGCTTGTGGCCCGGGCCTTACAACAAGATCAAAAGTAGTTTCTTGAGGACATAAAGGTCTAAACGGCTCATCAAACGTCACTCTTACATAAACGGTTTGGGAATAGGGATTCTGGTTCCTATAGGACGTAGAGGGGAAACCGATCAGTTCCTGGCCATCGGCATCCATATAGGAGATATTTAAGTAGGAGGTGTTTATACCTGTCTGTGAACCAATTATTTGTGTCTCGATGGAGGAAACATCAAAATGGGCATAACCGTTGCCTTCGTCACATGCATAGAGGTTGGGTGGTTGTTCTATGTCGATAGGAGGGTCATAGGTGGTCAATACCCTTTTCATCTCAAGGCAGTTTCCAGTTAGGGGGTCCGTTGCTCGTACCGAAATTACCTCTCTAAAAGGTGTTGTGTTCGTATACGGATTGGGAAGTGGAGAGGGAAGTGGAGATCCCTGGGCATCAAAATAAGATATTTCACCCGCCCACCTCAGAGCATTTCCCCAATACGTAGAGTCGAACTGACCAATACCGTCACCATCGATATCACAGGTGTTTTGGTCGTAGCTCAAAGGGTAGTCCGAGCAGCCCGAGGGTATACGGTTATTTCCGAATACCTTTAGATAAAAGTGCGTATCTGGATACCCATAATTGTCCGTGGTATTATGAGTGTAAGGAGGGCAGCCTCCTCTGAACCAGGAAGAATCGGTTTCATCCTCGGTAGATGCCAAATAAAAGCTGTTTGGTGTTAATCTTTCCTCAACTTCTACCAGAATTCTTGTGGTATTCGGTGGTACCGTTACTGGATTATTAAAATTGACGGTCAACATCTTTAAAGGAGTTAGTCCGTTATTGGTTGGTGATGTCTCCAATTGAACCAGTTGGCTGTTTCCAAGCAGCGTAGCTTGGTAGAAGGAGGTAGGGAAGTTATCATCTATGGCGTATACATAAAAAGCTACCCAAGCACCAAGCTCCATTTCTACCCTGATTTGATAGGCTATTTCAGCAGAATTGATAACAAACTCCTCATCCTCGGCAATCCCAAAATCCTGAAGTGTAAAGATCCGCCCCATATATGACGGACTACACGAAAAAAGTTCACTAGGCACTATATCACCCACGTTATGGGTCAAAGTTACCTGTGCAGTAAGTATTTGGCCTAAGGCTAAAAAGAGAAGGGAGAATAGTAGGTTAAGTTTTTTTTGGGGCATGGCCAACATAGTTTTAAAGGACAAAGCGTTCTATCCGGATCTGGTATCTTTCAGAAGTACATCTTATGAAGACTGCTTAAATAAGGAATAAAACTATTGTATAATGCCGTCGGAAGTTTATTCCATTACATAATCGGATGGTTTCATTTGTTTATCGGTATAGATTTCCTTGGTACGAATTTCTTAATGACCAAAGCGTTTTGGAACTGGGTATATATCTGCTCCGTTTTACAATTAAGAGAGCCGCATTGGTATGTTATATTATGAAAAGTTATATGCTTGTTAATTTCAGCTTTCATGCACACCATAGAATTTCAGGGTTGTATAGGGTATCGAATTTTCGCAGATGTTTTTTAACCCATTTTTATCTATACCTTAATCATTGTAGGATTAAAAAATAAAGTGGATTTTCCGGTTTTTAGTTTTTCTGCTTTAGATTTATTTTCCGATACAAATATAACTTAGGTTAATTCAATAAGTTATGACTCTAGAATACAAATAGGGTGCAGAAAGTACCTAAACCTTTTTATTAAAAAAGTAGGATTGTTATTAATCAACCTTGAACCAAAATACTTCAGATTCGGAAGTATTGTTGGCTTCATCAGTGGTTTTAATCATCCAATAGTATGTATTTCCGGTTACCACCGCAACGTCAGTGCTAGAATTGGTGATTTGATCTAAACTATTCATTGGGGGGTTATCAGTTCCAAAATATACTTCGTAACCTATTATGTCATTATCCACATCACTACCGGACCATTCAAGGGAAACACTTGTTGTATTGGCATCCAAATTGTTTCCTATTGTCGGTTGAACAACGTCAGCGGGAAAGGGAGCATAATTGATCACTCCATCTCCCGAATTGTAAAACCTCCAAACTTCACTTTCTGCTATTTTATCGCTTGTAGTGGATTTAGAAATTACTTTCCATCGGTAGGCAGTAGCTTTTTTAATGGTAATATCTGCTTCATTAATGTTTGATTCAACCTTGATTTCTGCTTCAGAATCCAATTCTTTCAAGATGACTTCGTAGCTGTCTGTATTTTCAGAGGTATTCCATTGAAAGTTTACAGTACTTCTTTCGTTGTCCACCGCAATACCGGTATTACATTCCTTATCGTTTTCAGGAAATAGAAGCGTAGTGGCCGTAGGACCTAAAGGCTCGTCGATGGGTTCAATAGAATTGGAACAAGCCAATATGGTTAAGAAAGTAAAATACAATATAATGTTTTGCTTAATTTGCATGCCCTGTTTATTTTATAATTACCTTTTGACTATTGATGGTTGTACCCTTTCTTATTTTCAGAATATAAACTCCCGAAGGAATATTGCTCACATCCAATTTCAAATGGAGTTGTCTGCTATCATAGCTTTTTTGCAACAGTTGCCTTCCATCTGATGAGTAAAGAGTAAGTATGGTATTTTCCATTGTCGATTCTGTCAATGAAATTGTAAATTCTCCATTAGATAACGGGTTTGGATAGACGGATACGTTGTTGCCTAACAAAATACTCTCTTCATAAGCACCTTGACAGTCTTTATCTGTTTTAACCGATAATACATTAGACTTGCTGTTGAGCGGCAAAGTGATTTCACTTTGTGAAGTATTTTGTACTTCACCATTGAGTGCAATGACATAGCTGTTCCCTCCTTTTAATTTTAGTGTCACAGCTTTACCTGAAGGGTCAACATTGGAATCAACAAACAATGGTTCGGGTTCAGTAATTTGTAATGAGAAACACTTCTCAAAATCGGGTTCGTTGGCAACTGTGATACAGAGCATATAATCAGCAGCTTCCAAATGTGGGAATGTTAAACTTTCCTGAAAGGATTGATTGTCAATTATATTGCCATTGGATGATAGTGTTGCCGTGTAATTTAAGTTTTCAACAGCAGTGATAAAAATACTTCCATTGTTGCTTTCGGCGCAAGATTCTCCAACGGTTTGAACAGAAAAGTTGGTGACTGGTAGAGTGAATATCTCACAACCGGTACTATCTACAGTACTTCTTAAAGGTGTTTCAGGGCACGGATCATCGGTATTTAAAACATCATCACCATCTATATCTTCATCACAAGTATCAATAATTCCATCATTGTCAAAATCGGGTCCTATTGCCGATTCAATCAAAACTTGTTCTATTTGTAGACATCCATTGTTATCCCTAACAAAAACATCATAAATTCCAATTCCTAAATTATTAAACACATTACTAGAAAAATAGTTTACATCGTCTAAACTATATTCATAGGGTAAAGTACCTCCCAAAACATTTATATGCATACTTGCGTCGTTGGCATTAGGACAAGAAGCTGACTCTACGGTAATGGATGAAATGGATACTTGGATCAAACCATTAAGAGTTACCAGGGATGAAATTTCACAGCCCACCGCATCATATGCTTTTACGGTATGTTGTCCGGAGGTCAAGTTTTCAAATAGGTTGGTACTGACCAGAGCCCCATCATTGATTTGATATTGATAAGGAGGTACCCCTCCTGTAGCATTGACTTCGATAGAACCATCCTGGATACCGTAACATGTTGCTTCGTTTAAATTGATACTTAAAATTTCGAACTCAATAGCTGGTTCTATAATGTCTACAGCCAACAATGAACTACAACCATTGGCATCTCTTACATCAACAGTGTAGTTGGCAGGAGGTAGATTTTCGAAAAGATTTGAATCTCCATATCCATTTCCATTTATCTGATATTGATATGGTGGCGTGCCGCCCGTTACCAGTACTTCAATGGCCCCATCCTTACAACCGATAGCAGTTATATTAGCCTGCAAAACAAGTCCTATAGGTTCCAAAATATCAATTAGGGCACTTTGTACCTGATTAGAATTTGCATCGGTAGCGTTGACATAGTAACTTCCCGCAGGAAGGTTTTCAAAAACATTATCTGTTCCATTTGAAATTAAAACGTTGTTAGAACCATCATAAATAGCATAGCTAAATGGCGCTATCCCTCCTTCTACCGTAATTTGGATAGTTCCATCGTTTGTGCCTGAACAGGTGATATCAGTGGTGTCTGTAGTTAATGTAAGAACGGTCTCCTCTACAATTTCAGTAACCACTTCATTGGTTATTATTGGTAAATTGAAATCGAAATAAATAGCAGCTTTTGCTTTAATTTGATCCCCAATGGAAATATCATTTTTAGGCTTTATCTTATACGATATGTAACCATGTGAATTGGGTTCATCTTGACCTTCGCTAGGGAGGTGTATGTTTTCAAAAGTGAAACGTAATTCGTTTCCGTTAATTAATTGCACTTCATTATCATGGCTGGTTTCAACTATTTTTAGAGTGGACCAATCCAAATTTTCATTTAGCACAGTATTCACTTTTACATTTATCGCATCTGCTGTTCCTGTATTTTGAAATCGTATTAAATAATGCAGATAATTCTTGGCGTCATCTATCTCAACTATACTTCCTTCCAATACAGAAATATCATTTGGATCGTAAGATCCTATAATAATTTGGTTCAATGTAAATGAATTATCATCAGATGTGTTATCTCCGTTCACTGGGTTGATGGTCGCTTCAAAATGGGAAATTTCATTAATATTTACTATGGGTGGGGCATAAACATTGAATACCAGGTCAATGGTTCTGGTTTCCATAGGATTTAAACCTGCATAATCGAAAGTCAAGGTGTTGCCTGATTGATTGGATGTGGTTTGACTAGAGCTTAAAAAGTTTAACTTGCTGTCATCGTAATTTAAAACCACTGTACCGTTGAGCCTGGTTGAACCAACATTGGTATATACAATTTGATAGCTTGCATCAAAACCGGGTCTAGCTTCGCTTTTTGGTAGAAGTGTAATATTTACATCGTTCACCGTATTATTTTCAGATAAACAAAAATCTGCAGTAAAACTGTTATTGTCGCTTACAAAATTAGTTGAATGAGTAGTTGGGGAAGTTCCATAATAGGAAGGTAAATCCCCGGAGAGTTTTATTTCAAAGTCTCCTTGGTTAGTAGGTAAGGAATAACTGCCATCTTCTTTGGTAAAGGTTGCGAAATCAGATATTCCATTGTTGGCGACAACCATTATCCCTGGGAAGGCCAAATCTGTTGTAGTACAACCATTGGCATCTAAATCCAAACGAACCGAACCCGTAATGGAATTCCCTAACTTTCCTAAATTTCGGTACCACGATATTTTGGTCTCAAATGATGAAAGAACTACGTGTGATGCGGACAAAATATCCGTATTTCCATCATTATCCATATCCGCAACATCTATTGCCCAAATGTAAAATTGTGAATTAGAGCTTGTTGCTATTGTTTGTGGTTCACTGAAGCTTCCTTGACCATCAGTATTTTCAAGCCATGCAATTTCATTCCCAAATTTTGAGGCACCTACAATATCAATATCACCATCATTATCAGCATCAAAAGGATATACCATAGTTGCTCCACCATTAAAATTTTCAGTAATGGTAATGGGAAGGGTAAAATTTCCTGCACCATCTGTATTTTCTGACCAAACAATTTTACCTCCTGCACCAATAATGTCCATATCACCATCACCATCTATGTCTGCGGCCTGTGCCGAACTAACACCGTCAATTCTTGCTGCTGAAGAATTCACTAAAAGTTCCCTTGAAAAAGTTCCAAGGCCATCCGTGTTATTATACCAATTAATATAATCCCGTTGGCTCATTGCACATACTAAGTCCATATCTCCGTCACCATCAAAGTCAGCTGAATACACATTTTTAGCCCCATCTGCAGCTGAAGAAGAGTCTATATCATTGGTTTGACCAAATGTTCCATTTCCATCTGTGTTTTCAAACCAGGCGATTTCGTCCCGGACCTCCGAGCTATAGGCAATATCTATATCTCCATCCCCATCAATATCTACTGGATGTACTGAAGAAATTTCATCTGCATACCCTTGGCTAACTATCTCATTTCCATAATTGCCCAAGCCATCTATATTTTCATACCAAGCGATATGTCTTTGGTCTTTTGATGAAGTAACTATGTCCATATCACCATCGCCGTCAATATCAGCTACAGAAACGGTCTTTAATCTTACCAACCCTTGACTGACCACAATTGGAGGAGAAAAGCCTTTTTGGTTGCTCAATTGTTTTTGCCAATATATTGTACCATCCCAAATACTACTTTTATCAGTAGCTGCAACAATGTCCTTTAAACCATCCCCATCTACGTCAACCGCTTGCACATCAAATGCTTTAAATTCCTCAATAGCCAGAGTGCGGGGACTTCCAAATGTGCCTAAACCATCTATGTTTTGCTGCCATGCAATTCGCATGTCATGTGTCGAAGCAGATAGAATGTCAATATCTCCATCCTGGTCAAAGTCTGCAGCATGAAGAAATTTTGATGACCATGAGTTTGAAGAGATTAATTTCTGGGTTGAGAAAGTGCCATTGCCATCAAGGTTTTCCTGCCATACTATCTCTGCAATTGAGCTTGAAATTATATCTAAATCTCCATCATCATCCAAATCTACTGGCATTACAGCATATGCTCCGTTTCCTGGGTCAACTTTTAAGATTTCTTGAGGGCCAAACAACCCATTTCCATCAGTATTTTCATACCATGCTACTTTACTATCACTACGGGAGGTAGAAATAACATCCATGTCCATGTCTCCATCTAAATCAGCAAACCTTACTTGTAGAGGTCGATCAACATCACTTGAAATAATTTGAGGTGCAGCAAACTGAGCATTGCCGTCGATATTTTCATGCCAAGCTATATAATCAGCACTTTCTGATGCAGAAAGAACATCCATATCGCCATCACCATCAATGTCAGCGGCACGAACAGAATTAATGGACCCTCCAGTATTATCAATATTAATGGGAAAACCAAAATTGCCATTACCATCAAGGTTTTCATACCAATTTAGATAGTCACCGCTCCAAGAAGCGCATAAAACATCTAAATCTCCATCGCCATCCAGGTCTGCTGTATAAATTTCTTTTGCACGACTTACACCTGCGATTTTTTTAAGAGTTCCAAAATTCCCTTGTCCATCAAGATTTTCGAACCAAAGAATATCACCATATCTTCCTTCGGTAACTACGATGACATCTTGGTCACCATCGCCATCAATATCGGAAGCATGAACGTTTTCTGGGTTTATTGAATCATCAGAAATCTCATACTTGCTACTAAATTGAAGCTCACCACCAATATTCTCAAACCACCCTACCGAGGAAGTTGAAAACAATACATCCAAATCGCCATCTCCATCAATGTCTACAGACTCAATACCAGTTGGCTGATAAAGTGAAAATTTGTTATTTTTAATGATTACATTTTCATCAAAACCAATTTGGGCAGATAGTGCTATGGTAAATGTTAGGTTAAGTGAAAGGAGTATTAATCTTTTCATAGGTTAGGTTTGTTTGGGTCATCTAGCTAACGAAAATGCTAAAATTTTATTTATTTTTTTCGATGAAGCGTTGATTATAAACGACTTTAATCAGGTAATAGCATGATGCGATGTTCTCAATAACGGTTAGAATAGCATTAGATAAATGTATGATTTTTAGTTGTCAAACAATCGAAATCAAATATTTGCTTCGATGTAGAAATTAACTTTAATTGAAAATCAATATATTACGACTTTCGGGTACAAATTATGGCTTAAATATTGTGGGGTACAAATTTGTACCTAATAAAGATATAGTAACACAGAATAAATACTAAGAGAAAAGTTTAAAATTCTTTTAAATAGAAGGTTTATTGGTTGTTTCGTGAGTTTTTCCAATAGTTTGTTTTGCAGTAATTACTTTCCTATACAGTATCTTTTTATCCCCGTAAACATTGGGGTAGGAGCGTTCGAGGTGGAAAATAGGTGAACACTTTTGCTTTCTTTTGTTAGGTTGATGCTTTCCATGCTGTTTTTATTGAAGAATAATATCGCTATCGATATTCAATTTTTGATGCAAAGCTTTGGCAACATTCAAAGTGATTTCCCTTTTTCCGTTTAAATAATCGCTGATTCTTGAAGCACTTGTATCTAATAGTGCTGCTAAATCTTTTCGTTTCAGACCCATCTCGAACATACGTAGCTCAATCATTTCCTGTAAGGTTGGTAAACCGATAGGGAAATGTATTTCTTCATACTGCTCAATAATATCGGTAATCTCAAGAAATTCTTTTGCTAAAGGGTCATCAGTTGGGGTATTATCATCCACGACATCTATCAACTCTTCTAAGCGAAGATTCGCTTTTACATATGCTGCATGTGTTATTAATTTTCCCATAATTTTATAACTTATCTATATTCTTTATTCTGTCGTAATCCCGGTGATTGCCTACCCATCGAATCAATACTTTCTTAAACTTAAATCGTACTATGGCAACAACTCGGTAATGATTTCCCTTGATGTTAAAAACGAACCTGCCATTTCCAACGCTGTCAGCTGAATTGAAAGTATTCTTTAAATCGCCAAAACTATCCCATTCAGCTTTATTCGCTTTTTTATACCAATCTTGCAAAGCAACTTTAGCATTGGTTTCTTTCGAAAAATACTCCCTTAGCTTTTTAAATGAAATGACATGCACTTGATAGGATGTTTATTTAGAACGTAAAGATACACTAAAAATTACATATTTGATAATTTAATTACATTTTATATTATTTAAAGATTTATAAAGGAAATAGTCCTTCTGGCATGGTCTAGAAGTTCCTGGTCATTTATTATTTGGGTCTGCCATGCGGGATTTGTATCATGATGAAACTGATTTGCGTAATCCAATAAAGAGCGAAGCTCTATACGTTTTTGCTCGGGAAATATCTGATTCGACGTGTTTTCTCTTTGTTGACACATGCCAATAAAAGGGCCAAGAAGTGAGCCAGGAGGAAACATATTTGGACAGGTTACACGAACAAATGCTTCCAGCATAGGCCGTAAAGCAACTGCAACTTGACGTTTATTCTCATCATTGCCATTCTCAATAAAATCAGTAACAAGAGCGTAGTTGTGATCGTGTTCTGTAATGCTATCGGCTCGTACGTCCCAATTTGAAAGGGTTGAAGAAGACCCTGAACGAATAATTTTCATCGTTGATGGCGGCATGTTCTGCGTTGCAGTCCATAAATTACATAGAAAAGGTTTTGAGTGTGATAATACAATTACCTGTTCTACTGTGGGTACAAGTTCTCTTATTTGTTGGATTGTGGTCAAAGTCCTATGATCATCAAGACTTGTCATTGGGTCATCAATTATGACAATTAGTTCTTCTCTAGAGGGGTTCATTTCAATTGAAGCAAAAAAGAATGCTAAGGCAAGTGCATTTCTATCTCCTGAACTCAGGGTTGTTTTAAAAGATGGCTCGGTATCATTGCTACTTGTAATGGGGACTGCAATATCTTCGATAAGTACATTATAATTACAACTCGAACCACCACGGTTGTTTACAGAACTTACATTGTCAAGTCGATAACCTGCATTAAACCTGACCAAATATCTGTTGATGGCTTCCTGATATTGAGGAAACACTCTATTTCTGTAGTCATCCAAAGCTTGCCGAGCTTCAGTTCGTTCTACTTCGGTTGCAGCTTTAAGTGTAGTTTCAGTTATATAATCATTACATAGTTCTGATACAGCATCCGTATATCTAGAGTTGATCGCTCTTAGACGATTTAAGTCAGCATCCAATGTTGCGATATTTGATGCTGCTGAACTTTCCTTAATTCTTCGTATCTCATGATTTGCCTCTTGGTAAGTGGCATTGACATCCGATAAAGCGTTTCTTCTTAAATGATATTGATTGATAGTTTCCCTTACCTCTGCTCCAATAGCTATGACCTCCAATGGAGATTCCAGTTTGGAACTTAATAGTGACTGAATAGCATCAAATGAATTTCGCCAAAACTGTGTAATTACTGCAGTGTCAATAGCTACTTCTGGGATTTGAATAAATTCGGCCCAAAATTGTCTATCTTCAATAAGCTTCCTTACATTTCTCTCAAAAGCTGCTAGAACTTCTGTTCTGTGTGTTGTCATTAAATCAGCCAAAGCACTTGTGACTTCTTCTTTTAAAGCAAGGTACTCCCGACTAAAAAATGATTGGTACAAGGTAATAATTTGAGATCCGGATAACTCCTGCTGACAAAATGGGCAGTCATCTAGTTCTCTTTCATTTGTCAAATTTACTCCCTGTGCAACCCAGCTTTCGCTACCATCACCGAGTTCGTCAAGATGGTTTTGAACTCGTTCTAACGCTGTGGTTTCAACATTGGATAAAATTTTTGAAAGCAGTAAGCCTAATGCTTCCATATCAAAGTCTGGAATGACAATAGGAGTGAACTCGTTTCTCTGCGAAATAGCAGCTGACTTCTTAGCCGCGGATAATGCCCTTTCTGCTTCCTGGATCTCTACATCAATAGAGTCTGAATTCTGAAGTTCACAAAACTCATCAACTGAAAAACCGAAACGCATTTGCGTAGTGATACGAGCACCTCTTTCTCTTAAAACCTGATTATGCTGTTCGATTCTTTGAACTATACTTTGTAGACTAGCATTTAAAGCAACACCCTCGGCACCAATAATAAGTTCGTGCAAATTTTGACGGTGACCAGAATCAACATTCGTTCCCGCGTAGATATTATCTGTTACAAAATGGTCATCAAATACCAGAATGCTGAAAATGTTTTCATTCCAAGAACCATCTTCAAAAACAGCCCTGTTAGCATTACTATCTGTAATCACAACATGTGGTTCTCCTCTTCCTCCTAATCTCCTACGTTGTGTAATTGGTAATGATTCTTGGTTGCCAAGAGATCGTAGGATAGAAGCTAAGGTCGTTTTACCCCGACCATTCTCGGCATATATTAGAGCAAGTTCTTGGAGATTCAGTCCCGAACCTGCATCCACAGAATCGAACTTACCAATATTTCTGATTAAGCTAATATTGTGTAACATACATTTCCTTTATACGAGAATTATTTTATAAATCTTGGGTTAAGAAGGACAGCGAAGAGTGAGGCTATTCAAAGGTAAAGTTTCTCTTACAAAAAGAAAGAAGAAACCTGCCCAAATCTTACCCAAAAACTTTGCGCGTGGATCTTGTCCGGTTTTTGTAGTGTTCCGGTAGATAAACGTTAAGCAAAAACCGGATAGGGCGCATCTTACTTTTTGCTTTTGGGTTCGCGCCATTCTTGATAGAGTTCGCCTGCCTCTGGGCTAGCCTCAAAGAAAACCCTAAAGTGCGCAACTGCTTTTTCTTCGCCTTGCTCGAAGGCTTCCTGCTTTAGTGTAGAAATTTGGGATACTTTATAAACTGAAAAGCCCAACACCAAAATAATGCAAATCAACAGCCCCCAGAACAACTTTATCGCCCACTTTGGAAATGTGATGGACTTTTTAATGTAGTAGACCACATTAGCCATTAGTTTATGTTGGTCTTCAACCGCTTTCTTTTGATGGTCATTATATCGCTTTAAAATAAAGTCGATATCCGAGGTGTCGGCTTGTACTTTATAGGTCATCAAAAAGGCTTTCAATTCTTCCATTCGGTTGACCGAGTTTTCGAAGCCTTTGATTTCCTCCGTTAGCAACTCTGCTATTTCATCTAATTTTGCCATAATTTTATATTTCCATTCCTAAACCAATTGTTTTCTTGATAGCCATGCTGATAATCCTTTTAGCAATTGTGGCTGCGATGTTGGGCGAAATACCAACAGTCTTGCCCAGTAATTCTAGGGTGTTGTCTTTCGCTATTTTTTGGGAAGCAGTTTTATCAAAACCAATTCGCTCAGCGATTCTTGCCATTGACATGGAGCGGTGTACTTCACTTCCCTTTAGATTTTGATCTTTGTATTCAAAGCGAAAGCCCTGCAACCGATTTGACTTGTTGATACTTGGAATAACTTCCACATTTCTTTGTTTCATGTATTTGATGTACTGGTCAAAATCGTTGGGTCTCATTTCGGTTAGAACCTTTTCATGAACTTGTTTTATTTCTTGCCGTACACTTTGAATTTCATTCAATCTTTCTTGCTGCACTTCTCGAACTGTGGTCAATCCCATTTGCTGTGCCACTTTTTCTGCAGCCTGCTGGCTTCTTTTTCCTATAAAGTTGTCTTTGTATGCCTTGCCGTCAAAACCGATACGGTTCACATATAAATGGATGTGCAAATGACTTTTATCTCGATGCACAAATGCGATCGCTTGTCGATCTTGTAATTTCATTTCTTTTATGAACTGTTGTGTGATTTCTGTAAGTTGTTTGTCCTTCAATTCTTGTCCGTCTTTTATGGTGGGACTCAGCACAAAACTCATGGTGTTCTTTTTGCATCGCTGGTTTTGGGATTGTATGATTTTAAACTCTTGGGTAATTTCTTTGGGGTTGTCGCCAGCCAAATGTTCTCGATAGATAACTTTGGCCTCTTTCTCATCATTCCATCCATAGCCCATAGAAGCACCCGTGTGCGATATGGATTTCCCCATGCCTATCATTTCTTAAAATTGTAAAGATGTTTCCGTATTTCATTCGCTAATTGCACAACCTCTTCTGATAATTTTGGATTCCGTTTTTTGTACATATTTCCAATACGTTTAAAATTGACCTGATACTGAACCAGTAATTTGTATACATTGATTTGTTCATCGGAAAACCGTTCAATAATCCTATGGTCAAAAGCGGCACGACGACAATATTCACTTATGGAAAGCCCACTCTTTTTTGCCTTTATTTTTAAGAGCTTCTTTTCATAAATAGAACATCGAAATTGTACAAACTCTCTTTTCATTTTAGGTTTTAAAATCTTTATTCATCAAAATACTTTATGCTCAATCATACATCGAAAACTCGATTACCAGTTCCTATTCTTTTGCGACCTTCGGGAGCAAAAGCAAGATTTGTCATGACAATGACACATCTTGAATTCTCACTCAGATGTAATTATTAGTACTGTTTTCATTTTTCTTCCTTCTCCCTATCCATAAAAGTTTAATCATGTATTATCATCTAAATATTTAGGAGAGAAAGAGTATTTAATGATGACTTTAAAATTCATTTACTAATCTAAACCTGTCTATTTTTAAAGGTGAATTCCAACGCTTCTTTCTCAATTTCTGATTTTGATTTTCTACGATTTTGTAGTAACCAAATATTAAGTTTTGTCTTCTCAAAAAACAGCATTTTGCCGTTGGGTTTAGAGTGGGGGATTTCCCTTGCTGCGGTTAACTTGTATAGGTAGCTACGTGATATACCGGTGTATTCACAGGCTTCCTCAAACGTGAGTACTTCTTTATTCGCCACCAATAAGCGTTCTATACGGTCGAGCCGTTCTTCTAATTCCAGATAGTCCATTTATTTCTAATTTTGGATTAAACAATGCACAAAAGCTTTTGTTCTTATTAACACAATTCTGGTGCTAAACTAGTATAGGAAGCAAAGGGAAATGTGTGCAATTCATGCAATGCACACGGAATTAGGAAAAATGCAAGCAAACGAAACTAAAGGCGAGAAAAGATGGTTTTGAGTTCTTCACTTTTTTTAGAAATCGGCGTTCTGGATTTGGCATCTTTTACCGTAGAGTATTTATAAGGTTTGCCATCTTCCCTGCGGATAGTGTCCGACCTTTTGAAAAAGTCGATGACGCTCATTGTGTTTTTCGGGAAGGTAACTTTAAACAATTCGTAGAATTCCCTGCAACTTGGAGCATCAAGTTTGAAATGTATTTTAGATTTGTGGGTATACCAATCCTCCTTAAAAACTTTGATAAAATCATCTTTATCAGTTTTCTCTGTTATAATCATATCGTAGTTAACTAGTCCACGATACAGTTCTTTCAGTTGGTCATTTGTAGCTGAGAGGCTGAAATTATTCTTCTTTTTCAGCTTCTCTTGAATTTTTGGGATGAAGACATTTTTAAACCTTTTGGACCAAGTTATCTGGCTCATTGTAATACCGCCCATAAACATTAGGCAATTTGCATAAAAGAAAAATCCTCGTAATGGTTCAGAATATTCGAGGATAGCAGAATAGCTCGAATGCATTAATAGGAGACCAATACCATAAAAGACCAATCTTGGTTTTTCAATGTATTTATCCCATTGTGTGGATTCATTGAACATATAAAGTGCAAAGAATCCAAAGTACGGAATTAGCAATCGCACGTAAACATATGCGAAAGATGCCAAGAGCAGGTATTTAATAAAATCAGGCATACTTCTAAGTTACTATTTTATGTGAGTAATGAAGTGAATCATAGATATACTGATGAGTTTTTGGGATAGAAGAGACCATAAATGATTATTTAGTACTTGGATATTTCAATGTGCGATATTGAGGACTACAATAAACAGGTTGAAGATTTCATATAATTTAAGATAACTTATTGTGGGTAGGGGGAGGAAAGGTTAAGCGGCTTTTTCGCCGCTTGTGCTTTCGCGCGGCTCCGAGGATGTCTGGCAAAATTGGAAGGGAATGACTTTCCTAGCTGACCAGCGGAGCATGTTCGCGAGGGGAGGATTGGAGTGGAAGGTTTGCCAGACTTCCGCAGGTGCTTGGGGTTTTAGGTTAACTTTTACTAAATCAAAAATAGTCCTGACCACGGAAGTTAAGATTCTAACTTCATTGAAGTCGAATAGATGGGAAATCTGAAGGCCCAACAAATGTTCGTTTTACAGGACTACCAAAAACATAAACCGAACTAATGAATATTTGAAGAGTCCACTCTATTCTTTATCCTATTAAATTACTATCCAAGATTTTAAAAGATCTCATTAGGGAATAAATTTTACCAAATACTGCATTCTAATTGATTATGGATTGAATAGTTTTCACCTTCAAAACTCCCTAACAAAACTTACATTGACAATTAACCCATTTTTGACTTTATAAATAGAAACATACTTTGTTTCTTTATCATTTTGGGTAACTATTTCATCATTGATGACATAACTTCCATTGGTCATTTGATTTACAATTTCAACAGTTATGGATTTTTTTTCAAAATCGGATTTAAATATTGAACCCAATCTATCAGCCCCAGTACCCATTAATCTATTTGGATAAGTAAATACCTCTACGTCCTTATGGTACAGTTTTATAAATTCGTCATAGTTGTGTTCATTGTAAAGTTTCATTCTTTTACTGACTACTTGCAATGGTGTTAGATTTGCACTTTGTTCTGACTGTAATGAATTACCACTTTTATCATTGTCAGGTTTATCATTACACGCTATTAAGAAAGTCATCATTGAACCGATGATTATTACAATACCTTTTTTCATTTTAAATATTCTTTTAATTTTTTGGGAAATCTGTGTTTGTTTTAATCTCTTTAATTTGCTGCACATGCCGTTCCGTATGCCCTGACATGTAGAGGATGACTTGATAAGCATCGGTAGCTCCAACATTTGCAAAATGATTTCTCAAGTCATCCTTGGTTGTTTTAACATAATTAATATGTTTTTGTCTCTTTTCCTCGAACTCTTTGAGCGTTGAATCAAAATCCCCATATTTTCCCTTAGGCAGGAATTCCTCTTGTGTTGTCCTCTTTTTAGTGCGATCTGTAGCAATTTCCAATATTTTTTCATCAGAGAAACGTACTCCTTTGCGCATTTCCGGATTGGCACGAAGGGCTAAAGACTCCTCAAGTATTTCAAACACTTCGTTTTCAAAAATTGCAATATGCTCTGTGCAATCAGCAATAGACCATGATGATTCACTGCTTTTATAGTTGAGCTGCTTTTGACTTAAACCCTTTAGTTCCTTTAAAAAAGAGTCTCGTGATTTGGTCAATTCTTTAATAGCAAAATCCCTTTCCGCTTTTTTTAATTCGGTCTCAGAAGTACTAAAGCTTAGCAGTGCTAGGCTTAAAATCAATACAATAACTTTTTTCATTTTATATAAATTATAATGATTCTTGGATAAGGATTATCACCTGATTTTAATCATTCTTTCCGTTAGCCCTTTTTCTTTAAGATAATCGGCTAAATCATGAGATTCCCCAATTAGGGCATGATGCAGCAACGTAAATCCATGAGGGCCTTTTGCGAAGACCAATTCAGGATATGCTTCTAAAGTAGGTATTACCAAATCTGTTTTACCTAACATGGCCAACACAAAAAGACTTACCCTAGCCCCTTTGGAAATTAAATAATTGGCAATTTCTTTATTGCCTAAATGTCCAGCGCCTTCAATGGCCTCCTCATAATCCCCATTTCCCCAATCAAAAGGACTGTAAACTAAGTTAGGGTGTTCCTGTAGCATCTCTTTAACCAATTCTAGATTACTATGTCCGGCAACTACAAAATCTTTTACCAACTTTAAATCGAGTTGCTTCGGTTCTTTTTCCTGAGATTGAGAAAAGGCTAATGTTGGAGTCAGAATAGCCGTTGAAACGCTTAAAAGGGAATTACTAATAAATTTTTTTCTGTTCATGATTATTGAATATTGTACTATTTCTATGCACACCAGACGTGCATAATAAATTGTTTTATCAATATTCGGAGATAATGTATTAGGATACTGTAAAAAACATGTTTCCTTTAACGAAAAGTAATGTCTTTACTTTTTTCTATAAGCAGAAGGGGTTAATCCGGTTTTTTTCTTAAAGGCAACATTGAAAGAAGTGACGTTGCCAAAACCAGAATCATAGGCAATTGCAGCGATTTTTTCATTTACGTATTTTGAATCTTTTAATAACAGTTTTGCTTTTTCAATACGATACTGATTTACAAATTCATAAAAATTTTGCTGGGTATTTTCATTTATAACTTGCGAAATTTCTCGGGCTTTCACATTTAATTTTTTAGAAACTACGTATAGTGTAAGACCCTCATCTAAAAAAGTATGTTCGGTTTCAAAGAGTTCTTGGACCTTTTGAAATAAAACTAATGAACGATTTCTATTTAATTTGGAGCTGCTATACTTCTGTAGGTTGAACTTATGGCGATTTAAGAATAGGTAACTGAAGGCATAGATCAAAAAAGAATAAAATATAGGTCCAATAATATAGTATATGGTAAAATCAAAAAGATTTCCGACATAATGGAACCATATGAGTGTAGACCCAATTAAAATGTTACGATACCATTGTACGATACTCTTTGAAGCTTTCATGCGATTTTTATACAGATAAGACCAGGATAATTTTAGATAAACCAGAAAATGAAAAACTATTATTCCATAGTTCCAAAAAGCTTCAAATCTCCCATTTCTTGGAACAAAGGGAACTAAAAAAAGAAATAATATAAAAGGGACGAAGTGAACGTAATCCCTTATGGAAAATAATCTGTTATTCTCGAAAAGCGTAATTCCATAAAACCACAATGAAGGAGCAGCAAATAAAATTCCTGAAATACCAATGTTGTTCTGCCAATTCTCTAGAGGGATATAATAGTTCAATACAGATTTACCGATCCTTATTGTCAAACCTAATAAGAACAAAGCCAAAAATATATTGGATGCCTTATTTCCCTTTTTATGTGTCAACAAATAGAAGCTCAAAAAAAGACCTTGAGCTAAGCCTAGAGATGCTAAAATAAGAATGAGGCCAGTTGTCAGCATTTAAAGCATATTAAGATTTCCCCTAAATATCATATTGGAGGTGTATATCATGGTTTCAATGTTTTGTTTGATATGTTTCCCCAAAATTCAATATTATCCATATAAGTTACCTTAAAGAACATGTTTCTTTGGATAAATGTTAGCCTTTATTTATTTTTTAAGACTAAAAATACCATGGGCCTTTACCCAATGGACTTCTCCTTTGATTGCTCCCTTCCAGCCACTCTCTGGAGGGGCACTGTATCTTTTTGAAAAGAAAAAATACTTGTTATCTGGTGACATATACGGACAAAAATATATCCAATCTTCGATAATCGACTCACCAAGATCAAAATAAATAGGTGTTTGCCATTTGTTGTTTTCTTTAAATGATACAGCAAATCCCCTTTCTTCAGTATAGGTGTTTCCAGTAATCAAGAAACTTTCATCGGGTGAGACATAGGTGCTGCGTTCGCTTTTTTTGGTATTTATTTCAGAACCAAGATTTATGGGTATATCAAATTCTCCATCTCCCAAATATTGGGCGCGATAAATATCTCGTTTGCCAAAACCGCCCGGACGGTCAGAGGTAAAATAGATGCTTCCATCAGCGACAACTACTGGATATGATTCCGCATAGTTATCTGTTGATATTGGGTATCCAACTCTGGAAGCTACTTGCCATTTACCTCCTACTTTTTGACTTCTAAAGATATCTGGTTTAGAATTTGCAGAACGATCCTTAGGACTAATTCCAAGAAAATACAATGTATTGCCATCCGCTGTAATTGATGGGTCAATTGCTACTGATTCATCATCTTGGTTGGAAAACATTTCAATTGATTCAGGTGTTGTCCAACTACCATCAGTTAGTTCGGAATGATGTAGAACAAATCTTCCATCAATAATTCGCGTAAAAAACAATTCAGTGTTAGAAGCATTAAACACAGTATTAATTTCTATAGCGTCTGTATTAACTACTGATGTGGCAAATAATTTAGGTTTGCTATCTGGTAGTTCTTGATCTAAATAAGAAATATTTGAGTTGATTGATTTACAACAATGTAAAACAAATGCTAGCCCAAGTATGGATAAGAAATAATACCCTTTGTTCATTGTTTAAACTTCTATAATGTTTGGTAACAATTGGATGTGAGTCATATTGCAAGTTTATCTATTGTGTTTATTTTGCTCATGAATATCTTTTAGAAGTAAATGACTTATGAATTATTTTCCACTCCCCTTTTATTTTTAAAAGCAACATATAATCAATGGCTATTCGATCTCTATCTGGCATTAAAACCTCTATTTTGGCTATCGCTGCATCACCTTCATAGTCCACGGAAAGTACTTTACCAATACGGTTGTTTTTTTTGCCTAGTTTGAAATTGCTAATATATTTTTCCCCATCTATAATGCTCAGGGTATCATTTTTTATATAATATAGATTGAAACCTTTATGAAAAGCTTTATTTAATCTATTGGGCTCGCCATTTGACGTACCTTCAATATAATTAAGAAGTGTTTTATTGATTAGATTAAATTCATTTTGCTTGTCAAGATTTTTATTCTGATTTTGCCTATGTGTTTTAAGGTTAATAATCTTGTGCATTATTCTCCATTCTTCCTTAATTTTTAGAAGGAGTAGATAATCCGTAGCTACCATATTCCTTTCAGGAAAATAAACCTCAATCTTTGCTGTTGCAGCATCATTTTCAGTATCAATAGAAATTACTTTCCCAATTCGATTATATTTTTTCCCCTTTTTCACCCTTGTTAAATAACCCTTACCATCGATTATTCTTAAAGTATCGCCGCTAATTAAATACAAATTGAAATCCGATTGAAATGCATTTTTCACCAATTCTGGTTCTCCATTTGCCGTTCCCATTATATAATTTTGGAGAGTTTTATTGATTTGCTCAATCTCAGTTTGGGCACTTAATTTTAATCCTAAAATAGAATTAAATGCAAATAGTAAAATATAGATTTTTTTCATGTTATACTGTGTTTAATAAACATGTATGGGTGCTATTATTTTTGCTTCTTTAACCATACAGCTGATGACCCATTATTAATAATTTTTCTTACTGAAGAACCATCCCTGTTCATAATATAAGTACTCCAATAGTCATCCATTTTTGATTGAAAAATTAGTTCTGAGCCATTAGGTGACCAAGATGGATGAGAATCATCAACTTCACTAGAGGTTAATCGTTTTTGATTGGACCCATCTATATTCATGCTATAAATTTCTTGATTACCATCTCTTTTGGACACAAAAGCTATTTGCTTGCCATTTGGTGAAACCTCAGGATGCCAATCTTCAGCATCGTTATTGGTTAGTTGAATCATGTTGCTGCCATCTATATTGGCTATACTTATCTCACTTTTTTTATCTTTGGATTCTGAGTAAAAGACTATTCTACCATCTGGTGTAAAACAAGGGCCTCCACCGCTTAGTGGTTTTATTTGAGTCTGTTCGCTTCCATCTGAATTCATGGCCCAGATTTCGTCATTCACTAGTCCGGTCGAATCTTTGTAATATCTTGCAAATACAATCTTTCTTCCATCAGGTGACCATGCAGGTGAACTATCCCATTTACCATCTGCATGAGTTAATCTCTTCCAATTTGTACCATCATTATTTATTGTATGAATAGACCATGTCTTCTTGTCATCGTATTTTGCATAAAAAGCGATGCGTTTTCCGTCATGAGACCATGCTAAATAGCCACCACCACTTTTAAGTGGATTTGTAATTTTAACTTTTGATGTACCTTCAATATTGGTTAAATATATTTCTCTTTTACTTGATTCACCTGAGACATTTGAAGCATAAGCAATTGTATGGGAAGTTGATTTAGATTTACTTCTTTCCTGACAAGAAATAGCAATGCCAATTAGGGAAGTTAAAATGAATAAGATTTTTACATGATCCAATTTTTTAGTTCTCACAGAATATTGGTTTTTAAAAGTTCATTACCAAGTTTAGCTTTATGGCCATCAGTTTTGTTTATTGACTTTTTCTCTCCATTGATTTATTAGAGTTTGATACTCATTCCATTCAAGCTCATCTAAGTTTGATGATATTTTATATATTTTTTCCAACGCTGAAATTGCTTTGTCAAACTGTTTATTTGCCTCATAGGCTTTTGCGAGTTCATTTAAGGCCAAAGTTGATTTTGGGGAATATTCAACCCAACGTTCGATAACTTCAATTGCCTCAGCAGCATTTCCCTGTTTTAGTAGATTTGGACCTATCCAACTTAATCTATTCACACTATTCCAGCGCTCTGCTCTTGGTAGTATTTTAAAACCATATTCTGTTGAAGACTTTTGAAAATGGTTATCTAAGTTTTCCATTGCTGTTCCCGGTTTTTCTATGATATCTCTATATTTCGCTGACCATCTTTCATTTGGAAACACCATGTTTAGGGCTTCATGTAAAGCTGGTAAAGCCAAATCATAATGTCCTTCATTAGGAAATGTCTTAGAAATAAATTTGAAATTCGGAGAGCGATAGGAGGATAGACGTTTTTCTAAAGATTCCAAATTGTCTTTAATTTTGTGGGAACCATTACGGTCATCCGAATCTGATGATGTCAGGTATAAATACTTATTGTTATACGGTGATTTATCCTTTTCGAATTGACTTATAAATACATCAATAAAACTTTCTCCGTCCTTATAACCCATTCCAAGAATATCGCCCGAAGCAATACCAATATAAACATCAAATAAATCGGTTTCTTTTGCAAATGCGTGTAATGGATATATCGATGTCGTGGAAAGTCCTAGTACCATTCTAAAATCATTAGCACGATAGTTTTCTTTTAAATAGAGAAATAATTCTTCTTTTAGATAGGCTGTAAAAGGGTCTGGATTTCCGCCAAATGGCAGTTGTTTCCAGTCTTTTGGCCAGAAATCACTTCCGTTTGTATATAATTTGGGGATGTGTGCTCCATCGGTTAGACTAACTACAATAGTTTCCGGCATTCTCTCTACTGAGCTTAAATGTTTCACAACTCCCGAAACCATATGGAAAAACTCGTTCTCGAGCAACATTAGAACAGGATATGTATGCCGTTCGGATGATTTGTGAAAGCCTTCAGGAAGAAAAATATTGATGCTTTTATCCTCATTTAGAATTTTTGAATGAATTACATCCTGTTGGGCGTAGGTTAATGTGATTGATTGTTTCTTGTTTAAAATCGACTGGTTGCTCGTTTCCTTTTGTTGCGCATTTGAGTTAGAGAAATTAAGCAAGATACCAAGGGCTAAAAAGAATTTTAATAATTTCATTTATTTTAAGCTTTTCTGTTTGAAAATAAATTGAGAACTATGTCGGAAACCGGTTCGCTTTTCTATAGGCAATCTCATTATCAAAACTCAATGTTTTACTAGAAAAATGATTTAAAGAACATGTTTCTTTGAACAAATTTTATTTGTCTACACACCCCTTAAAAGCACAAAAACTATTATCCGGTTATATTTTCGTCTTGACTCAATTCTTAATTGTTTGCTTTAATGTTGATTCTGGCAAACACCAACTTTTCTATGGAATTGCTCTTGAGTAAAAGCCATATCATAAGTAAAATTTCACCATATGAAGTATAGTCTGAAAGTGTTGGTTTCAGTATGTTCGGATATACAAACAAGAAGATTGAATCCAACGTGTATCCAGCTCCTGCAAATAGTAACATAACTCCCAGGAATTTTGAGATTCGGGTATCCAATTTATAGATTAAGGCTCCAAGAGGAAAAAGCCATAATCCCCAAAAAATTACTGCAATGTGAGTGCCGTGATTGTGAATTGTAGAGAATAAATTTGTTAGGTTTAGGCTTTCTTCTATTGAGAAACTATCTATGCTATTTATCAATAACATAGCAAAATGATTAACTTCATTTAATACAGATACACCTGCACCAAATAGCATTAAGATCAGCATGGATAATGCCATTGTTTTGTTGATCTTCGATAGTAATCTGTATAGATAGATTACAAGTAGAATACTAACGATGTTCATAGCAAGAATGCTAACTATTCCAATCCGAAACAAAAATGGATTGTTATTAATATTTATGATTGTTTTTGCAATATCCCCTTCAATTTTTATTTGAGGCAGGGCGTACATAAGAGCATAAAGCCCTGTTATGGCGAGAATCAAGTAAGATAGCCCTGCAAATAATGCGTTTTTTTGTAATTTGATATTCGTCATTCTATTTGTTTTTTATAAGTGAATACCTCTTCAAGAGGCTTATTAAAAATTCCAGCAATCTTAAAAGCCAATTCCAAAGAGGGAGAATATTTTCCTTTTTCAATAGCCATTATTGTTTGTCTCGTAACCCCAACCTTTTCTGCCAATTGCTGCTGGGTCATTTCATTGGTAAGAAACCGTAATGTTCTAATGGTATTGGAGATGTTGGTGTCTTTCATTTTAAATACCTTTTCTTGTATAATAAAGTTCAGATAGATTTTGTACTATAAAGGAAGCGAATATTGAAAAGAAAAGTAGTTTGAACATGGTTGTAATGGATATTCCTAGAACAAGAAACCCCATCGTTGTTAAAAAGCATACCATAAAAGTGTTGTTAAAATTTCGGGTAGACCTTAGCTTTATCAGTTTGCCAAATTCGTCCGTAAGAAACTTTTCTTCCCTCTTTTTGGTAATGACTGAATTCAGTATGCTGTAGAACAGGTACAACACAATTCTCGAAAGAATCATTACGGGCACCAATAATAGTATGGATGCTCCCCAAAAGGGTAGTTCTCCCATATCCGTCAACTTGCTGTTATAAACATTCAATAGAATTGCATAATAACCTAGAAACGTAATGGTATCAATAACCAAAAATATAATTGGCCGTTTTTCTTGTGTTGTCATATGTGATTTTATTTAAAGGAATCGTATCCGTTGAACTTATGCATTAATAATGTATGCTCCCACTTCTTAGGGTTTTGATTTTACAAACTCCCTCAAGTGCACAATTTCACTAGGAATTACCCATTTAGCCATCATGTTTATCATCCACGCAGGAGGATTGCCGCCTGGATGAAACCGAAATGTACCCGATGCCATACAGCTATTGTGATCAATTTCTTTAAATCTCCAATCTCCTATGTCTACTGGCATTCTGACCACCTTATCGGTTGCCTCATATCCTGCTACATCTACCTGATGCCATTTTACTCCCATGGCCTTCCCCATTAGATCTTCATATAATGAATACCTTACCACTACATCTCTATCTTTTACAAAAGCACGGCCGTACATGTATGAGTAGAGTGTAAGTTCATTTTCCGTTTGTTCCAGAATTTTAAAGGTTCCAGTTGGTTTCCCCTTTCTAGAGAAGTAGAGACTTGAATCGGTAAACATCTCCATTGCGGTGCCTTGGGCTGTTTTCATGGAACTATTTACCTTTCCAACAACTTTGAACTCATGCAATTTAGAACCTGAAACTTTCCTCTTGTAAAGACTCCAACCCTCTACCTTCTTCTTATTCCTCTTTTTCTTAATTAGTTTCCACTCATGATTGTCTGTTGCCTGATCTTGAGCAATGGACGCTGGGCAGAATGTTACAGCCATTATTGCTAAACATATTATCTTGATCCAATTCGATTTATTCGCCTTTGTTTTTTCCATGATTTTAATTACTCGATTTTATTTGATTGATATAAGGAGTTAAATATATTTTACACAAAGTAAAGTATTATATACTTATTGTAAAATATATTTAACATTTATTTGCAAATAATCATCCATGATATATCAGTGTCAAAAAAGTAAAATGTGTTCTTGATTGCTGCTTGGGTGTTTAAAAATTGCCCATGGTTATGACAGGTATATTATGTGTTTTAAATACTTAAACGCCAGTATAGCAACGTCTGTAGTCGATAAACAATATACTTGCACCTATATGCTGCCACAAAGTTTATTTGTTATTCAATCTTAAGAATAAATCTTGTGTTTCCTAAAACGGCCGTTTTACAGCACCATTTTCCTTTTGCAATTTCCTCTGTCTAGAAGAGTTTTATTTACGGTCCTTTTTAGTATTCTCGTTAATTACCCTTTTATGGAACTCATTACACATTAGAAATCCAGATTTAATTCGGGAATCAAATTCGCAGCTTCCTTCATTTTTTCATCAATTATCTTGGTATAGATTTCCGTAGTACGGATTTCACGATGTCCCAACCGTTTTGAGACAGTATAGATGTCGGCTCCATTTTCCAGTAACAACACAGCATTGGTATGTCTAGCACTATGGAAAGTAATATGCTTCGTGATTCCTGCTTTCATACACCATCTAAGAATCTCGGTATTATAGACTGCACCATACTTAAGACCTCTAAAAACTCGGTCACTCTCATTGGTTCTATTTCCAAGTAAGGCCCTGGACTGCTCAGAAACATATAGGTATTCTAGTCCGTCGGTTTTCTTTTGCCTAAATATAATTCGTGAACCTGTATCCTCATCTCTAACCTCCGACCATCTTAATTTATCAATATCGCTCCATCGTAAACCAGTAAGACAGCTAAAAATAAAAGCATTCTTTAGTACAGGATATTTACATTCGGCTTGTGACATTGCCTGTAATTCTGAATAGGTAAGGTATTCCCTTGTAGACTCACCTTGCTCAAAACCTTTAACTGACCGCAATACATTTTCTTCCAAATAGTTTTCGGTATAGGCTTCTCGTAAAGCTGCTTTAAATTTGTTGAAGTAGGTGTATTTAGAATTTTGGGATAGGGGAGTACCACTCTTGGTTTTGGCTTTGGTGTTTAGATATCGCTTAAACCCTTTGACAAAATCGGTATCAATATCCTTTAGTTGTTTATGGGCAGGACAATATTTTGCGATATGTTTTAGAGCTGCATCCCAATTGCCATAATTAGCTTTGGTTTCAAAGCGGTCTTCTTTAAGCTGCTCATAGTACTCTAAAAAAGTTAATTCTCCCTTCTTATCGTTTTTGATTTTGTATTTCCCTTGAATGTATTCAGCCTTTCTTATCGCCAGTATGCTTTCGGCCAATTGAAGCGTTTCTTTATTTTTTCTTTTTTCCTCTGCATTTGCAGGATTATCAAAAACATACTGTTTTAGGTATTCGAATTTTCGTAGATGCTTTTTAACCCCATTATTATCTATCCGATAACCATTATAGAATTCAAGAAACAAACTAGATTTTCCGTTTTTTAACTTTTTCTGCTTTAGATTGATTTTCATAACAAAGGATTTTGAGGTATAATTTTTCCACCTTATGAGTTGAAAAATTAAATGAGGTGTAAAAATGGTGTAATAAATGTATGAAAATAGGAGATTAAGAGAAAGAGAAAAGAAAAATAATTTTCAACAACTTATTGATTTACAGTTATATGAAATCAAATGGAACCATATGAGACCAAATGAAATACTTATTTATTTCCCGATACAAAAATTGGCGAAGATATTTCCCAAAAGGTCATCATTGGTAATTTCCCCTGTTATTTCCCCAAAATGATATAAGGCTTGGCGAATGTCTATGGCCAACAAATCACTGGGAACGCTATTGGCCATTCCCAACTGCACTTTGTCTACCTCCTCCAGGGCTTTAATAAGCGCATCGTAGTGACGTGTATTGGTGACAATGGTTTCATTGTTCTTAAGTGCACCGGTATGTACAAAATTCAGTAAGCCTGTTTTAAGGGCATCTACACCCGCTCCAGTTTTGGCCGATAACATTACCGGAAATGAATGCGCCAAACGGGTAGAAATGGTTACTAACCTTTCTTCTATGGTATTCAGCATTGGTAAGGGTAGTGCATCAATTTTATTCGCAACCACTATAAGCGGTTTTGTTGGGTGCTTTTTGCCTATTTTTTTGATCTCGGAGCCAAAGTCCTCAATTTTTTTCTGATTTAAAACTCCGTCCTTAACCACAGAACTTACATCCATTAAGTACAAGATCACCTGTGCCTGTTCTATTTTCTCCAACGTTTTTTGTATACCCAATTGCTCTATGGTATCTTCCGTGGCGCGTAATCCTGCAGTATCTATAAATCGAAATCCAAGGCCGCCAATGGAAATTTCGTCCTCTATGGTGTCTCTAGTAGTACCGGCGATATTGGAAACAATGGCCCGTTCTTCGTTCAGCAACGCATTTAACAAAGTAGATTTCCCCACATTAGGTTCGCCCACAATAGCAATAGGGATACCATTTTTAATTACATTGCCAACAGCAAAGGAATCGATCAACCGTTTTAGTACATCTTGTATTTTAGCGAGTAAAGCCTTAAACTGACCCCGATCTGCAAATTCTACGTCTTCTTCCGAGAAGTCTAGCTCCAATTCTATCAAGGAAGCAAAATTGAGCAGCTCATCTCGCAACAGTTTTATCTCGTTGCTAAACCCTCCTCGCATTTGTTGCATGGCTATTTGATGACTGGCCTCATTATCACTTGCGATAAGGTCGGCTACGGCTTCGGCCTGACTTAGATCTAACTTGCCATTTAAAAAAGCCCTCAGTGTAAATTCGCCGGCATCTGCCATACGACAACCTTGCCTTAATAATAGTTGAATAATTTGTTGCTGTATATATGGAGAGCCATGACAAGAAATTTCCACGACATCTTCTCCCGTGTACGAATTTGGTCCTTTGAAAAGTGATAACAGCACCTCATCCAAAGTACGCTCTCCATCCATTATATGTCCTAGGTGTACGGTATGGCTTTTTTGCTTTTCAAGGGTCTTGTTCCGTACCGAACGGAAAACAGAAGCACTAATAGGGATCGCCTCCTTTCCGGAAACGCGAATTATAGCGATAGCACCAGCACCAGCGGGTGTGGCCAAGGCAACGATGGTACGTTCTTGTATCATGGCTGCAAAAATACAAATTCATTTCCGCTTGTAACATTTCGATGGAAATTGCTACCTATAGTTAGAACATCATCAAAAAACAATCAAAAAATGGAAATCATCAATCAATCAACATTACGCACTAACAATCAGCTTCTGGTCATTACGCATTTAACACAGCTATTGAATTATGTTTTTGGTTTTGGGGGGCTGGTAGTTCCTCTTATCCTATGGCTGTCTTCAAAGGACTCTGTGGAAGGTATGAACGATCATGGAAAGTCGATCGTCAATCTACAATTAAGTATGCTTTTGTACATTTTTCTGAGTATACCGGCCATTTTTTTGCTTGGTCTGGGCCTTCTAACACTAATTGGCGTGGGGATATTAGGGTTTGTTATGCCTATAGTAAATGCGGTAAAAGCAGGTAATGGAGAAGCTCCCAGCTATTTTATGACCATTAGGTTCATTTCTTAATTATCGAGGAAAAATTTACGATGCTTATTGGTAGTCCCTACTTAATTGTTAAGCATTACAGGCATTACCAACATGGTTACGTTTTCGCCCTCATCCAATCCATCGGAAGGGGTTAAGATACCTGCTCTATTGGGCAAGCTCATTTCCAAGGAAATTTCATCGGAGGTAAGGTTGCCGAGCATTTCTACCAAAAAACGCGAGTTAAATCCTATCTGCATATCGTCGCCCTGATACGCACAGGTAAGTCGTTCTTCGGCCTTATTACTGTAATCAAGATCTTCAGCAGAAATGTTAAGTTCTGCTCCTGCAATCTTAAGACGTATTTGGTGTGTGGTCTTATTGGAAAAAATAGACACCCTCCTAACGGAACTTAGCAACTGATTTCTGGAAATGGTGAGTTTATTTGGATTTTCTTTTGGTATTACCGCTTCATAATTGGGGTATTTCCCATCAATCAGCCTACATATCAATTCGGTGTCCTCAAAACTGAATTTGGCGTTACTCTCGTTATATTCTATAGTAATATCGCTCTCGCTCCCTGCCAGAATACCTTTAAGTAGTGTCAATGGCTTTTTGGGCATGATAAATTCAGCAACTTGGGAAGCAGAAATATCAGATCTTTGGTATTTCACCAACTTGTGAGCATCAGTGGCAACAAAGGTTAGATGCTCTGGAGAAAACTGAAAGAATACGCCGCTCATTACCGGTCTTAGGTCATCGTTTCCTGCCGCAAATATGGTTTTGTTGATTGCAGTGGCCAAGATATCTCCCATTATTGTAGTGGCACTGGGATTGGAAAGTTCCACTGCTTTAGGAAACTCAGCGCCATCTGCATAGGCAAGGGCATATTTTCCATGGTTAGAACTTATTTCGACCGTATGATTGTCAGTGACCGTAAACGTAAGTGGTTGTTCGGGGAAAGTTTTTAAGGTATCCAACAAAAGCCTCGCTGGCACTGCTATGGTGCCTTCATTATCGGAATCTACTTCCAAAACGGAACTCATTGTAGTTTCCAAATCTGAAGCGGAGACCGTAAGTTTATTTTTGTTAAGATCAAAAAGAAAATTATCAAGAATGGGAAGGGTATTGTTATTGTTGATGATACCCCCCAAAACTTGGAGTTGTTTTAGTAAATAGGTGCTAGATACTATAAATTTCATTCGTTGTATTATTTTTTAAGCCGCCACAGTTTAAGAGGGATTTTTAGACTGTAATTCCATAATAAATCCCCAAGCACTGTAGTATAGCATTAGAAACAAAGATATTTTAAAAGTCCTTTTTAAGGAAACAAACTTATTAACACTTAGCTCCCGAATTTTTTCTTCCGAAATAGTCTAAAAAGGAACCCAAAAACCAAGGTCAATAGTATTGGAAGTCCAATATTTATTAGCTGCCATTTACTTTTTTCCTCTGCAATTTTTTTCTCATCGAGAAAAGGAACCGCCACCTTTTTGTTCCTAATGTTTATAAGTCCGGTATCGTCCAAGAGATAATTGATGCTGTTTATCAGAAATTCTTTGTTGCCGTAAAAGTTATTGGTCCATTTATCATAGCCTAATTCCAAGGGCCTACCTTTTCTAATTTGATTCTTGATTACATCCCCATCTGCAACTACCAGCATTTTATTGGCCCCTCCCTTTTCTATGGCCCCCTTTAGCTGTATAGGTTTTATTCTATTGGTAAAGGCAGAACTGAACGCTCCTTCTACCAATACCGCCAAGGGTTTATTACCGTTGTTGTATGTTTCCTTTTTGGGAGGCACGTTTATTACATCCAGACTTATCTGTTTAGGCGTCCCTTCTGTCTTTGATAAGGGAGAAGAGCGGTATAGGATTGTCTTTTTGTTGGTATTGGCCAAGGTGTCTATTGTATTGGTAAACTGAAATCTAATGGCCTCTAAGTTATTGTTTATAGGATGATCGTTCCTAGAAAACACCATTGGATGGTAGTACCAGGGCACAGGGTTGTATTGCGAACCGCTACCTTCTCCCGAGGCCAGTACGATCTGTGAAAAATAGAGATCATTTACCAATACGGGGTTAATACGCAAGCCGTATTTAAAAAAGAAATCGTTGAGGTTAAGGTCCCTAGGTATGGCCACTGAGGATCCTGTTTCATTAAAAAGGCTATCGAGCTCTATGGCAACTTGATCTATAAGCCAAAGCGATTTTCCTCCGCTCACTATGTACTGATCTAGCACATATTTTTCAGCATCGGTAAAAGCTTCGGTAGGTTTTGCAATTAGGGCCAGGTCGTAGTTTTTTAACTGATCTAAAACTTTTTGAGGATTGTTGGCAACAGAATCTAGGGTAATGGCCCCAATATTGTAGTAGTCTCGTATAGTAGTGAGATAATCGGCCATAAAAATATCCTCGAGCTCCCCATTACCTTTTATTACGGCCACCTGTTTTTTGTCCTTTATGGCCAACTTGGTAAACGCATCGGCAAAAGCATACTCCAAATGTTGTACAGAATTATTTACCCGGTCCTCGGTAGAAGCCCCCAATTTGTTTTTCAAAAGAGGTACCCTAACGGTGTTTTCCCCATAATTGACCATGGCCCAGGGAAACAATATTTCTTGTGATACTTTACCATTATTTTCCACGGTTATGTTCGCGGGGGTAAGCCCTATTCGTTGTAATTCGCCAATGGCGGCCTGGGTCTGACCTTCGTTTTCCAAAGGATTTATAAAGTTGAATTTTATGTTCTCATTTACCGTGGCAAATTCTTCCAAAAGCTGTTCCGTTTCTACTTTTAGCTTAGTGAATTCGGCAGGTAGCGTTCCATCCAACAATACATCTACGACCACCGGGGACCCAAAACCCTTCACAGAATTTTTTGCCGGTTGCGAGAGTGTATACCTATTGTCCTCGGTTAAATCGAATCGCATATAAAACAAACTACCCGCCCCATTAACGAGCAAGAGCAGTACCAGAGCGATTATGATAGATAAAACACGTTTTTGCATTATCTATTTAGGGTTTTTAGTTGTGAAACTGTTAGAAAAAGAAAAAAAGCGGTGAGCGTACCAAAATATAGTAGATCTCGCGTATCTAGCACACCTTTTGAAACACTATCAAAATGGGACTTCATTCCCAAATTTCTGGTTTGCAAAGACAAACCTCCATCCGAAAATAAGGAAGCTAAAGCATCGAAACCGTAGTAGATAAGAAAACACAGTACCGTTCCTAGGATAAAAGCAACAATCTGATTTTCAGTAAGTGTAGATGTAAAAATACCTATAGCGGTGTAAGCTGCCGTTAAAAACAGTAACCCAAAATAGGAGCCAATCACCAATCCCATATCTAAATTACCCACGGTAGTTCCCAACTGGGACACGCAGTAAACGTATACCCCTGTTGGGATAATGGCGAGGATGGCTAGGGTAAGGGCACCAAAAAATTTACCCAACACCGTTTTCCAAAGTGGCAGAGGTTTTATAAAGATTAATTCCAGTGTGCCCAATTTTCTTTCTTCCGCAAAACTTTTCATGGTTATGGCAGGGATTAAAAAAAGAAAGACCCACGGTGTTAATAAGAAGAACTTCCCCAGATCTGCAAACCCATAGTCGAACACGTTGTAAGGGCCTTTAAAAACCCAAAGGAACAAACCGCTAAGTACTAGAAAAAGACCCACGACCAAATATCCTATCGAAGAGGTAAAAAAGCTTTGTATTTCTCTTTTAAATATGGCTAACATACGGGCTTAGGTTAAGGTATGTAATTTAGATACGCTCCATGCTTCTGGCTTTTCTTCAAAAAGTACTTTGGTAGTGCTCCACACTTGCTTAAAAAAATCTGAATTTCTATAGTTTTCCAGTGCGTTCTCATTCTCCCAATAACTATAGGTAAAGAATATTTTGGGATTTTCATTGTCTCGATACAGTTCTAGGAATGTACATCCCTCAAAATTTCGAATATCCTGTTTTGTTGCTTCAAAAATTTGCTCAAAGCTACTTATATTTTCTTTTTTAAAGGTCAATTTTACAATTCGCACCAGCATTTACAAGAAATTAATAATTATCGTATCCCTATAGTCTAGCCCAAGTAGGGTAGAGGCCCCTCCAACCGTGTTCAGGTCGCTCTTATAAATGGCCAGTTCAATATAATTCGAAGAATTAAATAGTGCCAACAAGTCCCCCGGACCTTTTCGCTGTGTTTTTTCCAGGTCGAAATTTAATATATCACTGTATTTATGATGAATTTCGGTTATTTTTTTATTTCTGGCCTGAAGCTCAAAATTTCTGCCATTGCGGTATGCTTCAAACAGACTTTTTTGGATATTGGTTACCACATTACCGTAGTTGTCTATATAAATAACACTGCCAATTATGGTTTTTCCGTTATCTGTTACCCTTGGTGAGAATTCTTTTAGTTCCCGAAGTTTATCAAAGGTTTTTCCAACCACTTCCAGGGTGCCGCCCCGGGCAATATGGCAGGCTACTTGTACAAAAACATCAAGTACAGGAAAGGAACCGTGTGCCGGATTGGGAATATTGATCTCCACTACTTTCTCCGGACTTATTTCTGAAGTTATTAAGCAGATTACCCCATTGTTGGCACTTAAGAAGTAGTGGCCGTCTACCATTACCGCAATATGCTGGTTCTCTGGCGTAGGTTCGGAATCTACACCCACTACATGGATGGTGCCCTCCGGGAAGGCCTTATATGAGTTTTTAAGGATGTAAGCACATTCCTGAATATTGAATGGACTAATGGAATGGGAAATATCAACAATTTTGGCGTCGGGCAACTCCCTGTAAATAGTACCTTTAATGGCGCCTACGAAATGGTCTTTATGTCCAAAATCAGTCGTTAGGGTAATGATTGCCATGCAACACTGTTGATATGTTTTTAATTGGACAAACTGATTTTTACTTAAGTTTGTTGAACAAAATTACACAAAAAATAAGCGTACGGAAATTTATCTTTAAGGAACAACTTTTAAAAACCCATATTCTTTGAACGAACTCGTTATAGAACTTACCGAAATTAGCCCTAGGGAGTTTTTTGGGCAGCAAAATGCCAATATAGACTTACTTAAAAAATACTTTCCAAAATTGAAGATCGTGGCCCGTGGCAGTAAAATTAAGGTTTACGGCGATGAGGAGCTTTTGGATGAATTTGACAGGCGGTTTGATATGCTCACTGCCCATTTTGCAAAGTATAATAAGCTGGATGAAAATGTTATAGAACGCGTATTAACCAGTAATACCGCATCTGACTACGAATCTTCGGAAAACAGTGGCGATGTATTGGTACACGGGGTTAATGGTAGGTTGATAAAAGCTCAAACGGTTAACCAGCGCAAACTAGTGGATGCCGCGAACAAAAATGATATGGTCTTTGCCATTGGCCCCGCAGGTACCGGAAAAACATATACAGGTGTTGCCCTTGCCGTTAAGGCCTTGAAGGAGAAACAGGTAAAACGTATTATACTTACCCGCCCGGCGGTGGAAGCCGGTGAAAACCTTGGATTTTTACCCGGGGATTTAAAAGAGAAATTGGATCCATATATGCAACCGCTGTACGACGCGCTTCGGGATATGATTCCCAGTGAAAAACTGGCCCATTTTATAGAAAACGGTACCATTCAGATTGCACCAATGGCTTTTATGAGAGGCCGTACCTTGGATAATGCCTTTGTAATATTGGACGAAGCCCAAAATACCACCCATGCCCAAATGAAAATGTTCCTTACCCGAATGGGAAAGAGCGCCAAATTTTTGATCACAGGAGACCCCGGTCAGATAGATTTGCCAAGAAGGGTCATTTCTGGGTTAAAAGAAGCTTTGTTAATTCTTAAAAACGTACAAGGCATACAAATGATTTACTTGGACGATAAAGATGTAATTCGTCATAAATTGGTCAAAAAAGTAATCGACGCATACAAAAATATTGAGCATCAAAATTAAGAGCTTCCCATGGGCAACACCATAACTTCTACCAACTTCCAATTTCCTGGTCAACAAAATGTATACAAAGGGAAGGTAAGGGAGGTATATCGATTGGATAACGACTTGTTGGTAATGATCGCCACAGATAGGCTATCGGCTTTTGATGTGGTTCTTCCCAAAGGCATTCCCTACAAAGGTCAGATACTTAATCAAATCGCCACTAAAATGATGGCGGCAACGGCAGATATTGTACCTAACTGGCTCTTAGCTACCCCAGACCCAAATGTAGCCATAGGTCATGCCTGTGAGCCTTTTAAGGTAGAAATGGTAATACGAGGCTATCTCTCCGGGCATGCCGCAAGGGAGTACAAAACGGGTAAGCGGCTATTATGTGGTGTGGCAATGCCCAACGGAATGGTAGAGAACGACAAATTTCCTACCCCTATAATTACACCGGCTACCAAGGCAGAGAAGGGAGATCATGATGAAGATATTTCCAAAGAGGATATTTTGAAAAAGGGATTGGTTGCTGAGGATGATTATGTGGTTCTGGAAAAGTATACAAGAGATTTGTTTGAACGCGGTACGCAGATTGCCGCGGAACAAGGACTTATCCTTGTAGATACCAAATACGAATTTGGCAAAACAAGTTCGGGAGAGATTGTGTTGATTGATGAGATTCATACTCCGGACTCGTCCCGTTATTTTTATACGGAGGGTTATCAGGAAAGACAAGATAAGGGAGAAATTCAAAAACAACTGTCCAAGGAATTTGTAAGACAATGGCTTATATCGCATGGCTTTCAAGGGTTTGAAGGACAACAGGTGCCAGAGATGACCGATGCCTATGTGGAAAGTGTCTCCGAGCGTTACATTGAACTGTACGAGAATATCACTGGGGAAACTTTCGTTAAGACAGATATTTCCAATATTGATGAAAGAATAGAGAAAAACGTATTGAATTATCTAAGTAGCAGATAGTCAAATTTTTAGGTTTAGTTACTTTAATAAATATTTTAAATCTATTTCTCTTTTATCTTTTAATTTCGAAAGCACTTTCAGGAAAATTATAGAAGTAATGTAAGCATCTCCCATGGCCGTATGTCTATCGGCTTTGGAGATATCAAATTTTTCCGCCAGTTCGTCCAGGGTATAATGTTCTTTTTTTTCCAATAAGTTAGATTTTAGGAGCGTCTTTTTGTATAAATGGGAGGTATCCAAAACTTGGTTCATTAATTTTGGAAGCTGGTGACGGTTCAAAGCCTTGTTCAACATATTGATATCAAACTGCGCATGATGGGCTACAATAACAGCGTTTCCCAGATATAACAAGAGTATTTCCAATGCCTCTTCTTCAGAGACCTTTTTCATCTTCCCTTTTTTAAGAATACCATGAATCTCGGCAGTTTCTGCGTTGTAATATTCCTGGTCAACATAGACTTCCAAACTCTCATTGATGGCCATGTTATTGTTCCTAAGTTTTAAGGCACCAATAGACAATATCCTATCTTGTTTATAATCAAAGCCCGTTGTTTCTGTATCTAGCACCACAAAGGTAAGTTGGTCTACGTCAGTAGTTGGTTTTTCTTTAAAACTACCTATATACTGCCTCCAAAAGTCTGGGAGTGATGTTTTATTGTTTTTAAAGATTCCCATTAATCTATCTGTTAATAGCGGCCTTAAAACGTATGGCAATAAGTTCTTGAAGCTCTTTTACGGTCTTAAAAGTTCTCTTCAGTTTTATTTTCTCTTCCTTGGTTAACTTATCCAAGGCAATAAACCTGCCAGAATCATTGTGCAATAAACCTTGCTTGGTTCTGAATTTCAATAGGGCCTTGGACGCATAGGAGCAGGCCAAATAAAATTCATTGTTGTTGGGTTCCAACTCCGCAAGTTTCTCAAACCGGGCCGCAGTATTATTGATATGTTTTACCGAATGCGATAATATTAATACCCTTGCCGCATCTATCAAAGGCATCAAAGCTCTTCTTTTAAGATCGAAAAAATCTTTATGTGCCCCATTTTGTTCTACTAAAAACTGCCTAAAAAATCCGGTGGGCGATGGGTTTTGCAATGCACCACCTGCCAAATGATAATAGAAGACAGGGTGTTGTTTTACGCTTTCAAATATATGGTCCGTTATACTCTCAACCAATTTGGGATCTCCATAAGAAAGGTTATAGTCGAAAAATATGGAGGACATAAGTACTTCATCGGGTCCTGGATTGGTGATCCAATGGTTAATCAGGGTTTTCCACTCGGTAAGGCTTAGGCACCATTTAGGATTGGAGGCCATCATTTCAGCCGGACAATACTCATACCCAATAGTGTGCATGCCTTTGGTAACGTTCCTTGCCAATTCTAGAAAATATTCAGTAGTCTCGGCATGCTTTTCCTTGGGTACATCTTCGAATACAAGAGCACTATCCTGATCCGTATGCAACAATTGTTCACTGCGTCCCTGACTACCCATGGCAAGCCAAGAGAACTTTACTGGGGGTGGGGAATCCATTTTCCCCAGGGCTATTCTAATAATTTGCTTAATACAGGTATCATTAAGCTCGGAAATGATCTTTGAGGTAAGCGTCATGGGGATGTTTTCATCCAAATAAGCCCGTAACAAGGCCATAATGCTATGTCTTATACTTTTTATTTGTTTGTATTTTCTGGCTCGTTTAATCGCCTTAATCAATACAGCTGGGTTGTTGCCCAAGGCCACCATAATATCGTGTTTAGAAAGGATTCCTACCACTTTGGTTTTTGGAGTACCGTCCTTGGTTAGACAAAGGTGGCTTATATTGCTCTTCATCATGGCCATTTGTGCTTGGCTAACAGTAAGTTTTGGTGGGTAGGTAATAACCGGAGTGGTCATTATTTTGTCCGCAGTAACCGTAATAGGATACAACCCGGTAACTACCTGGTTTCGTAGGTCCTTATCGGTAATTATGCCCACCGGCAGTTTATCTTCACATACCAACATGGCCCCTACCTTTTTACGGGTCATGGTCTCTGCAATGTCCTTGGCTGTGGCTTTTTGCGAGCAGCTCACCAACTTCTTGGAATAGTTTACCAGTTGTAGATCTAATAACTTTGTTTCAGGGGCTTCGGTTTCCTTGGTTTCGGGCTCGCCGTATAGCTTTCCCCGATGCTGTGTGGAGTACGGGTTTCTGGTGTTGGAAGCGAAGCTTTCGATCAAAAAATTACCAATTTCCTTGTTTTTGATTACATAAGGTCTGAAAAGGGTAATAGGCACTGCATACAATATGGTTTCTTCATGGGCCTTGGCCTCCAATTTGTACTTTTCATTGGCCATTAAAGGGCGCAGGCCAAAAATATCGCCTTCATCACAAATGTCCACAATCGTATTCTCCTTACCCTTTATCAAAGCCACGGCACCTTTATGCACAATGTAAAAATGCGTATGGGGAGCGTCGTTCTCCGTAAAGATTATTGCACTCTTTTCTTTGTATGAGATCATTATTTCCTCGGAGAGCGATTCTAGATCCTCTGGCGCAAACTCATTGAACGGGGGGAAGTTTTTGAGAAAATCCGCCACTCTTTCCGAGATGGTATTCTTCATGGCTTTTGTTTGCGGATAAAGTTAATGATTTCGCTAAGGAAAAGAGAGACTTTTTAGCAAGCTTAAGAAAATGAAATAATCATTAAAAGTAGAAATAGTTCCTGTTGTTTTCTCGTTTGTTTGTAGCTTCGGTATGAAAAAAATAATTGATAAATTCAATAATAACGTATAAATATTTCTTGTCAATTTCCTGTTTGGCTAATAGTATATAGTCTTTCGAATTGAAGGCTTATCTGTTTTCGATTACTTCAATTCTTGTCTTATGAAAAGTTTGTGTAGCCTTCCCCAAAAAGGGTAAGGTTACATTTTTAGGGAAGGCTACACCTCGTTATTTTTGCATGCTATAGCAGTTGAAATTAACACAAACGATATGATTGTTCTTTTCATTTTAGGTTCAATATTCCAAAAAAATATAGAATCGACAAAAAAGAAATAAGTATTAACTCGATGACTTCTTTATTCTCCCAGTTCAAATTTCTCCAAACTATTAACATTTATATAATAGGCCCAGTTGGGCGCACTAAATCCTAATTCAGATTCTTCAGAATTTTCACCAGGGATTTGTTCACTAATAGATTTTTCGAGTTTTGAAATATCTACAAAAGCGGGGTTTGAAGAATAAAAGAAAACTCTGTTTTCATTAATTTTGATAAATCCATCGGTTTCATCTTTGTAGACGAATGGCTGCTGCATAACCACAACAACGTTTTTTTCATCTTTTTTGAAGAACTCAACCCAATAAATGTCCGTGTCCCTTCTATTGGTTTTAAAATTTGATATACTTTCTTCACTATACGCTATAAATCCCTCAATGTTTTTCAGTAAATCTTTTCTTATAATCTCAGAGTTAGCCGAATTTTTGCAACTCAGCAAAACAAAGAAAACAGAAATACTAATTAAAATTTTTACACCTCTCATATTCTAGTCTTTAGCTTTATCAACAAAATCACCGGGTTTTTTAATTGTACCTATATATTCATCTCCTCTCGTTGGACCATATCTGTATAATCCTTGAGTGGAGGTATGATAAATATAGTAATGTAAAGATAATCCTCTGTCACTTTGCCTCAGTTGATTATAATGGTTTAGCTGTCTTTTTCTATCTCCTGATGGTCTTTGTGTATTATAGCCAGAAGCACTAGGAGTTGTCGGGTGGCTGTGTAAATCAAACTGTAAGTTTTCTATGTTATACCCACCAGACAATCCTAAATGATAAGCATTGAAAGCATAGTTTTCACTTCGCGAAGTGCCAACTACATAGGAATAATCCCCATTATCTAACTGAAATCCTTGTACCCCAAATTCAACCTTGGAATTTGAGCTATGCATTAAAATTACTAGCCCCACTTCCATCATTGAATATGACTTAAATTGAGTTTGGTCTAATTTGGAAATGATAACTTTTTTAATTTGTCTCCACTTATCCTTTTTAGATTCTTGTAGCTACTACACATAACTGAATCTTTCTGTAAATTTATAACCAGTAATTTTCTTTGGTTAAAAGCTTCTGTTTCTTCAATGGAGGTGAAAAAAGAATTAAATTGTCTTTCGGAGTACTTGTTTACAAGTTTTGATTCTAATTGTTGTCCATCCTTGTAGATAGAAATCTTTGCTTCTTCATTCAAAACAAGGATAGCTATGGAATAAAAATTAATGACTTCACCCCCTTCTGTATAGAACATTAAAATAGCCTTGTTGATTTTTGCTGTGTGATGTTTTTTTAACTCCCTTAGAAATGCGTCAATATTGAAAGATTCAATATCGATTATTTGGTTTTCACAATTAGCATCGCTTAAAACCATTCTTGAAGAAATTGTATTTAACCAAAATTCATCCTGAACCTGAGCCTTACCATTACATGCAGTTAGCATGGAGATGGCCAATAAAACAACCAAATTTATAATCTTCATATCACGAACCATTTTGTTTTTTACCTACCAATTGACGTGCGGGTAAATTTTGTTCTTTTCTTATTAAGTTTTCTTGCCTTCTGATATTAAGTTCAAAAATAGGCAAGACAATAGTTCTTCCTTTTGTCAAATTATCTGGGTCAATAACCTGAGGATTAGTAAGATTTGGATTAACCGTTCCATTTATATGGTCTTTTGCGTGAAGCAATTCGTGTGCCAAGCCTATTTCTGTTGGACGCTTAGTACTTCCGTTTTCATCAATTCCACCTTCAGGTTTATTTGGATTAAAGGATACGGTACTACCACTCCCTTTTCCAGGTGTACCATCATCATTAATTAACACATAGCCACTGTTAGCTTGTGTTTCATTTGGCCCAGTCGTAGTTTCTATATTGGTAATTTTATTAGATTGAATTAAATCTCTAATCACTTGAGTTCCTTCAGAAAGTTCGCAATCACAATTTATTGAATTTTCGAAATCTATGGTCACTTCACCATTACTATTTAAAGATAGTCTATCATTGGTTAGTGCCTGTAAATTAGCAAGAATTGTTTGTCTTTCTTTTTCTGTTCCTTTTAGAATTATGTCTTCGGGGGCTAAACCTAATGGATCAATAAATCTAATAGGATTGTTATTGGTAAAGACATAAGGTGAAGTATCAGGAAACTCATCTGCCAAAGGGTCAGGGTTCATCCATCTGCTTACAATTTCAGGTTCTAATGTCGCTTCCGAATATTTTTTTTCGGTCTTTATAAATCCAACAATCGTATTTTTAAAAGGATTAAATAATACTGAACCTATTTGGACAATACTGTCACTATCAAAATGTTCAATGTATTTCCCCTTGCTTAAGGTACCTATTTTTGGGATATAGCCAAATTTTTCAAAAGGGTTTTGTGCGTACCCAATGCTTACACATAACATCAAGACAATAAGTAGGTATATTCTTTTCATGATTGTTATTTATTGGTTAGAATTTTTTTGTTTTCGTATTTTTTACGCTCCTTTTGCAAGGAAGTCAGCCAATCTAGATACATTTCTTCAGGCATTTTACGATAACCTAATTCGTGTATTTGAGCATAATCGTTTTGGAGTTTTATCAACTCTTTTTTTAAGGCTTCATTCTGCAAGGCCTTACCAGCTAACCCTGCAAAATCAGTGTTGTTTTCTTGTTCTAAAATCTTTTTTGAAGTTTCTCCTTTCATGATCAGTGCATTGATATAATTGGGATAATATTCTAAAGCTATGTTTACGCATTTAAGTATAAAAACCCCATCGTTTTCGGGAAATTTTCTATCGTAGCCCTGCGCCAAATCTATAAGACAAAGAGCAATACTTTGCTCGTCGTCCAACGCTTCCATATAGAGCTTATTGACAATAGCATCCAAGTGAATATACCCAGAGGCCATTAGCCAAGAATCCACGGGGAAAATACCACTTGTCAGTTCGGTATTATACCAACCGTCCTGCTCGTTCCAATGCTTTATGTAAATATGATTGGGAGCTAAAGCTAAATGTGCCTTGGTTTCCAATTCTTCCGCTAGAATTTTGTATAAATATGGCAATGAATGACAATTGCCTTTTCTGGTAACCAGCAACTTGGAAACGAACATGTTTTTCCAATCACCATGTCCCCATACATCTTTAAAATCATAAGAATACGGAGTATATTGGTAAGTATTACCATCATCATCCTGAATATAGAAGCTATCTTTTATTACGGAAAATAATGCTGCATACTTCTCAACCTTTTCCTTATCGTTTCCTATATATTTAAGTTTCCGGTTCTTAACAAGATTTTCGGCAAGAGTTGAAAGTCTTTTTATTTTATTATTGAACATGATGCCATCTAAGCTATTCTCCAAATATGCGTTTTCCACTTCATATACGGCATCTTTAAAACTGAGTTCACAAGTGCCTACCAACATGCAGTTGATTTTTTCAAAAGCAGTATCATAGTAAAAACGCTGGGCGTTCATTTCATTTTGAAATTGTAGAATCAGTAATATGGAGAATAAAATCCGTTTCAATCTTTATTTTGTTCTATAGGTTTGACATTAAAACTATCGTTCAATTGTTGGTTCTCGTGTTCATTAACCGTGGACAACCATTTTACGTAGAGTTCAGCAGGCATTTCTGCGTATCCAAGATTGTCCACGGTTTCATACTGAACCAAAACCGATTTGTAGAGCTGTACCAATTCGGGATAGTCTTTGATCTCTTTGAAGTTTTCTTGCGTAATCCCCAATTGCTCAGCAGTATATTTCAGGCGCATGGTCTGTAAATTGGCCTTGGATAATTGCGCCGTAATATTATTTGGGTGGATTTTAAGTGCGGTATTCAAAACTTCATTAACAAATTCATCATAGCCATATTTATGAACGTATCCCAATGCCAATTCACTAAAAAAGTTGGACAACAGCTCTTGATCATTCATGGAATGCATAAATATTTTGTTCTGTATGGCTTCGACTTTTACATAACCAGAGTTTAGGATAAAGGCATCCGAGGTAAGCATATTATTGGTGAGCTCTATATTGTGCCACATACCAGTGTCGTTCTGAAATTTTATATAAGAATGATTAGGCGATAAGGCTAAATGTGCTACCGCGCCGATTTCCTCCGCTAAAATAAGGTATAGCCGTGGCAAGGAATTACACTGTCCCTTTCCCGTATGCAACAGTTTATGCACAAACATTTTGCTCCAATCTTTTTTGCCCCAAAAATCATCAAAATCATACTCAAAAGGTAAATGTTCTAGGTTTTTGGATTTGAGCTCTAAGGTATCGGCAAAAAATTGAAACAGGAGATAGTTTTTGTCGAGGTTACTATTTTCATCCAAACCAAGTTCTTGCATTTTTTCTTTTAGAAAGTTCCCTATCTTTCTTACAGTTTCTTCAAATTCCGAAAAATCTTTTTCGCTTTCGTAATATGCATTTTCAACAATGAATGTTGCCTTTTTCGCTGAGAAGGAATTGTATTGCATGGGCAACAATTGTGCATAGGCAGTGCGATAGTGTTGAGAACCTTTGGAGTTTTTAAATGAAGGTAAAGCAATATTCACCTCACTGCGAGAATTGTAAATGTCTTTGAGTATTTCTCTTTTTATATCATCGGCTTGTATAACATAATTACGGTCAGCTTGATGCATGGCCATTTGAGTTGAATACGTGCCTTGATTTATTAATGGGGTGGAAGTTATAGGCTCTGTTGTGTGTAGAGGCTGTATGGGCTCTATATGGTCATAAGAATTATAGGCACTTACCGCAGGTAGATTGGGAACAACATTTTGCCCTCTCACAAAAAAACAAGAAAGTGTAATTGCTAGCGCCAGCCACGGTCGTTTTATGTGTAATTGTAAAGAGAACTTGTATTGAAAATTTGTTTCAAATAACATTAATAGGTCAGATTGGACTTGGGGTCTTTACTGAAAGCAATACTTCAAATATATAAAAATGAAAATATATTCTTACATTTTAAATAAAAATAATATTTCTTACATAAGAATAAATGATTACAAGTTTCTCTCAGACCTTCCATTCAACGTAATACCATTGTCGGAGGGAGTATAATACCAATCTCAGTTTCTGCGATATTTGACTGAGGTGCTAACTCTCCAGCCTAGTTTTGCTAAATCCCATAGCCAACAGCCAGCCGGTAAATGTTAATATAAAAATACCGTTTTGAATAAAAAACCAAAAAGGAACCCCAATATCCGCAAGTTGTAATGCGCCTCCGGTAAAAACTATGGCAGAAGCAAGAAGCCCCCATGCTGCAAGCCACCTGGGTACCAACTGCGTCTTAAATAAAAAGTAATACAATACCGAACCCCCTATGCTGTAGAGCATCAATATTAGAAAATGGGTCCAATAATAGGCATCGTAAAGTATGCTGGCCAAAGTTGTAAAATGACTTCCTGTAGCACCTACGGCATCAAAATCTGAACCTACCGAGAGCAGGGTAACGTGGATGATATTACTTACCGTAATGATTGCGAAGTTAACAAAGGCAATTCCGGTATATCCCATGGCAAGTCTATGGCCGTACTGCTTTATATATGGGAAAAGAAAAAGGGCAATTAGCACACCGACGGCACTGCTGAGTATGTCTAATGCTATGGCCAATTTCATTTGCCCTGTATTTTCAATAACCCCTATGAGAAAATCGGTGGTGTTGGCATCTGCTTCAGGGAATCCCCTTAGTGCTGTTCCTGTGGCCCCAGCAATTACTGTGGCCAAAAAAAGAAGACCCAAAAGTCTTCCCGTGTTTTTTGTGGTTTGCATTTTGATCGGTTTTTTGATTGATGATATAAGTAAGTAGCTTTTTACAACTATTTGTTACAAATCTTATACCGATAAAATAGATTCCCCGTCTAAAACTTGTCCTGTTTTCGTTGTTTTTTTACATTTCGGATCATTTTGCCAAAATCTTTATCTTTCCTCTTCTTTTCCGAAACGCTGGATTCGAAATATTGTTTTTCGCGTTCCATTTTTTGAAAGTTAATATAGGATGCCTTATCAATTTCGCCATTTTCTACCGCTTCTAAAATGGCACAACCTTGTTCTTGGGTATGGGTACAGTCTTTAAATTTACAATGTTGTGAATAATCTATAATGGTATCAAATGTAAGCTCTAATCCGTCGGTCAAATCCGAAACACCAACTTCTCGCATTCCGGGATTGTCTATAAGTATACCCCCTTCTTCCAAAACCACCAATTCACGGTGACTGGTAATGTGACGTCCCTTATTTACACTGGTACTTATATGCCCTGTTTTCATCAATGATTTTCCCGAAATACCGTTCAGCAATGTAGATTTGCCAACGCCCGAAGAACCAAGTAAACAATATGTTTTTCCTTTTTGGATTATTTTCTGTAGCGCTGCGTATCCTTTGGCAGATTGGCTACTGACCATAATAATTGTAACATCTTTGATGCGCTTTGTTATTTGCTTTTTGATGTTTTCCAAATCAGATTCATTGAGCAAATCGATTTTACTTAGGACAATAATGGGCTCTACCTTAGAGGCGTTACAGATTGTTAGGTATCTTTCCAATCTGTTTAGGTTGAAGTCCTTGCCAACGGCCTGTACGATCAGCCCAAAATCAATATTTGTCGCAATAATTTGAATCTGTCCTTTTTTTCCAACAGCTTGCCTTTCTATTATGGAAGTGCGTGGATAGATGGCGTAAATCAAACCTTTGTTATCGTCATATTCTGAAAAGGCCACCCAGTCGCCAACGGCGGGCAAGTCGTACCTACTTTCTGCAGTAAACCTTAAATTACCTAGGAGTTCGGCGTCCAACTCCTTATCGGCGGTCTTAACTATATACCTGTCTTTATGTTCCAAAATTACACGGCCAACACTAAATGAATCTAGATTTTGGTCTTTACGGTATTTTTCCAATGCATGGGTAAACCCCAACTCTTCATACGTCATTATAATAAACTTTACTGTTTGGGTACGGTATTAGGGTTTTAATTTGCCGAGCCACCGTATAGAATTTACCAATAAAGCAGCATTATCACATTCCGGATCGTGTATGGTCACCGGAATTTTCTCATCGTCGATTAACAAATCCAAACTTCTAAAAATACCCTGATCGGTACAAATGACGACCCTACCTTTTCCGAACTCAAAGCCTATCATACCAGCATATGCATCAGAATATTCCTCAATATCTGCCGTGCCATCCGTGGTGGGTGAAAAATTGACCGTGTTGTTGGGAAAGGGCAATATAGTGTCTTCTGGGTTCCTGAACACTGCGGCGCCACATAGAAACTTTATAGTTCCCGGGCTTAGATTCTCCCAATTGTTTTCCGCGAATAGGGGATGGTCCAGATTTATCATTTTATTTTCTGAGGACATGGTAAAATGACTACATAAACCACCTTTATGGCCAAGAGAATTGGGATGAAAGGCGTAACCGTCCCTAAACTTTACCTTAAACGCTTCCAATAGGGGTAAGGCACCACTGCCTCCGGGGAAATGGCTCAAAAATAAAAAAAGACTTCCTCCCTCAAAGACATATTTGCCAATACCCATTATTTCGTTCTCGTTTAAGGGCGATTTATAGAGGATTTCTTTCTTATCTCCATCTGTTAGTACCGTTTTATCATTGGGCATACCGTGAATAATAAGGATATCTGGGCTGTACTCCTTCAAAGTAATCGAGTCTAGCTTTCTGTTGGAAAACTGCAACTGAAAACCATCTTCTTCCATAATCCTGAGCATTTCGCGTGCAGTCTGCCGTCCGTAGGGCAAGGAGTAGATAGTATTATGTCCTTCATCGATCAATATCTTTTTTTGATGGGTGTTTTTTAAAGAAGCGAACTGAAAATTAAAGATGGTATCAAATTCTGCCTCTACGGTTCCTTGCGTCCTCATCGTTTGGTGCAGGCTCAAAAAAATGAGGATCAATGCAAAATATCTCATGCTATATGCTTGTATTTCTAATTTATAAATTAAGTACCCTACCATGTTGGATATAAACAAAAATAGCGGTTTAAATTAGTATCCAAACCACTATTGCTTTTAAAAAGTAGCTTGTTAGCTTCTTAATATGGAAGTTTTTCGTTGATCAGTTCCATATTAATGGAGGCTCCTGCTTTTGTGCCTGCGGCCACAGCCAGACTTACGGTTCTCATCCGGGTTGTATTGTCACCCGCGGCAAAAATACCATCAACCGAGGTTTTTTGGAAGAAATCTACGTCTATATAACCCTCATCACTAAGGGCACAACCCAATGCAAAAGGCACGTTGCAATGTTGTTCGAAAGCTGCCCTGGAGAAAATTGCCTTAAGAGGAAATTTAGAACCATCTGTAAATGCAATACGATCCAAAACACCATTGGAATGTTCCAATTCGGATATTTCTTTTTCAATAACCTTAATATTGAGCTTCTCAATTACTGCTTTTTGGTCCACGCTGAGATCGGGTTTTCCATTGGTAAAAAGTGTAAGGTCATCGGTCCAATGTTGTATTAGTTTACATAGATCAAAGGCAGTTTCGCCATTGGCCAGGATGCCCGTTTTTTCATTTCTTACTTCATATCCGTGGCAATAGGGGCAATGAAGAACACTAATACCCCAACATTGGGGAAACCCTTGGATTTGAGGCATTACATCTTTAACACCGGTAGTAAACAGTATTTTTTTGCAAGCAAAAGTTTTATTGTTCTTAGTCTGTACTTTAAAATGCCCCTTTTCTTTATCTGCAGTTGTAACTATATCGGATAAAAATGTTACCGTCTTATAGGCCAATACTTGCTTCATGGCATTCTCTGCAATTAGTTTTGGGGCTATCCCATCTTGGGTAATGAAATTATGGGAATGTGGGGTTTGGGCGTTACACGGCCTTCCACTATCAATTATAAGAACATTGCGCAAAGATCTCCCTAAGGCCATCGCCGCCGAAAGCCCGGCATAGCTGCCTCCTACAATAATTACCTCGTAATGTTTTTTATTTATCATATGCTTATTTTTTAAAGATTCGTGTAAAGAACAAACTACTGTTGCAGGTAACTTGGGTTCCGTTATTTGTTAAGCCACATTTTGGGAGGTTTTATCACTTACCCGGTTGGCAAAGATAAAATAATTTTGTATTATTGCAACTAAGTCGCATTAATAAATATGAAAAGAAGAAATACCGCTTCCAAACAGCAAGTGCTTAATACCCTTAAATCTTACGGGTCAGCAATGAGCCATGATATGATTACTTCCGAGATTACAGGTTTTGACAGGGCAACGATATACCGAGTGCTAAATCGGTTTTGTGATGATGGTATTGTTCACCGAATTGTCGGTGATGATGGTAAGCAATACTTTGCGCTTTGTATAAACTGTGCTGAAAAAAAACATAAACACAATCATTTTCATTTTAGATGTACGCAATGCGGTAAAGTAGAGTGTTTACAAGGTGAAATAAAAGTTTCTTTACCGGTAGATTATGCCTTGCACAATTTTAATGGCGTGGTTTCTGGCCTTTGTTCCCGTTGTACATAAGTAGCACGTCATGTTTTACTAGGTCTCCTTCATCCAAACCGGAGTGGTGTCCGACGTATGATTGGCCCCGATAATGTCTTTGTAGAGTTCTGGCCTTCGTGCATTTTTGTAGCGCCAACCTCCAGAAAGCGGAATTTTATCTTTGGTAATTTTTGAAATGGTTATATCGTCTTCAAAGGATTTTATTTCTGATAACACTTCCCCGTATGGATCTAGAATCATCGAATTGCCATTTTTTAGGTGATCTCCATCGTAACCGATCGGATTGGTGAACGCATAGTAAACGCCATTGTCATAAGCCCTTGCGGGCAACCACCGCATTAACCAACGTCTTCCTTTTGGCCCATCGAACTCTAACCGCAGGGAAACCGGGTCGTTTTCCCGATGTTGCCACAAAATATCATCCACATAATCCCTGCCTGGCATAGCGGAGGGTGTGCATCCTGTAACATGGGGTGCAAAAATAAGTTCTGCCCCTAACAGGCTGGTAGCTCTAACATTTTCTATTACATTATTGTCGTAGCAGATTAAAATTCCACATTTCCACCCAAGGAGGTCAAAAACGCAATATTCATTGCCAGCGGCCATGTGCTTACTAATAAAAGGATGTATTTTTTGGTACTTCGCAATTACGCCGTCTTGGGTTACGCAGATGTAGGTGTTGAAAATTTTTCCGTCCGATTTTTCCACCAGACCCGCCAAGATGGGTATGTTAAACTCTTTGGAGATTTTTATCAATTCCTGAGTACTATTACCGTTCGGAACCTCTTCTGCCAATGTTGTTATCTCATGGAAGTTTAGATCTTTTGTAAAAGTGTATGCGGTAATCGACATCTCATGAAAACTGATGACGTCCGCACCGCTCAACTTTGCCTTTTCGGCGAGCTTTCGGATTATGGACAGGTTATAGGTCTTATCTCCGTCTTTGGGTTGAAATTGGGCAACTGCTAGGTTCATATGCGATTTTAAAATGACTTTTTAAGTATTACTATTTACAATGGACAAAACGATTATCATTCTGAACACCTGTTTAATTCATTTATCTATCATAGATCAGTTCTCCTTTTGGATATGTTTTAAGGACTTTTGTCTTTTCAATTCGTTTCCAAATTAGATGATGGTTTCTTTTCCAGTAGGTTCTGGCATCACAGATCGATGTAATTCCTTTGTCTACCAACATGGCCTCGGCCCATTCTTGATCCTTATTTACGGTATATATATGTCCGTAGATAAACAGTTGCTCACTGCTTTGCCGAGATAAAGCTTGGTTAAAATCTGCCTGACTAGAACATAAATGGACAACGAGCAGCAGAAAAATCAAATTCATTTTATACATATTACAATATCAATCTTTCAATCACTGTAATTAGATTTCCAATTTTTATAAATGCTATCCATCTTAACCACAATAGCATGATTATCTTTCGCTACGTTCTCAATTTCGGTAGGGTCATTGTTTAAATTATACAGCTCCCATGCTGTAAGTTTATCATTTCGTACAATTTTCCAGTGATTTAGGCGCATTGCCTGTCCATTCCTCCATTCCCAAAACAAGGGTTCCGTGCGTGCCATTTCATTGTTATCGAAGACCGGTAATAGGCTTTTACCTCTCAGAGGAACAATTTCTTCCCCATGATGTTCTAGCGGATAAACGGCTCCGGTGACCTCTATAAAAGTGGCCATAAAATCAATAAAATGACCAGCATAGTCAGAAAACGTATTGGGTTTTATTTTGTCTGGCCAATAGGCAATGAATGGTGTGTTTATACCACCTTCATAGCTAAAGTTCTTATAGAATCTGAAAGGGGTATTGGATACATTGGCCCAATTTTCTCCCAAGGACGTCCATCTAGACATAGATCCTATAGGCGCCGTATCATCGTCGTGTTCCAAAGTTACCATTTCGGCCGAAGCTCCATTGTCCGATACAAACAGTACAATTGTATTCTCGGCATATCCTAATTTCGTTAACTGGTTCATAAGCCGACCAATATTTTGATCTACCCTATCAATCATAGCGGCATATACTTCCATTACTTGAGCTTCGTAATTCTTTTGGTCTTCGGACAAGCTGTCCCATTTAGCATGGGTGGGTTCGGACAATATGTAAGTATCATCTATAAGTCCTAAGCGAATCTGCTTTTCATATCTTTTTTGTCGCACATGTTCATAGCCTTTGTCGTATTTTCCTTTGTATTTTCCAATATCTTCAGGCCATGCCATAAGTGGATCATGGGGAGCGGTATAGGCTAGGTACAAGAAGAAAGGCTTGTGCAATTCTTTGCTTTCTTCCAAATATTCCAAGGCGTAGTTTGTAAAATAATCCGTGGAATAAAAATCCTTTTCTTTTGGGGTATATGGTTTATGGATAATGCTATCTATCCCCCAAGACCTGTTGTCTTTTTTTTGGGAAGGTTTTGGTTCCCCTTCACGCTGACGACCGGGATTAAAGTGATTGGAAGCACCATCTTTGATACCAAAATAATGGTTAAATCCTCGCTTATAGGGGTTTTCTTTTCCATGATGTTTGCCCGCCCAATAGGTAACGTATCCTGCATCTTGCAATACTTCCCCGAGCGTTACCGCATTGCGGATAGGGTTTGTGTGTGTTTTATCATAACCGCAATCTTGGGCGTACACTCCGGTAAGTAACGATGCCCTGGATGGGAAACATTTTGCCGTATTGTAGAAATTAGTAAAACGAAGACCGTTACTTGCCAATTTATCTATGTTTGGCGTGTTTATTTCACTACCATAGCACCCTAAATCTGACCAACCCATATCATCAACGGCAATTAAAACTATATTGGGCCTTTCTTGTTCTTTTGGTACAGTGCAACCGCCTAAGAACAAAAATGGTATTAAAAACAGTATGGAAGGCTTCATATGGATAATCTGAATGTATTTTATTGGTCGGGCCGCTGTGATGGGCACTCCTGTCTAAAAGTAATAATTTTAGGGTAGTGGAGGGTAGGGAAACAGATTTAAAAACGGGCTGAGATGCTTTAGTCATCCTTAAGGAGTGTAACGGCAACCCCTTTTCGTAATGTATTATGGATTTCCGCAACCTTATCGGTCTCTTCTATCAATCGGTTCAGTTCTTCTTTGGGGGCATCACCTTCAACTTTTGCCGAATAGGTTAAATTATAACCCGGTTCGCCTTCCGCGGAGAATTCACCGCTGGCTTCTACCCGTACTGTTTCTAAAGTGATTCCTCTTTTTTTGGCTTCGCGATAAAGATCGTTACAAAAACAAGTGGCTACGGCCAAAAACAAAAACTCTCCGCCATTTATTGCAGAACCAAATCCGTCTGTACCACTACCTACTTGGAGTTCTTTTGTAACGCCTTTGGATATTACCTTTACGGAATGATTATCTTCTTTAGAATCTATAAACGCTGAAAATTTCATTTGGTTATAATAATTTTGATGTTCTACAATTGATTCGTTGTTGCGGGCTGATCTTACAAATCTAACCCCGTAAACATTATAAGATCTTTAGTACTGGGAAGGCGTTGCATCATCGTTTTATCGTTGGAACCCTATGGGAATTCTCCGGGCATAGGCTGCGAAGTTCCCAGAGTTGCCTTTGTAAATTCAAATGCTGTCATGGGTTGTCTTTCATCATTTCGGAAACAAACTGGTTCAAAAATTTTAAATCGTTCTTGGTCTTCAGGTATGCATCGATACGATTATCTCCCATATCCTGCAATTTATAATTGGGTAAGTCGTCTTTAAAACTAAGAAGCACAAAATTATCTACAATACGTTCTTTCCCTGCATGGGGGACATTAAACTTTTCTATAATGGATGTTTGGATACCAATATGCACTATTTCGTGCATTATTGTATTTGCCGGATTGTGGTATTGCTTAAATTCACCATTGGGTGTTGTATATATCAGTATAGATCCCTCATCAGGATTGTAAGTTCCTCCCGGACCATATAGGGTAAGGTTCACTTTATATACTTCAAATGTTTTAAAGCTCCAATCTAACGATAGATTATTCAGTTCCGAGATCATTGTATTGATTGTGGAAAGTTCATTCTTTATTTTATCGTACCCTTTTTTATAATGCGCTTTTTTGTAAACACTATCGCTGACAAATAGTTTTAAATCCTCATAGTCCTTTTCGGAAAGGTTATCCTCTTTGGCCTTATTTTTCAAAGATGTTATTAATTTTCCTTTGGGAAGGTTAACGGGATACTTGTTTTCCTCAAAGAAGTTGATATCCTGCAGGGTGCTCCAGATATAATCGGTCTCCGAAGCAGCGGTAGGCATATTCACTGCTATCCGGGATTGCGTAGTTCCTTCGCAGGAGATAAATAGAATTGCCAGAAATACGAAGTTTTTCATAGAAATAAGGGTCAATATGTATTTCCTCATCAAATTTAGCATTTTACCATTTCAAACTATTGTTGTAGCCGATAGCAGTTTTGTTTTAATAATATTTCTCAACTCCGCCAAAACCCTTTATTAGTTTATTTTCCTTTGTTTTTTTGATAAAGTTGTTCAATCGCTTATCAAATTCTTCCGGTCTTTTTCGGGCACCTTCTATATATGCAATTCTGATTCGTTTATAGGAATCCGACAAGTTTTGATAATTGGTTAAAAGAGTTTTGTCGGATTTTATGGTATCCATAATGTCTTTTGGAAAAATGAATTTCTCTTTGATAATTTTTTCAGCATCATCCCTAATGGATTCATGAATCAAACCATTGTCATAAAGCCACTTCAGGCGTTCTTTGTTTGGCTGGGAAAAGACTGATTTTTTTCTACGTTTACAAAAACGTTGTATAGTTATTTCCTCATTTAACGACTTAACAGTGCTATCTATCCAACCAAAACAAAGGGCTACTTCTACGGCATCGTTGTACAGAATTCTTTCCTTTCCCGTTTTTTTCAATGGATATGCCAACCAAACCTCGTCTGCGGTTTCAAAATTTGATAACAGCCATTTTCTCCATTCTTGTCTATTGGTAAAATATTTGATCCTTAATTGTTCCATTTGCCAATCACTACCAATACCTTAAACGAATAGCAGTATTTTGGCTACTCCTTGTTTTAAGGCACATAAATGTATTAAAAAAGCACAAGCTTTAGGAGCCTGTGCTTTCTTTACAACCTTTATACATTATGTTTTGTATTTATTTTGCCTTGGTCAAAGCCATTTTAAGGGCAAGTCCGGTTAATACGGAAGCCATAAACCACTTCTGTATTCTTAGCCAAATTGGTTTTTTTGAGAACCACGTGGCCATTTTAGCGGCAGAGATAACGATTAAAAGATTAATTGAAAAACTAATGAGTATTTGTACAAATCCGAGTTGGAAACTTTGACTTAAGATAGAACCATATTCTGGTTTTATAAACTGAGGAAAAAATGAAAGGTAAAATACGGCCATTTTTGGGTTAAGGACATTGGTAAGCAGTCCTATATTAAAAAGTTTAAGGGATTTATCCGGTTTTAGGTTTTGGTCCGCATCAAAAACCTTGTTTTTGGACTTAACTGTTGTGTAGGCCAAATACAAGAGGTAGGCTACACCTAGAAATTTAACAACTACAAATGCATAGGGAACAGCAAAGAAGATGGCGGTAAGCCCAAAAGAAACCATAAGAATATGGAATAGAAATCCGCACATAACTCCCAAAAGGGAAATAAACCCTGCTTTTTTTCCTTGCGATAGTGATCTTGAGATCAGATAAATCATATTGGGTCCTGGCGAAAGAACCATAATCAATGAAGCTAACCCAAATAATAGTAAATCGTTAATTGGTATCATATTGCTATTTGTTATATTTTTTTGACAACTGCATACTCGTTGTCCAAGATTTTATTGTGGAACGGTCCTACGTTAAAAATCTAAGGCTTTCGTTCAGCACAAATCACTATAAACCATTATCCCTGTTGTACGCCGGCTTTTTTTAAGTGAATACTCAGATAAAGGTCAATACATATCCAATTATTGCGCCGCCCAAAACTATAAATGCACTATTTAGTTTTTTGAAAACAAAGACGACGACTAAACTGGAAACAACTATTAAAATCGTTCGCCAATCGGTTAGTGTGTCTTTAGCCATTTCTATACAAACCGCAATTATCAATGCAACCGCCGCGACATTTACAACATCTAAAATTACTCCAATAATTTTTGATTTCCGCATTTTGGGTATTAAAGGATTTAATATCAGTACAAAAAGAAAAGAAGGAAGAAAAATCCCAACCGTGGCTGCTGTTGCCCCCATTATTCCGTTCATCTGCCAACCTATGAAAGTAGCGGTGGATAATACCGGCCCTGGGGTTATTTGCCCTACGGCGATCGAATCAATCAATGCCTGTCTCGTTAGCCATCCGCTTGCCACCAATTCTGTGTCTAGAAATGCAAACAAAACATAACCACTGCCATAAAGTATTGCCCCAACTTTTAAAAAACTAAGAAATATTTTGAATGTTCCAATTTTTAGAGGTTCGCTGACTTGAAAAAGTAAAAGAGGGATAAGACTGTTTAAGTTGTCCCTATTTTTTTTGAAAAAATAGATGGATAACCCGAGTGCGCCACAACCAAAAAGAGCAACTATTTCATTTACTCCAAGTAAACAAATTACTAAAGTTATTATTCCTAAAATTGCAAGCTCGGTGTTTTTTACGGCCTTTTTGCCAAGTCGGTAGGCAGCCATTACAATTATAGCTATAACTGCCGGCTTAATACCGTAAATAAAGGGTTCAACTTTTGGTAATTGTCCATACTCTTGATAAAGCCAAGCAAAAACAGAAGTGATTACAACCGCTGGTAAAATAAAACAAAAACCAGCGATGAGGAGACCTTTCCAACCGGCACGTTCGTGTCCACAGTGCATGGTCATTTCGGTGGAATTTGGACCCGGGATTAGGTTAGTTGCACCAATTAGGTCAAGAAAGTGTTCTTGTGTCATCCACTTTCTTTTGTTGACCACTTCGTCTTCCATCATTGCGATATGGGCTGCCGGACCACCAAAGGCAATACTTCCTAGTTTAAAGAATAATTTCGCAATTTCTTTTAGGTCATTTTTTTGAGACATTTTTGGTTCGGTTCAGATGTTGAATTATTTCACAATTTTCGGCTTGTGCTACATGGATAGGATATGATTTTGTCACACCGATGGCGTGATGAATTATGAGAACTGTTCTACACCGTGCTTAGATTATTTAGAATCTACTTCAGGTCTTTTTCCTAATTGCCACATTAAAATTCCTCCAGTAATAAACATCCAAATGGAATACGCTCCTATTGGAATACCCATTTCTACATTATTTAATATAGAAGTTGCAATTACAAACCCTAACGTACCGTTTTGTATACCACTTTCAACTGTGATTGAGATAGCGTTTTTTAAATTCAATTTAAACAATTTTGCGGTCAAATACCCTAACCCCATTGTTACTATGTTAAGTACCAATGTTACTAATCCTGCTGCTTTCATTCCATCTACCAGCTTATCCGCATTGGCAGCCAATACTGCTATAAATACTAGTATAAAAATGACCGTTGAGGCGGTACGCATTGGTTTTTCCATCCGATTTGCAAAATTGGTTTTGTGTTTACGGATGAACATTCCTATGGAAATAGGAATAACCGTGATTCCCATTATTTGTATAATAGTATCTATTATGGGTAATTTAATGGTAACATCTGTGTTGCTACCAAAATATTCTAATGCATAGGACAGAATAAAGGGTATTGTTAGGATACTTATAATACTGGCAATAGCAGTTAAGGTAACCGATAATGCAATGTTCCCTTTACAAACCTGTGTTATTAAATTACTGGTTGGGCCACCGGGACAAGTAGCTAAAATCATTAATCCAACTGCCATTACCGGATTTAGATTAAAAGCTATAGCTAGCGAAAAACCAATAATAGGCAAAAAGATAAGTTGATTGGTAAGACCAATTAAAATTGCTTTAGGATATTTTATAATTCTGGTAAAATCGTCTGGAATTAAAGTCATTCCCATACCTAGCATTATAATGGCAAGAGATAATGGTAAGAATACTTTACTTAAAAGTTCGGCTACATTCATAGGTTTGATTTCTTATTTAGATGCTTCATTAACGCATTAATCTCAACGTCCAAGTTATGAGTATTTGCGTGGTTTGTACTAAACAGTACAAGTATGCACAACTTCGGAAAATCTAATGAATTTTCCTAGTAGGCTAGTAGAAGCAATTACCAATAGCCATTATTGCGCAGGTTTTTATTCAATTGGTATGCAAAAGTCAACAATTGCTTTCCTTTCAGGATGTTCATTAAAATTATTGTGATAAATCTCAAAAGGGTTTCTGTCGGCCTTTTTATATCCGTTTTCATTCATCCAGATAAATAATCCGGTCCACGATTTTTCAAATTCGTTCAATCCAATTTTAAAACTACCTACAATAAATTTTCCTGCTTCTATTGAAGTCAGCCCAATTTCCCCAGTGGTTTCAACAGGTTTGTTTAGAAGCACAGAAGCACTCATTCTTACTTTGTTGGCTTCCGTAACTTTAAAACTGTCGTGGTAAATGGTTACCATTTTAGTTTTGTCGTTCATTAAGCCTTGAGGTATAGCCCATTTCATTAATTTCTGATAGGCCGTCCCAAGGTTTTGAGAACCAATACTTGATACATAAGCCAAATCTATTTTTGGCATTTCCTTAATTTCGATGTTTGCATTCATTTTTATCCATTTCTTTAGATTAGTAATGATGCAAATGTATTTTTCGTAATCAGGATATTCTTGTCCGTTCTTGCTTTTAAGTTGTCGGATCTTGCTATACTTGTTGGGATTTTGTTTTTTAAATTCTGTTGGGCTTATTCCGAAAAACTTTTTAAAAGCTTTTGAAAATGATGAGTTGTCACTAAATCCATATTTATGCGCTATTTCAGTCGTTGTAATGTTTTTATGCAATAAGTCCAAAGCAGATTTTTCTACTTTCCGTCTGTTCACATACACCTTCAAGGTTTCACCTGTTATAAACTTGAAAATTCTATGAAAATGGTAAGGTGAGAAAAAAGCAATTTCAGAAATCGTATTTAGAGAAAGGTCAACATCTAAATTTTCGTCAATAAATTGAAAAACTCGGTTAATTCGGCTTTTATAATCTTCTTGTACCTCTTTTTTGGCTATGGTCATTTTCTAATGTGGTGCAACGTTTGGTATAACGGTAGGTTTAATACCGTTTATATGTGCTTACCAATTGGCTTTAATTTTTAAGTAGGGGAATTAACATTTCTCTCAATTTTTGATATCCTGCCTTATTTGGATGTAAGCCATCAGAAAATAAGGACTCTTCAATTTTATTATTTTCCATTAAAAAAACCGAACCCAGGTCTGCGTATTTTAAAGAAGTCTTATTTGCCAGACTAGCAATTTGCAAATTTAGTGTTTCAATTCTTTGCTCATGATCCCTTCTCGGCAATAAACCCATCAGCACAATTTCTGCAGTAGGCTGCCGGAATTTGATCGCTTGTATCAATAGATTTAGACCTGCAATAATCTCTTGGTCTGTGTTGAGGTGCAAGTTATTGGTGCCTATCATTACCATAACTCTTTCGGCTTCAAATCCATCCAACTCACCATGATACACCCTCCAAAGGACATTTTCAATTCTATCCCAGCCATATGCGTAGTTTCGCACGCCCATGGGAGTAAGTAGCTCCTCCCAAGATGCTTCTTCTCGCGCTATTTTGGTTCGGGGTAGGCCTCCCCAAAAATGAACGATTGAATTAGCCAGTAAAACGGTCTTGGGAGGTGTGGTTTCATTAATCTTCAAGATTTCTCGATGACGTTTTTCCCAATCGTAATTTCCCGGTTCTCTGTACTGGATTCTAGGCTGAGTGGTGGAAGCGGTTCCCTTGGGTTCATTCAGAATGGAGCGGAGTTTAAGTGAATAACTGTCCGCATATCGCATCATACCCAGATCATTGGGATGTGTGCCATCTACCATATCGTCCAATTGCATTCCTATTTCCTCATAAGCTAAATAATGGAACATATCGATTCCTTCCTTTCTTAACTGGTTGTACGCGTCTTTCTGTATCCTATTTACCCGGGTAAAATGAGTCATACGTTCAGGACTGACCAATCCATCCGTGTATCCTGCATGTGCTGTCAACAATATCGGAATACCAGGGCGAGACTTTCTTAATTGACAAATGGAATTCAATATTCTATTTTTCAATTCTTCATCGTCGTAAACCTCTGGATTCCATAGATTGGGCATGCAATCAATAATGAAAATTTTCGCATCTATTTCTGATAGAAAATCTATCATTTCCTTTTCTAACCGGCCGTTTCCGGAAAATGCAAGATTAATCAACGGCCTATCCATTTTTCTGCTTAAAATATTGGTCCAAGCCATACCAGGGCGTGATGCGCATGCGCCATGCGCTATGGAGGTACCGTAAACCACAATCGGTTTTTCCTTTCTAATGGGAAGCGGCTCAAAGTAGGCGTTTTCGGAAACACCGATTTCCATCCATTCCAAACTATTGTAAAGTGGTAGATTTAATCGATATTCCCTACCTCTGTCATGATATCGGTCATTAGGGCGCAAACGATCGTAGCGGTAGACAATAGTATCTGAAAAGCTTCTCTTTCCTTGGCACCACATCCATTGGCCATCGCTATCAATAGCGTATAAGTCCATCCCGCTTACCCCAGTTGCTGGCATATGGTTCATCGCATGTCTGAGCCTCACACCATATCGTACTATGATTTCCTTGGCGTTAGAACGAAAGCGAACCTTTAATCCTGTAGTATGCTGCGAGAGATTCCACACGGGTTCTCGCACAAGGGTTTCAGCACGATCGGGTAAACGATTATATGGTTTACCATACTCGCCATGCCAGGCCTGTCCTTCAATAACTGGGAATTCACTATTGGCAGGATTAAACCATTTGATATCAGTTTTATCCTGGGCAAAAGAAGTTTGAACTACAAATATTACTAGCAATAAAATATTAAATGTCCTCATGGTTTTATTTCTGATGCTTTTTTAGGTGCTGCACTGAAAAATAGCTTTTGTTTACCAACCCTATTTTTATCAATTGTAAAGATCCTAGCAACTAATCATAAGCGGTTTTAGGTTTGGTTTTTCTTTAATTACAAAGAATTGGTGTTATACTGGTAAATCAATATTTTCATAATGGCTAACCGAACATTTTTCAATATACTTCTCCATTCCTTCGGGTATATGCGCTTCATTCCATTTGTCTCCTGCAAAATTTATTAAGTCATCCTCTTTTTCCCATCTTGATATCATTACAAATTGGTTAGAATTCCATTTGGTGGGTCTTGCAATTTCAAGAGAAATAAACCCTTCATAATTATTGACTATTGGAACCGAAATTTCCTTGAATTTAACTTCAAATTCATTATGAAGTTTTTTGGGAATGGTTGCTTTAAAAATTCGAATGATCATTTAGCTTGTTTTAGTTAAACCTTACGGTCTTGTGTATAAATGGTTGTGGGCATTTCTAACATAAACTGTTTTCCTTTTAGTAAATACAACCTCAATTAATTCTGCACTTTATTGGCGGTTGGTGCTTTTATTTTCTAATAATTGATCGGGTCATCTTCAACAATTGCGTAATGATAATTATCTTTCCATTCTCCCCGAATCGGAAGTATTTTTCTTCTTAAACCTTCTCTTGTCATTCCCGATTTTTCAAGAACTCTAATGGAACCCATGTTTTCAGTTGAAACACCGGCCTCTATTTTATGGAGCTTAAAATCGCCAAAACCGGTCTTTATTAAGGTTCTTGACACTTCGGTTGCATATCCATTTCCCCAATGCGAAGGCAATATTTTGTAATAAATTTCACCCAGTTTAAACTTGTTCAGGGATAAATTCATTCCTGCAATGCCAATAAATTCATCGGAGTTTTTAACTACAATTTTCCAAAAATATAGTTTTCTTTTCTCAGACTTTTGGTCATCGATCATAGGACGAATGGACTCTTTTGTTTCTTCCATATCTTTTGGAATACCAAGAGTATTGTATTCATCAACTTCCGAATACGAATGAAGTCTATGAATGTCCGCTAAGTCATCCCAGCCGACTTCTTGTAGTTTTAATCGTTCAGATTCTATGTCCATCTAAAATTTAATTGGCTCAAATTGAAATAATACACAACGGTTTAGCTATCGGAAGTAGGGTGACTCTATGAAAAACGGAGTTAACTGAGCTACTTCTAAACCAAATTTTGAATATTTTACTTTTTCACGTTCGTAATTAAAATTTTGAAGTTTGGCGGTGTTTCTACAACGTCATCAAACTTAGATTTCCTTGAGACACCCCATTGGCTATGATCATTGTTGGCAAACGTTTTTATTTTTACTCCTTTTGTTTTTTGGACTACTAAAAAGTCAGCACATTTAACCATTTTAGAAGATATATTGCTAAAGCTGTACCAGCGATACTCACAAATATTGAACTTTGCCAGAAATAAACTTTGTTTCCCCAAATATTTAACCACTTTTTGCCAAATGCTTTTTTAACGTAGCCCTTCATACTTTTGTAATAAAGAAAATTTATTATCAAAAAAATTACAACGGCTGCTATTATTATCCAAATTTTTTCCATTCCTTAATTTTTAATGTTCATGCTTTCTAATTGTTGCCGACATTGTTGTATAAGATTCGTTGCTTGGCCCACACAACTAATTTAATAAAAGGAAATCTAACCTTAGGTAAATCTGAAGGATTTTCCCAATCTCATTGCCCAGGCCCTTAACTATCTTATTTGCACCCTATTTGCTATAGCCGTTATTGTGGCACTGTTAGCTTACTGAAATTACAATTTTACCATGGTGCAGGCCATCCCCAAATCGTTGAATGGCCCAAGGTATTTTGTCAAAAGTATAAGGGCCATCTATTACGCAATTTAGCTTATTATCCTCATAAAGCTGATTGATATAATCCAAGTCCTTATTTGCTTTTAACATAACCATGTGCACGCGTTTCTTACTAAATAGCTTTAGTATTGGGCCCATATATACCATTTGCAACAGATTGCCAGATCTACCACCTATTGAAACGTATTTTCCTTCCGGCACAAGTACTTTTAAAAATTTCCAGAGCGATCGATTGGTCTTGCAATCAAGAATTAGGTCATATTGTTGATCACTCTTGGTAAAATCTTCTTTTTTATAGTCAATTACGTGGTCAAACCCCTGAGTTTTCATTGCTTCCAATTTTTTACCCGTGTCGACACCTGTTACATCTGCATTGTAAAGTTTTGCAATTTGAATACCAAATGAACCGACACCGCCACCACCGCCATTGATCAGGATCTTCTGTCGATCTTTAATCTGTCCCATATCTCGTAGACCTTGAAGGGCAAGCATGGCTGCATGTGGAATGCTGGTTGCCTCTTCAAAACTCATGCTATCGGGCTTTCGGGTAAGTGCTTTCTCGTCTATACAAAGAAACTCGGCAAAGCTGCCAAATCCAAATTCTGAAATATCACCGTAAACGGCATCTCCTGCTTTAAACTTTGTGGCATTACTTCCGATCTGCTCCACAATTCCTGCTACCTCCATTCCCGGTATCTTTAATTTTTTCTTGGGACTAAATAGCCCAAAGAGCAGACGATAGGCAAAAGGCTTTCCGGTGGTAAGGCACCAATCGTAATCATTGATTGTTGTTGCACAAACTTTAACCAGAACTTCCGTATTTTTGGGTTTAGGTTGCTCAGCTTCCTTAAGCCTTAGAACCGTGTTGGGCTCTCCGTAGTTTTTAATATTATATACTTTCATATTTACTAATGTGACACAGGGGTTGGGCAATGATTTCGTCAGGCCATCGCGTAATGAATTAGGGGTATTGTTATCTTCTGGAGGGATACATTCGAGCAAGCACATTCCGATTCCATATACAGAAGGTTCATTTCAATCAGTTGATGAAAGTTGGCTTGGGGAATCGTGCTCAATTCCGTTTCACCATTCATTTAAAGATAAATAAATTTCTGTGTTTCCAGAGGCATGAATTATAGATGTTGTTGCGTGTTGTTTTCTTATTTCTAATTGATACGGGGTTTTAACGATTTTAGTCCATTCATATTTCGTTCTAAAACTTTTTGAACATCCTCAGATTTGATATGTCCCAATATTCCCCAAGGACCCTCAAATCCTTCATCCCGTAAAATATTGATCATCTCATTTTCAAAATCTCCTTCTCCTATTGTGAGGATTTGTGGTCCCTCCTTTCTAATTCCATTAATATTTACGTATGACAAGTATGCCTTTATTTTTTTTACAATTTTTGGGAATTCATCCAGGTAGTGATGCGCATGATGAAAATTATAAATTATTTTCAAAGAATCTTCAGGCATTCGTTCAATGATTTCAACTTGATTATACGGATTGCCAAACCATCCATGATGATTATATAGGGCCAGGTTACAACCAATTTCGTCTGCCCTTAGTTTGACGAATTTGATGAAATCAATGGCCAACGAAATCGACTGTTCCTGATCTAGATTATTAAAATAGTTATTACTAAAACTAACCCAGATGGTTGGTTTGTTCTCAACGTCTTTTAAGATGGAGAGCATTCTTTCATTGGAAGGACTAAATTTGCCTACACTATCTCTCTCTGCATTGAGCCATAGGAATATTGAAACTATTTCAACATTGTGTTCTTTAGCTATTTTGAATTCAGCCTTCATTTCATTCAAATTCCCTAAATCCCAATTGTAACCGTATTTGGTAAACCCCATTGACTTTAGCATTCTAATACGCTCTATTGGCGACCTTTCCAATGAATCAAAGTTTACAATACACCAAGGTGAAACCTCGCCAAAATTGATTGGCCTTTGAGTTTGTTTCCCACAAGAACAAATGATCAGAAACAACAATGGCAAAAGTGATAATTTAGAAAAGGGTTTCATCTATCAATTCGGTAAGTTTTTTTATTGGCACCAACACCTTTTATGGTTAGTGATTTCCATTCTTTTGGTAGAACCGGATTATTTTGAATAATACCATCATCGGTTATATCTAAACCGGCAAAACCAAATAGAACACTTTGTAACATTCCACCCGCACCCGTTGCAAAATATGAAAAGTTAGAAGTTGCCACTTCAGATAAGGCACCAAAAGGAGCCTGCTGATTAGGCACGTAGCTTTCCTTAAAAAGGCGGTAGGCATTTGTTACGTCACCCTGCCTTGCATATAATACTGAAAAAATAGACTTACCCATTGCAGGGCCATCTTTGGATAACTTTGGCTCGTAATATTTTAAGTCTTTAAGTATAGCTCCTTTGTCATTTATTATATTGAGCGGAAAAGAAAGTAAGTTTACATCTGCTTGTTTAATGATTTCACCATTATAATTTTCGTGTTCTTTAGTAGTACCATCTTTAAGTTTAAGGATTTTAATTTTTTCTGATACCAATTGCCACTCTGGCTTTGGCGTTTCTCCAACTTCGATGGCCGCTTTGATGGCAAATTTCAAAGCCGTAATTGCAGCCCCATTGGTAAAGGCGTTATCATTTACATTTGGTGCAAATTCATTGGCCCCCACAACGTTATTGATTGAATAGGTACCATCACTATTTTCAGTAACTCTACTTACCCAGAAATCTGCCACTTCTTTCATTAAAGGATAGCCTTTTTGGGTTAACCACTTTTTATTTTTGGTAACACGGTAGTAGTTCCAAAATGCAATGGCTATATCTGCCGTTATATGATGTTCAAAAGGCCCAGTAAGTGCAAAAGGTGGCGTGGCCTCCTCTCCTGTATCATCGCTCTCCCAGGGAAACATAGCTCCTTGATAGCCATAATTCATAGCCCTCTTTTTTGCCGCATCTAAGCGGTCAGAACGATAATTGACTAAGGAGCGAGCAATATCCTGATTAAACATCACTAAGGGTGGAAACATCCAAAGTTCTGTATCCCAAAATATATGACCATTATAAGGTGTTTGCAAGGAGAGACCCATAGGCGCAATACTTAAATCAGAATCACCACGACCAAAAGCATACAAATGATATAATGCTAAACGAACGTCTTGTTGTGATTGTATATCTCCTTCAATAATAATATCTCCTTCCCATAATTTGCTCCATTGCGCTTTATGCTGAGCTAGCAATACTTCTTTAGAATTCAATAAATTAAAGATTACCATTCTTTCTGATTCAGATTTTGGGTCTGAAAAATCTTTGGTAGTGCATTGCGCGCCAGTCCATGCAAAATCTAAGTTTTCATTTTTCTTTAAGCTGTAATCAAATGATAAGGTGTTTTCATAGTCTGAAATAACTTTATGACTCAGTTCTGGTCTCTGATGCTCTCTTGAAGAATTTATGTTGTGCCATATAAATGTACCCGACGTGCTAACCAGATGTTTACCAAATGGACTTTGGGCAACGGATTGCAAAATTGGCATGGTAGTTTCAACATCTTTTAATATTTGAAATGTATTTTTAGGGGTTTGATATTGTTTTGGTGTCAGTATTTTTCCAGTAACTTTTAAATCAATTTGTTTAGTAGCCTGAACACTAATATCTATATATCCGGTATACTGCAAATTACGGAGGGCATAAATCGTACATGAAATTTTAGTTTTATCCTTTAAATCAAAACTTGTGGTTAACGAAGCACTTTTCATATCCATTGTTTGTTGCCAATTTGAGATATTATCTTCTGTGATTTTTTCACCATCGATATACAAATCAAGATTACCAAAATTCATACCGTGAAGAATCTGACTCACTTTTAAATTAGGGTCAACGTCATAGACATTGTTTAGGACAACGTGCTGTATCTGAAAAGGCTTTGAGGAACTGAGCATTCCAATTCTGCCATTTGCAATGGCAATACCAGTATAATCCGAATTTTCATTCGTGCTTATATGCCAGCCATCATTTTGAGCAGTTATTATTGTACTTATAATAAATAATAACATGAAAAATAGTTTTTTCATTACAATTTGTTTTTTAGATGAATGTCAACAATTTGCTAAACCTATTATTACGTGTATCTTTTTTAGCAGTACTAATCTAATGGATTTTTAATGCTTTCAAAAGTATTTGTTGTTACGGGAATATAGGTTTCGGTGGTTTTGATGGAACTATAACCTAAATACAAATGGATCCGCCTGGAGTCTACCAAGGATTTCAAAAAATGGATGTGAATAAAAAAATGTCAAGTTTACTGAAGTTTATTTTTTGATATACAAAGTTCATTTATTTTTTCGCCTATTAGTTTAGATAGATTTTCAGCAGATGAGTAATGCAGGTGCGAACCGTCATATGACTGAAAGTTGGAAGTGTTTATGTCTATCCAATATCCTCCAATTTTTTCAATTTCATTTCTGATCTTTTTCTCATCAAAACCAAATTCTTTGTTTTCCCATTCCTGCATTGCCTTGGTCGAGGGAGGCCTAAAGGCCACAACATCAATATCTTGCTTGCGAAAATCTGCAAGTCTCAATAATAGATTCTCAATGATTTTTTTGCTTAATACCACATTATTGTCCGTTGCAAATTTTTTATACACCGGTAAAGCCTCACTAGGGTTACTTGGAATTTTATAAGAAGCAACCCAGCCATCTTTATCATATTTGCCAAAATAGTTCTCTCGAACTTCAATAAATCCCTTAAGATTGGTAGTGTCTTCAACAAAGAGCTTAGCTATTTCTGAAGGTCTGTACGCGGAAATACTAAAAAAAGGATTGATGTATAAGGTTTTTAAAACTTCAGAGTAGTTTACTTTTTTATATGATTTGAAGCTTTTGTTCTCAGCAGCTATGTCCGTTAATGGCCCTGGGTCAATACCCAAGACAACAATTTTAGTTTTGGATTTTGTATCCAATCTTGACAACAAAAAATCTAAATACTCATCATTGTAACCCAAAGCTGAATACCCAAGATTTACCCCGGTAAGACTTTCGTCTATTGCAGACAGCACTGATTCTACGGAAACACCACGGTATATTCTGGAGTTGCCCCCGATGACTATATTTTTTTTGGCCTTTTGATGGGTTTTTTTAATCCAAAATTCATTAGTGATTTCAGCATTGCTCCTTTTTAATGGAAGATAATTCTTAATGATTATCGTTGAAAACATAACTAAAAAGAAAGTCAACCCTATTTTATATCTTTTAATCATACTGGTTTTAAAACTGGAAATAAATGAACTGAGACCCTGGCCCTCTTAAAAACAAAATACATAAAACACAGACTACCATTGTTATGATATCTAAATCATACCTACGGCTTACCCTTACTATTTTATGGTATTCGTTTCCAAGAAAAAAACGATATTCAATAAAAACAATTATTATTAAAAAGACCAGATTATCAAAATATACCCTAAAAAAATTGAATTGGAAAGAGTTGAAATCAAATAACTTGAATATTATTTCGTTGGCATGAGAAACGGTTTCAGCCCTGAAATATACCCATGCGGCTAATACTTGGATAAAAACCATTACGGCCCTAACATTTTTATTTATCTTAATCTTAAGATTTGTTGAAAAAAACTTTTCAATCAATAAAAAAAGTAAATGCACAGCGCCCCAAACAAGAAATGTAAAACTAGCACCATGCCAAAGGCCCGATAAAAGCATAGTAGCAGTTAGAGCGAGTATCATTTTGAGTTTTCCATTTCTAGATCCTCCAAGCGGGATATAAACATAATCCCTAAACCAAGTTGATAGCGAAATATGCCATCGAGACCAGAAATCTCTTAGACTGGTTGCGGCATACGGGTGGTTGAAATTCATTCGAAAATGATAACCCATGTACTTTGCCAAACCTCTTGCTATTAGAGTATACCCATTAAAATCGCAATATATCTGAAATGAAAATGCGATCATAACAACCCACCAATATAGAGTCCCGTCGTATTGAGTTTTCCCTTCAAATGCCGAATCAACAAAAAAGGACAGATTATCAGCAATTACCATTTTTTGAAAAAGCCCATAACAAATCAACTTACATGCATTCCATTTTTGAGTAAGATTGGGAACTTTATAGTTTTCCAGTTGTTTCAGAAAATCCTTTGCTCTAACTATAGGTCCTGCCACAAGTTGTGGAAACATAGATAAATAACTAAAAAAGTGAAGTATGTTTTTTGTTGGAGTTAATTTACCCTTATAAATATCTATGGTGTAGCTCAGCGATTGGAAAGTGTAAAAACTAATACCTACAGGAAGAATGAGCATAAATTCAGGAATACTTTCAGCTAGGTCAATTTTCAGATGAAAGAGTCCAAAGAACCGCTCTAATATTGATGCGAAAAATAAACTATACTTAAAAATGGACAGAAAGCCAAGATTGCCTATTATGGAAATGGCCAATAGTGATTTGCGGAATTTAGGAAATTTAAAAATCCCTATTCCACAGCTAAAATCAATCAAACCACTTGCAATAATTAAAAACAAGAATCTCCAATCCCACCAACCATAAAAGATAAAACTTGCACTTACAATAAGTAACCATCTACTCGTCGCCTTTTTTCGAAACAATGGCCATAAAAGAAAAAATAGAATTGAAAATACTAAAAATTCTAATGAGTTAAACTGCATTGATTAGATTAAAATATGGCTAAAAACTGGTTGTATGGTTAATCTTCTTAAATCCAGCTCGAAGATATTAAATTTTAGTATCTGTTATCCCTTTACTAATTAAATTCCTTGCTATAGGATAAAGGCTGGGTAATTTAATGCGCTTTACTACCTTCACTGAAATTCTGTATTATAGGTCTATAATGGAATTGAAGTATTCGCAGAATAATATATTGATATCTGAGTTAATTGTTCACTTTTAGGTATATGGAATTGTACTAGTATTATGTATGTAATTTGTTATACTTCCTCAAATACTGGAAGTGGATAACAAATTCTTGCATGGATACCAATGAAAAGGGCCACTAATAAGTGACCCTTTGATCGTAGCGAGAGAGGGACTTGAACCCTCGGCTACCTCTTGTGGATATGAATCCTCCATTGGAGAGACAAAGCCTCCCTGACCCAAGCCCTGCCTACGCCCGGCTTTAAGAACCTTTTAGGCGCCACGCCCTCTTTTTTAGCATTGAAAAATGCTGTATGGACTGCCTTCCTTGGGCGATATTCAGGCATTTCGCGAGTATGTTGTTCAGAATATGTCTTTTATCTTAAATATTTGCGAAACCAGTGAAATAGTTCTTCAAATACTTCTTCTCGATATTCTTTTAATGAATGGCTTCCTTTTTCAAATTTTATCAATCGGTATGGAATCTTATACTTGGTCAATTCTTTGGCAAAGTCTAATGTAAAATTTGGGTGCAATGCTATATCATCTTCACCCTGTAAAAGAAGAATGGGTATATTTTTGGGAAGTTCGTTGACCCAAAAGATTGCCGATCTTCGTTTTAAAACTTCAGCTTTGTTTAGATTATAGTTGGGTATAAAATCGGACCACCACTCATCTAACAATGGACGATCTAAAATGGTTCTGGTTAGGTTGGTCGAAGGAGCTCCTAGGGCTATGGCTTTAATTTTATCGGTTTCTTTTATTGCTAAAAAGGTGGTCATACCACCACGACTCCAACCCAACATACCCAATTTTGACGCATCAACATTAGGTTGCGATTCCAACAAGGGGATAAGATTAAGAACATCATTGATATCTCTACCACCATATTCTTCTTTACCCTCGCCACCACCGTTTCCGCGGTACTGGCTTGCTACAACAACATACTCATGGTTGGCAAGTCTAGCAAGCTCCCCCAAACCTATGGATGCCGCATTGTGGGTCAACGAACCGTGTTCAAGACTTCCGCCTCTGTTATAAATAATAGCAGGGTATTTTCCTTGGGCCATAGGTTGCAGTAAAAAGCCTTTTACCCGTAAACTATCACTCCAATAGGTAATTCCAAAAACTTGTACTTTATTGAAGTGCTCAAAGCGACTTCGATCCAGAACCACGCTATCCCTTGATTCTGTGGATTTGATATACCCTATAAATTCTTCAAAGTTCTTCAGCTCTACCTTTTCTATAATATCGCCATTAACTTGCGCGAAAGCTTGAAATGTTAAGATTTGTATGAAAAATAGAATTAAAAATTTGCACATAGATTTAATCGGGAATGGGTTAGTTCTTCTTATCTATTCGGAGTTTTCCATTACTGTAACAAAATAGCATATATTTCAGCACGTACTTTTTCTATTCCTTCATGTAGTGGGCTATATGTAACGGTTCCTAAATTAATAGCGATAAAGTAGTAAAGGTTTTTCTTCGGAATATAATAAAGTTCACAACCGGCTCCGATTCCTCCGCCAGAATGCCCGTAGGCTTCTATCTCTCCAATTCCCACATAACTTAAACCTAATCCATAAGCCAACTCACCGTTGTCTCTTTTCACCCATTTTTTCATGAGTTCCAATGTTTTTTCAGATAGTAATTTACCTTCCATCAAACCTTTTAAAAACTTTATGGCTTCTATCGGTGTGGTTACGATACCATCATCACCAATCATGTGCTCAACATTTTTTCGTTGCAGGTAAGTGGCGTTTTCCACTATTCCTGTACTGTTTCGATCCCAATAACTGTTTACCAGTTCGGAATAGTTTAAAAAATTATCATCATTTCTATAAAAAGTATGAGTAAGACCTAATGGCTTAAAAATAGTATCATCAATAAATTTTGCATGGTCTCCGGTCAGTTCATCAATTATCAAAGCCAATAAAACACAATTGGTATTGCGGTAAGAATAGCGGCTCCCAGGTTCAAAATCAAGAGGCTTTTTCTTTATATAACTCAGATAATCTTCACCTGTAAAAGCATATTCAGGACTTTGCAGAAGCTTTGTTACATAGTTTGGGTTAAAATTGTATTCCGAAATACCTGAAGTATGGTTCAAGAGCATCTTTACGGTTATTTTTTCGGCTTCTGCCACATAGTTACTGATTTTTTCCGGAAGATAATCCGTGATAGGTTTATCAAGATCAATTTTACCCTGTTCATATAATTTCAAAATTGCCACGGCGTGATACGTTTTAGCCACGCTTTGTAAATATTGAAGATTACATGCTTGCATGGGGGTTTTGTCTTCAATTCGAGAATATCCCTTGGCGGTATACCACCAACCGTTATCGGAATATATGGCAATTGTTGCGCCCGGAGCTCCATTTTTTACAAGTTTTTCCATGGCCTTATTCAACGCTTCCGCACTTATAAAATTATCAACAGGTTCGGAAGGCGAACATGTGGCTTTTTCAACCCCTTGGGCGTTGAGATCGTTGAAAGCAAGAACGATCCAAATGATATAGCTATATGAGATAATTGTTTTCATGTTTTTCAATTATTAAAGTGCACTCTAGATCCAACCTGTAGAAGTGTTTCCGGTACAATGGGAATACTTTTGTTATACCCTTTCAGCACTATAAATTGATAGCTGGCAAAAGGTGACACATAGGTTTTTTCCGAATAATTATTGTGACCTATTGAGACTCCGACCGGAATGGCAAAGAGTGCCTTACCTTTTTTTCCAACGGGGACCCAGGTGTCATTTTCTTGCTTAAATGATTGGGTGGGCCGGGACGTTAACATATAGCCCGCACCCAATTTCAATTCGGTATAAAAATTATTGGTAATGGTGGGCCGCCATACGGCTTGGGAATATAGAAACAAGCCGTTTCCAACATTTTTATTGCGATACCATACCAGATTAAATTGTTGTACCCAGTTGTGATTGCCGTTATGGCTCACTTCCGTACCAATGCCAATACCAATGTTGGAAAAATTGGATTTCATGTTCTTAAAGGGCATTGAGAAGGAATGAAACTGTAAAGTAATAATTAATGGAAAATTCCTATAATCTTTGGAAAAATCACTTTGGCCATTCACAAATTGCGCTAAACAACAGACGATCAGAAAAAATAAAAGTTCTCGTTTCATGCTTAAAATAATAACAACACAAAAGTATGTTCCCTTTGGGGTCGAAATCCCTGTAAATTATGTCTTAAATGCTGAAGTGTAGTATTTAACCCTCTGAAATGTTACAATTTTGGTCGAAACCATCTTTTAAATGAAGGAGCTTTTGTACGGCTAACAGTAATGTTTAGGGGAAAAAAATCATTTTTATGAAGAAGTACTAGAATTTTCCCGTTTTCTATTCGCTTAAAACCAGAAATCAGATTACGATGTAATATATATTTCCTGTTCAGTCTAAAAAAAGTATCCTCTGGAAGTCTATTTTCAACTTTTTCCAAGGAATCATCCAAATAAAACTTTTTCCCGTTGGTATCCTGAGCTACCGTATAATCGGTATCAATGAAAAAACCAGCCAGATTATCAAAATCTAGTTTTAAATCTTTTTTGCCAATTTTAACGACAAAGCCATCTACTTTTAATTTTTCTTCCCTTGCTATCTTTTGCTCTGTTTTTTTCCATTGATTATAGTAGTAGAGCCCCAAGTAAATGGCATTTATAAAAAAGAACCAAATTCCGATAATAATAAGGTCTATGGTGTAGAAATCCAAAGGAGCCCCTTCGCCTTTGGCTATGAAGCTCGTCAGTTCCGTTAAAAAACTGATAATGAACAATCCAACAATGATTGTGGCCGGCAATTGTATACCCAAACGCCTTATTATACCCTTGCTGTATGGGAGTTTGATATCTAGGTATAAGATTAGTTTTCTTGTAAAGTACCAGGCGATATATCCGGTTACAGTATCAATTGTAAAGGTTAATATTAAAAACCCATTGAACTTGATATTTGCATAGGTAAGGTGATAATTGATAGCACTTATAAAAGGAATTAAAACAAGGAATATGGAAATATCCGGATAGTAGACAGATTGGTTTTCATTACTTTTTTCCATCAATAGATTCACCTATAAAGAACAAGGTTAATTTAAGTTAAAACTGCCGTATTATCGACTATCTTATAAAAATAATGAGATTCGCCTGCATATGGAAATAATTTTCCAAATCGGAACAGCTGTATTTATCGACCTATAAATCTCGGGAAGTCCTGAGCTAAAAATTTGTTCCATAAAACTAACGTTTTTTGGAGTCGAAGAATTCTACGTGGACCACCTTCCATGGCCTGTATTTTACGGTAAATCCTTTATGTGCCAGTTTATTGTGGGATCTGAAGCGGTCGATGAGGTTGGAGGTAAAACCCGTATATCTTTTGTTATGCCACTCCGAATACATGATGTAGACTACAAATTCTTGCATGGATACCAATGAAAAGGGCCACTAATAAGTGGCCCTTTGATCGTAGCGAGAGAGGGACTTGAACCCTCGTCCGCCTCTGGCGGATATGAATCCTCCGTTAGAGGGACAAAGCTTCCCTGACCCAGGCCCTGCCAACGCCCGACTTTAAGAACTTTTCCCTTGCCATGGCCTCTTTTTTGGAGTCGAAGAATTCTACGTGGACCACCTTCCATGGCCTGTATTTTACGGTAAATCCTTTATGGGCCAGTTTATTGTGGGATCTGAAGCGGTCGATGAGGTTGGAGGTAAAACCTGTATATCTTTTGTTATGCCGCTCCGAATACATGATGTAGACTACAAATTCTTGCATGGATACCAATGAAAAGGGCCACTAATAAGTGACCCTTTGATCGTAGCGAGAGAGGGACTTGAACCCTCGTCCGCCTCTGGCGGATATGAATCCTCCGTTAGAGGGACAAAGCTTCCCTGACCCAGGCCCTGCCAACGCCCGACTTTAAGAACTTTTCCCTTGCCATGGCCTCTTTTTTGGAGTCGAAGAATTCTACGTGGACCACCTTCCATGGCCTGTATTTTACGGTAAATCCTTTATGGGCCAGTTTATTGTGGGATCTGAAGCGGTCGATAAGGTTGGAGGTAAAACCTGTATATCTTTTGTTATGCCGCTCCGAATACATGATGTAGACTACAAATTCTTGCATGGATACCAATGAAAAGGGCCACTAATAAGTGACCCTTTGATCGTAGCGAGAGAGGGACTTGAACCCTCGTCCGCCTCTGGCGGATATGAATCCTCCGTTAGAGGGACAAAGCTTCCCTGACCCAGGCCCTGCCAACGCCCGACTTTAAGAACTTTTCCCTTGCCATGGCCTCTTTTTTGGAGTCGAAGAATTCTACGTGGACCACCTTCCATGGCCTGTATTTTACGCTAAATCCCTTATGGGCCAGTTTATTGTGGGATCTGAAGCGGTCGATAAGGTTGGAGGTAAAACCTGTATATCTTTTGTTATACCGCTCCGAATACATTATGTAGACTACAAATTCTTGCATGGATACCAATGAAAAGGGCCACTAATAAGTGACCCTTTGATCGTAGCGAGAGAGGGACTTGAACCCTCGGCCTCCGGGTTATGAATCCGACGCTCTAACCAGCTGAGCTACCTCGCCCTAGCATTTTTAAACGGCTGCAAATATAAAGTTTAATTTCCGCTCTGTCAAAATTAGCCAAGCAAAATATTATTTTGGGTTTTGTTTTTTTATCATGTAGAAATATATATATTGTCCGTTATAAACAAATTTGGAATGAGCGACAAAATTAAATATGAACTCGAGTTTGTAATTCAATCTTCACCACAGTTACTGTATCAATATTTATCCACGCCTTCTGGACTCTCGGAATGGTTTGCGGATAACGTAAACTCAAGGGGGGAGATGTTCAGTTTTATTTGGGACGGTTCCGAAGAAGAGGCTAAGCTCCTGAAAAGAAAAAGTGACGAATTTGTAAAGTTCGCATGGGTAGAACAGGAAGACGATAGTTATTTTGAGCTAAAAATCATTGTAGACGAAATTACCAAAGACGTTTCACTGTTCATTACCGATTTTGCGGAAGAGGACGAAGTTAGCGAAGCTAAAATGCTTTGGGAAAACCAAGTATCCGATCTAAAACAGGTATTAGGTTCTACTTAAGATTCTCTGCAATAAACCCTATATTTGGCCTTGAATTTTTCAAGGCTTTTTTTATGGTGAACTATAACGGAAACTTACTTCCAAGAGAGGAAAATAGCTTAAACCATACCAATAGGGGACTGCGCTATGGGGATGCCCTTTTTGAGACCATAAGGGTACTGAGCGGAAAAGTCGTTTTTTGGGAAGACCACTACCTAAGGCTAATGGCTTCTATGCGCATGTTACGCATGGAAATCCCCATGAATTTTACCATGGAATTTTTGGAACAACAAATTCATGATACCGTTACCGCCAATGGGTTGGAAAAAGCTGCCGCACGTGTACGTCTTACGGTTTTTAGAAACCCAGGGGGTCTTTACCTACCCAAAACCAACGACGTTTCTTTTGTTGTTGAGGTTGTACCATTGAAAACCGCAAACTATGTAGTTAATACAGCGGCCTATGAGGTAGAACTTTTTAAGGATTTTTATGTAAATCAGGATATATTGTCTACCCTTAAGACCAACAATAAGGCCTTGAACGTAGTAGGTAGTATTTTTGCCAAGGAGAACGGTTATGATAATTGTTTGCTTTTGAACAACTCAAAACAAGTTGTGGAGGCATTAAACGGCAATGTTTTTCTAGTAACCGGTAATACAATAAAGACACCTCCTTTGCAAGATGGATGCCTAAATGGGATTATTAGAAAACGGTTGGTAGCGCTATTGCTCAAAAGTGGGGACTATGTTATGGAGGAAGCTTCTATTTCTCCTTTTGAACTGCAAAAAGTTGATGAAATGTTCATTACCAATACTGTTATTGGTGTACAATCGGTTACCCAATATAGAAAAAAGAAATACGCTACCCAAGTTGCAACTGCCTTACTGAATATGCTAAATACTGACGTAAATGCTCAACTAAAAAGTATAGGGAGTACTAATTAAGGCTGGGGTTTTCCGGAGCATTGGACCATAACAGATAATTGCCGCCAAGTTCCATCATATTTTCTCTCCAAAAAGCGTTAGTAGATTTATGGATAATACCGCTCTCATACTTATTAGGAAGCACAATCCAAGATTTGGATGATAATTCCTGATCCAATTGAAGGGATTCCCATCCAGAATATCCCAAGAAGAACCGTATATCTTTATCGGTAATTACTTTTTTGTTGATAAGCTCTATGGTATTTTCAAAATCTCCGCCCCAATAAATACCATCGGATATTTCAATACTATTTTCTATCAGATGGGGTACTTTATGGATAAAATAAAGGTTATCTTGCTCTACTGGCCCTCCGTTATAGACTTGGAAAGGTATCTCAATTTCTGTAATAAGGTCATTAATACTATAGTCCAAAGGTTTATTAAGAATAAATCCTACGGATCCCTCCTCGTTATGTTCTGCCAATAATACAACGGATCTATTAAAGGATACATCCCCTGTAAGTGTGGGTTCTGCTATTAAAAGTTTGCCTTTTTTAGGCTTTAAAATGACCATGACCGGATAGTAAGAATTTTAAAAATAAGACAATTCTTATAAAAACCAAAAAGTGTAACAATAAAAAAGCATCCGTTAAGACGGATGCTTTTACTGTATTGTGGAACTATGGATTAGTTTACCGCTTTGCCTAAATCGGCTCCTGCTTTAAACTTAACAACATTTTTAGCTGCAATCTGGATAGTTTTTCCTGTAGACGGATTTCTACCTTCTCTTGCATTTCTTCTAGATACGGACCAAGATCCGAAACCTACTAGAGACACTCTACCACCTTTTTTAAGAGATCCTTCTACATTCCCTAAAAAAGATTCTAATGCCTTTTTTGCCGCGGCTTTTGTGATGCCAGCGTCAGCTGCCATTGCATCGATTAATTCTGTTTTGTTCATAATTTAATTAAATTTTGTTAAAATAATTTGAATGCTGAAACAAATTTATACGGATTTGCGGTTAACACAAGTAAAATCAAGGGAAATCACCGTTTTTGTTGATAACTTGAAACGTTTGTTGATAAAGTGCACAGTTTTTAAGACTTCTCCCAGCCCCTTGTTAGTGGGACTTTAGCTAATATATGCGGAGGGGGCAAGTTTTAAGCCATTTAGTATTTCCCTGGTTTTCATTCTTCTTTTTCCTGGCAATTGTATTTCCAGAAGATTTAAGAACCCTCCTTTAACGGCCACTTTCATTTCGTTTTTGGTGTGTAGTAAACTCCCTTCTTTTAGTGTGTGTTCTTCCTCTTCCATGCGTACGCTATATATTTTTAAAAAAAGAGGTTCCGATGCATTGTAGAGGTAAGTCCATGCGGCAGGGTAGGGGCTTAGCCCCCTAATATGGTCGTAAATTTCCTTTAATGGACGCTCCCAATCTATTTTACAGGTATCCTTATGTATTTTATGGGCCGTTCTTAATTTTATATGGGCCGTCTGCTTTTGGGTAGTTACTGAATTGTCCTTTATACGTTTCACTGTTTCTAAAACCAAAACCGCTCCAAGAGCCATTAGTTTGTCGTGCAAAGTCCCTGCCGTATCTTCTAGGGAGATGTCAATTTGTTTCTGAAGTATAATTTCACCGGTATCTATTTTATCATCAATGAAGAATGTGGTAACCCCAGTTTCCGTTTCTCCGTTCATAATGGCCCAATTAATGGGGGCCGCACCCCTGTAGTTGGGTAATAGGGAAGCATGTAAATTAAAAGTACCGTATTTTGGCATTTCCCATACAACCCGGGGCAACATTCTAAAAGCCACCACAATTTGTAGATTGGCGTTTAAAGCTTTTAAAGCTTCAAGGAAGGCCTCAGATTTTAAGTTGGTGGGCTGTAACACTGGTATTGTATTGGCCACAGCATATTTTTTTACAGCAGATTCGCGCAAAGTACGCCCTCTGCCCGCAGGTTTGTCGGCCGCAGTAATTACGCCTACCACTTGGAACGGACTTTGGACAAGCAGATCCAGAGTAGCGACGGCGAAATCTGGAGTGCCCATAAAAACGATGCGCAATTCCCTGTTATCTAATGGGTTCGTATTCATTTTTTTCGTTTACATAAAGTTTCTCATCTTCCAATAATTGTTTTAAAATTTCCAAGATCACCGCTTCTTTGTACGGAAGCAACTCGATTAATAATCGAGAGGTTTTGGGCGATTCTTCCAAGAGTTTAAGAAGGTCTTGTGCAATAACTTTTTGCACATCCTCTACCACCTTTTGGTTACGTTCGCAAACATCGCACTTTCCGCATTCTTCTTTGTTTTTCTCACCAAAATAGCCCAATAATTGCCTGTTCCTACAAATTTTGTCATTTTTTATATAGGTAAGCATGCTTTCGACATTATTAATTTTTACTTGTTGCTGCTCCTTTACCTGTTTTGCAAAAACGTTGATGGTCTTATCGTCCTCCCTTGGAACCAAAAAGGTTATTTCTAGATCATTATGCTGGGCTTTGTAGGTTATGATATTATCTTTTTGCAGCTGTTCCAAAACTTCCAGTATTTTTTCCTCGGCTACATTTGCCTTTTTTGATAACAGTAGGGTGTTTATTTTTGTATCGTAATCAAACACCCCCCCGTAGGTGCGCAATAAGGTCTGTATTAATGGCGCTATCCTTTTGTTGTGATCCAAATATTGAAAAAAGTATTTTTTTTTGGTAATAAACCGTACCGTAGTCTTTCGGGAAAAAGATTCGGAAAGGGCGATGACCGAATTTTGATCTAATATCCTTAAACTATTATAGGTAAGCATAGGATTCAATTGATAAACCTCGCAAAAGGTATTGAAACTAAGGGGATAATTCTCGTCGTTACCTTCCCCATAGGAAATTTGAAAGTAATTATTGAGTTTCTTATAGGTGAGCTTTAAAAAATCTATGGTAGGCAATATCTTAAGGAATTGATTCCTCACTTGGGTTTCGTCCGTGGCATTGGTAACCAAAATGGCTTCAGCGGCCTTACCGTCTCTACCCGCTCTACCCGCTTCCTGAAAGTAGTTTTCCAAACTGTCCGGAATTTGATAATGTACTACCAGTCGCACATCGGGTTTATCAATACCCATTCCAAAGGCGTTGGTAGCCACCATGATCTGTATTTCGTTGGCAAGCCATTTTTGCAAGCGTTCGTCTTTGGCCCCTTTAGGAATGCCACCATGGAAAAAAGTTGCGGCACAGCCATTTTCGTTCAAAAAGCGAGCCATTTCCTCTGCCGACCTTCTGGTCCTTACGTATACGATACCACTTTTTGTAGTCTGCTGGCAAAGCTGTTTTAAACGATATCGCTTATCTTCTTCCCAGAGTACTTTAAAAGCGATGTTGTTTCTTGCAAATGAATCCTTTACGGTAAGTGTATCTTGCAAACGCAGATTGTCTACAATGTCTGCGGCAACTTTGGCCGTAGCCGTTGCGGTAAGGGCCATCATGGGAACTTCTGGCAAAATTTCCCGTAGTTCTGCACAATGCAGGTAGGCCGGTCTAAAATCGTTTCCCCATTGAGAAATACAATGCGCTTCATCAATGGCCACAAGATTTACCTTCATGCGTAAAATCTTCTCTTTGACAAGCTCTTGTTGTAATCTTTCGGGCGATAGGTATAGAAATTTATAATTGCCATACAGACAGTTATCCATAAGGTCAATAAGTTCATTCTCTGGTATTCCCCCTGTCAATGCTATGGCCTTTATGTTCATTTTTTGAAGGGTATCTACCTGGTTTTGCATAAGGGCTATTAAGGGGGAGACCACTATACAAATACCGTCCATACTTAAGGCAGGAATTTGGTAGCAAACAGATTTACCACCACCTGTTGGCAAAAGCGCAAGTACGTCTTTTCCCTCTAAAACGGCATCTATAACCTTCTTTTGGGAACCCTTAAAGGTTGAAAAACCCCAATATTTTTGCAAGATTTCTTGTGGGTGGTGCAGCACTATCCGCTTTTTATTTGTTGCAAAACAAAGGTAACCCGTTCCTTAACACTTCCCTTGGGGACTATAAGTGGGCTATACCCAAACCTAAGGTAGGTACTTACCAAACAATCGTGAATGAGAATGGCCTCTTCATAGCTCTCAAAACGCTCGTTGTCCGATACGTAAATTTCTTCCCAAGGGGGTAATAAGAATACCTTGTCATAGGTATGTTCTTCACAGACCGTTACAAAGTTTTTTTCGTAAGACTGATCAAAAAAATCCATATATGCCAACACATCCGGAAGACCTCTGTCGTAAAAAACAAAAGGTTCTTTTACTTCGGTGGCTTTAAGAAAGTGATCTCTTCTACCATCCAAAATTCTTTGATTAAAGCGTAACGGATCACTGACACTTGCAATGGGGTTAGATGCAAAACTACTTGTATCTCCTTCCTCTTTGGCCTTAAGGGTCATACTTCGGATAATCTCATGAAAGCAAAAAAAACCCGAGGCCTCCAGGGCTAAGATCACTGAGGTTTTTCCGGTTCCGGGGCCACCGGAGACTACAATTCTTTCCTGATTCAATATATAAAGTGCTTGTACGTACAAAAGTAAGGAAACCTGTACTATATACTACAAAATGTAAGAATATGGTTTGGGCCTATGACCTAAATCGTCAATATTTTGTTAATTAAGACCCTCGGATTGGATCAAACATCCATTTTGGGAAAAAAATTAAAGTGCTTATTCTATATTTGTAAAAAAGGACTATATGGATACCGAAAAATCCGAAGAATTTTATACCAGACTTAGGGCGCAGTTAGATCAAAACAACAGCTGGCCATCGGACTACCTCTATAAATTTATAGTGCCCACTGAGGCAGAGAAAATAGATCAGATTACCAAGATCTTTGATAATACCGGAGCGGTAATCGAATCTAAAAAGTCAAAAAAGGGGAAATATACAAGTATTTCTGTCGTTGTAAACCTTAACGGTCCCGATGCCGTTATCAAAAAATACAAGGAAGTAGGAGAGGTTAAAGGGGTAATATCACTATAAAATAGTATTTCTACCATAATTTTGCTATTTTGCAGCCTTTATAAGAATACTTCCTTAGCAATAATTTTAAGCATAAATTTTTCAATTTGAATCTAGTAGAAAACTTAGAATATAATACTGAGCGCTCAAAGCTGATTATTCCGGAATACGGGCGCCATTTTCAGAAAATGGTAGACCATGCCGTATCCATTGCCGATCGTGAAGAACGCAATAGGGTGGCAAAGTCCATTATAAGTGTAATGGGAAACCTTCAGCCACATCTTCGGGATGTGCCAGATTTTCAGCATAAACTGTGGGATCAGTTGTTCATTATGTCCGATTTTAAATTGGATGTAGAATCACCTTTTCCAATTACCAGTAAAGAAGTGCTTCAACAGAGGCCAGAACCATTGGGGTATCCACAGAATTTTCCTAAATATCGTTTTTATGGTAATAACATAAAACGTATGATTGATGTGGCCATAGGTTGGGAAAAAGGAGACATGAGGGCCGGTTTGGAATATGCCATTGCCAACCATATGAAGAAGTGTTATCTTAATTGGAACAAGGATACTGTAGAGGACTCGGCAATTTTTAAGCACCTTTATGAGCTAAGCGAAGGTAAAATAGATTTGGCTTCAGGAGGTGAAAACCTTACAGATAGTGGACAATTTCTAAAAAACAGACCTACCAAGTCCAACCGCAACAATACCAACAAAAAGAACCAAAGAAACAATAACCGCGGTAAAAAGCGGTACTAATTTTTGCTACCTTAAATGGGAACATTTAAAATTGATGGCGGCCATAAACTCCATGGTGAAATTACCCCTCAGGGTGCCAAAAACGAAGCCTTACAAATACTTTGCTCAGTGTTACTAACTGCTGAAAAAGTAACCATAAACAACATTCCGGACATCGTTGATGTAAACAAGCTTATTTCACTATTGGAGGACCTCGGGGTCAAAATCCAAAAAAAAGGGCCCGGTAGCTATACGTTTAAGGCAGATGATGTTAACCTAGACTATTTACAGTCTGCCCAATTTAAAGAAGACGGCCGCGGGCTTAGAGGCTCTATTATGCTTGTAGGTCCTTTGTTGGCACGCTTTGGCAAGGGATACATACCAAAGCCCGGGGGCGATAAAATTGGTAGACGTAGACTAGACACGCATTTTGAAGGCTTTATAAATCTAGGTGCCAAATTTAGATACAATAAAGAAGAACACTTTTATGGTGTGGAGGCCAAAAAGCTTACAGGTACCTATATGTTGCTCGACGAGGCTTCGGTAACCGGAACGGCAAATATTGTTATGGCTGCTGTTTTGGCCGAAGGCAAGACCACCATTTATAACGCAGCTTGCGAACCCTACCTACAGCAATTATGTAAAATGCTTAATAGGATGGGTGCAAAAATTACCGGCATCGGATCTAACATGCTCCATATTGAGGGAGTAGAGGAGCTAAATGGTACGGAGCATACCATGCTACCCGATATGATTGAAATAGGCAGTTGGATAGGGCTTGCAGCCATGACCAAAAGCGAGCTTAAGATTAAAAATGTAAGTTGGGACGATCTTGGCCAAATTCCCAGCGTATTCAGAAAACTTGGGATTACTGTGGAACGTATAGGCGACGATATCTTTGTTCCGGCGCACAACGATGGTTATAAGATCCAGAATTTTATAGATGGTTCCATATTAACGATAGCAGATGCTCCATGGCCAGGACTTACTCCAGATTTATTGAGTATTATTCTTGTGGTTGCCACACAGGCCAAGGGCGAGGTGTTGGTACATCAGAAAATGTTCGAAAGTCGCTTATTCTTTGTAGATAAACTCATTGATATGGGCGCCAAAATTATTTTGTGCGACCCCCATAGGGCTACTGTTATGGGGCACGATTTCAAATCTACCCTAAAGGCAACAACCATGGTTTCTCCCGACATTAGAGCAGGTGTATCCCTGCTAATTGCCGCGCTATCCGCAAAAGGTACCTCTACAATTCACAACATAGAGCAAATAGATCGTGGTTATGAACATATCGATACTAGATTGCGTGCTATTGGTGCTAAGATCGTAAGGGTATAGAGACCAAATATTCGTAACATTTACTTCACAAGCACCCTATTGCAAATAGGATTACAATAGCTTATTTTTAAGTAATGGGAGTTACCTTCAAGATTTAAAAAGGGAATCCACGGTTTCAGAGGTGCAGAACCACGGTTGAAATGGTTGTTAGACTTTTCCCCATGGCACTTTTTAAAATTTTAATTATGGCAGATAGCAGATGGGATGGTTTAACACTTATCAATAATGTGTCCGATCCAAAAAAGCGATTTGAGATGCATATAGAGGACAAAGTGGCTTTTGTGGAGTACATCATTTCCAAACAGCAAATTATTTACCTAACCCATACCGAAGTACCCCAGGGTCTTGAAGGAAAGGGGGTAGGGGGTGCCATGGTTTCTAAAGTGTTGGATTTTATTGTGCAATCTAAATTAAAGATGGCTCCCTTGTGTCCTTTTGTTGCCGCCTATTTAAAAAGACATCCAACAAGGGCAACCGGCATCCTGGCACCGGGTTATTCCATTGCTTAGTACTAAAAACTTAAACAACAGCACATTCTTATTTTTCAACCAAAGTACCGTCGGGGAATTTGGCAAAACGTCCCTTGTTCCTAGGGTGAACGTTATCGCTATGTTGCCAAGGCCAACCACCAAATTGTGTGAGCCTATATTCGTCCATAGCCTGTTGTATCTCCACATCAGTGTTCATTACAAAAGGCCCATATTTGGCTACGGGTTCATTGATGGGCTTTCCTTGTAGCAATAAAAAATGCGACTTCTTGTTACCGTTTTCCAAGGTGGTTTCTTGCAAGGAACCAAGTTCCACCCCCTGATTTGGAATTACCTTTTGGCCAGCGATGGTAACCTGATCGCCTTCGTAATAATACAAGGTTCTGTTGACATCGGTTTTGGCCGGCGGTAGGGTAAATTTTTCATCAGCATTTAGATGTATGTTCCAAATGGCTACTTCGTTCTCCGAATCGGCCGCCCAGGAGTTGGGTGCGGGTTTAGGTGCATCTGTTCCCAAAAAAGTACCGGCAATTACCTTCACTTTGGCAGTTGCTGTTTCCACGATGGGTATGGTTTCATGCCATAACATCGCAAAATGCGGGTCTACGAACTTTCCTGCTTTGGGAAGGTTTAACCAAATCTGAAAAAGCTCTAGCGGATTTTCCTCTTCAGTTTTCAACAAAGGGAACATCTCTGAATGTTGTACCCCACTACCTGCTGTCATCCACTGTACATCGCCTTCGCCAAATCTACCGGCCGCGCCCAGAGAGTCAGAATGATCACAATATCCTTTGTTTACTATAGTGATGGTCTCAAAACCTCTGTGCGGGTGAGCAGGAAAACCCGGTACCGTATGGCCATGATACATTCGCCAGCCGTCTTTAATAGTAAAATCGTTCCCTAAATTCCTTCCTTCTAAAGAATCGGCAGGCCCCATGTCTTCATTGCCTTTTGGGTAATGATCCAAATGATACACGGAAAACAGAAATGGGTCTTGGGTTTGCCAAGGAAATCCAAGAGTAAAAATATTTTTTATGGAATCTTTCATAACTTAAATGTTGGTACTTATTAAACTTTTAGAAATTGATTTACTCCAAGTTCAATGCCCGGCTGTATTTATTTCTATCCAATATTGGTCCGGATCTTGGATATATATTTGACGTACACCGTCCGCTCTGTTGGTTACAGAACTTGCTTTTCCGGGCCAATCCCAATAGGCAATATTGTTTGCAGTTAAGTGCGCTATAAATCCATCTAAATCTTGGGTCGCCAAACATAGGTGTATAGATTTATCTTTCTTAAAGACAATACTATCTTTGCGTATAAGGTGAATTTGGGAATTACCATGCACGGAAAACCATCTAAAACCTGGTTTTTTTTCGGGATGAGGTATTTCCGTAAGTTTTAAAATATCTCCGTAGAACGATGCACTTTTTTCCAAATCAGTTACCACCACACTTAAATGGTCGAACTGAAAGTCGAAAGACTGTGCTTTTACAAAGGAGCAGGAAATAAGTAGTATACTAAAAAAGATGTTTTTCATTTTTTAATCGTTTTTCACATTAATTTTTTGAGGTTGTACTATTTTTTCTTTCGTTAACCGCTTTACGGGGTTCGCTTTAACAACACCTAAAGATAGGGCGCATATTCCTAATTGCAAACAGTGTTTTTACGGTAGGTGCCCACGTTGTTGGTTCACACCCTTATTTAAACAGTGGGTTATTACAATCTTAGTAATTACGGGCATAATAGGCTCAATAAAACCTTATCACCGCTAACATTTGGCAAGGAGTTTTGGTCATTTCCAACACAATTTCCTTAGGGTTGTTAATCAATAATTTGAAAATAGCGTCATTTTAATATTGTAAGGATGTAAAAGAAGAAATGATAAAGTCGTGATCCTCTTTTAGTGCGATCTTTTGGTCTTGTGCCGTCCATATCATTATCATATATAAATCTTCCTTGTCTTCTATAAAGGCCAAAGTGTAGGCAATAGCATGGCTGGCTTCGCCTACTAGACCATCTATTGATATAATTTCGGCATTCAAACCATTAACTATGGCCGGTTTGGGTTTAGATAGATCGTGGACCTTCATATTTTGCTTCAACGACTTAATTTGCACCCGTCTGTAATTCTGTAAGACCGATTTGTTGTTATGCCATTGGTTCGTTTCCTTAAATAGAGCGCTAAGGGCGGGCTTGGACTCACTTAGTACTACCAAAAATTGCTGCTTGTCAATGTTTTGATATTGTAGTGAGGCATCTTTGTTTAAGTTTTTGGTTTCCTTCATGTACTTGGGCAACGAAATACTGTATGTATTATTGACTGTTATTGTGCGCCACTCCATGCCAGGCTTTTGGGGTGTAGTTTTATTTTTTTGTTTGTTAGAACAAGAAAGGAATACCAGAATAAAACAGGTTATGGATAGGATTGCAAGTAAATGTTTCATAGTTTTTTTACAGGGGATGTTTCCTTATCGGCTGCTGCCGTTTCTTTTAAATCACTGCAAAATTTTTACAATGTTTTGATAACCTTACAAGGGTTGCCAAAGGCCAACACGTTGGCCGGCATGTCTTTGGTAACCACTGATCCGGCACCAATAGTGGTATTGTCGCCTATGTTAACACCCGGCATAATAACCGTGTTACCGCCGATCCAAACATTATCCCCAATAGTCACCGGCTTGGTAAAAGTGATATAACTCCCCGTATTGCCACCAGTTTTAGCACTTCGTTCCGATGCCTTTAAAGGGTGGCCCGCCGTGTAGATTTGCACAAATGGTGCGATAAGCCCGTTTTTTCCAATGGTGATTTTATTGTTGTCCAAGAAAATACAGTTGGTATTTATAAAAGTATGTGCACCAATGGAAACATTTTCCCCGTAATCACAAAAAAAAGGTGCGTTCACCCAGACACTTTCCCCTTTATATCCCAGCAAATGGGTTAATATCTCTTGGGCCTCCTCACCATCCATAGCCTCTAACTGATTATATCGCTGTAATAGTTTTCTTGCCTTAGTATACATGCTCAACAATTCTGGATCTCTAGAATTGTAGTTGAAGCCACCAAGCATTTTCTCCTTTTCCGTCATCTTTGGCTATTGATCTATTTTTAACTTTAATATATACGTATTGGTCAAATTGTTTTCATCCACAAGGGTATAGTTATCTTGGTTTAAGTTCAGTAATTGACTATTAGCCAAAATGTATAGATATCCATCACTTATGGCGAACGTGGTAGGAAGGTTCATTTTTGGATGGTTTACCAGCAGGGGAACAATACCTTTAATTTCTGAATGCGCTTCGTTAAGAGCTATTCTATATATTCCGTGAGTTTCCTTGCTCCCTGCATTTTTAATGGCATACAACGAGCCGTTATGGTACTTTAGCCCATCAATTCCCCGGGTCTCTTCACTTTTTACATTTAGAACTTTTTTTGTTTTTAGATCTATGATTCTTAATCCTGTAGTCCATGAATCTACAAAAAGGGTATTACCATCATCAGAAATGGCAATACCGTTGGGATACTTGATCTGCTCATCTTCTAGAAACGGTTCAATGTTTCCTTCCGGGTATTGCAATTTATAGATTAGGTGTTGCTCCGTATCGGTAATGTAAATGTCATTGGTAGGACCAATCGCCAAATCGTTCATCAATTGGTTGTCCAAAGGTTTTGGCAAATATTTATTTACCAATGCGCCGTTGTCCAAATTAAGGACCAATAAAATGGAGCTCCAGAGGCTATCTTTTTTTTGAGCCCCTAAGGCGAACAGTTTATTGTCCTTTATAGTAATACCAATACCCCCTTTATAACCGTACTGGATAGAATCTATAAAGTCTTTGCTATTGCCCGAGACTAGATCGGTTTCAATGATTTTTTTCCGATAAATGCTGCTAAGATAGATTTTATTGGTAAGGGAATCCACGGCAATTCCTTCGGGAATCAGGGCCTTATCATAATCAATGGTTATGAGTTTGGTTTGTGCATGGCAACCACAGAAAAGAAAGCATACGAAGACAAAAGCCAGTTTTTTCATAAGCTTTTCAAATGCGTAAGGTTGCATAAATTACTGAGGTTGCTGCAGTACTATTAGTTTGTTCCAATAGGCGGTGGACCTTCTGGTACAATGGCTTCATAGACCTCGCTACCTTTACGTTCTTTGTATTCCGTCTTTACTTTTTCTACCAATTTTGGGTTCTCAAAAAGATCAACCATGGTCATTCCCATGGCTTTGGCGGCATATGACATTCCTTTATGCCCTATACTCATTCCGCCACAGGCCACAACTGCCCAAGAGTGCCATGGAGTATCTTTTGGTGCGGTAGTTACCCCTAGATTAATATTTGCCACGTTCCAACTTACATCACCCACATCTGTTGAACCACCCCCGGGGTGTTCCTTGGTCTCTTCCAATGGATTAATGGAGGCGTCCATGCCTACTTGCGGTTTTCCGGTAATTTCCTGAATCTTTTTTCCAAAGGCAATTTCTTCTGCGGTATAGGATATATCTCCCAGTAACTCCAAATTTTGTTGCATTATCTCACCGCCAGCACGGTTCACCAATACCTCATAGATACCGGATATTAAGGAAATCTTATAATCTACATTGGCCATTATAGCAGCGCCTTCTGCCATTTTTTGAACACGTTCATACACTGGCATCATTCCGCTTCTTTTGGTATCGCGGACACGTACCCATAGTTTGGAATAATCGGGGACTACATTAACTACTTGTCCGCCATCTTGTATATGATAATGTATTCGCACGGTGGGTTTAATGTGCTCCCTATAGTAATTGATCCCTGTGGTATACAGTTCCAAGGCATCAGAGGCACTTCTGCCATTCCACGGATCTGCTGATGCATGCGCGGCTTGCCCAAAAAACTCCACTTTAAAATCTACAAGAGCCAAAGAACTTTGTACGTCGGCTTTGGTTGCAGCACTTGGGTGCCAGCTAAGGTTTACATCTACCCCGTCCCAAAGGCCTTCGCGTACCATCCATATTTTTCCAAAGAATTTTTCTTCTGAAGGCGTTCCAAAAAATTTGACCGTACCTTTTAGTTTGCCCTGTGCTATTAGTTCTTTTACGGCTATGGCCGCACCTAAACTACCTGCACCAAAAAGATTATGCCCACATCCATGACCTGCTGCCCCATCTTGCAGTGGTTCTTTTGTGGGAACGGCTTTCTGTGAGATACCCGGAAGGGCATCAAACTCTCCCAAAACACTGATTACCGGAGCACCCGAGCCATAGGTAGCAACAAAAGCAGTAGGCATACCAGCAACACCTCGCTGTACGTTAAAACCGTTCTTTTCGGCATAATTTGCAAGAATTTCGGCCGATTTATGTTCTTCAAAGGCCGTTTCTGCCAAAGCCCAGATAGAATCACTTATTTTTATTAGAGCCGCTTCGTGTTTTTCCACGGAGGCTAAAATGGCCTTTTTGTTATTATTCATTTTTTGTGCCGATACCAGCGTGGTAAACATCAGCAGCAATACCAGAGTCATTCTTTTTTTCATCTCGATCGAATTAGCTATTATAAGGATTTACAATGTTCTAAATATACAAAAAAGAGATTAGGACAGTGCCTCTTTGTAGACTTTTAAACATCGTTCCCTAGCCATTTTATGGTCTACCATTTTTTGTGGATAGGTAAGCTCTTGAAGATCTGGAACCCAATAGTTAACGTAGGTTTTTTGTTTATCAAATTTATCTATCTGGGTGGTAGGGTTAAAAATTCTAAAGTAAGGTGCAGCATCTACACCGCTACCGGCGGCCCATTGCCAATTGCCTACATTACTGCTTAGTTCATAATCTAGTAACCGTTCTGCAAAATAGGCTTCGCCCCACCGCCAATCTATCAACAAATGTTTACATAAAAAACTAGCTACCAACATGCGTACCCTGTTGTGCATATGCCCGGTTGTGTTTAGTTCGCGCATGCCGGCATCTACCAAGGCGTAGCCTGTTTGGCCATTTTTCCACTTTTCAAATTCCGCTTCATTGTTTCGCCAGGGAATCCTATCATATTTCTTTTTAAAAGCTTCGTTTACCGTGTTCGGAAAATGCCAAAGAATTTGCATAAAAAACTCGCGCCAGATGAGTTCGTTTAAAAACACCTGATTTTTACTGGCCATAGCTTCTTGCACCATTTTTCTAATAGATACGGTTCCAAAACGCAAATGAGGCCCTAGTCTGGAGGTGCCATGAGGTAATGCCGGATAATTACGGGTAGCTTCGTAATTGTTAATTAGTAGCGGGGAGATGTTGTATATTGGAATTTTTATGGCAGCAGGCTCAAACCCTATATCCGTAATGGATAACCAAGGTAGTTTGGAGTTTTTCACTAAGTTATGCAAATAGACAGACGTATCTTGTGGCATAACATCCTGTGCGGCATTTAACAGTTGCTTCCATCTACGCATATATGGGGTATATACAATATAAGGGTTGCCATCTGCCTTAACCACCTCATTTTTTTCAAAGATTACCTGATCTTTATAGGAACTAAAGCCAATTCCGTTTTCATGCAGTAGCTCTCCTACCACTTTGTCGCGCTTAAGGGCATATGGCTCGTAATCCCTGTTGGTAAAGACCTTGTGCACCTGATGGTTGCGTAAAATTTCTTGAAATACCTTTAAGGGTTCTCCTTTGTAAAGGGCAATACCACTATCATAGGTCTTTTTTAGTTGGAGGTTCATGTTCTGCAGGGTAGTATGGATAAAACTTACCCTGGCGTCATTTTTTGGCAACCTGTCCAAAATTTCGTTATCGAATATGAAAATGGGAAGTACCTTATAGTTGTCTTTTAAAGCAGCTAAGAGACCTATATTGTCTTGCAACCTTAAATCTCTACGAAACCAAAATATGGATACTTTGTTGTCCAAATTTTTTAAATTGATTTAAACTCTACTTCGTTGGGTATTCCATCCATTATCCCAAATAGCTCTGCGAGTTTGTTTTCGCGATAAGAAAATATCTGCTGCAACTGTTTCTTTACCAGTAGAGGATGGGCCAGCTGTCCCAAAAAACCAAATGGCAGTTTATAGTCTATGACATCCTCCATTTCCACACCATTGTCCAGGGGATTGATAAAATGTTTATGATGCCATAAGGCGTAGGGTCCAAAACGCTGTTCGTCTACAAAATAGCGCCCTTCTTTTACATGGGTTATTTCTGTGACCCACTTGGTAGTTATACCCGGGAAAGGAGATACCTTGTAATGTATTATTTGACCAGGATACATAGGTCTGTCCCCACCTGCAATAATATTAAAACCCATATGGTCTGGAGTGATTATCTTCAGGTTTTTTGGGCTCGATAAAAACTTCCAAGCCTTATCCATTGAAATAGGAAGCGCCTGGCGCGAACGAAGTTGGTATAATTTCATAGTTTTTAACCAAAAATAAGGCAATTTATACTCAATTGAAATCGATTCTGTACGAAATGCTTCGATTTTCCAAACTATTTTCTAAACGGGTCTCATGGAAAATCACGTCATTGATAAATGAAAAAATGGTATTTGGGCGAGGCTTTTAAACCTAAAGTCGATTTTTCAATACTACCTTATTTTTTATAGGCTCAAAAAGGCTTCAAATTTGTACATTGAACCTAGAACTAAAACAATGATAGTAAAGCGGTTACACTTTTATATGTTGCTTCTTGGTAGCGTACTCTTTGCTCAGGAGAATACCGCTTTGATAGGTAGTTTACCAACCGCTGTCCACGAGACCTCTGGCTTACTTTTTTTTAATGATCACCTGATAACGCATAACGATTCTGGTAACAGCCCTCAGTTGTTTGAGATAGATACTTTGTCTCTGGAGATTAAACGCATGGTAACGGTTGTTGGTGCCAACAATATGGATTGGGAAGACCTTGCGCAAGATGACGACTATATCTATATAGGTGATTTCGGAAATTTTGAAGGCGGTAGGCAAGACCTGGTTATTTATAGGGTTTCAAAACCGGACTATCGTAGCTCGGATATGGTAGTTGCCGAACGAATTGATTTCTCATACCCAGACCAACCCAATGGTACTAACAGTTCAGGTGGCGATTGGGATGCTGAAGCTCTTTTTGTGTTGGGCAATAATCTTATTATACTCACAAAGCAATGGCAGACCATGGAAACAGTGGCATATAGTGTCCCTAAAGTACCTGGTAATCAGGTAGCCGTAAACTTAGGTAGCTACCCTGTAGGTGGTCTTGTAACGGGCGCTTCGTATCATGAAGCATCCAAAAACTTGGTATTGTTGGGATATAGTCAGCAGTTGAGCCCATTCATATTTCAATTTAATGACATAACGGCGACCGATATTTTTGCCAATCCGGAAGAGAAAAGGAACCTCAATATTCTGATTGCTCAAATGGAGGGCATAACACACGTCTCGGAAAACACACTTTTTGCATCTGCCGAACTTTTTGAAAATGATAGCCCTAGAATAACTTTGCCTCCGCAATTGTTCTCTATTACAGCGCCAAGTAAACCAACTGAGGAAGAAAATCCGGAAGGGGATATAGAAGGGGAATTGGTTTTGTATAGAAATGAGGGGTCTAAAATCTTGCAATACGAATTGAACACTTCGGAAACGCTTTTTGGTAGGGCAGTTTTTGATACCGCCGGCAAGAGAATCCGTTTTACACATGCCAATGCCATTGAGGAACATAGCATTGATCTTTCCACGTTGGCCCCATCTATTTATTACCTTACCTTTTATCTTCGCAGCGGTATAGTGTCTAAACCCTTCTTGTTAAACTGATTTTTTAAGCCTGCCCGTTTTTATTTAAGGATTTGTTAACAAAGCCACTGTCGCATAATATCTAGATTTGTGAAAACTAAAAAATCTTTCAACAAAATGAAAAAAGTATTCCTTTTACTATGTGTAGTACTTGTGTCTTTCGCAGGAAACGCACAGGTCAACACGCCACAACCTAGTCCGTCCGCAACATTAATGCAGACCGTGGGACTAACAGATGTTACGCTAGAGTATTCTAGACCTTCCATGAGAGGTAGAACCATTTTTGGTGACCTTGTTCCTTATAATGAAGTATGGCGTACAGGTGCCAATGCAAGAACTAAAATTACTTTCAGTGACGACGTTACTGTAGACGGCCAAACTTTAAAGGCAGGTACCTATGCAATTTTCACCAAGCCTGGTGAAACTGCTTGGGAAGTTATTTTTTATACCGATGCACAAGGTGGTGGTACACCCAGAGAGTGGGACGATGCCAAAGTAGCCGCTAAAGCCATGGCACAGGTAAACCCAATGCCAATGGCCATAGAGACGTTTACCATGACCTTCGACGACCTTTCCAACAATTCTGCCAACTTGGGTATGTTATGGGAAAAGAGTTACGTTGCGGTAAAATTTGAGGTACCTACTATGGAAAAGACCGTTAAAAGTATTGAGACCGTTATGAACGGCCCAAGTGCAAACGATTACTATTCTGCGGCATCTTATTACTATGCGGAGAATAAAGATTTGGAAAAAGCCAAGGAATGGATAGATAAAGCCGTGGCTATGGACAAAGAAGGTAAAGCTTTTTGGGTAATGAGACGACAGTCGCTTATTCACGCAAAAGTGGGTGCTACCAAAACTGCTATTGAAGCTGCAAAAAAATCATTGGCATCTGCAGAAGCTGCAGGTAACGAAGATTATGTTAAGATGAATAAAGAATCCCTGAAAGAATGGGGAGCACTTTAATACAAAATTTTAGATCAGATATTAAAAGGCCCGCAATTGCGGGCCTTTTTTATGTTTTGATCGGAGGGTTTCGCAAGAGTCGTTCTAAACTTTCGAATAAAAATGCGATCACCATTACCAGTCCACATCCAATAAAATTTAACCAGAGATATCCCAGTTTCTCTTCCCCTGTAGGGTGAATATGAATTAGGGTATAGTATATTACACAGACAATGATCTGGGTTACCAAGGCTGCAAAGAAAACGGCATTGCCTTTTATAAACTTAAAGAAGAAGGCCAATAAAAATATGCCCAAAACATTTCCATAAAAGATAGATCCAATAATGTTTACCAGCTGTATTAAATTATCGAATAAGTTAGCAATGCTAGCAATACCTATGGCGATCAACCCCCAGAGAAGGGTAAATAATTTAGTTGCCTTTACGTAATGTTTGGGTGTAAATTCTCCTTTTTTATTGCGTTTGTACAAATCCAAAGCGGTAATTGTACCCAATGCGTTAAGTTCCGAAGCGGTAGAGGACATGGCTGCCGAAAGTATCACCGCTAAAAGGAGTCCAACCAGTCCTTTTGGTAAATAGTTAAGAATAAAATGTATAAAGACATAATCCTTATCGTTGGTCTCAATACTGTCATCGGCCATTTTTATCAATGCCTTTGCAGCCTCCCTGTTACTTCTGTCTTTGGCATTTATGGTTATTATTTCCTCCCTGGCTTCAACAATGGCATCATATTCCTTAAGCTCCAAAGCGGTTGAAAATTTATTATGTGCCATTTTTTTCTCTGTTTCCAGGGCAACATGTCCTTCTTGCAATATATGGTAATCCTTGGCATATGGAGAGGCCATTATGGCGTTTGTTGCTGCCGGATTAAAGTTTAAAGGCGACGTATTATATTGATAGAAAACAAAGACCATGACACCTACCAAAAGGATTAAAAACTGCATCGGTATTTTGAATATTCCATTAAAGATTAAGCCCAATTGGCTCTCACGCACCGATTTTCCGGATAGGTAACGTTGTACCTGACTCTGATCGGTACCAAAGTACGCCAGGGCCAAGAACAAGCCACCGGTGATTCCACTCCAGAAGGTATACCTACTTTTGGTATTAAGGTCAAAATCCAAAATGTTCAGTTTATCGCTGGCACCTGCAATTTTCAATGCTTTGGTAAAAGTTATATCAGGTGGCAGGTAACCTAGGATAAAGAAAAAAGCCACGAACATTCCGGTAATAATGATAAACATCTGCTGCTTTTGGGTAACATTTACAGCTTTGGTGCCTCCGGTAACGGTATACACAATTACCAAGACGCCTATAATAACGCTCAATGTCCTTAAATCCCACCCTAAAACGGCGGAAAGAATAATTGCCGGAGCAAAAATGGTAATTCCTGCGGCCAGCCCTCGCTGTATAAGAAAAAGAACGGCTGCCAGTGTCCTTGTTTTTAGATCAAATCTATTTTCCAAAAACTCGTAGGCCGTGTATACTTTTAGTCTATGGTACAGCGGAATAAATACCAGGCATATAATAATCATGGCCAAAGGCAATCCAAAATAGAATTGTACAAACCCCATTCCATCATGGAAAGCTTGGCCCGGGGTAGAGAGAAAGGTAATGGCGCTTGCTTGGGTAGCCATCACCGAGAGGCCTATGGTCCACCATTTTGCTTCATTACCTCCTAATACATAATCTTTTACATCCTTACTGCCCCTGGTTTTCCAAACACCGTATCCAACAATGAAAAGTAATGTTCCGGCAAGAATTATCCAATCTAGTATTCCCATATTAGCGGTATGCGGTCATTACAAAATAGAAAAATAAGACGTAAGCGATGTTCAGTAGAATCACTAGGGTATATTCCTTAGTCCAGGTAATTTTTTCTTGCATTTTTTATCCTTTGATGTCACTTTCGTTTTCCACCTTATCCTTGCCTATGGATAACATGTTTGCAAATATTTTGTAGGCCCCGGATACTCCTGCGGGCAATTCCCGGAAAAAACTTAGGCCAGTATAGATATAATTCCCTTTTCCATAAGGTGCAACTATAAGACTACCCTGTTTTTCTGCCTCACCACTATCGCCCATGGAGAGGATAGGAGTAAATTCTGGACCCCATTCGTTTGGAAAGTATAAACCCCGTTCTTGTACCCAACCATCAAAATCTTTTTCGGTTATGGGGTTGGGGAAATTTACCATAGAATGGTTTTTAGCCAAAATTTTAACTTCAGAGTTTTCTTCCGTAACCCTATCCCTAGAGAGTTTTAATGGATAGGGGGCCAGGTTGTCTATTCCCAAACCTCTTCGGCTTGCAGTATTGTATTGTACAATTAGATTGCCACCTTCGTTGACATAATCGAGCAAATGCCGTTGCTTAAATTTTAGCTCATCCACTACATTATAGGCCCGTATTCCTACTACAATGGCATCGTATTTGGCAAGCGTTCCGGGCTGAATGTTATTGGGGTCTATGGTATGGACCTTATATCCTATCTGCTCTAAGCTCTCGGGTACTTCATCGCCTGCACCAACGATATAACCAATATTTTCACCAACTTTTTGTATGTTGAGCCTCACTATTTTAGATTCAGAGGACAACAGCACTGATTGTGTCGGCACATGATCATAAGCAATTTCTATCAACTCTTGCGAGTATGTTTTTTGACCTACCGAAACTACGGGAGCAATGGTTCCTTCACTTTCTTTTTCTGGGGGCACAACCGTAAAAATTACTGTTTGCTGGTCTCCCTTTTCCGCAATGGTAAAGTCTATAGCGGCCGGAGTTACCTGCCAATCCTGGGGATGTTCCAAGCTAATTTTTCCTTTTAGGCCACTCGCACCCGCACGGATAGTAACCGGTATATCCTTTGCTTTGGAATCGGCGAAAATCACCACCTTATCTGTCAAATGCGTAGTTGCCTGTGGCAATATTTCAAAAGGTTGGTAAAGTTCTCCCTTATCGGGTTTGGAATAGCGATGTACAATGGGTTTTTCAATGGTAATAGAAAATCCTTCAAAATCCAATTCAAAGGTAGCCATAAAAGCATGGGGAGTTTCTGGTTTTCCTATCAAGCTTTTGTCCGCAACTGTATACATACCCAAACTTCCTTTTTCCGCCAGCCAATATGGGCTTGTATACGACATGTTTTCGGGAACGTTTAGCGTTAACTCCAAGTTTATCTTTTTATTTTCTTCTAAGTTTAGATTAGTTCCATCCTCGTAATCCTCTAAGATTGAGAGAGACTTTAGAGCAATCTTGGCACTACTTCTGTTCAGAACTTCCACATTTATTTTAACCGTTCCCCCGGGGTAGGTAGAAGATTCTTGGGCAGATGCTTCCAAATAAAGTCCAGACACCGCAACAATAATATCTTTTAACTCCTTGGATTTTAGGTTCCTCCAATGGGCATCGGGAACTTCTTGTAGTTTTTTGTACGCCAATAGTAAATTGGGCAGATGTTTGGCAGGATCAATAAAATCAAAACTTTTTTCAATGGCATATAAAATCTCTCCGACAGCCTTTCCTCCAGATACTCTAGACCATGTTGTATTTACTCCTTCAAAAATATTGGTCTCGTCGTTCGGCAGACTACCTTTTACAAGTTCTATATACTCATTTTGCGAGCCTCTGGTGGTTACCCTTCCAAATCCCTGACAAAGATGTTGGTTGCTTGCCATGGAAGCAATTTCATTGTTAGAGAGTCCTTTTGTAGGGTAATAGACCCCGATGTCAAAATTAAGCATCTTGGATTTATCTGCTTTTTCAAAATTTTCTGGACTTCCATAAAACCACCAGGAAGTATTAAAAAAAGCACGTTTCGGTTGCCAGGTAGTTGTAGACGTTAGCTGTTCCGGATAGGCGTTCTCATCATTCGCCATGTCAAACGCTTCAACACTTAACATCGCTGATGAGGTATGGTGTCCGTGTGTGCTTCCCGGAGTCCTATGGTCAAAACGATTAATAATAACATCGGGCTTAAGATTTCTAATTACCCATACAACGTCTCCCAGCACGTCTTTTTTATTCCAAATGGTCAAAGTTTCATCGGGGTGTTTTGAATAGCCAAAATCATTGGCACGGGTAAAGAATTGTTCTCCACCATCTACCCTTCTAGCGGCAAGGAGTTCTTGTGTTCTTAAAACTCCCAATAGTTCCCGAAGTTCGGGCCCAATAAGGTTTTGTCCACCATCGCCTCGCGTTAAGGATAGGTATGCTGTTTTTGCCTTAACGTTGTTGGATAGGTATGAAATTAGTCTTGTGTTTTCATCATCTGGGTGAGCAGCTATATACAAAGCTGTACCCAGAAAGTTAAGTTTTTGTAGCGAATGATATATTTCCGAGGATGTTGGTTTTTTGGGAGCTTGGGCAAAGGCATGTAATGAGGTCATAAGTATCCCGATAAAGAATACTAGAATTTTACGCATAACGTTGGAGTTTTGTTGTAATCCAAAGATAGAAAGATTAGCAACCGAGCAATAACATTTACAACTTCTTTAACACGTAGTCCGCCGCTGTTTTTTGAAGGAAACGGGCAATCTAGCTAATGCGTACTACTCCTTTTTGCAAAAAAAGATTGTTGGGATAAGTAACCAGCTCGCCGTTGTCCTTTACCAAATGCACGTGGAACGCCTTTATATCCTCTATGAGCGCTTCCTCTCCGAAATCACCATCGAGTATACGAATGCGATCCCCAATTTTAAAAGGGAAATAGAAAAAAAGGATAATCCCAGCGGTAACATTGCTTAAAATAGACCAAGAAGCAAATAAGGCTACCCCAAGTACAGCGAATACAGAGGAGAAAATAAGGCCTAGCTCCTTAATGTTTACACCCCAGATAAAGGTTAGTGCAACCACAGTCAATGAGGTAAGGCCAAAGGAAACGTATTTTATGACCAACTTGGTACGGACCTCGTTAATTTCACTGATAGCCCCAACCTTACGTATGGTCTTAATACTGATGAACCTAAGTATTAATAGTAGGACCAGGCTTATAGCTGTACCAATGATCTCTGTTTGGTAATCAATAATAAGTTCTTTCATTTTACTATAATCCTAAACTATCTCGCAAAAATACATCATCATTACCATTTTGTCCCCAATAAGCTGTTTTTAAGGTGTTTATTTTTGTTGCCTTGGATGTCATGCTTTTTGCGTTGGCCCCAAAACCACTTTTATAGGTTTCTGTCCAACTTTCAATAGTGTGCGGAAAGGAAGTAGAAAAATTGATCACCAATGTTCTTTGCAGTTCTGGATAATCTATTTCATAAGCGCTTAGGTCTCCGTTTTTAGTTAAAGAAACAGTTGCTTTATAGGCTTTTATCTCCTTGTGCCTTAGTCTAATATACTCTAAAGAAGGTATAATGTACTGTTCACCCACGGGAAGTCTGTCCGGAGCTATTCGTATTTTGTTCCAAAGCTCATTTTCCAAGATGGATTTTTCTAGCTGTAGGTTCTTATCTCCCTCACTTTCAAAATAAGAAAAGGAGCTTATATCAAATTTATCCCTGTTATTGAGTTGAGTAAAGACCTGCCCGCACCATTCCTGCACCGAGGTGGTAACCTTTATGGCGTGCTGATTGTCGTGTACCGGATAAAAACTACTGCCCATAATGGAATACGGATATATTCCGGTTAAATATTTTTTGGTGCTGTTCAATTTTAATATCGGAACATTGTTCGGATTGGAACGATCTGCCTTTACCTGCTTGTCCGCCACAAAGGGTTCGGTAACATACACCAAAACTGCTTTTCCTTCACGGATTTCCCCATAACGGGCCTGTTCTAGTGCGTATGATGTTATTTCGGCATTACCTGCGTACCAATATTTTTTAAAATCTTCAGAAAGTGGTTTTTTGGGTTCTGCGGAAACAATACTTTCAGACTCCGCATTAAGGGCTACCTCAGTGGAATTTCCTTTTATTTTTTCATTGCACGAAGCTATAACATAGGTAAGGGCAATTAACGCGAACAATATGGTCTCAAATCTTGCAAAACGTTTCATTGGATTCAATTTTTCATAAAAATAAGCATCAATTTTCAAGAAACCATGCTTATTAACGTTTTGTAAACGATATGCGTTGGTAAACCCATAACATTGTTATAAGACCCCTGAATTTCAGTTACTCCAATGTGCCCTATCCATTCCTGGATGCCATAGGCCCCGGCTTTGTCAAAAGGATGGTAGTTGTTGATGTAATACCAAATTTCATCATCGGACAAATTCTTAAACTTTACCTTGGTAATGGCATAGGCGGTTCGTTGGTCTTTGGCGGTGGTAAAGCACACGGAAGTGATTACCTCGTGCCAGCCGTTAGATAGTGTTTTCAGCATTTCATAGGCTTCTTGTGCATCAACAGCTTTGGCCAAGGATTTATCCTGGTGCCACACAACAGTATCCGAAGTGATAAGAATTTCATTTTCACCTAATTCATCTTTATGGACACTGGCCTTTAATACTGCCAAATATGTGCTGATTTCTTCCCGTTTTAAATGTTCGGGGTAAATTTCCTCAACGGATTTTAGACGAATCTGAAAATCCAATCCCAATTCCTTAAAAAACTGTTGACGCCTTGGGGATCCGGAGGCTAAGACTATTGTGAATTGTTTTAATTCTTCGGTCAGCATGGTGTCTAATCGTTTTCTGCACTAAAGTTATCGTACCAATCTCCCCTTACCTTCAATACCTGTTCAATAATATCCCGCACACATCCATCACCACCATCTTTATGTGAAACATACTTGGAAACCGCTTTTACTTCTGCTACTGCATCTTGGGGGCAGGTGGGCAGTGCTACTATTTTCATAGGAGGAATATCGGGTAGGTCATCGCCCATATAGAGAACATTTTCTGGAGCTATATTATAAATATCTAGATATTCTTCTAGTGGCTCAACTTTGTGATGGGCTCCCAAATATATATCGGTTACCCCCAATCCCTTTAATCTATTGCGAACACCTTCATCGGTTCCGCCGGTAATAATACATACATTATAGCCCTTCATAAGGGCGGTTTTGAGTGCGTATCCATCTTTAACACTCATTTTTCGTAACATGGCTCCCTCAGTGGTGATTAATAGGGTGCCATCTGTAAAAACCCCATCAACATCAAATACAAATGTGGTAATGTCCTTTAGATATTCCTTATAACTTTTCTCCATGGCTTTTTTCAATTGATTTGCTCATTAGGGCGTACACCTCCCTGTGCGTTTCGTCTTTTAATTGTTTATTATGTTTTTCCAGTGTCTTTTTATCCTTGCGTACTGCTGGTCCCGTCTGGGCCTCAAAGGGCTGCAAGGTTTGTATTTTTTTTGCTGTTTCCATGATGAGTGGTTTTAATAGCTCGAAAGGAAGTCCGTTTTCATCACAAATTTCCTTGCCCAATTGATAGCAATGGTTGGTGAAGTTATTTACAAATACCGCCGAAATATGCAGAACACCCCGCTGTTTAGATGAAATATGCACTACATTGTCCGAAATTTTGGAAGCTAGCTCCGTCAAGATATGAAGGTCATTTTCGTTTCCGGCCTCTATACAAATGGGTATGGTTTTGAAATTTGGTCGTTGTCCTTTGCTAAAGGTTTGCAAGGGGTAAAAAACGCCTCGTCGCTCATTGTACTCCAAGGCATTTAAGGCTACCGCACCGGAAGTATGTACCACCAGACCCTTTTTAGTGCTTAAGTTTTTAGCTACCTCGGCAATGGCATCATCGCTAACAGCAATAAGGTATACATTGGCCTCCATGATGCGGGCATAACTGGTAGTGGTATTTACCGAAGGGGCAAAGGCAGCCAGCGCTTTTTTATTTCGCCCAACAACCTGCACTAATGCTATATCGGTATGTTCTAGGAACGCATCGAGCAAATGAGTGGCCACGTTACCAGTACCCAGAAGAACAACCTTAATCATACCGCTAAAATAAGCATATATTTCATTTACACCTCGCTATTTCCAAGCATATCCATAAGCGTAGATCGTTACCATTTTTTCGAGTTTTTTGACAGGTATTTTTTGTGAAAAAACCTTGGACAAACGAATTCTTGCATATAAAGTATCCTAAGATTGTTAATTACCTCATTTTTGTCTTCGAAATACGTTATTTTTGCACTCTGAAAATACAATTCAGTCCTCCAAAATGATAGATTTACTTAAGAAGATCTTCTTTTCCACACGCTTAATGGCCTTCTTGTTCATCGCTTTTGCCACAGCTATGGCTTTCGGAACATTTATTGAAAGTTGGTACAGCACGGAAACGGCGCGGATATGGATTTATAATACTACCTGGTTTGAGGCCATAATGGTATTTTTTGTCATCAATTTTATAGGAAACATTTTTAAATATAGATTGTTCCGTAAGGAAAAATGGGCCGTGCTTACATTACACCTGTCTTGGATATTGATCATTTTGGGAGCCTTTGTTACAAGGTATATTAGCTTTGAAGGCGTAATGCCCATAAGGGAGGGAAATACTGAAAAAGTATTTTATTCGGACAAAACATATTTAACGGCATTTGTTGACGGGGAGATTAATGGTGAGCCTAAACGAAAGCTATTGGAGGATGATTTGATAGTGACACCCGAAGCCCTAAAATCGAGCTTGCCATGGAAATCCGATTTTAACGGACAACCCTTTACCATTTCCTATGTAGATTTTATAAAAGGTGCCAAAAAAGGGCTGATACCCAATGAAAACGGCAGCGAATTTCTTAAAATCGTGGAATCTGGGGATGGCACCCGACACGAACATTATTTGGAAAACGGGGAAGTTGCAAGTATACACAACGTTTTGTTTTCATTGAACAAACCTACCGATGGGGCCATCAACATAGCAACTACGGATAGCACTTACCATATAAAATCACCTTTTGAAGGTAGTTTTATGCGTATGGCAGATCAGTTCCAAGGACAACTTTTTAAAGACAGCCTACAAACCTTACAACTACGCTCGCTATACAATACTGCCGGTATGCAGTTTGTAATTCCGGACCCCCTGGTTAAAGGTGTGGAAGGTGTAGTCACCATTCCTAGAGAGGAAGTTACCGAGGTAGATCAGGATGCTTTGGTACTTAGCATAACGGTCAATGGGGAGAGTGTTACCAAAAAGATATTGGGAGGAAGGGGTTCTTCAAATTTTTCCGAGAAGATTGGGGTAGGCGGATTGGACTTTACCTTAGGTTATGGTTCCAAAGTTTATGAACTGCCTTTTGCAATAAAGTTGAACGATTTTATAGCCGAAAAATATCCTGGTACGGAAAGGGGATATGCTTCTTTTATGAGCAAGGTTACTGTGGAAGATCAACGGGCTTTTGATTATGATATTTTCATGAACAATATTTTGGACCACCAAGGATATCGTTTTTTTCAATCGGGTTTTGATCCGGATGAACGGGGTACCATCCTTTCCGTTAATCACGATCTTGTGGGCACGTGGATTACTTATATTGGCTACTTTCTCCTGTACATTGGTTTAATGGGTATTATGTTCTTTGGGAAGACCCGTTTTAAGGATTTGGCAAATTCTCTGGATAAACTAAAGGCGAAGAAAGCGGGCATGACCACAATTTTAGCTTTGGGTTTTGTCCTCCATGGAACAGCCCAGGACACCCATGCACATACCGCCGCTCCTGCTGCTCAGCAAGTAGATTCTATATTGCAGACTACCATTGTATCCAAGGAACATGCGGCAGCTTTTGGGAAATTGATTATTCAGGACGATGGGGGACGTATGAAACCCATTAATACATTTTCTTCCGAGCTTTTACGCAAACTAAGTCTAAAGAGTTCTTATAAGGATTTAAATGCAGATCAGGTATTCCTATCCATGATGTTGAACCCAGCCGTTTGGTACAATACGGCGTTTATAGCATTGGATAAGAAAGGGGATAATGATAGTATTAGAACCATAATCGGGGTAACCGATGAACAACGTTTTGTAAAGGCGACCGATTTTTTTGAAGCGGACGGAAAATATAAGTTGGCGCCTTATCTACAAAAAGCCTATGCTACCAATACACCTAACAAATTTGAGCAAGACTTTAAAGATGCAGATCTTAGATTAGGCCTGCTAAATAGGGCATTGGGAGGCGAAATAATTAAGATATTCCCTTTGTTGAACGATGAGAACAACAAATGGATTTCGGCAGTGGAATACCGTTCCGGACAATACCAAGTAACAGATTCCCTGTATGCCAACTTTGTTAAAAATGCCGTACCATACTATTTGTCTACCCTCCAAACCGCTAAGGCCACCGGGGATTATACCGGGGCCGATAGATTACTTCAGGCTTTTAAGCAAAACCAACAAAATCATGGTAGCGAAGTACTGCCAAGCGATGCAAAGATTAAAGCCGAAGTAGTATATAACAGCCTCGATATTTTTAATCGCATGTATAAGTACTATGCTGTTATTGGACTTTTAATGTTTTTTGTGCTGATATTCCGAATTTTTAAGGATAGGGAAATTTGGCGTGTGGCCACTTTTTTCTTTAAAGGAACAATCATGGTCTTTTTTGTTTGGCATACGGCCGGACTGATTTTGCGATGGTACATATCCGGACATGCTCCTTGGAGTGATGCTTATGAAAGTATTCTTTATGTTTCCTGGGCCACCATGGGCATGGGCCTACTTTTAGGACGCAAAAGCCATATGACAATTGCCGCAACGGCCTTTGTAACCTCTTTACTGCTTTGGATAGCGCATCAAAATTGGGTAGATCCAGCCATTGCAAACCTAGTGCCCGTATTGGATAGTTACTGGCTCATGATTCATGTAGCGGTAATCGTTGGAAGTTACGGCCCGCTTACCGTAGGTATGATTCTTGGTGTAGTGGCTTTGTTATTGATTATTCTTACCAATGAAAAGAACAAGGCCAAGATGGAACTAAATCTTAAAGAACTTACCATAGTTAACGAACTTACCCTAACAGTAGGTTTGGTGATGCTTACTATTGGTAATTTCTTAGGAGGGCAATGGGCCAATGAAAGTTGGGGCCGTTATTGGGGTTGGGACCCCAAGGAGACCTGGGCGCTCATTTCCATAATGATCTATGCTTTTGTAATCCACACCCGTCTTGTTCCCGGACTCCGAGGTAAATGGACATTCAATTTTTTGAGCGTAGCCGCCTTTGGTAGTATTATGATGACCTATTTTGGTGTAAACTTTTATCTGGTTGGGCTGCACAGTTATGCCAGCGGGTCTCCTGTGATAACACCTACCTTCGTTTGGTACATTGTCTTCGGTGTATTGATTTTGGGAATTATCAGCTACTGGAGATACAAGGTCAATTACGTTAAATAATTTTCAAATTATTTGTTATCCCTAAAAAAAGGTGCATCTTTGTACCATCATGAAGTTATAGAATTTATGTACACCATAGATGTCATCGGAGGGCTAAAGCCCAGGTTTTAGTCGGCTACTTGCCGACAGGTGACACTTTTCTCTTTTTTCAACATAAATTCTAAGTAATGACACAATCCAATAAACTTACGTTTAAAAAACTTTTTAAATACTTTATTATTTCCGTTACGGGCAAGGAAACGGAATTCACCACTGGTAGCATAAGGAAGGCCATTTTTATGCTCTCCATTCCCATGATATTGGAAATGCTGATGGAGTCTATCTTTGCTTTGGTAGATATTGCCTACGTATCACAGGTAAGCGTTAATGCCGTGGCTACAATCGGTCTTACAGAATCTGTTATAACCCTGGTATATGCCATTGCCATTGGGTTAAGCATGGCCGCAACTGCTGTGGTCGCCAGGCGTATTGGCGAAAAGGACATCAAAGGTGCCCGCGAATCCGCGGTACAGGCCATCTTATTGGGAATAGGGGTCTCCGCTCTGGTAGGAGGCGTTGGTTTTTTCTATGCCAAGGAGATATTGGCCCTTATGGGCGCCGAACCCGACCTTATAGCCGAGGGTTACGGGTATACCCAATTGTTGATAGGTGGTAACATCACCATTTTATTACTGTTTCTTATCAATGCAATTTTTAGAGGGGCAGGTGATGCATCTGTTGCCATGTGGACTTTAGTACTCTCCAATGGTCTAAATATTATTTTAGACCCCATATTCATTTTTGGCTGGGGACCCGTTCCAGAATTCGGGGTAATGGGTGCTGCAATCGCAACCAATATTGGTAGGGGTACAGCGGTGCTGTTTCAGTTGGCCATACTGTTTTTTGGTTGGAGCAGCATTAAAATAGGATTTAAGGATGTTATCATAAGGGCCCAAGTGATGTTTAACTTGATAAAAGTCTCTATGGGAGGTATTGCACAGTTCCTCATAGGTACATCTAGTTGGGTATTTTTAATGCGTATAATGTCGGAGTTTGGTAGCGAAGTACTTGCTGGTTATACCATTGCCATAAGGGTAATGATGTTTACATTGATGCCTTCTTGGGGGATGAGCAACGCTGCAGCTACTTTAGTTGGACAAAATTTGGGTGCCAATCAGCCCGAAAGAGCAGAAATATCGGTATGGAAAACAGGGAAGTACAATGCCTATTTTATGCTATTGGTGTCTTTGGTCTATTTGTTTTTTGCCAAAGAGATCATCGGGTTGTTCAATGATGCCCCCAGTGTTGTGGAAAGTGGAGGGCTATGCCTGCAAATTATAGCGGCTGGCTATATCTTTTATGCCTATGGCATGGTAGTTACCCAAGCTTTTAATGGGGCAGGGGATACCAAAACGCCCACAAAGATCAATTTTGTTGCCTTTTGGTTGTTTCAACTACCTTTTGCCTACTTGGGTGCCATTACGTTTAAACTGGGAGCTATGGGTGTTTTTATGGCCATTACGCTGGCCGAAATTTTGCTTGCGGTGATTGCCATTGTCTGGTTTAAAAAGGGATATTGGAAGAAGGTTCAAGTCTAAGCTAATTTTGTAACTTTGAACATTGCCTTAGCGTAATGGAGCACTATTTTACCATCTAAAAAACTGTTGAATGGATAAAGCTAAAAAGGGACTTAATACGATTTGCACCCACACGGGAAGCTTAAAAGACAAGGAATTTAAAGGTGCTGTTTCACCACTTTACATGAGCAGCTCCTATGCTTTTGAGGATGTGGACAAAAAGCGATATCCACGATATTTCAATACACCCAACCAAGAAGCTCTTGGTAAGAAAATAGCAGCCTTGGAACATGCCGAGGCTGCTTTAATATTTGGAAGTGGTATGGCGGCCATAAGCACTTCTTTGATGGCATTTCTTAAATCTGGGGATCATGTTGTGCTGCAGCGAGAGTTATATGGAGGTACTTCCAATTTAATTTCCGAAGAGTTTGAAAGATTCGGTATTGCCTACACCTTTGCCGAAGGCATGCAAATCAGCGATTTTGAAAAGGAAATTAGACCTAATACCAAGGTAATTTATATAGAAACACCCTCCAATCCCTTGCTGGCCATTACAGATTTGCGTGGCATAGCCCAGATTGCACAAGAACATGGAATTATCTCCATGATCGATAATACTTTTGCCAGCCCTGTAAATCAAAATCCGATCGATTTTGGGATCGATATTGTAATACACAGCGCTACAAAATACATGGGAGGACATTCCGATATTTGTGCCGGGGCCGTGGCTGCTTCAACTGCCTATATAGAGCGGATCTTTGGTTTGGCCAAAAATTTGGGCGGTAGTCTCAGTGATTATACGGTTTGGCTGTTGGAGCGCAGCATAAAGACAATGGGCATAAGGGTAAAAGTGCAAAATGAAAATGCTCAAAAAATGGCAGAATACCTCTACACACATAAAGATGTAAAGGCGGTTTATTACCCTGGCTTACCATCGCATCCTGGGCATAACCTAGCCAAATCCCAAATGAAAGGATTTGGGGGCATGCTTTCTTTTGAACTTATAGAGACCTTGGACGCCTCCAGGTTTCAAAAGACATTACAGCTAATAAAGGCTTCCATGAGTTTGGCCGGGATAGAAAGTACCGTGCTTTCCCCTTCCAAAACCTCTCATGCGCTGTTGAGTGAAGAGGAACGCAAACAGCAAGGAATCAATGACGGATTGATACGCTTTTCACTAGGCATCGAGGAACTCGATGATTTAATTACCGATATAGAACAAGCGCTAGAACAGGTTAGGAATAAGAAGCAAATAGCCAATCTGTAAATACAAAATCAAACTACAGTACATGAAATTAGACATATTAGTTTTTGGGGCCCACCCCGATGACGCGGAATTGGGAGCGGGCGCTACAATAGCGAAGGAGATTGATAATGGCAAGAAAGTAGGAATTATAGATTTAACCCGCGGTGAGCTCGGTACCCGTGGCTCAGCAGTGATAAGAGATAAGGAGGCCACTGCGGCCGCAAAAATCTTAGGGGTTTCCATTCGTGAGAATTTGGAGTTTGCGGATGGGTTTTTTATAAATGATAAAGAACATCAACTAGCCATAATTAAAATGGTACGTAAATACCGCCCAGATATTGTTCTTTGTAATGCTATAGATGACAGGCATATAGATCATGCCAAAGGAAGTAAACTGGTAAGTGACGCTTGTTTTTTAAGCGGGTTGATAAAAATTGATAGTAAAGAGGAAGGCACGGATATCTGGCAAGAACCTTGGCGTCCAAAACAGGTCTATCATTATATACAATGGAAGAACTTGGAACCGCATTTTGTTGTTGACGTTTCTGGGTATATTGAAAAAAAGACCGAGGCTATTATGGCCTATGGGTCGCAATTCTATGATCCGAAAAGTAAAGAGCCAGAGACTCCGATCAGTAGCAAAAACTTTATTGATAGTGTTATTTACAGGGCTAGAGATATGGGCAGATTGGTAGGTGTTGGGTATGCAGAAGGTTTTACAACGGAGAGATCTATTGCCGTAGATCGATTGGATAACTTAATTTAAGCGGTTCTTTCATAGGTTTTCTCCGACTTCGGTAAAGTGAAATAAAAGCAAGATCCTTTTCTTAAGGTACTTTCTACCCAAATGGTTCCGTTGTTTTTCTCAACCATTTCCTTACAAAGGGAAAGGCCCAGGCCAGTTCCTTTTTCATCATTGGTACCATAGGTGGTAATATTGGAATTATTGGCAAAGATTTTCTCTTGCGTAATTTTATCCATTCCTATACCGGTATCCCTAACGGATACTTCCCAATGCTTGCTTTTTTCCGAAGCTTCTATGGTAACCATTCCATTTTCCGGGGTAAATTTAAGTGCATTACTAATAAGGTTCCGTACAACAATATCTATCTGATTGACGTCTGACCAGGTTAGCGTGTTTTCTGCTAATTTACTAACAAGTTTTATGGATTTGTTATCCGCAATTTCCGAAAGGAGGTTAATGTTTTCTAGCACCAAACTCTCCAAAGCCACTACCGAAGGTTTGGTAACCGCACCATTGAGCTGTGTTTGCCCCCAAGAGAGTAAGTTGTTCAATGTAAAGGAAATATGATCTACATCGCCTTTTAGTTTGGGAATGAACTCAAAAAACTCCGTTTTATTCACTTCACCATCTTTAAAGAGTTTAAGCAAACCTTGCAAGGCACCAATAGGGCCCCGCAGATCGTGTCCGATAATAGAAAATAATTTGGTCTTGGTTTCATTGATTGCGCTAAGCTCCTCTTCCCTTTTTTCCAGGGCTTCTTTTTTAGACTGCAGTTCCCTGTTCAGTTTTTTCTGAATTTTCTCACCTCTACGCACTAAAATGGTGATGACAATGAAAACAAGTATCACCGAAAGGGCAAAATAAACATAGTTACGTTGTTTTGCCAGCGCCTTTTGATTTTGGATCATAAGCTCCTCACGCTGTTGATCGTGCCTTACCTTGGTTTTTAACATGGTAAGACTTTTTTTGTTTTCATTTCTAGATAAGGTATCCGAAAGGCGTTGATACAGCTCATGATAATCCAAAGCGGTATCAAAATCCTTACGGTTCTTGTTTATCTTGTAAAGGGTCTTTGCACATTTTTGGGTTCCTTCCACAAATTTTATCTTGGTAGAAATCCTAAAGGCTTCCAAGGCGTACTCTTGTGAAATACTATCTTTTTGAAGACCTAGATATGCTTCTGCCATACCATTGAACAAATCAATTTTACCCCGATCGTCTTGCAGTTCCTTATGGAGCATATCGGCTTGGTTGTACCAGTAAAGGGCCCATTTAAACTTGTTTTCTTTTAGATAGGTCTTTCCTTTTATTTCATAGGCAAAGGCCAACCAATCCATAATCTTATGTTGCTCAAAAATGGTGATGCTCTTGTTTATATTGAACATGGCATAATCTAATTTGCCCATGTCTGCATACAACGATGCCACATTACTCATGGATTCTGCCATGTTTACGGGGTCACCAATATCGTTGTTTATCTTTGTAACTTTCTTATAGAACTCCAAAGCTTGCTCATAGTCCTTTTGCGAAGTATAGAGGTTGGCAATATTTTCGTTCATTATGGAAAGCATCACTTTTTCTTCAAATTTCGTGGCCAAATCAATTCCTTCTAGATAGCCATTGAGTGCTTCGGCATAATTACCCTTATAGGCATGTTCACCTGCAAGATTGTTCTGACTTCTTAGCATTAGACCAGAATTTTTTATTTCACTGGCTAGTGCTAAAGACTTTTCATAATTGTCTATGGCCTTGGTATTTTCTCCTTGGTCCGAATAATAATCGCCCAATCGTAATAATGAGCTGCTTTCTCCGGCTTTATAACCCGTAGATCTGCTGTATTTAAGCGCTTGTTTGCTCAATAGCAATAGGCTATCGGTATTTACAAATCTTATTTCTCTGGAAAGTTCGTTCAGTAGGTCTATATATACGGTGTCTTTAGGACTAAAGTCATGCTTGGCTTGTAAAGCATACAAGTCCCTTTTAATTTTTTCCCTTACATTTTCTTGTGCAATACATAGCTGTGTGCAGCAAAATAGCAGCATTAAAAGGATAGAGTACCTCGAAAACAGTTTTTGCAAGGCCAAAAAGTAGGTCACAAATGGGGACATTTAGTCTTAAATTAATAAGTTTATAAAACTAGTACCTAAACGTAGCTATAGCTAATTTATGTTGTGAAACTCCACTTTTTGTGTGTTTTAACGTTTAAAATGTGTATTTCATCGATGATTTATACTATGAGTTGACTTCTATGCTGTATTGGGAAGGTCTTTTAGGAAAGGTATATGAAGTGTTTTTATGTTGAAATATAAGTCTTTTTATTTGGATAGATTCCGTAAAAAAAATTACCTTTGCCACCGCTTACAAATGGTGGTTGTAGCTCAGTTGGTTAGAGCATTGGTTTGTGGTACCAAGGGTCGCGGGTTCGAATCCCGTCTTCCACCCAAAAAGGCAGCCCCGTCCGAAAGGACGGGGCTTTTTTGTATTTTTATTTTACTCACACAGGAAGGTGTAGCCAAGAAGTTCTTCGTTAGCCCTATTTACTTTGTGGTTTTATCTACAACAACGCGCTGCCCTCTATTGGCAACCTCCCAAGCCGTATGGAAAATTAGACGGGTTCTGTTCTGTAGCAAATCATAATTTATTTTATCGGGAGTATCCGTAGGCCTGTGGTAATCATCGTGGGTTCCGTTAAAGTAAAAAATTATCGGAATGTTGTTTTTGGCAAAATTGTAATGATCACTTCGGTAATAAAAACGGTTTGGATCATATTCATCGTTGTACGTATAATCTAACTCTATATTGGTATATTTGCTATTTACCTCTTCCGAAAGTTTATGCAAATCCATACTCAATTTATCGGACCCAATTAGATAAACATAGTTTCTACCACCGTCTCTTTTGGGATCGATTCTACCGATCATGTCAATGTTTAGGTTGGCCACTGTCTGGGCTAAAGGAAAAATAGGTTCTACATCCGTATAGTATTGAGATCCCAACAATCCTTTTTCTTCCCCGGTAACATGCAGAAAAACAACGGATCTCCGGGGCCCGTTGCCTTCATCCGCAGCTTTTTTAAAAGCTTCCGCTATCTCCAATAAGGCTACCGTGCCCGAACCATCATCGTCTGCACCGTTATTTATTTGCCCACCAGAAGTAACACCTATATGATCTAAATGCGAAGAAATTATTATATACTCATTGGGTTTTTCACTGCCCCTAACAATGGCAACAACATTCTCCGATTCAACATCACGGTTAGAACTTTGCACGTTCAAAGTAAGAGATACCGCTATAGTTTTGGGCTTATTGTCATTTGCAATGCCAGGAAGTAACTTTTCGGCCAAATCATTGTTTATATAAAAACTGAGAAAGCCATCGCCCATTTCGTTTTTTATACCCATACTTCCATTATCGTTGTTCTTCAGGTATCGAAATCTACTTCTGAACCTCTTAAAATTGGCATTATCAAAATAAATTACCCCTTTGGCTCCTTTAGCGGTAGCCAGTTCCATGCGTTTCCCCAAGGATTCCGATACATTGCTCCAGATCGATTTTTTCCCATCCTCGGAAAGTATGTAAGTACCTTCTTTGTCCTGGGGTTCTCCGGCTTTCATTAGAAGAAGTTTTCCGGCTACATCCAACCCCTTATAATCCGAATAATCACCGTCTTCAATACCATAGCCCACATAGACAATATCCGTATAGGCTCCGCTAGCTTCGGTAAAAGAAAGGAAGTCGTCCCCAATGGGATAATCCGTGCCATTGAGGGTAATGGACCCGTACGGCAGTTTACTTATTTCCAAAGGCACTTTTTGAAGATATTCCCCGTTGGCCTTGGCAGCTGAAATGCCCATCTTTTTGTACTGTTCTTCTATATATGCAGCGGCTTTCCTTTGGCCCGGCTCTCCAGTTTCGCGGCCTTCGAACTCGTCCGAAGCATAGGTGTATAAATACTCCTTTAATTCAGCCTCGGTAATGGTTTGGGCGTAAGTAACAGGGGTAATCGTGGCTTCGGCATTCTTTACGGTATCATCAACAGTCTTCTGAGAAGAGTTACATGCCATGGCCAAGCCTACGATCATCAATATTAATTTCTTCATTATCTTATAATTAGTTCCTAGAAAATTCCCCAAAAATAGTGAAAAGAAAACGAATTCTAATTCCATAAACACAAAATGACCTTGGCAATAATGTTATTTTTGCCATGAAAATTAAGCTTGGTATAGAGCCAAAAGAAGTGTATTTTGCAAGCAAGTAATAACACATTTTTGAACTCTTAAATTATTAGGTTTATGAATTTAAATTGGGAAGGCATAATGCCTGCGGTCACTACAAAATTCACCAAAAACGACGAGCTTGATCTTGACATGTTCGAACTCAATATAGAGGCCCAGATACGTGCTGGTGTTCATGGTATCATCCTAGGGGGAACTTTGGGAGAGGCAAGTACGTTGACAGAAGAAGAAAAAAGACAGCTCATAGAGAAGACCGTTACCATTGTAAAGGGAAAAGTACCTGTAATAATGAATATAGCCGAGCAGACCACAAAAGGGGCAAAAGAGGCCGCCGCAAAAGCTGCTGCTTATGGAGCCACGGGCCTAATGATGCTTCCGCCAATGCGCTATAAGGCCAATGATTATGAAACGGTTACTTATTTTAAAGAGGTGGCCAACAGTACCGATTTGCCTATTATGATCTATAATAACCCCGTGGATTATGGCATTGAGGTAACCCTGGATATGTTTGAAGAACTATTGGCATGTGATAATATAGAGGCCGTTAAGGAATCTACCAGGGATATTTCCAATATATCGAGAATAAAGAATAGGTTTGGTAATCGGCTAAGGGTCCTTTGTGGGGTAGATACACTGGCCTTGGAGAGCCTTCTTGTTGGAGGAGACGGTTGGGTAGCTGGCCTTGTATGTGCTTTCCCCGAAGAAACGGTAGCAATTTATGAACTTGCAAAAGCAGGGAGGGTTAAAGAAGCAGTATCCATTTACAGATGGTTTTTGCCTTTGTTGGAATTAGACATAAGCCCTCAATTGGTACAAAATATTAAATTGGCAGAAGTTGCCACAGGTATTGGCACTGAAATGGTTAGGGCGCCAAGGTTACCGCTGATAGGTGAGGAAAGACAACGGGTACTTAAGATCATTGAAGAAGGAATGATAACCAGACCAGTATTGCCAGATTATAAAGCACTTCAGGAATGTTAGAAATAAGGCCCAGTTGCGAAAACTGTAATGAAGAACTACCGTTCAACTCCGAAGAGGCTATGATCTGTACCTTTGAGTGCACGTATTGTAAAAATTGTGTAGAAAATATACTTAGACATGTTTGTCCAAACTGTGGTGGCAATTTTGAGAAGCGGCCCATACGACCCGAAGCACTCTTAAAGAAATATCCGGTTTCTCAAAAGGTGGTACATAAACCGGTAGATGTTGAGGCACATTTAAAAAGAATAGGGTTAAAATGATATCTGGAAAAAATTACATAGGCAACAGGTCTTCGGCCTTAGGTGACGTCACCTTTAAAACCTTCAATCCAGAACTAAATCTGGAGAACGAAGGCGTCTTTACGGAAGCTACCGAAGCAGAGGTAGCTGAGGCGGCACAGTTGGCTTCTAAAGCGTTTAAAACCTACCGTAATCTTACAGGAGCCAGGAGAGCACTATTTTTAGAGGCCATAGCAGATAATATAATGGCTTTGGATGAGAATTTACTGAACCGATATTGCGAGGAAACGGGTTTGCCTCAGGGAAGAGCGGCAGGTGAAAGAGGAAGAACGGTAGGGCAGTTAAGGGCCTTTGCGGAGCTTTTGAAAGATGGTTCTTGGGTAGAGGCCACAATCGATACCGGGGAACCCGAAAGAAAGCCCTTACCTAAACCGGATTTACGTAAAATGTTAGTGCCCCTAGGACCCGTTGCCGTATTTGGAGCCAGCAATTTTCCCTTGGCATATTCCACCGCCGGTGGTGATACGGCTGCGGCTCTGGCCGCCGGATGCCCAGTAATCGTTAAGGGCCATATGATGCATGCAGGGACTGGGGAATTAGTAGCTAAGGCAATTCTTAAAGCAGCAGAAGAAACTGGCATGCCCAACGGCGTCTTTTCCAATTTAAATAGCAAAGGTATCGATGTTGGTGTACAGTTAGTGCAGCATCCAGATATAAAAGCCGTAGGTTTTACGGGGAGTATTATTGGTGGTAGAGCCTTGTACGATCTAGCAAGCCGTCGTAAAGAACCTATTCCCGTTTTTGCGGAAATGGGGAGTGTAAACCCGGTAATCCTATTTCCAAAAGCACTTCAAAACAGGGGAGAGGCCCTTGCAACAACATATGCAAACTCCATTACTCTTGGAACAGGACAGTTTTGTACCAAACCTGGATTGCTATTGGGAATAAAGGACGCATCCCTTCTTAATTTTATTGAACAACTTTCCAATGAAATATTGACCATAGATCCTTCGTGCATGCTACATCCGAATATTGAAGGGAATTATGTTCGGAATAAAGCCAAGGCCCTAGACCAAAACGATATAGTGTTAAAGGCGGATTACAAGGGCAAATTGCCCGAAAACTATGCCCGACAGGCAGTAACAACAGTCGACGGCAAGACATTTATTGAAAACCCAACGTTGCACCAAGAAATTTTTGGGCCATATTGTATTGTTGTCCAATGTAATGATATGGACGAGTTGCAAACAATAGTTGGAGATTTGGAGGGGCAGCTTACCGGTACCGTAATCTCTCATAACGATGAACTTTTCCTTTATCCAGATGTAATAGATGCACTCCAAAACAGGGTAGGACGGATTATCTTTAATGGCGTACCCACAGGTGTAGAGGTGTGCCCGGCAATGCATCATGGAGGGCCATATCCGGCGTCCACGGATAGCCGCTTCACTGCAGTGGGTGTTCATTCTATAAAAAGATGGGTAAGGCCCTTTAGTTTTCAAAATTGGCCCAATGATCGCTTACCACATGAACTGAAAAACGAAAACCCTTTGGATATAACCAGATCAGTAAACGGTAGCTTATCCAAAGTTAAATTGTAAAAGGTGGGAAAAACTACTTTTCATTGTATAGATGGGCATACCTGCGGAAACCCTGTACGACTTGTTACTAAAGGAACTCCAGAATTGGTTGGCAATTCGATGAGCGAAAAACGACAGCACTTTTTAAACAACTATGATTGGATTCGTAAGGGATTAATGTTCGAACCCCGTGGACACGATATGATGAGCGGAAGTATGCTGTTTCCTCCGCACGATCCTAAAAACGATTTTGCCGTTTTGTTTATTGAGACCAGCGGCTGCTTGCCCATGTGCGGGCATGGTACAATTGGCACCGTCACCATGGCCATCGAAGAGGGACTTGTAAAACCAAAGGAACATGGAAAAATACGAATGGAAACACCGGCCGGCCTCGTAGAGATTACCTATGGACAGACTAATGAAAAAGTAGAGTGGGTACGCCTTAACAATGTAAAATCGTACTTGGCCGAGGCAGATTTGGTCATAAAAAGCAGCGAGTTGGGCGAGTTGGTCTTTGATGTTGCCTATGGGGGTAATTTTTATGCCATAATAGATCCCCAAAAGAACTTTTCCGGAATCCAAGATTTCTCGGCCAGTAAGTTAATCCAAATGAGTGGGGAAATACGCGATAGCATTAATTTAAAGTATCCCGACCTATTTGTTCACCCGGAAAACGATACCATTCGCAATGTAAGCCATATCCTTTGGACGGGCGATACCATATCACCTAAGGCCACTGCCCGAAATGCCGTGTTTTACGGAGATAAAGCCATAGACAGATCGCCCTGTGGGACAGGAACTTCGGCCAGAATGGCCCAGTGGAACGCTAAAGGGAAATTAAAAGTAGGAGAGCCTTTTATTCACGAAAGTTATATTGGTTCCACATTTATAGGCAGGGTAGAATCCGAAACTACCTTGGCAAACAAAAATGCCATTGTTCCCAGTGTTCAAGGGTGGGCCAGAAGCTATGGTTACAATACAATTTCTATTGATGACAATGATCCGTATGCGCATGGATTTCAGGTAATATAAAAACATAACCTGGTTCATGAAGTATTTTTTATAGATCGAGATCTACTGATATATATCATTGACATTTTTTTCCCTGACCTTTAACTTTGGTGCCATCAAAATGAAAGAAAAATGTCGGTGGAAACTAAAAAGATCGGTTTGGTGTTATCCGGGGGCGGATACCGGGCTGCTGCACATGCAGGTGCCATAAAAGCCTTGGAGGAACATGCCATCTATCCCGATATGGTCTCTGGAACCAGCGCCGGAGCTTTGGTAGGAGCACTATACGCAGCTGGGTACTCACCACAAGAAATAGTTGCGGTCTTAAAAAAAATTAAGCTTTTCAGTTTTTCGCGTTACGCGCTAGGAAAACCAGGTTTTGTAGATACCGATACGTTTAAGGAGTTCTTGTTGGAATATCTGCCCGACAACGATTTTCAAACCCTCCAAAAAAGATTGTATATAACTGCCACCGATTTGGTGAATGGTACTGCAAAGATATTTACTAAAGGCGATTTAATAAGCGCCATCTTGGCATCATCGGCATTCCCTGGTGTCTTTACCCCTGTTATCATTGACAACACCCTTTATTCAGACGGGGGAATAGTCGATAATTTTCCTGTGGATCCCCTAAAAAATAAATGTGATGAGCTCTATGGGGTATATGTAAGTCCGGTAAAAAAAATGAACATGGAAGAATTTAGGCATTCTTATAATGTTGTGGATAGGGCATTGCATTTGAAGATGCATCGGAACTCGGTGGCCAAATTTCCGATTTGCAATTTGGTAATATACCCGGATAAATTGGGGGATTATGGGCTGTTTAGTCCAAATCACCTGGATGAAATTTTTGAAATAGGATACTCGGCCACCAAAATGGAATTGGAAAAATGGTATGCCGAAATGGCTTTTTTGAAACACTAAGGTAACGTTCAAAACCTATCTAGCCTATTGATTTTGATAGGATTAACTTTTTTGGACCACTGTTTTTTTGTAACTTAAAAAACACTGTCTACAATCAAAAAAGGTATCCCATCTTTTTTTGGATTGATGTTTTAAAGCTAGAGACTCCATGTAGTTGGTATCAGCATCCTTATAGAAATTCTACCTAATCCTATAGACTAGGTCAAAAAAACAACGTAAACTTTAATAGCATGAATCCATTAGTATTGTTCAGTATCATTTTTGGGCTAATTCTAATAGCCGGAATTCGCATAGTTTTTGAATATAAAAGAGCTCTGAAATTCCGTTTTGGAAAATACATAAAAACCTTACAGCCCGGTTTCCGATGGATTATTCCAATTGTAGAAACAATTCAGATCGTAGATATCCGTGTTATAACCATCAATGTAGTTTCCCAGGAAGTAATGACGGAGGATAACGTACCCTGTAGCATTGACGGTGTAGTATTTTTCAGGGTTAGGGATCCGGAGAGGGCCGTATTGGAGGTAGAGGAATATTCCTTTGCCATAACCCAGTTGTCCCAGGCAGCACTAAGGGATGTTTGTGGCAAGGTAGAGTTAGATACCATCTTGTCTAAGCGAGAGGAAATGGGTAAGAATATCAAAACAATTGTGGAACAAGAAACCAAAGAATGGGGTATAGAAATCATTGATGTTAAGATTAAGGATATTCAGCTACCCGAAAACATGCGGCGTATGATGGCCAATCAGGCAGAGGCGGAAAGATCTAGACGGGCAAGGATTATTCTGGCTCTCGCCGAAGAACAGGCCGCTGGCAAACTTCTAGAGGCAGGTAAACTCATAGATCAATCACCATCGGCCATAAAATTACGTCTATACCAAACCCTATCGAACATAGCGGCGGAAAAAAATTCCACCATCCTTTTCCCGTTTCCGGAAGAAGTGTTGCCCCAGAAAACACAGAAAAGTAGCAAGAAGAAAAGGGGCTAAGAAGAATATTATGGAAGGGTGTTATAGTCCAAATGGGTAATTTCTAGATGTAACCAATCAAAATCGCCTTGATCTAACCTCCAGACTACCCTGCTCTTGTGCGGAATTTTAATACCATCGAAGGTTTTATGTCCCAGTGCTTCAATAAACCATTTTTCCAAACGCGCATCTTTTCCAGTTCCATAATAGCGTTCACATTCAAAAGAAACCATTTCACCTTTATCGGTAAACGTAAAGATTCCTGTTACACTTTTATCATTTATGGTGAGCGTTGCCTTGGCCGTGTTTGGGGCAATTTCTTCCCAAATGATGTTTTCGTTAAGTGCTGCTGTGGGAAACCAACTCGTTTCCGCCAGATATCGGAGCATGGAGGCGGAATTTACTTTGGGGTGATTTCTTTCATCGACTACCGTGAAGAATCCCAAGAGCTTAATCAACATTTCTCCTTCTCCATGGATCAACTTGTCTCGCCCTAGTAAATGCACTAATGGCATAGCCTTTACATTCGCCTGCCAAATAAAAGCTGACCGATCTACCCTAAAATGTTGTGTAGCCGTAAAAGGCATCCATTTAGAGTTGGGCTTGGTACGCATTTGCCCTTCTTGCCCAATGCTTACATAAACAATACGCTCCCTTCCTACAAAACCCGAGTTTAAGATCCATTTCCTTACTATTTCTGGTAAATGGGCTATATCTTCATTGGTTATGTGGGGCAAGTTTTTAATATTATCGGTCCGAGACAATACTTCGATCTCCTTTTGCACCATGCCGTTAAAACGGTATGTAGCGTATGACGAAATGGCGACCAAAAAAACGATTAGATTTACAATGGTGCCGTATTTGGCATCTTTCCAATAGTAGATTATCAGAATCTGAGAGAGCATTATAGCAATCATTCCTAGGACGGGCCACCATTGCTGTTTTAGTAGTAAGGCTACAAAAGCGATCACAAACAAAAGACCTGTAAAGAACCAGAAAACGCCTGTGGTTTTGGAGATGGATAGTGTTAATTGGGATACCTCTTGGAGTTTAAACGCTTTAACAAAGCCCATGAAGTGTATTATGCCATGTATTAAAAGGATAAAAACAAAAAGATATTTCATTAGAGTCTTTTTTAGATCAATACCGTTTGTGTATCACGGGTATGCTAAAATGGAATCATTTTATGATACGACCATCCTCCATTTTAATAATTCTGTCGGTTCGTTTTGCAAAATCCTTATCGTGGGTCACTACAAGCAGGGATAATCCCTTTTCTTCTTTCAATTGTTTAAAGATCTGGAATACGTTTTCGGCATTGTAACTGTCCAGATTTCCTGTAGGTTCGTCGCCCATCAGAATCGAAGGGTTATTTATAAGCGCACGGGCAATGGCAACACGTTGCTTTTCACCACCCGATATTCTAGATGCGCGCTTCCTTGCCAAATTTTCAATATTCAGTATTTTAAGATTTTGTATGGCATTATGTTCTATTTCGCCATGCGATTTTTCACCCAGTTTCTTTGCCGGAAGCATCACATTCTCTAGAACACTGAATTCTGATAACAAATAATGAAATTGAAATACAAAACCAATATGTTTGTTTCTAATTCTAGACAGTTCGGTAGAGGGCTTACCACTGACCAATTGTCCGTTTAAATGCAAAAGACCCTCGTAATCCGTATCCATAGTAGAAAGAATGTACAGCAAGGTAGATTTACCAGAACCCGATTTCCCCATAATTGAAGCAAATTCGCCTTGTTTTACTTCAAAGGAAATGTCTTTGAGCACATGGAAGAGCACGGGCTTTTTAAAGTGTTTGTTTATATCTATTGCTTGTAAAACAGACTTCATTTAATTAGATTAAGTTCCTCGGATAATACGTACAGGATCAATATGTTTGGCCTTGTTTGAAGGTAAATACCCTGCTATAAATGTAGAAACAAGGGCAAAGGAAATACCTATAAGGTAATACGTAATGTTGTAGTTGATAGGGTAGGTGGTTATCGTTGGCAGGGCCTCGGTCTCAAAAGCAAGGTTATCTATAAGTGTAGATAGCAAATAACCAATTGCCAACCCCAGTGTACCACCTATTCCGCCAATGATCATGGCCTGACTCATAAAAATCAGTTGCACATCTACCCCGGAAAACCCCGTAGCTTTTAGAATGGCTATATCTTTCATCTTTTCATAGATCAACATATTAAGAATGTTATAGATGCCAAAACCCGCCACAATAAGTAATGTTATGGAGACCGAATATGTAATTAGGTTACGGATGTTTGAACCTGTTTCAAATTGGGCGTTGGCCTCATTAATATCGGTTGCCTTAAGATCAAATTGCCGCTCTAATTGGTTAGACATAGGTTCTGCCAAGGCAATATCATACAGCTTAACATTGATATCGGTTACGTAGTTTTCTGGCTCACCCAAAATACGCTGCACCGTTTTTAAGTTGGCATAACTCTGTACATTGTCAATTTCAGCAATTCCACTTTGATATATACCTACTATTTTCAGTGGAAAAATAGCTCCTTTGGTAGTACTTACCTGTACACGATCTCCTGGTGACAAAGACATTTTGTCCGCTACCCCTGCGCCCAGGAGAATACCATTCTCATTATTTTTTAATGCAGCCGGACTCCCTTGAATAATGTAAGATTGCATATTGGAAAGACGTACTTCTTCCATAATGTCTATGCCCGCTAAATTTCCCCCTAACTCTATGGATCCGGATAAATAAAATATTTGCGCCCTTAATTGAGGCGTAGCACCCTTTACTTTTTTATCTGCCTTAAGGTGGTTAAGAATTGGAATGGCGTTATGAATTTTTTTTTGACCTTGTTTCGGTTTTATGGAGTGCACAATATTGAGGGCACCCTTAAAATCGTCATACCTAGAAATGGGCTGTTCCTTAGAAGGTTCAATTTCGTTATAGATATGAATGTGGGGTGTTTGGTTTAGTACGAGATCGTCCAACATTTGGTTCAATCCGGTCATAAAGCTTACCAGGGTAATATAAGCTCCAATGCCAAAAGTTACCCCAAGGGCTGCAGTTATGGTAGACTTCATTTTAGTAATTAAATGGGTCTTTGCAATATTGAGTATAACTTTCCAATTGATCATTCCTTCGGCTTTTGGATGTAAGTATCCGGGTCTAAACCAGAAATTATTTCAACCACATCCATATTGCTCAAGCCCGTAACTACCTCTACGATGCCCTTGTCCGTGAGTACCTTATTTTTATCAATAAGATATTCGTTAGGGATGGTAAGGGCATTATTTTTTTTGGCAACAATGATATTGCCCTCTCCGGCAAGACCGGGATAAAGCATATCTGGAGCCTTATCAAAAAGGGCCTCAACTTTAAAGGTTTGCGACCTTTCGTCCTTGGAAGGGTATATTTTGCTTAGCGTTGCCTCAAAAAGATCGGATTTGTATGCATCTAAAGTAATAATTGCCTTCTGACCAATTCTCAATTTTACGATGTCTACTTCGTCTACAAGCAATTCTATTACAAAGGAGTTGGTAGATCCTACCGAAGCCAATGGTTCTAGGGTATTTACAATTTCACCTGTGTTTTTATATAGATCGTAAACCGTGCCGTTTATTTTACTTTCTACGCTATAGTCCTTGGTGGTGATTAATGAGGTCTTGTAATTGTTTTCGGCCTGTTTTAGGGTAGTCTCCAATTCGTTTTTGGTTCGTTGGTATTTGTTCTTAAGTAGAATACTGTTGTTTTGGGAAAGTTCATAGGCAAGTTTTCGGTTGTCATATTCTACTTTGGATCCGATTTGCTGGTCCCAAAGGTTTTTTTGCCGGTAATAGTTTACGGAGTCGTTTTGCAACTGCAATTTAGCCGTACTGAGCTGTTCTTTTAATTCGCTAAGAAGCGTTGCCTTACCGCTATAATTTTCTTTGGCCAATTGCAATTGTAGTTTCGCATTTTCGGTGTTCAACTTTGGCGTGGCGTTCACAATTTGAATGATTGGGTCGTGTCGCCTAACCGTATCGCCTTCCTCTACCAAGTTTTTCTCCAATATTCCTGCAACTATAGCATAAACTTTGTAAAGGCTGTCTGGCTGCACGGTAACAGAGGAATAAACAGATTCTGTGATTTTGGTTTTTGTAGGAAGTATTCGTTCTTCATTGGTATTACAAGAGCCTAACAATAGGGCAACAATAATAGAAAGCGCTATAAATTTAAGTGCTTTTATATAGACCATAATCCGAAACCATTTATAATATTCCAATAGGGCAAAGCCGATAGCTAAGCATATGGTAATATGGATGCTATCTTTTAAAATCAAGATTTCCTTGGACCACAAAAAAATCGGAAGAAACACAAACTTTTACAGTTGTAGCGTACGTATTTTCCAACCGTTTTCCTTAGTGCGCAAGGCAATTAGATTATCGGCGAGCAATTTGGCGCCCAGCTTTGGAAGTTGGTATCTTCTCTTGGTCATCTGAATGTTGTATCGTCTATCAAAAAACTCTACGATTTCTCCAGAAAGATCCATAAGGACATCATGAAACTTATAATCATATATTTTGAGGTTGAACTCATTGTTCCCTCTAAACACCTTGTCAAATACCACTCCGGTAGTATAGCCATTGTTAAAATTGGACACGTTTAAGAATTGATAATCTATTACCAGATTCCCCTTGGTATCTATAAATCCATAAATAGGGATTTCATCCACCATCTTTTTTACGATACATCTTCCTTCCTTAAAAACTGGATATCCTGTTCCGGTAATATCCCTCGAAGATTTGTTTGGGGCGGTGTTCCAGTGTAGATCGTCCCTAAAGTCAATGACCAAAACCCCATCGGTGTTTATAAAACCCCATTGCTTACCTTTTCTTACGGCCGCTATACCGTCGTTAAAAGGAGCTATCTCATCAATATTATCGAGGGATTGGGAAAAAACCAATACGGGTACCATTAAAAAAAGTACAAAATGGAAATATGCGTTTTTCATGACCAGTTTTTTAAAATTAATGCGAAGATAGGTTTCCCAAGAATCGGGAAAAATGACATTGGTCATTTTTACTTCTGTTACGGCGCACTACATTTGGCCGACCCATAAAACATCAAAATTTTGAAAAAGAAAAGAATTTTAGTGCCCGTAGATTTTTCCCAACATTCAGAATATGCCTTGGAAGTGGCGGCTGCATTGGCAAAAAAAAAGGATTCGGAAATTATAGTTCTTCATATGTTGGGCCTTTCAGAAGCTATGTTCACTAAAGATGAAGCCCAGGAATTTATGGAGGCTACTTATTTTATGCGGTTAGCGAAAAAAAGATTCGGAACATTTCTGGATAAACCATATTTAGATGGAATAGTGGTAAAGGAAATGATCCAGAACTATAAAGTGTTCGGAGAAATTAACCAAGTGGCCCAAGAGCAGGATGCCTATTTAATAGTTATGGGCTCGCATGGAACTGCTGGGTTGAGTGAGATTTTTGTTGGCTCAAATACAGAGAAAGTAGTACGTACTTCTGAGGTGCCCGTTTTAGTGGTAAAGGAGAGGAAGCCAAATTTTGAGATCAAAAAAATGGTATTTGCAAGTGATTTTAAGAACAAAGGCCTGTTAACGTTTAGGGAAGCCAAACGTTTTGCAGATTATTTTGGGGCAGAATTTCACCCTATTTTTATCAACTTGCCCGGAGATAACTATTTAAGCACTAAAGACGCTGACCATAGGATAAATGGTTTTTTAGAGAAATTAGGATTAAAGATGCCCGTTAATATATATAATGATTACAGTGTGGAGAAAGGCGTATTAAACTATGGTCAGGAGATTAACGCGGATGTGGTTGGTGTAGCCACCCACGGAAGAAAGGGGTTGGCACATTTTTTTATGGGCAGCATTGCTGAGGATATGGCCAACCATTCCAATACGCCTGTGATTACTTTTAAGATATGATTCCTATACCTGATCTAAAAGCAGTTTAAGTTTGGCCAATATAACCAGTTCGGACTTATTGGTCCCCGCAAAAGACCGTGCAATTGCATTAGCGGTAGCCATAATTAAATCTTTGATCTCTGGGGTAAAATGCGAGGGATGCTCCTTAAAGAAAACCTTAAATTCATTGAAACAGTTATGGCCGTCTTTTTCGTATTCTAACAACCAATCGAACACAACCTCTATCTGAAATGCAGCATCCTCACCGTATTCGTCCTCAATATCATCAACATCAAGCCAATGCTTGCGTACCATTTCCTTTAATTTTTCCAACTCTTTTAGATGTATGGTCCTATCCGCAATGGCAACGGCATAGAATAGTTTCCCTAAATATTGATAAAGTTCGTTTCCTACTTTTTCCGAATTCAACATATTATTACAGCATTATGAAGAGGACAAATTTAGGCCGCATATCCAATATTTTTTATGATAAAAATCAGTTATATGCTTTAACTTTGGGGTGTGAAGGTTTTTAAGAAGAATAGCAATATTTTCAATCTACTATCCGAAGGTGTTTCGGAGGGAATTGTGGTAGTCAATAGCAAGCAACTTATAGTGGCCAACAATTCTTCAACAGAGGAAATATTTGGGTATGAAAAGGACGAACTTGTAGGTAAACCTCTTAACATTTTAGTCCCTCAAACCTATCATGCCTCACATCACGGACACTTCGAAAATTTTTTTGAGAACAGTGGTAAGCGACAAATGGCGGCGGGTAAGGAACTCTACGGTCTAAGAAAATCCGGGGAAGAATTTCCTTTGGAAGTAGGTCTTAATCCTTTTGAGTTGTATGGAAATAAATATGTGATGGCTTTAATCATGGACATTTCTTCTCGAAAAGAACAAGAGCTTAAGATAACCGAGCTAAATACCAAACTAGAGGAAAAGATAGAAAAAAGAACATCCGAGCTAAATACAACCATCGGTAAGCTTACGGAAGAAGTGAAACTGAGGGAGGAAGCAGAAAAATCCGCCAAGGAGGCACTTAAAAAAGAGCGCGAGCTCAACGATCTAAAAACCAAGTTTTTGTCCATGGTATCCCATGAATTTAAAACTCCCCTTAGTAGCATTCTTACCTCTACGGTCCTCCTGTCCAAATACTCCTCCACAGAACAGCAAGACAAACGAGAAAAACACATAAACACTATTAAGAACAAGGTAAAATACCTAGACAATATTCTAAATGATTTTCTATCGGTAGAACGGTTGGAATCTGGAAAGGTAAACTATAAGTTTTCCCGTTTTCCCCTTAGCAAATTGGTGAATGAGGTAGTATACAGTGCCAATATGTTACTAAAGACCGGACAGCAGATTTTATATCCACGAAATATTGATGAGGTTACCATAGAGTTCGATGAGAAAATCCTGGAATTAATCTTATCCAACTTAGTGCACAATGCCATAAAATATTCCCCAGAAAATACCGAAATCGATATTAAGATAGCCGTACGAAAAAAAGTACTTTATATCCAAGTTATAGATCAGGGTATTGGTATTCCGGAAGAAGAACAAAAATATGTGTTCAATAGATATTTTAGGGCAGAAAATGCCCTTTTGGTACAAGGTACGGGTATTGGTCTAAATATAGTTAAGGCCCACCTAGAAAATTTGGGTGGTACCATTAATTTTAAGAGTAAAGAAAATGTTGGGACTACTTTTTCCATACAAGTACCTTTTCTAAACAAACCTGTAGCACTATGAAATCGGTATTATTGATAGAGGACGATATGGCTTTGCGCGAAAACACCCAGGAACTTATGGAGCTTGCCGGTTACAAGGTGCTTACCGCCGCAAATGGACAAATAGGAATAGATTTGGCCTTGGCCAATAAACCCGATGTAATAATTTGTGATATAATGATGCCGGAAGTTGATGGTTATGGGGTGTTGCGAGAGCTTTCCAAAAATGAAGACACCAGATCCATACCGTTCATCTTTTTGTCGGCGAAAACAGAACATAAGGAAGTGCGCAAAGGGATGGATCTTGGCGCTGATGATTATCTTACCAAACCCTTTGATGAAGAAGATTTAATAAGCGCTATAGAAAGTAGGCTGGCGAAGGCCAAGTTAATTGCCACATTAAACCCACAGGCTCAGCTTGAAATTTCGGAAAAATGTGAGCTTAGGAACCTAAATGAGCTTAAAAATTTCTTTGATGATAATGGTACCCTCTTTAAATTTAAAAATGGTGATGCAGTCTATCAAGAGGGAGCTAACTCCAACAAAGTATATTTAATTTTAAAGGGAGTTGCAAAATGTCATAAAATAGATGAAGAAGGAAAAGAATTGATTACTTCCTTACACAGGGCCGATGATTTTTTAGGTTTTTCCTCTTTTGTGGAAAATATCCCTTATCAGGAAACTGCCACGGCAGTGGAAGATCTGGAAATGGCCGGTATTTCCAAGGACGAACTCAAATCAATTTTAGAACAAAACCATGCCGTTGCCCTGGAACTAATTGGATTGCTATCTGAGAATCTCGCTGAAATAAAAGAGCAGTTATTGCAAATGGCTTACGGTTCGGTACGCAAAAAGACAGCACAGACACTTATACAATTCGCGGATATCATGAACAATGATAAAGAAGGCCCAATAAGAATTTCTAGGAATGATCTGGCCAGTGTAGCCGGTATAGCCACGGAAAGCCTTATCCGTACGCTTTCCAACTTCAAGAAACAGGGACTTATTGCTATTGAAGAAAGAAATATTAGGATTTTGGACCTGAAAACGTTGCGCAGCCTACATTAATAGACCAAGTGCGACATTTGTGGTTCTTTTTGTCTAGAAACATAGCGAATCTGGCTATGAGAAGCCCAGTTTGGTAAATCCATGCCTCCGTAGCCATTCTCCATTGGATATCCAATACTGCGTAATTCGCGCTTTACTTTTTCAAAGGCCATTGGGGATTGGTAAGCAAAGGAGATTATTTTGCCCTGAACATCAACTTCCAAAACCCTAACATCAAGGATTCTACTCAGATTACGCAAAATTTTACGTTTGCACGCGTCCGATTTAAGACTCGGGATGTTCATTGTTGCCTTCATTAAAAATACTTGAGTTATGGAATTAGTTTTCCAGAAATAAAATTAGGACAAAGTGATGATGGAGAAAATGACAATTATCATTTTGAGACAAACTTCATACCTATAATTTTATAAACTGATTAAACTAAGGTGATGATGCGGTTAAAATTGAAAGTCAAAACAATAAGACTCATAGGCCTGTTATCAATAGCTTTAATAATTCAATCGTGTACAATGGTGAAGATTGCGGTAAGTGAAAAAAGAAATACAAGGCTTCAACAATTTCAGTTGAACGAACAAACAATGGTTACCACGTGGGGAACCATAAAGGTTAATAAATCACATTTTTTCCCATCGAGCTTTCAGATTAGAACCCCAAAGCATACAGTTTATATCGATCCTGTGGAAATAAGTGACGGGGATAAGGCCGATTATATCTTTATAACGCATGCACATCCCGATCATTTAAACCTAGAGACGATTGCTCAACTCTACAAATCGGGAACCACTATCGTATGTCCTAAAGGAGTACTGAAAAAACTAAAAAAGCAAGGATATTTACCAAGGCTTATAAGACCCGGAGAGACTATGGTGCTCGGGGATATTGTATGCAGGGCGGTTGGGGCATACAATGTTAAGAACGTGTTCCTTTGGATAAAGGCACACCCCAAATCCAAGCAGAATGTGGGGTATGTACTTACTCTGGAAGGGGGCGAACGTATTTATCATGCAGGAGACACGGATTATATACCGGAAATGGATGGGTTAAAAGACATTGACCTTGCCATGATACCCATTGGCGGGGATAACCTTACCATGAATATGGCCGAGGCCACCAAAGTGATAAATACAACAAAACCCAAGGTGGTGATTCCTATGCACTATGAATTTAAGGATAGGCCAAGCCAGAGTAGCTTAGAAAATCAACTAAATGAAGATATTGAGGTAAGGCTAATGCATTAGCCTTCAATTTTAACCATAAACCAAAAAAATATGACCGGCATGAAACAAATTTTAATACCTACGGATTTTTCCGATAATTCTTGGAATGCCATTTTGTATGGCTTGGAGTTGTTTGGGAAATCGGAGTGTACCTTTCATTTACTCCATATAAATGCTATTCCATCCTATTCCGGAGCGGCAAGTTCTATTAGCACGTCTTCAAAACTTATGCAAGATGCCATCCTAAAGCAAAGTAGGGAGGCACTACAAGAGCTATTGGTACGTATAAAAAAATTACCCAACAATGCTAGTCATGATTTTACCTTAACAGCTGTTTACGATTTTTTTGTTGATGCAATTAAAAGACAGGTCGAAGAAAAAGATATTGATATGATCCTGATGGGAACCAAAGGGGCTACCGGGCTAAAGAAAGTTACTATGGGAAGCAATACGGGCGACGTTATCACCAAGGTAAAATGCCCTCTATTGGCCGTTCCGGAAGATGCCAGGTTTAAGCAACCTAAAGAAATTGCCTTCCCTACGGACTACTATAACGGTTATGATCTTAAGGTGCTAGATACGCTAATTGCAATAGCTTCGGTAAGCAATGCAGTACTAAGGATTTTGCATATATCGAAAAAAGGAGAGGAGCTAACCGAAGGACAGAAGGCCAACAAAGACTTTTTACATAATTATCTTGGAGATTTAGAACACACTTTTCATTTTGTAAGAGGCACAAAATTGGAAACCGCCGTACAGTGTTTCGCCGATAGTAGAGACATAGATATGGTTGCCATGGTGGCTAAAAATCTCAATTTTTTCCAACGTATTCTTTTTAGACCTGCTGTGGAGGAAATAAGTTATCATACAGAAATCCCTTTTCTGGTTTTACACGGTTAAACCCAATTAATAGCCTTTGAATATTGCTTTTATATCTACAATCAAAGGCAAAATAATCCTAGGATGTTTTGGTTTTCTTTTAGTGAAAACTGACCAATGTCATAGTTTTTGGTAGCCTTCAAATCTACTTTTGAACTACTATCAAAACCTCATGAAGAAGATATTGATTCCAACGGATTTTTCCGAAAACGCTATGAACGCGGTTAACTACGCGGTTTCTTTTTTTAAATATCAGAAGTGCGAGATTTTTTTTCTGCATGCTTACGCTGATGAGCTTTATAATGCAACGGTTTTGTTGTCTAGGGAGCTTTTTGAAAAGCATAAAGAAAAAATGGCAACGGAAACAGAAAAGTCGCTTAAGGAATTATCATCTGCGGTTAGGGAAGCATTTCCAAACCCCAGACACACATATCATACCTTGTCCGTATTTGGAAGTTTGGTAGATGCCGCAAACGATTTTATTAATAAGGAGAACGCGGATATTGTAGTAATGGGCACCAAGGGTAAAACCAACAACAAGGCCCTTACCTTTGGTAGTCACACACTGCAGGTGCTGAAATATGTGCAATGTCCGGTTTTGGCCATTCCGCATCGCTACAGTTATCAGCCACCAAAGAAGATGTTGTTTCCAACGGACTATATGCTACCCTATAAGCGGAGAGAGCTTAAATTGGTGTGTGAGATGGCATGGTCTTACCGATCGGAAATACACTGTCTTCATATTTCGGATTACAAACGTCTGTCCTTGCGGCAAGAAGATAACAAACGCTTTTTGGAAGATTCTATGCAAAAAGCCACTTTAATCTTTAAGACATTGCCCAATGGTACAAGGGCCAAGGCAATTATGGACTACATAGATCAACACAAGATTGAGATGCTGATTATGGTAAACAGCAGACATTCCTATATGGAAAACATGCTTTACCAATCTACCATAGATAAAATAGGTCTCAATATAGAAGTACCATTTTTGGTTATGCAAAACCTAATAAGATAAGAAGATAAATACGCTAAGAAATGAAACGAATTATATTGCCCACCGATTTTTCAGATAATGCGTACAACGCAATACGGTACGCTATGCAATTGTTTAAAAAACAGGAATGTACATTCTATCTACTGCATGCTTATACCCCGGCAATTTATCAGTCCGAGTACATCTTGCATAGTCCGGGCCAAATTGGTCTTGGCGATTTATATCAAACAAATACAACAGAACAGTTGGAAGAATTGCAAAGTAGAATACTAAAGGAATTTAAGAACCCAAAACATCATTTTGTACTTCGTTCGGCCTTTAACCTTTTAGTGGATGAAATAGTAGATACAATTAAGGCCGAAAAAATTGATTTGGTCTTAATGGGTACTCAGGGTGCCACTGGTGCCAAAGAAATATTGCTAGGCACACATACGGTACATGTAATAAAAAAAGCAAGTTGCCCAGTTATTGCAATACCTCCCAATTTTAAGTACGAAGCTCCAAAAGAGATACTTTTCCCTACGGATTACGAAATAGATTATAAGGAAGAACAGTTGAAAGAGCTATTGTCCATTGCCCTAAACCATATTTCTAGTATAGAGGTTATGCATGTTTCTACGGGTTATGAGCTTACCAAACAACAGCGCAAGAACAAGGTTACCTTGGATAAATTGCTAAGCAAGGTCGCCCATTTGTTTCATGATATGCCTAATCAGGAAGTAATAGATGGAATCAATAATTTTCAACTAAGGACCAAGGTAAACTTCTTGGCCATGATAAAGAACAAGCATACATTTTTGGAACGCCTATTTGTAGAACCGGTTATTAAGAAAATAGGTTTTCATGTAACCATACCCTTTATGGTAATTCCGTAACACTAAAAAATAACTAAAATGAAACATATTCTGGTCGCTACCGACTTTTCCAACAACGCTTATAGCGCACTGTTCTATGTAACAAGTCTTTTAAAGGAACAACAAGCTGTTTTTTATATCTTAAACACATACACGGAACTTACCCCCTTATTAAGTCTAAGCATTCCTAAGCAGGTAGGAAGAGAGTTAAAAGAGCAGTTGAAAGATGAGTCCATGGAAGGCTTGCAGAGCACCCTTCACAAAATAGTGTTGGACAATGGCAACCCTTTGCATCGCTTTAAAACCATTTCCAAACATGGCGATTTGGTAGAGGCCATAGCTAGTATCGTAAAAGAAGGGGAAATTGATCTTGTTGTTATGGGTACCCGCGGAATTACCGAGGCCAAAGCCATTTTTATGGGCAGTTCTTCCCTTAAGGTTATCGGAAATTTAACAAGTTGTCCTATACTAATGGTCCCTCAGCAAATGGATTTTAAGATTCCAAAGGAAATAGCCTTTGTTACGGATTATAAACGCGCATACCAAACCAAGGAATTGACACCGCTATTGTTCATTTCACAACTTTTTGATTCGTTCGTTAGGGTAATGCATATTAATGAAGACGATGTCCTGTCCAAAGACCAGCGTTCTTGTCTTCGAATACTAAAAAAACATCTAGCATCATTAAAAACTTCTTTCCATTGGATGCCTTATTTTTTAAGCAAGTCTAGAGTAATCAATAATTTTTTGGAAGAACAGCATATAGAGTTGTTGGTGATGGTGAATTATAAACATGGTTTTTTAAAACACCTTTTTAAAGAGCCGGTTATAAGAAAAGTAACATTCAATCTGGCTATTCCTTTTTTGGTGATTCCTGGTAATGACTGATTTTTATCATAGGACAGTTACTTGTGCATGGGTATTTTTAAACTAGAACATAAAAAAATACGTAATGGACAAAAGAATATTGTTACCCACGGACTTTTCCAAGAATGCCCTTAACGCTATTAGGTATGCCTTGGAGTTATATAAAAATGAGACCTGCGATTTTTACTTTTTAAATGCTTATCAGGTAAATGGCTATTCTATAGATAGCATGATGGTGCCAGAACCCGGGGAAATGGCCTATGAAGCAGCAAAAAAGGCTTCTGAAGATGGTTTTACCAAGCTAATGGCCATTTTGAAATTGAACAGCCAGCCCAATCATACGTACCACACCGTCTCTACCTTTAACTCCTTGCTGTATGCCATAAAAAATATGATAGCGATAAACGATATTGATCTTATCATTATGGGTACAAAAGGGGCAACGGGTTCGGATGCGGTCATCTTCGGAACCAATACGGTCAATATTATGGAAAATATAACCGAATGCCCGGTATTGGCGATACCCGAAGATTTTAAGTTCTCGCCTCCGAACGAAATAGCATTTCCTACCGATTATAAAACACCCTTCAAAAGAAGGGAACTCAATAACTTGTTAGAGATTGCCAAAATGCACAATACGTCCATAAAGGTATTACATGTAAAGCAAGCGCCTAAATTGAGTACCGTTCAGCAGAGTAACAAAGTATTGTTAGAATCTATTTTAAAGGGACACAATTATAGCCATCATGAGCTTACGGACATTAAGGTGAAAAAGGGAATATTGTCCTTTATTCAGAGTAGGGATGTGGATATGGTAGCGTTTATGAATAAAAAGCATCATTTTTTTGGTAGCATTTTAGCGAAACCTTTGGTAAAAGAAATAGGTTACGATGCGGAAATACCAATTTTGGAACTGAATGATAATTAAATAAAAGTAGCGAATGAAAAATGTAGGTATTTGGTTAGATAAGGAAAAGGCTCATATAATTACGCTCTTCCAAGGCGAGGAGAAATTTGAAACCTTGTTCTCTGAATTGGAGTTTTTTAACCCCAAAGGGGGTTCGCGCTCAAAAACAAGATGGGGCCCACAAGATGTGGTACAGGATAGCAAATATATGGAAAGGGAAAAACACCAATTAAAGAACTATTTCCAAGATTTGGCCATGAGTATTGCGGATGCAGAGGCCATTGCCATATTTGGGCCTGGTGATACCAATGAAAAATTTAGAGAATCGCTTATAAAAAACCACAAGGGTATCGCCAGTAAGGTGCAAACCGTTTCCAAAGTAGACAGTATGACGGATAATCAGGTAAAAGCATTGGTACGCGATTACTTTAAACAAAAGCGTTAAAAATGATAGGTAAAGGAAACGGAAATAGCAATAGGTTTAAATCCCAAGAGTTGCACATGGAGTTGCAGCAATGGAAATCGCACCTATGTCTCATTGATGATGAAATTACCTTTATAGACCGTCTATTAAATTCTTATGTGTTTGAACCCAATACCCCAAACCTTTTTGAGCGCCTGCAAGAATATCAGCAACGGTTAACGGCGACAAAAGGGAAAAAAGCTAAGGTAGGGGGATTGCTGGCAAAACACCAGAACGATTTGGGCGGAATACTGGAATGCTCGGATAACGGTTGCAACTTGTGGTACCAAAAGAAACACGAGACCCTTAAAACCAAGGTAAAAAAGTGCCTCGATGATTTTCAAGGACTAAAATCCGAGATATTCAATTACGCCGGCGGAATACTCAAAAAACGAAAATCGGACACCTAAGCATTACTAGCCCTAAAATAAGGGGTTTAACTGATATTTGTCATTTTTAAAAATGTAGAATACACCTACATTCGTCCTAACAGTATATATATTCATTAATCTTAAATCATGGTATTATGTCATTAATCAAATTTAACAGAAACAGATTTCCCTGGAATACTTTTGGTCATTTGGACACGGACAATTTCTTTTCGGATGATTTTTTTGTAGAGGAGGCCAGCTGGCCTGCAATGAACGTAAAAGAACACAAGGCAAATTTTGAAATTGAACTTGCAGCTCCCGGATTCAACAAAAAGGATTTTCAAATAACACTCAAGGACCGCAACTTGGAGGTGTCTGCAGAAAACAGTGCAGAACAGGTAGATACGGAGAAGGACTATACCCGCAAAGAATTTAGTTATAGTTCCTTTAAAAGAGCCATGCATTTACCAGATGCGGTGGACGATTCCAAAGAGGTAAAAGCCACCTATAAAAATGGTATTCTAACCTTAGAGCTTCAGAAGAAAGAAGAGACCAAGGAGAACCCTAAAAAAATAATAGCGGTGAATTAGCTATTTCAGGGCAACGGAGGGAAGGCTAGCTTCGTTGCCCTGTTTAAACATGTTGTAATGATGGTAGTTAAGAAAAGATATAAATATCTAGAATGGCTTAATGCCCAGGAAATGCACGATGCCTGTACTCTATGGTTGTCACAGTTAAAGTTTGCGAGGGATGAACAGCGCTTTTTAAACAATCTCATAAAATCTCATACCCTTCAACTTATAGACGCCTCAGTTTTAGAACAGAGCAAAGAAACGGTCGATGCGCTTTTAAGGAAAGAGAAAGAGTTGGTTTCCCTTATGAAGCAAGTGCAACTTCATGGAAATCAAACAGTGATCATGGTAGATGAGGTAGATCAGTTAAAAATGGAAAAGGCGCATATTGAAACCCATAAAGACTTAACATATCTTATGGAACGCTACATGGCACAGTACAATCATTTAAAGGAAAAAATATTTAAGTTGGTTTCCCATGTAATGAAGAAAGAAAAGCAAAAGCGATTGTTAAAGTAATTAAATTTAAATCATTGATTAATAATATTTTAGTATAACAAATATATGAAAAAAATTTTAATATTATCTGCTTTGTTTTTTGTTGGTTGCTCTACCACCCAGTTGGTCAGCAATTGGAAGAATCCGGATATTGTTTTGTTCGATGCCTATAAAGTATTGATTGTAGGCATGACCCAAAACGAGGAGGCCAGAGAGAATTTTGAGACGAAACTTCGTAAAGAATTTAAAAAGAGAGGAGTAGTCGCGGTACGAAGTATAGACCTTTTTGACGTGGAGTTCACCTCATCCGAAAAATCTGAGGAAGAACTTTCGGAAGTAGAGCATCAATTACTGGATAAAGGCTTCGATGCAATTCTGTTCACCAAGATCGTGGGTTCGGAAAACAGACAGTCCTTTAGAAAAAAAATGTCACAACTAGATACTTATTACGGAAAGTTTAAAGACGATTACCTAAGCTACCAAGACATTTATTATGAAACGGACTACTACGATGAATTTACCATATACCATGCGGAGACTTCTTTGTATTGCATTTGTGTAGACAAAGAACGAGAACTTATTTGGCGGGGAGCCATAGACATTATGGATCCGGTGAACATTGATAAAACTGTGGAAGATTATATAAAACTGGTGGTTTTGGCTTTAGAAGAGCAAGATATCATCTTTAGAAAGGAGCCAAAAAATGAAATTACTGGTATATAGTGCAAAGGAGTTTGAGATTCCGGCCTTAAAACGGGCAAATAACAACGTACACCAAGTTACCTACATTTCTCAGGCCTTGGATACCCATACGGCTATAAAAGCTGTTGGGTACGACGCTATTTGTATTTTCTCTGGAGACGATGCCTCTCTGGTGGTGTTGGAAAAACTTAAGGATCTAGGTGTAAAGTACATTACACTTCGCTCGGCCGGTTACAATAATATTCATATCAAAGCCGCCAAACGTTATGGATTGCGGGTGGCCAACACCCCTGTTTATTCGCCATATGCCATCGCCGAACACGCTACCGCTTTACTACTAGCTCTCAATAGAAATATAATTTTGGCAGATAAACAGGTGCATGCCCATAATTTCTTATTGGATGGTTTAATGGGTTTCGATTTACACGGTAAAACTATAGGTATCGTAGGTACTGGCAATATTGGATCGGTAATGGCCAAGATAATGCACGGCTTTGGATGCAAGATTTTGGGGTGCGATCTTATCCCCGACCATAACTTGGTGGAGCTTTGCGGTGTGGAATATACCGATTTGGACGAGCTATGCTCCAAATCCGATGTCATCAGTTTACATGTACCCCTTACCTATGAAAATTACAACCTAATCAGTAAATCAAGATTATCCCTAATGAAGAAAAATGCCATCCTGATAAATACGGCACGCGGATCTATTGTGGACACCACTGCTCTTATAGAAGCCTTGGAAAATAAGGAAATAGGAGCTTATGGCGCGGATGTGTTCGATAGGGAAAGAGGCGTTTTTTTTAAGGATAACTCCAAAACAGGGATAGTCAATGAACAACTGATAAAATTACTTTCCTTTTCCAATGTATTGCTAACACCACATCAGGCATTTGTAACAGAGGAAGCAATTAAGAACATTGCGTCAACTACCTTTGAGAATATCAATGCATGGGAAACCGGGAATACGTGCACAAATGAATTGGGTTATGAAACACTGATTACAGGATAGGACTAAAGATTTTGGCAACACCTTCCCTAAGCTTGTGCAACCAAGGTCGGTTCAGATAGGTTTCACGAATCAATTCTTTACTTTTTGAACAGTCGGCCATAAAATCGGCCTTTAATGTTTTAGTCAAGGTAGTATCGTAGATTACTGCGTTCACTTCATAGTTCTGCTCAAAACTGCGCACATCAATATTGGCGGTCCCTATGGTACAAATGTTATCATCACTTATAATTATTTTACTATGCACAAACCCATCGGGGAAAAGATAGATTTTAACACCGGCCCTTAAGAGCGATTCAAAATAAGAGCGTACACTCCATTGCACCATTTTACTATCTGCCTGTTCCGAGATCAACAAACGTACGTCTATACCACTTAAAGCGGCGGTTTGCAAGGCGCCAAGGATAGCTTGACTGGGAATTATATACGGATTGGTAATGTAAACATACTTTTCCGCCTCGTTGATCATGGAAAAATATACCAGTTCAATGGTTCCAAAATCATCATCGGGCCCGCTGTGCACAATTTGCACCAGAGCGCCCTGCTCGGTAGCATCATTGTCCTTGGCAGGTATGGGTGCAATCCTTTTTTCGGACACCAGATTCCAATCCATGGAAAACACATTATCCAAATTAACAACTGCCGGACCATTTATTTGCAGATGCATATCGTGCCATTTGCCCAGGACCGGATCACCTTTTAGATATTTATCAGAAATGTTAATACCACCGGTAAATGCCACTTCTCCATCCACAACGATAATTTTCCGATGGTTTCTATAGTTTACGGACGAAAGAAAACGTCCAAACCGAAAAGGGAGGAAAGGAAAAACGTCTACCCCAGCCTCCTTCAGTTGGGAAATATAAGATTTGCTTAGCGAGAAGCTACCAATACCATCAAAGATCATTCTGACTACAACCCCCTCGGAAATTTTTTTCCGAAATAACTCTAAAAGTCTGGTAGCCAAAGCACCTTCCTCATAAATATAGTACTGAATATGAATGTAGGAACGCGCCCCCTCCAAGGCTTTAAAAATAGACTCGAAAGTGGTTTTCCCATCTTTTAATAGCCTTAAACGATTGTTGACCGTAGGAGGAAACGAGCAGTTTTTATAAATTAGGGAAACAATTTTTTGATACTTGGGCATGGTTTGGACCATGGAAGGTATCTTGGATGGGTGTTGACTTATGAATGCGCTTTTTTTAAGTTTGATGAGCTTGTTCTTTCTTCGGTTACGGCCTAGCATCAGGTACAGCAAGATACCACCTACCGGAATGGTAAATATGGCCAGCAGCCATGCCAAGGTCTTTGAAGGCCTCATGCCGTTTACCAAAAGCCCGATTACGAGAACGATGGCAAGCAAGAAATAGGTAATAATGAGTATGGTAAATAACATGCGCCTCTTAAATTGAACCCAGTAAAATACAAATAATCAAATTGTGGAGCATATGATATTTCTCAGGAAACAAATATTTTATGCCTATTGCTTACCTTTGAATTTGCATCATCTTATTTAAAGCCTATTGGAAGATGTAAAAATGCTGGTAATGCTAGGTAAACAATACAAAATGTTTAAATGAAACGACGTAATTTCACAAAGAATGCCCTTCTGGGTTCTATGGCGGCACTCCTAGGAACCGATATTGTCTTCGGGGCCCACATGCCTTCTGGATATAGCCCCTTGGGATTACAAGACCCAGACCCTTTTAAGCTGTTCAACATAGACCCGCAATTGGTGGTATTGAACAATAAACCATGGAATATAGAGGCTAGGGCACATTTGTTGGATGATAAAATTACCCCTAATAAATTTATGTTTATCAGAAATAACGGGTTAATTCCGGAAGACATAGATGCAGCTAGTTGGAAGCTAACAATTGACGGGGAATCTGTACAGCAAACAAAAACATATACTCTGGCCCAACTTAAAAGTAAATTTCAACAACATACTTATCAGCTGACTCTGGAATGTGGGGGAAATGGACGAAGTGAGTTCGATCCACCAGCAAAAGGTAACCAATGGACCATAGGGGCCGTATCTTGTGCCACGTGGACCGGGGTACGCCTGCGCGATGTTTTGGAAGATGCAGGAATAAAGAGCGATGCTGTTTATGTAGGATACCATGCTGCTGATATACATCTTAGTAGGGATCCCAACAAAGAACCTATATCAAGGGGAGCCCCCATGGCCAAGGCTTTGCAAGATGAAACCTTACTGGCCTTTAAAATGAACGGACAAGATATTCCTATTGCCCACGGTTATCCATTACGTCTTGTAGCTGGTGGATGGCCTGCCTCGGTATCTGGAAAATGGATAAACCGGATCAGTATACGTAATAAGATTCACGACGGTACTAAAATGACCGGCACTGCCTACCGGGTACCATGTAACCCCGTAGGACCTGGAGAGAAGGTGAAAGATGAAGATATGTGCATTATAGAATCCATGCCTGTGAAGTCTTTAATTACATATCCTAAATCTGGCGCCACGCTTAACATGGGGAAAAAGCTAAACATTAGGGGACATGCATGGGCCGGAGAACTAGAAGTTTCCAAAATGGAATATTCCATAGATTTTGGTGCTACATGGCACACATGCCCAGTAGAAAAACCTGTGAACAGATTGGCTTGGCAACATTTTTCCGCCAGTATTTCATTTCCCAAAAAGGGATACTATGAAGTATGGGCAAGAGCCACGGATACCCAAGGAATAAGTCAACCTATGCTATTGCCCGGATGGAATCCCAAAGGATACTTAAATAATGCCTGTCACAGAATAGCCGTCAAGATTACATAAGCATGGAAGACCACAAGAAGTTTAGAGAACAAGTAGGGGGTATCTACAGACTTTTGGTAACCCTATTGGTGCTTTTCGGTGTTTTTGGTATTACAATATTCTATTTAATCTCCAATCCTGAGATGTTGTCCCCAAGCGCAGTATCACCTTCAGAGGAATATGTAAATGTTCCTGATGAAGACGATTATGATAAAATAGAAAACGGAATCCATGTTCGTACCGGATTGGTGGAAGCCGAAGGGTTAATGGAGGTGGTTAATAATTGTACCAATTGCCATTCTGCCCTGTTGGTGATCCAAAATAGGATGAACCGCGAACGATGGATAGCCACCATACGCTGGATGCAAGAAACCCAGAATTTATGGGATCTAGGTAAGAACGAGGCTATTATTTTGGATTATCTGGTAGAAAATTATCCGCCAACTGAAAAGGGGCGAAGAGCAAATTTAACGGATATTGAATGGTATGAGTTACAATAAACACCTTATAATCTTAATGGTTTTCCTTGCGGGTGCATGCAACCCAAAGAAGGAAAAAGAATTGCCCAAAGTGCAGGCTCAAACCACCTATGCCCATGAAGAACGACTGATAGAAGCCCAGGAATTACTGGACTTGGAAGAAGGGGCGGTTAAAATCATAGATTTTAGAAAGCCCGAAGCCTTCGCATCTGGTCATATAAAAGGAGCGCTAAACCTTGGGCGTGGCCATATAGAAGACCGTATTTCTTATCCTTATCGAGGTATGAAGGCAAAAAAGAAAACAGTTGAGAACCTTCTAAGCGATTTGGGAATAGGGAATGAGGATACCTTGATAGTGTATGACGATAGTGGGGCAACCGGAGCGGCACGCTTCTGGTGGGTACTTAAAACCTACGGTTTTGATGCGGTCCGGATATTGAACGGCGGCCTAAAAGCTTGGACTGACGCCGGGGGCGCATTGAGTACAGAGGGAACACAAGCTACTGCTACTTCACAGTTTAACTTTCCGGAAAACGGAAGTGCAGAACTGTGGGTAGGTAAGGACGAAATGTTACAGTTGGTCAGTGCAAAAGGCAACGAAATTATTGTAGATGCCCGTTCGCCCAAAGAACATGCAGGAATGGGAGGACCTACCGGTTCAAAACCGAACAATATTCCTGGTAGTATCAATATAGAATGGAGGGAGGCCATTGATAGTGAAGACATAGGCAAGTTTAAACCTTACAAGGAGTTGGAACGGATATACGCAAAAATGGGAGCCGGCAAGGAAGACCCCATTGTGGTTTACTGTCAGTCTGGGGTGCGATCGGCACATACTACCTTTGTGCTTACTCAACTGCTGGGATATAAAAATGTGAGGAACTATGACGGATCTTGGGCAGAGTGGAGTTATTTAAATAATTTAACCTCTAAAGAACGCGGCGTGCAAACGCTGAAAAAATAGCGATGGAAAAATATTTGACCGCCTTTACGGACGCATTTATGGGAAGTGTACAATGGACATGGAGGTCAATACTCTTCGAGGTGCCTTGGTATATGAATTATTTTTGGGGACTGACGGCGATCTCGTTGGTGCTATGGTTACTAGAAATAAGCTTCCCATGGCGCAAAGAACAATCGATATTCAGGAAGGACTTTTGGTTGGACGCATTTTATATGTATTTCAATTTTTTTCTTTTCGCAATAGCAATAAGTGGGTTTTATAAGTTATTGGGTCTTTTGTTTTCAGATTTGGGCATTTCTACAACAACTTTTGCGATAATAGACCTCTCATCCATGCCTATATGGGTTCAATTAGTGGTTTTCTTTGTTATTCTCGATTTTGTTCAATGGTTTACACATATTCTATTGCACAAATACTCCTTTTTGTGGCAGTTTCATAAAGTACATCACTCTGTCAAGGAAATGGGTTTTGCCGCACATTTACGGTATCATTGGATGGAGAATATTTTTTACAAACCCTTAAAAACTTTGGGTGTTATGCTTTTAGGAGGTTTTGAACCCGAACAGGCATACATTGTACATTTCTTGGCGATTGCTATCGGACACTTCAATCACTCCAACATAAAGATTACCTGGGGACCCCTCAAATACATTCTCAATAACCCGGTAATGCATTTATATCACCATAGCTACGTACTTCCCGAGGGGAGGTATGGAGTTAATTTTGGAATTAGTCTAAGCCTTTGGGATTATATTTTTAAGACCAATTACATTCCAGAGGACAGTGGTACCATTGAATTGGGATTTCCGGGAGAAGAAAACCTTCCCAAGGATTTTTTCGGTCAAATCATACACGGTTTCCGTAATTCAGTTCGCAAAAAAAAGTAAATTTTGTTAGATAGTAGGGGCTCCAAGCGCAATAAAACTTAAGGCTTTTTTTAAAAACCAATTGTGCTATAGCGCACATACTTTGTGGTAGGTACAATCGAAGAAGAACTACTTCAAAATTCCGTAGCAAGGAAAGCTTGTTGAATACGGAAAAAACCAAATGGGAATAGCGACTTTTTAAATGGAAGTCACAATTTTAGGAACCATTTCCTCTTCAAATATTCCCATTCGTCATCACATATTCCTTTTTGTACTAGCCTTTTTGAAGGTAAGAAGTTTCCATATAATTTGGTGTTAAGCAGAAGTCTCGGATAGCACGTAGAACAGCTACATAATAGTAAAAATAAATCATTGTTAAGCAACTAGGTTTAATGTATTGTATGCCTATGTGCTTATAGCATTTGGGTTGCATGTTCTATGAATAAGCTAAAGACTAGAAAAGTAAAAAAAGCTTTAGTGATGAATAGTTAAGTATGATGATAATTTCCTCGATAGCCTAAATAAATAGGTCAAGGGTGTAAAATGAATGATTGTACTTATTCGGAATGAAGTTTTCTTAATCAAGCATGAATAAATTAAAACCAAACTTAATATGAAAAAATGTTTACTGTCAATTGTCTTACTAATGAGTGCAATGTCCTATGCCCAGATTGGTGTAGGAACAATAGTTCCGGACAATTCTTCGCAAATGGAAGTAGTATCATCGGACAAAGGGGTGTTAATTCCAAGGATAGCTCTGCAAAGTTCAGCCGATAATACCACGATAACCAATGGCAATAAACTCAGTCTGTTGGTTTTTAATACAAGTAATATTGCCGACATTACTCCTGGATATTATTATTGGGACGGAGCCAAATGGCAACGTTTCTCCAATCCGGATGATGTGGCAGCTATCTCCTCAGGATTAGATACCAATACAACCAACATAAGTTTAACGGAGGACGGTACTAACCTAATCCTAACAGACAGCGATGGAGGTACTGTAACCATTCCTCTGGCCACGGTATCCGCCAGTCTAGGAGAGGATGTAACGAGCACATCCGGTGTGATCACCGGGGGCCAGCCCGATGCCGCTTTGGTAGCGATGGACCTTGATGTTGCGGATGGCAGTATAGAAACGGTACATATCGCGGATGTCAACATCACCACAGCTAAGATAGCTGACGACAACGTAACGGTAGCCAAAGTAGGAGCCACCTTGGCCGATGCCAATAAGATTTTAGGGACCGATGCGACTGGAAATGCCGAATGGCAGGATGCTACAACGGTAGCCACCAGCCTGGGAGAGGACGTAAGCTCCACCAACGGATCGATCACAGGAGGTCAGGCCGATGCCGCTTTGGTAGCGATGGACCTTGAAGTGAACGTTGACGATACCACCATAGAAGTGGATGCGGTGAACGGGGTACAGGTAAAGGACGATGGGATCACCACGGCGAAGATAGGCACTGCCGGAGCCGGTGACGCGAACAAGATATTGGGAACCGATGCAGCTGGCGATCCCGAATGGCAGGATGCCGCCACGGTATCCACCAGCCTGGGAGAGGACGTAAGCTCCACCAATGGATCGATCACAGGAGGTCAGGCCGATGCCGCTCTGGTAGCGATGGACCTTGAAGTGAACGTTGACGATACCACCATAGAAGTGGACGCGGTGAACGGGGTACAGGTAAAGGACGATGGGGTCACCACGGCCAAGATAGGCACTGCCGGAGCCGGTGACGCCAACAAGATATTGGGAACCGATGCAGCGGGGGATCCCGAATGGCAGGACGCCGCAACGGTATCCGCCAGTCTAGGAGAGGATGTAACGAGCACATCCGGTGTGATCACCGGGGGCCAGCCCGATGCCGCTTTGGTAGCGATGGACCTTGATGTTGCGGATGGCAGTATAGAAACGGTACATATCGCGGATGTCAACATCACCACCGCAAAGATCGCTGACGACGGAGTCACCACGGCCAAGATAGGCACCGCCGGGGCCGGTGATGCCAACAAGATATTGGGAACCGATGCAGCGGGGGATCCCGAATGGCAGGACGCCGCCACGGTATCCACCAGCCTGGGAGAAGATGTAACCTCCACATCCGGTGTGATCACCGGGGGCCAGCCCGATGCCGCTCTGGTGGCGATGGACCTTGATGTGGCAGATGGAAGCATAGAGACGGTACATATCGCGGATGCGAACGTAACCACCGCAAAGATAGCTGACGACAACGTAACGGTAGCCAAAGTAGGAGCCACCTTGGCCGATGCCAATAAGATTTTAGGGACCGATGCGACTGGAAACGCGGAGTGGCAAGATGCAACAACGGTAGCCACTAGCCTGGGAGAGGACGTAAGCTCCACCAACGGATCGATCACAGGAGGTCAGGCGGATGCCGCTTTGGTGGCGATGGACCTTGAAGTGAACGTTGACGATACCACCATAGAAGTGGATGCCGTCAATGGCGTACAGGTAAAGGACGATGGGGTCACCACGGCCAAGATAGGCACTGCCGGGGCCGGTGATGCCAACAAGATATTGGGAACCGATGCAGCGGGCGATCCCGAATGGCAGGACGCCGCCACGGTATCCAACAGTCTAGGAGAGGATGTAACCTCTACTTCCGGTGTGATCACCGGGGGCCAGCCTGATGCGGCCTTAGTGGCAATGGACCTTGATGTGGCCGATGGCAGTATAGAAACAGTACATATCGCGGATGCGAACATCACAACAGCTAAGATAGCTGACGACAACGTTACGGTAGCCAAGGTAGGAGCCACCTTGGCCGATGCCAACAAGATACTGGGCACGGATGCAGCGGGTGATCCCGAATGGCAGGACGCCGCCACAGTATCCACCAGCTTGGGAGAAGATGTAACATCCACCTCAGGAGTTATTACAGGTGGGCAGCCCGATGCCGCTCTGGTAGCGATGGACCTTGATGTGGCCGACGGAAGTATAGAAACGGTACATATCGCGGATGCGAACGTAACCACCGCAAAGATAGCTGACGACGGTGTCACTACGGCGAAGATAGGCACTGTCGGGGCCGGTGATGCCAACAAGATATTGGGCACGGATGCAGCGGGTGATCCCGAATGGCAGGACGCCGCCACGGTAGCCACCAGCTTGGGAGAGGATGTAACATCCACCTCAGGAGTTATTACAGGTGGACAGGCCGATGCCGCTTTGGTAGCGATGGATCTGGATGTTGCCGATGGCAGTATAGAAACGGTTCATATCGCCGATGCGAACATCACCACCGCAAAGATAGCTGACGACGGGGTCACTACGGCGAAGATAGGCACTGCCGGAGCCGGTGATGCCAACAAGATATTGGGAACCGATGCAGCGGGGGATCCCGAATGGCAGGACGCCGCCACGGTAGCCACCAGCTTGGGAGAGGATGTAACGAGCACATCCGGTGTGATCACCGGGGGCCAGCCTGATGCGGCCTTAGTGGCAATGGACCTTGATGTGGCCGATGGAAGTATAGAAACCGTACATATCGCGGATGCGAACGTAACCACCGCAAAGATTGCGGACGATAATGTAACCGTAGCCAAAGTAGGCGCCACATTAGCCGATGCCAATAAGATTTTAGGAACCGATGCGACTGGAAACGCGGAGTGGCAAGATGCTACAACTGTGGCGACAAGCTTGGGTGAGGACGTAAGCTCCACCAATGGATCGATCACTGGCGGTCAGGCAGATGCCGCCTTGGTGGCGATGGACCTTGAAGTGAACGTTGACGATACCACCATAGAAGTGGATGCCGTCAATGGCGTACAGGTAAAGGACGATGGGATCACCACGGCGAAGATAGGCTCTGCCGGGGCGGGTGATGCCAACAAGATATTGGGCACGGATGCTGCGGGGGATCCCGAATGGCAGGACGCCGCCACGGTAGCGACAAGTTTGGGAGAAGATGTAACCTCCACATCCGGTGTGATCACCGGGGGCCAGCCCGATGCCGCTCTGGTGGCGATGGACCTTGATGTGGCCGATGGAAGTATAGAGACGGTACATATCGCCGATGCGAACATAACCACGGCCAAGATTGCGGACGATAATGTAACCGTAGCTAAAGTAGGCGCCACCTTGGCCGATGCCAATAAGATATTAGGGACCGATGCTGCAGGAAACGCAGAGTGGCAAGATGCTACAACGGTAGCCACCAGCCTGGGAGAGGACGTAAGCTCCACCAACGGATCGATCACAGGAGGTCAGGCCGATGCCGCTCTGGTGGCGATGGACCTTGAAGTGAACGTTGACGATATCACCATAGAAGTGGATGCCGTCAATGGCGTACAGGTAAAGGACGATGGGATCACCACGGCGAAGATAGGCACTGCCGGGGCCGGTGATGCCAACAAAATATTGGGAACCGATGCTGCGGGGGATCCCGAATGGCAGGACGCCGCCACGGTATCCACCAGCCTGGGAGAAGATGTAACGAGCACATCCGGTGTGATCACCGGGGGCCAGCCCGATGCCGCTCTGGTGGCGATGGACCTTGATGTTGCGGATGGAAGTATAGAGACGGTACATATCGCGGATGCGAACATCACAACAACCAAGATCGCTGATGACAACGTTACGGTAGCTAAAGTAGGAGCTACCTTGGCCGATGCCAATAAGATTTTAGGAACCGATGCGACTGGAAACGCGGAGTGGCAAGATGCTACAACTGTGGCGACAAGCTTGGGAGAGGACGTAAGCTCCACCAACGGATCGATTACCGGGGGTCAGGCCGATGCCGCCTTGGTGGCGATGGACCTTGAAGTGAACGTTGACGATACCACCATAGAAGTGGATGCGGTGAACGGCGTACAGGTAAAGGACGATGGGATCACTACGGCGAAGATAGGCACTGCCGGGGCCGGTGACGCCAACAAGATATTGGGCACGGATGCAGCGGGGGATCCCGAATGGCAGGACGCCGCCACGGTATCCACCAGCTTGGGAGAAGATGTAACCTCCACTTCCGGTGTGATCACCGGGGGCCAGCCCGATGCCGCCTTGGTAGCCATGGACCTTGATGTGGCCGATGGAAGCATAGAAACGGTACATATCGCTGACGACAACGTTACGGTAGCTAAAGTAGGTGCGACATTAGCCGATGCCAATAAGATATTAGGGACCGATGCGACTGGAAACGCGGAGTGGCAAGATGCAACAACGGTAGCCACCAGCTTGGGAGAGGATGTAACCTCCACTTCCGGTGTGATCACAGGGGGCCAGCCCGATGCCGCTCTGGTGGCAATGGATCTGGATGTGGCCGATGGAAGCATAGAAACGGTACATATCGCGGATGCCAACATAACAACCGCAAAAATCGCAGACGATAATGTAACTGTAGCCAAAGTAGGAGCCACCTTGGCCGATGCCAATAAGATTTTAGGAACTGATGCGACTGGAAATGCCGAATGGCAAGATGCAACAACGGTAGCAACAAGCTTAGGAGAAGATGTAACGAGCACATCCGGTGTGATCACCGGGGGCCAGCCCGATGCCGCTCTGGTAGCGATGGACCTTGACGTGGCCGACGGAAGTATAGAAACGGTACATATCGCGGATGCGAACATCACAACAGCCAAGATTGCGGACGATAATGTAACCGTAGCTAAAGTAGGAGCCACCTTGGCCGATGCCAATAAGATTTTAGGGACCGATGCGACTGGAAACGCGGAGTGGCAAGATGCTACAACGGTAGCCACCAGCTTGGGAGAAGATGTAACATCCACCTCAGGAGTTATTACAGGTGGCCAGCCCGATGCCGCTTTGGTGGCGATGGACCTTGATGTGGCCGACGGAAGTATAGAAACGGTACATATCGCGGATGCGAACATAACCACCGCTAAGATAGCTGATGACGGTGTCACCACGGCCAAGATAGGCACTGCCGGGGCCGGTGATGCCAACAAGATATTGGGAACCGATGCAGCGGGCGATCCCGAATGGCAGGACGCCGCCACGGTAGCGACAAGTTTGGGAGAAGATGTAACCTCCACCTCAGGAGTTATTACAGGTGGGCAAGCGGATGCCGCTCTGGTAGCGATGGACCTTGATGTGGCAGATGGAAGCATTGAGACGGTACATATCGCCGATGCGAATATCACCACCGCCAAGATCGCTGATGACAACGTAACGGTAGCCAAAGTAGGTGCGACATTAGCCGATGCCAATAAGATTTTAGGAACCGATGCAACTGGAAATGCCGAATGGCAAGATGCAACAACTGTGGCGACAAGCTTGGGGGAGGACGTAAGCTCCACCAACGGATCGATCACCGGGGGGCAGGCAGATGCCGCCTTGGTAGCCATGGACCTTGAAGTGAACGTTGACGATACCACTATAGAAGTGGACGCCGTGAACGGGGTACAGGTAAAGGACGACGGGGTCACTACGGCGAAGATAGGCACTGCTGGGGCCGGTGATGCCAACAAGATATTGGGAACCGATGCAGCGGGGGATCCCGAATGGCAGGACGCCGCCACGGTAGCCACCAGCTTGGGAGAGGATGTAACCTCCACTTCCGGTGTGATCACAGGGGGCCAGCCCGATGCCGCTTTGGTGGCGATGGACCTTGATGTGGCCGATGGAAGTATTGAAACGGTACATATCGCGGATGCGAACATCACAACAACCAAGATCGCTGATGACAACGTTACGGTAGCCAAAGTAGGAGCTACCTTGGCCGATGCCAATAAGATTTTAGGAACCGATGCGACTGGAAACGCAGAGTGGCAAGATGCAACAACGGTAGCAACAAGCTTAGGAGAAGATGTAACGTCAACCTCAGGAGTTATTACAGGTGGGCAAGCGGATGCCGCCTTGGTTGCGATGGACCTTGACGTTGCCGATGGCAGTATAGAGACGGTGCATATTGCTGATGCAAATATCACCACCGCAAAAATCGCAGACGACGGAGTCACCACGGCCAAGATAGGCACTGCCGGGGCCGGTGATGCCAACAAGATATTGGGCACGGATGCAGCGGGGGATCCCGAATGGCAGGACGCCGCCACAGTAGCCACCAGCTTGGGAGAAGATGTAACATCCACCTCAGGAGTTATTACAGGTGGGCAAGCGGATGCCGCCTTGGTGGCGATGGACCTTGATGTGGCCGACGGAAGCATAGAAACCATACATATCGCGGATGCGAACGTAACCACTGCAAAGATTGCGGACGATAATGTAACCGTAGCTAAAGTAGGAGCCACCTTGGCCGATGCCAATAAGATTTTAGGGACCGATGCGACTGGAAACGCGGAGTGGCAAGATGCTACAACGGTAGCCACCAGCTTGGGAGAAGATGTAACATCCACTTCCGGTGTGATCACAGGGGGCCAGCCCGATGCCGCTTTGGTGGCGATGGACCTTGATGTGGCCGATGGAAGTATTGAAACGGTACATATCGCGGATGCGAACATCACAACAACCAAGATCGCTGATGACAACGTTACGGTAGCCAAAGTAGGAGCTACCTTGGCCGATGCCAATAAGATTTTAGGAACCGATGCGACTGGAAACGCAGAGTGGCAAGATGCAACAACGGTAGCCACCAGCCTAGGAGAAGATGTAACGAGTACATCCGGTGTGATCACCGGGGGCCAGGCCGATGCCGCTCTGGTAGCGATGGACCTTGATGTTGCCGACGGAAGTATAGAGACGGTACATATCGCGGATGCGAACGTAACCACCGCAAAGATAGCTGACGACAACGTAACGGTAGCTAAAGTAGGTGCGACATTAGCCGATGCCAATAAGATTTTAGGGACCGATGCGACTGGAAACGCAGAGTGGCAAGATGCTACAACGGTAGCAACAAGCTTGGGAGAGGATGTAACATCCACCTCAGGAGTTATTACAGGTGGGCAAGCGGATGCCGCCTTGGTAGCGATGGACCTTGATGTTGCCGATGGAAGTATAGAGACGGTACATATCGCGGATGCGAACGTAACCACCGCAAAGATAGCTGACGACAACGTAACGGTAGCTAAAGTAGGTGCGACATTAGCCGATGCCAATAAGATTTTAGGGACCGATGCGACTGGAAACGCGGAGTGGCAAGATGCTACAACGGTAGCAACAAGCTTGGGAGAAGATGTAACATCCACCTCAGGAGTTATTACAGGTGGGCAAGCGGATGCCGCCTTGGTAGCAATGGACCTTGATGTGGCCGACGGAAGTATAGAAACCGTACATATCGCGGATGCGAATATAACCACCGCAAAGATCGCTGACGACAACGTAACGGTAGCCAAAATTGTACAGGGTACTGATGGTCAGGTATTGACCACGGTAGCAGGAGAAACAGCATGGGCCGATGCAGCTGCAGAAACGGTGACAACCTTAACAGCAGTTGTAGCAGACCCAAATAACTATGAGTACACCAGTGAAGACAATACAGTAACTACGATAAGTCCGGATTTACGTGTAGTAAATGGAGATAGTCACATTACAATAGATGCAGGCCCAGGTGGTAATGGTACTTCTGCAGGAGGTACAAGAAGTATTATCATGGGAGCAGGTGCTGGTGCAGCTAATACCGGGAATGCAAATATATTCATAGGACATCAGGCGGGTGAAGACAATACTTCTGCAACTAATAATCTATTTATGGGGGTTTTTACAGGATTTAATACAACCATTGGTAATCAAAATACATTCTTGGGAAACACTACAGGATTGAACAATACTACAGGTGCTAACAACACATATTTAGGATTTTCTTCTGGGATCGATAACGTAACGGGATCTGACAATGTATTTATAGGCCACTCAGCAGGATTAAGTGCATTAGGTGATGAAAATGTTTTCTTAGGAACTGCGGCAGGTTCCCTATTAGCTTCTGGATCTGATAATATAGTAATAGGTACTGGAGCCCAATTTACTGCTGCAAGCGTAAGCAATAGCTTAAACATAGGAAATCTTATTTATGGCAACGGATTGGATGGAGCACATATAGATGGTACCCCTAATGCAATAAGTACTGGAAACATAGGGATAGGTGTAGAAAACCCAACGGAAAAATTGGATATAGATGGTAAAGTACGCGTTCGCGACCTTACGGAAGCGGCCACCGCTGGGGATCTTGTTGTTACGGCAGACCCTGTTACGGGAGTACTTAAAACTGCTGGTGTAGCGTCGAAAGTAGTTGCCGATGTCTATAGCGCCGAATATGCCGGGGCAACTTTGTTTGCTGATGGGTCAGATAATCTAGGTATGATGACTTCGGACAACACAGGAGCAACTGGAAATTGGATGAACTATTATGAATGGTCTAGCGGGGAAGCAACCGCACAGGACTATGATGTGATATTCCGATTTACCTTACCAAACGATTTTACGGCTTGGGATGTTACAAATCCAATTGTAATAGACTATCAGGCACAAGGAACATCCAATTTTTCTGCGACCATGTTTTTGGAAAACGGAACGGCCTTAGGTACTATTGCAGCAACTTCATCAGTAGCATGGGCCACGGCAAATCTTAATCCTGGAGCAATGGCAGCTGGGGATACGGCCGTTATCATATTAAAACTCACCAGTGCTCCCAACGATGATACGCAAAAAGTAAGAATAGGGGATATAACATTAAACTACATAAAGTAGTAAGACTTTGAAGAGAAGAAAAAAAGGATTAATACCTTCATTACTGATGGTTATGGGTGTTGTAAGTTCAGTATTATCACAGAATCCAGGGGGAGTAACAGGAAGCTCTGTATGGTTTAAAGCGGACGAAGGAGTTTATGAAAATAATGCAGGAACGAATACGGCGGAAAACGGGGATGTGGTAAGAAACTGGGCAGAGCAATCGGGTAATGCAACGCTCACCCAAGTACGGATAAGAACAGGAAATCCAAGATTTAGACAATTGGGGGCCAACTTTAACCCCATGATAGAACTAGACGGAAATGATATGTTGAGGAACATAGGAGGGCGTTTCAGTCACACCGCTATTATCGACAATACCGAAAACACCTTTTTTATGGTTAAAAACCGCCACTCCTTTAGCGGTGTAGAAGCGGGTTTTAGCAATGCCAGTGCAGATAGGGCCGGATATTATGAAGGCTTCGGTAATCGTCAAAGGGTAGATTATGGGAATCCCAATCAAGCTATGGTAGGAACGATCAATAGTAGAAATGTATATTCCTTAGCACGCTATGGCACAAGTAATGCCTCGGCAAATAGGACCTTGGCACTTAATGGAACTACAGATGTAAGCTTAGGTAGTTTAAACTCTATGGCCGGAGCTCCCACTGGGCGTTTCGGTTTTGGGGCGGAACCTAGATTTATCTTTGCCTTTTCTACCGTGGATATAGCCGAATACCTTATTTATCCATTGTCCTTAAATATGACGGATGTAGAAAAGGTAGAATCATACCTGGGGATAAAATACGGGATTACCTTGGGTCATAATTACTATGCAAGCGATTGGAATGGTACCACTGGCACAATACTTTGGACGCTTGGTGGAGGGTACGACAATGACATCGCGGGCATAGGTAGGGACGATGCCTCTGAATTGAACCAAAAACAGTCCAGATCCGAAAATTCAGATGCTCTGGTGACCATAGGTTTAGGCAATATCCAAACCACCAATATTGCCAACACCAACACTTTTGCGACGGACAGAAATTTCTTGGTTTGGGGAAATGACAATGCCAGTACAACAGTAATTAATACGGGGATTCCTAATGGTTTTGTGGAGAAAATAAATCGTAATTGGCAAATTAACGAAACGGGTAGTGTAGACACCACTTTGGTACAAATACCAAATAGTGCCGTTACTGGTTTTTCCAGTACTTCCGCCTTAGTAATGGTGGTTGCCGACAATGATACCTTTAAAGGCAATGTAGTAACGGTTCCTTTAATACAAAATGGAACAAATTGGGAAGCATCCTTTGATTTTGATGGGATAAAACATTTTACGTTCGGGATTGTTACTTCTCCGGATTTTATGAGACACGGAAAGTCATTTCAATGGAGTACAAAACAATCGATGGAGTTTTAGCAAATAGCTTAAAACGGATTTTTTTGGATACATGATCGGCCTATAAAGCAAATGGGATCTTTAACTTTTTGGAATACATTGGACGACTATAGTTGTGCTTTTACAAACAACAGTTAGTCTAAAAGTGATATCAAAAAGTATGGAATACGTAATGGTGCATTAAACTACAAAAGCAATGACTATAGGAAACACATCTACAAGAATAGAAATAGTATTTACTATATTACTTATTTTAAGTTTCATGACTGCTTTACATGGCCAGAGTCCTGGAGGCGTTTCCACTAATCTGGATTTATGGCTAAGAGCGGATGTAGGTACGGGGGCAACGATTCAAGGCGATGCAATTGGCACATGGTTAGATCAATCCGGTAATGCCAGGGATGCGATTGCTATAGGAGATCCTACTTTGGAAATAACAAATGGGAATAATTTCAATCCAGCAATTTTCTATGATGGCAATGACGGCCACAATCCTGTTACATCCGTTAATGGGCAATATACGATGTTCACCATGTCCAAACTTGCCGGAACCTTAAACGGAAGAATATTTGCTTCAGATGTGGGTAATACATTAATGGGGTATTGGAATAATAGGGAAGATGTCCTATTTCTTGATGGAACACCCAGCATCTTGGGCGGATCACTAGCTACCACCAATCCACATTTGTACACTTTAAAGCGTGAAGTTTCAGGAACCTATACCATGAATAAATCCGGAAATAGCCTGTACACAGGAGCTTCTGCAAATTCCACATGGGATATGAGTATTTCTGCGGGAGGAACTTTTGGAGAGGCAGCTGCATCCTATGTGTCGGAAACGATACTATATAACCGCGCTTTAACAACAGTGGAATTGGATAAAGTAGAAACATATTTAGGCATTAAATATGGATTTACCCTAGGACATAACTATTATGCCAGTGATTGGAACGGTTCTACAGGAACCACATTATGGACGCTAGGTGGCGGTTATGATAATTCCATTGCTGGTATTGGTAGAGATGATAATTCAGCATTGAATCAAAAGCAATCCAAAACCATCAATACAGATCAAATGGTTACTATTGGTCTAGGAACAATAGAAACTACTAATGACGGAAATATAACTACGTTTACAGCAGACAAGAACTTCTTGCTATGGGGCAACGATGGTGGCAGTACAGGTTTGCAGACTACTGAATTACCCCTCGGAGCGGCAGCAACAATGCGTTTGGGTAGGGAATGGAAGGTATCAGAAACAGGATCAGTAAGTAATTTGGCTGTAGCTTTTGATAACATATCTACGGTTGCTTTTGATATTGAGTTGTATATAGATACCGATGGCGATGGCGATTTTAATACGGGATCCCCTACGATTGTAACGGGAGGGACCTTGGTGGCAGATGAAGTTACTTTCTCTGGAGTAAATTTGGACGATGGGGATGTATTTACATTAGGATTCACACAGGCAGCCCCAGGAGGGGATAGTGTAACCTTAAGAGCTTGGTACAAGGCAGATGATGGTATTTCAACAGCAGCACAATGGTTTGATGCCAGTGGTAACACCCATAACATGATCGGGGTATCGGACCCGGCACCGGTAGCTGCCGAAGACCTGTACAATTTCAACCCTGCCGTGGATTTTGACGGTAATGATTATTACTATACCCTGGACAATCTGGGAATTTTCGGAACCAACGAGTATACCATATTTGCGATACAATCGCCCGATGCCGCCAATTTCCCCATAGGGTCGTATTCCTCAGCCAATCATACTTTATGGGGATCATCCGGAACCACCGCCAATCATCTTTACGGAGGGTCTGTAGGGTGTATTACAGGAGCCACCACGAACACCAAGCCCTTAACGGAAACAGGTTTGTACACTTATGGTAGGCGGGCAGATACGAATATTATAGCCTCTTTAAACGGAGGAGTAGATGCCATAGACCCGAATGGCTGTGGAGGAAGTTTACCCAATACGGCAAGAAGTGAGTTGGCACGCATACGTTGGGTATTTAGTGGGGAAAGATTAAGTTATTACAATGGTCGCATGTCCGAGGTTATTGTATACAACTCCTTTTTATCGGATGCCGATAAGTTAAAAGTAGAATCTTACTTAGCCATAAAATATGGCATTACCCTAGATCAAATATCAGCGGCGTCCAATTATGTGGATTCGGATGGCACCATTATTTGGAACGGTACTATAAATGCCGCTTACGGTAATGATATTGCCGGCATCGGTACCGATGAAGCGTCTGCATTGAATCAAAAACAGTCCAAATCGGTAAATGACGATGCCATTGTAACTATAGGCTTAGGGAGTATAGAAGCCACGAACATGGATAATACCAACACTTTTGCAAATGACAAGAGCTTCTTGCTATGGGGCAACGATGATGCGAGTACCGATGCACAAAGTACGGAGTTACCAGCTAGTGCTACTTCAGTTTTTCGGATGGGAAGGGAGTGGAAAGTTTCCGAAGCGGGTTCGGTAACTAACCTTTCAATAACTTTTTCCAATTTACTTTCCAGCTATTTCGATTTAGAACTGTTTGTAGATACCGATGGAGATGGTGATTTTACCAATGCGATCGCAATTGCGGCCAATTCTTTTGCCGGTGGAACGGTAACATTTATTGGCGTAGATCTTAACGATGGGGATGTTTTTACATTGGGATTTAGCCAGGCCTTACCAGGCTGTAATCCAACTATTGCCGCATGGTATAAAGCAGATGATGGAATTTCTAGTGGCGCCCAATGGAATGATATCAGTGGAAATGATAATCATGCTCCATCACCAAGTTTAGATCCTACCGTAGTAACAAATGAGAGTTTGAATTTTTTACCTTCCTTTGATTTTCCCAATAATGCCAATTACTACTTTCAACCACCAAATAGCGATGATTTTAGATTTTTAAATACAACAGAACCAGATTATACGTTCTATGTGGTTTATCAGGCCGATGGAGGTGGATTATTTTGGAGTCAGCAAAATTGTGCTGCACCCAACAATAATTTTATGCTTTCGCCGAATTTTGTACAAAGACGACCAGATGGAGGATCGAATAGCTCTCCAGGAAATACCGGAACATTGAACATCGGTTATGCCTCAAGGGAAGGAACCACCTATTATACAGGTGCAAATGGCGCCGAGATTTCACTTGCGGCCACTGCTTTTGATATTAATAGGCAACCCCTCATTGGACGCCGTTTCAATTGTGGTGGTAATTCTCAATATGACGGTAGAATATCCGAAATATTGGTTTATAGAGGTTCTCAAAGAGGACTTGATAATGAACGAATACATAGTTATTTGGCCTTAAAATATGGCGTAACACTTCCATATGATTATTTAGCCGGAGATGGGGCCGTTATATGGGCAAATGGGAGTGGATATGATAATGACATTGCCGGTATAGGTAGGGACGATTGTCAAAAATTGGATAAACGACAGTCCAAATCCGTAAATACAGATGATATCATTACTATGGGACTTGGAGAAATTGCTGTGGATAATACCTCTAACAGCAACGCATTTGCAGCTGATGAAAGTTTCTTGCTATGGGGCAACGATGATGCAAGTACAGCAGTGATAAATACAGGGATACCAAGTAGTTTTTCAGAGAAGATAACCCGTAATTGGTTGGTTAACGAAACAGGAACGGTTGGTAGTACCCTGGTACAGATACCCAATAGTGCAGTAATCGGCTTTAGTACTACAACAGCGCTTATGCTTTTTGTAGCGGACGACTCCGGGTTTACCACAAACCTTGTGTCTATTCCGCTTATACAGAATGGTGTAAATTGGGAAGCAACCGTAGATTTTGATGGCACAAAATATTTTACGTTTGGTATCGTAGCTTCCGGAGATTTTATGAAGCACGGAAAAACATTCCAAGGAGGCATAGAACAACCTATGAAGTTTTAAACAGGCACCTAAAGTAAGTTTTCCGAATGTACTAAAGACTTTTATTGTAAGGCTTTTTATTGGGAAAGATTCATTGAGCTATCATCTGTAACAGGAGTAAAGGAAGAAGAGATTAACAAACAATTAATTTAGGACGTTTTTAAGTACCGCTTCTGATTCAATGCAATAAATATTACTCAGTTTTTCTGAATTTTCCGTGTTTTTCCAGCTAGAAAATAGGAAGTACTTTCCATTGTGGGATAGTATAGGACTATCTTCATAAGCCGAAGAATTGATTGTGGTATCCAAAAGTATTGGTTTCCCCCAATCTCCGTTTTCCTTGTTTATAAGGTAAACATCATCACCGCCTAATCCGGTTTTTCTAATGGAACTAATCAATAACAGATCTCCTTTTTCATTGATGTAGCTTGGCCATTCACCATTTTTGGAATTAACATTTTGATTTAATTTTTTCACGTTGATAAACTTGTTATCCCTGTATGTTGCCTGATAAATATCCCAAGATCCGTCTCGGTCCGATGAAAAAAAGGTTTCGCCTTTTTTGTTCATTGTAAGGCAACATTCCATACCGGTAGAGTTTATTGGTGGTGGTATGATATCTGGCTCTCCCCAGCTGCCATCTTGCCTTTTGGAGATACTCCAAATATTCCACGCTTCGCTCAAATTGGGTTTGTTAGGATTTCTTTTTGAGGTAAAGAAGGCTCTGTTTTCGTTGGATGTAAAGTGCAAACCAGCATCATAGTAAGAACCTGAAAAAGGCATCTTTTTAGCCGCTTCCCATTTGCCATTCACAAATTGTGCACTATAAAGTGTAGAAGTTTCAAAACCTTTGTTGCTTCTTGTGAAGTAGAGGATACTGCCGTCTTCACTTATATAATTAACACTCTCGTGAAATTCATTTGTAGAAATATTACCCCAGTCCAGCACAGTAGGTGTATTAGCTATACCCTCAAAAGGTTGCTCTTTATCAATTTCGTTACAACCAATAAGAAGTAAGTAAAGTATGATATAATTAGTTTTCATGCTATGGACTAATCCATTTAATTATAGCCAATTGTTTGAACATGAACAACGGCTCTTAAGAACAGTACCCTTCCTCACTCCATAAATGTATTAAAAAATTGCCTTTCTTATAATAACTCTAAGGTCATCAGAATAGGGCGGTGATCAGATGCCCTGTCCTCTTCTATAACAACTACATCAATAACACGCCATTTTTCCTTAGGTCGTATTAAAACATAGTCTATTTGTTTGGTTGGTATATCAACCGGAACTGTTAGCAATTCCTTGCCCTGATTTTCATTGATCCAGCCTTTTTTCTCTAGAAGTTGTAGCGGGTCAGACATGGGGGTAGCGTTTAAGTCGCCTGTCAATATATAAGGCATATCCGTACTATCATGTACAAAGGCTTTTTCAATGACTTCAACGGAGGCCTTTCTTGCTATTTTAGACCCTATACTTTCCAAATAATCAAAATGGGTGTTGATGAATCTTACCAAGGCCTTTTTTTTGTTTTTGCTAGAAAAATCCACATCAACGCACATGGCCTCATAGCGACTGCTACTAGCACTGGGAATTGAAAGATTACCAATGAACTGCATTGGGAACTTGGACAATATTCCATCTCCGTAAAACAATTGGGCGGTTGGTACGGGTATGCCCAATAAGCGATAAAGATTGGGTGGTTCTATCTCTGTGGAGGCCCCAAAAACCCCGTTCATATTGGTCAGTTCACTAAGTGTTGCCACCATTAAGGAATCGGATACCTCTTGCAGGCCAACAATATCAGGGTCAAATCTATTTATTACTTCCGCAATTCGCTCTAAATCCTTTTTGGCATCCATACCAACACCGTAGTGGATGTTATAACTTAAGATCTTAATTTGTGTAGGACTACTTTGTGAATATCCATGAAAAAGCAATGAGGATACTAAAAAGGTTAATAAAGCATATGGAAAAGCTTTCTTCATAACAGGGAATTGCTTTTTTATTTCAATTGAGCGAGAATCGAAAAAATGAAAATTCATAAGATAAGAAGTATTCCAAGGCATCTCCCGTTCAAAAGACCAACCATTTGCAATGGCTATGGCATATTGTGGTTAATCCGCTTCTACAGGTTTAATTTTTACATTTCGAAATCTGATCTCTCCCTGCCCGGCAGCTTGTAGGGCAACATAGCCCTCTTTTAGGTCTTGATCCGTATAATCTGCCGTTAAAGTTCCATTGATCCATACCCGAATGCGTTCTCCTACATTTTTAATCTTATAGGTATTCCATTTATCCAAAGTTTCTACTACGGCTATGGGAACCGCTTTTGTGACAATAGCCCCTGTTCTGTTGTCTTGGTTAGGGTGTAAATCCCAAATATTCATTTCATGACAATCCGATGAACTGATATCAATATTCTTACAGCGTACAAAAACTCCAGAATTAATGGTGCTATCGGGTTTAAATTCTAGCTCCAATACAAAATCACCATAAGACTTGTTGGTCATTACAAATCCAGTGCCATCACCAGAGACCTTACCGACCAATTCCTTGTTGGAAAAGCTCCAGGTGGCATCTCCTTTTGTAATCCAGTTTCTATTGTTTTCTTCAAACAAGGATTGGGAGCTGGCTAGGGATACACTTAGCAATGCTACAATGATAAATAAAGGAAGGCGGTTAATTTTTTTTAAACTGTGGATAGTTTTCATAGGAAAGTAATATGGTTTATAGAGAAATCTTTTAGTATCGCATAAATGTATTAAAAAACTACAAGCTTTTATAACTTACTCGGTTGACTATTAATTTTATACGTTGTTGTGTTTATGTAACTTAGTTACTACTTTTTTTATACCACGTATTATATTCTAAAATCAGTTCTTTTACTTTTTCTGGATATGTGTTGGACAAGTTTGTCATTTCATCTGGGTTAGCAAGTACATTTACCAAGAATAAAGAATCATTTTCAGTAATAGGCGCTTTGTTAGATGTGTCGTTGGGGTTTTTAAGTAGCTTCCAATCCCCCTTTCTTACTGCCCAGGTATTTTCATTCTGGTACCACCAAAAGGCATCATGTGGTGTGGAATCGTTCTCAATAATCACTTCTTTTAAACTCATTCCTTCAAATTCGTTAGGTCGGTATTCTATATTGCACATATCCAGAATTGTGGGAAACCAGTCTACATTAATGCCCATCTGATCTCTGGTTTCATGCTGTGGAATAGCTTTTGGCCAACTTATTATTGCAGGAACTCTAATGCCTCCCTCAAAAAGGGAGAATTTGGCACCTCGGTATGGGCCGGCACTTCCTCCTCCTCCAAATGCCCTTTTTTCTGTAGAATGTCCATGGTCAGATTGAAAAATAATAATTGTGTTCTCTCTTAATTTAAGTGCTTCCAACTTTTCCAATAATATTCCAATCCGTTCGTCAACTGTTGAAATACTGGCAGCATACTTATCTCTTGGGCTATCCAAGTCTTTATAGTACTCCCTCCATTTATTGGTTCCTTGCAATGGATAATGAGGCAGATTAATAGCGTAGTAAAGAAAAAAAGGGACATCCTTGTTTTCTTGAACAAAGTTAAGCGCCTTTTGATTTATGATATCCTGAAAATATTCGCCATCCATCCATACCTCTTTATTGTTTTCCCATAGATCATGACGATTTGGTCCATTCCAATAAAAGAAGTGAGAATAATTATCAATGCACCCACCCATATGTCCAAAGGAGTAATCAAACCCTTGTCCGTTGGGCATTGTTTCTTCCGTATATCCTAAATGCCATTTTCCGATATGACCGGTAACAAATCCATTGTCCCTTAATTTTTCGGCTATTGTTATTTGTTCGGAAGGTAAACCGCGTTCTCCTTTTCGAGAAGGTGCATTATTTGGCAACCCGGCAACTAAGGGTGTTTTACCGGTTAGTAATGCAGCCCGGGAAGGAGAACAAACAGCGGCAGCGGCATAAAATTGATTAAACTTTACCCCCGTTTCTGCCAGCAGATCCATATTTGGTGTATATAAATCCTTCGCTCCATAACAATTTGCGTCAATGCTGCCCTGATCATCCGTGTATATAATAATTATGTTGGGTAGCCTATTTGAATTTAGAGGAGTACTATTGCATGCATAAGCTAGAGCGACTGTTAGCGTTACAGTAATCAAACTCCGAACTTTAAGTATTGGTCTAATCAAAATATCATTTTTAAGTTTACTAACCAGGACATTAAATATGTGCGGTGGCCTTGGTGCTGTGTTGGTATTTAAGGGCTATTGTCTATGGTTTTGTGTTTGGTTCTAGGTACTTTTCTTAAATTTAATTTTTCCAACTCCGAACTTGGTATCTTATTAGGCTACATGAAGTTAACAATAATTACGCATGATTTTCAATGCAGCAAAACAAATCAATTAATTATGGCATCGGTGTTAGCCTTTCGTTATTCCAATTCATTGTTAATCAATTCCAAAATAGCGTTTAAATCTTCCATTAATGGGTTATAATGTGCATTTTCTGTGGCGTAATTTGTAAGTATAAACATTAAAACATTATTTTCAAATGCTGTCGATTTTAATAGTTTTAAGTTGCTTATGTTGTTTTCAATTTTTGGCAATCCCAATTCTTGATTTACCCTGGTAAGGTTAAATACGGTTCTTAAACTGGTTTCGTTTGTTCTAAAAAAACCGAGAACTTTTTCCCTTTGAATTCCCAGCTCATTTTCTTGTTTGGATATATCTTCTATTGTTGAAAGCCAATTGGTCAATTGTTTTCTTAATTCCGCATTTGAAATGTCTTTTAAACTTCCAGAACTTATCATTTCGTTTAAAAGTGAGTTGTTCGGATTAAAAGAAATGTCAGAAGAAAAAGTGTTGAGCAGTAATTCCGAGAATAGCGTTTCGGTCGGCAGCTCATTTTTATTGGATGCATATGCTATTAATTGTTGGGCTCCATGGAAATTGCTTTTATTTACTTTGATCAATTCACTTAATTTTAGTTTACTCGTTTGAAAATCATTTTTTAAACCACTTAAATAGGTTTGTTCTTTTTCTCGAGTAACTCGATTCTGATTATTGTTATTGATGGCAAGAGCAATTAAAATTCCAAGGACAACAAGTATAATTTCACCAATGGCATAAATTAAATACTTACTGAACCTGTTTTCTGTCAGCGCTTTTTGTCGAATTTTTCTAAAGAATTTTATCATCGTTCTATAGTTAGGGGTAATAAAGGTTAACGTTTTGTATATGAATAGCACCCAGATACGGACCTCATTCCTGTCACGTTACAAGAAAGTAAAAGCTGACCATAACTTTTAAGTTTACTACTATCTGGGTTATTGGTTTTATACACGGTTATCAAATGTATATATAATTATTATTTCATTTATTGGTTATAGGTTTCCTTTTGAAGAGAAAGAGGGATTACCTTCGGTTTTCCCTGGGATCCTCCACACCTTACCATAAAGCTCAAAACTGCTGGAGCAGTTTCTTCCCTTTTCAAATTTATTCCATACGGTTCAAACTGCGTTTGCCCATTCTATAAAATTGAAAAAGCCCGATATCCTTATCGGATATCGAGCTTTGCGCTAAGCGGAGAAAGAGGGATTACCTTCGGTTTTCCCTGGGATCCACACCTTACCATAAAGCTCAAAACTGCTGGAGCAGTTTCTTCCCTTTTCAAATTTATTCCATACGGTTCAAACTGC